>NZ_JADPKD010000083.1:0-398142 GCF_023073735.1 Bradyrhizobium sp. 160
CGCCTTGGAGGGGAAATGCTTGAACAGCAGCGCCTCGGAAATAGCAGCGGCGGCCGCCACGCTCTTGGTCGTGGTGCCGTTATAGCCGTGTCGGGCAAAACAGCATTTCGCGGCACGGAGGATCAATTGACGCCTCAGGTCGCTCGTCATACGCAATGAGCTCATGTGAGTGAGCAAGCACTCACCCGCGCAAAAGTCAAGCTAATTGGTGCGACGCAACCTCTGAGACTATCAAAAGGTATTCTGGGGTTCTAAATCGGCCGGAAGCCGAGATCGCCGCGAACCCGGTTGATGATGTAAGTCCCGTTCCGGCTGGGCAAAATCAGCTCAAGGCCAGCGCTGTCAATCTGAACATTGGCAAACCTGAACATTGGCAAACCTGAGCGCGCGCTCTCCTGGGCCCCGACCATGGTGAAATGGTCCTGGTGGCCCTTAAGATAGGCCATGAACACGACGCCGGTCTTGTAGAAGCGCGCGACAGCGGCACCGTCCCCCGAGCACGTCGCCGGCGGCCAATCGCGACAGCGCGTAGGACGCCGCCGGCGCAATCGCGTCGAAGATGCCGAGCAGCGCCTGCGAGAAACCCCGCTCATCCCGGCGATCAGCTCCGCATAATTGAAGTCGTCGCCGGTGTACATCTTGATGCGCTTGTCGAGGCGCCGTCGCATGTCGATCTCGCGCTGCTTGTCAAGCAGCGAGACCTTGACACCATCGACCTTGGCGGCGTTGCCGTTGATGATGGCAACGGCGGTGTCCATCGCCTCGTCGAGATCTTGTGTGCCCCAGTATCCCGTCAATGCCGGATCGAACATGCCGCCGAGCCAGTGGATGATCACGCGCTCTCGAACCTGCGGCAGCACGCGGTCATATACCTTGGCGTAGTCGTCGGCGTCCGGCCGAGTTTTTGCGAGCGCGCGATGCCATCAGAATGATGCGGCCGCCGACCTTCTCGACCGCGGAGATCTGCTCCTCATAGGCGCGGATCACGTCGTCGATGGTCTTGGCATCCTCCACGCAAGACGATCGGTGCCGGCGCCCGAAAACACCAGCGCATTGCGCCGCTTCGCGGCAGACACCGAGCGCGTGATCAGCTCCAGCGAGGTCGGCCAGTCCAGGTCCATGCCGCGCTGCGCGCTGTCCATGGCCTGGGCGACACCAAGCCCGAGATCCCAGACGTGCTCGCGGAACGCGATGGTCTTGTCCCAATCGACCGCGACCGAGAGCCAGGGATCGTTGTCGCAAAGGCATCGGCGACAATGTGCACGGCCGAGAACGCGATGCAGTTGAGCGGACTTTCGAGCTTTGCGGGGAATTCTCGATCGAACGATCGGCTTTCGGCAGCTTGAGCGACAATGAGGACATCGGCTGGACGGGCCTGTTCATGATTTCGGACCTCTCCCCGTCATTGCGAGGAGCCACCCGGTTCGGCCTTCGGCCGGCCGGACCTAAACTCCGCGACCAAGCAATCCAGACTGTCTCCGCGGAGGCATTCTGGATTGCTTCGCTTCGCTCGCAATGACGGCTCAACAGACATCGACACTTGTGCAATAGACCTCAGGCCTTGATCGGGGCGACGTCGATCCAGCGCCGCTCTTACCAGCTCTTGAGTGCGGATTCGGCGAGCTGCACACGTTTGACGCTTCGAGCAGCGTGAACTTGTAGGGCTCATCCTCGTAGACGTGATGATCCTTGCGCGCGATGTCACGCTCGCGCAGCAGGATCAGCGTCTCACGCGCCGACAGGTTCGCGCGCGCCGCCTCCTCGAGCAGGTTGTCGAGCTGGTCGCGGATGCCGGAGAGCTGCAATCGCACCAGCATGGCCTCGAGCCGATCGATTGGCGCTTCAGTAGCTTTTTTTGTACGCGCCATCAGAAGCTCCCTCCGATCGCTGCTTCGTATTCGGCAAGAGGACGCAACAACGAGGGCAGTGGAGAAGGCGCCGGCACTGTCGGTGTCGCGATTGCCGGTCGGCAGAAGGCGCCAGTGCGACCGGCAACCCCGTCGAGGTGGGCGGAACCGATGATCCGCAGCCGGCGACCTTCCGATTGCTTATGGACCGCAACCTCGCGCATGCCGTGGCGGATGCGCACGTCGCCGGCCGCAACCGTCACCGCCACGCGCTCGCCGATCGATCTTTTCAAGCGAGGTCTGATGCTTTGGCATCGCGGTCTCCGTTCCCGCAAAACATGGACGCTAAGCCCGACAACATTCATTAAAATAGGAAGAAACATAATTTACACCACTCCGACGCACCGGGGCGGCTGTGCTAACGCCTGGACGGAGCGAGGTTCCCGTTGCGGGCTGGCTGATTCCTCGTGGAAACGGCGAACCGTATCTGCCCAACCCGATCTTAGCCGAGACGGCAGACTCGGCGTGCACCTCCCACCACAGGCCAACGGTTCGCGTATCTCGCCAGCGCTGGTGAGGCGCCACGGGGCATCATCCGACGGTGTCTCGCCAGCCGACATGGAGGAACTCCATGAGGATCCAGACGCCGGACGGACCTGGGCAGCGAGTTCAATTTTGAACTCCTTGGATATCGGAGCGGGAGCACTCTATCAGAACTATGCGTTTCTCTGACTGTGCTTTCGACGCGCGATTACGGAGCTCACGCAGACGCGAATGCTTGCTCTGGGAGGCTCGACGCAAGGGGGTGATCGAACCAGCGGAATAAGAAAGACCCAATCAGCGACGGCTCCTTGGGGGCGGACCACCGCGTTTGGGCTGTGCGCTACAATTCGCCGCCACCGGCCAAATTTTATTGATGGACAAGCCGGCGCTCCGCGGCAGGCACTACACATCTGCACGAGAAGCCGCGTGAACCGAGAACGGGTCCGCTATGCACCGGCCCCAGCAACAGACTTACGCCGCCGTCAGTATTTTTACTCCGCTTTGCTTAGCACATCTGCTCTCGACTACGCGCCTCATCGCCAGGAATGCCCTCACGCGCGCCGCGGCACTTCAAGAAATTCATTTTCATTCGACGCTGCCGAGGTCAGCATGAGCGAAGCGTTGCGAGTAATCGCTGCGGCTTGGCTGTAGCGCGGCGCAGAAATTTACGCTAGCTTCTGCTTGCGAGTTTGCAAATGCGTGCCCGCATCCGATCTCTCCGAAGACAACGAGCGACCATTCGACCGCTTGCCCCCTCCCATCGTCAGAGCTGGGATAATCCGGACAATGACGAAATCTGGTTTGAGTTGGCGCGTGCTATCGGACGTCAGCTCGCACGGGATGAACATCACGGTTCGGGGCAGCCGATAGAGGACCGGCATGACGACAGCGTCATCGAAGAAAACGGCCGTACTATACGCCCGTTATTCCAGCGACATGCAAAAGGCGACCTCGATTGACGGTCAGCTATTGCTCTGCCGGAAGGTCGCATTGCGCAATAACCTCGATGTCATCGGCGAGTTTGTGGATGCCGCAAAATCTGGTCTTACCGAAGGTGCGAGGGACGGCTATCAACGTTTGCTCAACGGGGTGCGAAACCAGGACTTTGACGTGGTCGTGGTTGAACATTTCGACCGCTTGTCGCGTGATCCCGCAACCATCCAGCGTCTCAAGCAGGTTTTCGAGTTCAATGGCGTCGAGCTGATGGATCAGAAAGGGGTCTATGCGACCGCCACTGACATCAGCATTGCAAGTCTCTACAACACGATTTACAAGCCGCAGCTCGCCGAAAAGGTTCGGCGCGGCCATGACAACGCTGTTGCCAACGGAAGAATTCCTGGCTCATACGCCTATGGTTATCGACCGAGGCCGGGCGCGCCGGGCGAACGCGTGATCGATGAGAACGAAGCAAAGATTGTGCTCCGCATCTTCACCGAATATGCAGCGGGCCGCTCGACCCGAACTATCGCCGCTGATCTCACCCGCGAAGGCGTGCCCTCACCCGGTGCAACTCGTCACAAGAACAAGGCTGGTCGTACCACCTGGAATCATCAGTGCATCACAGGCGGTCGGCATGGTCGCGGCATTATCGGCAACGATCTATATATCGGCGAGATACATTGGAACGTTCGCTCGACAATTCTCAACCCGGAGACCCAGAAGAAACAGAAGCGCCGCAATCCAGAAGAGCGCCACATCATAGTCAAAAAGCCGGAGCTACGGATCGTTCCGCAAGTGCTCTGGAATCGAGCGCAGGAGGTTCGTAGCGCGCGCGCCGTATCTATGTTCGGACCGACTGGCAAGCCGCGGCGTCGCGCCGTGATCCCGCGCAACAATGAGCACCCGCTTGCCGGTGTGCTCCGGTGCGGCGTCTGCAATGGCCACATGCGAATCGCTCAATCCTCGCGTAACGGTGCACCGCGCGCGGCATGCGCGAGCGCGCATCAGCGGGGCACCTGCGAGCACACCCGCAGCTTCGACATGGACGTTCTGCTCGAGGATGCCTCCGACAAAATCCAATTGAAATTGCTTTCGCCGAAAGCCATTGAAGAGGCGATGTGTGCCTGGAAGGAGGAGCGCAAAAACGATCGGAACAAGGGCAGCGAACACGCTAAGCTAGAGCGTCGACGCCGCGTGTTGACTACCGAGATCGAACGCCTGTCATATGCCATCGCAAATAGCCGTCGGAAGCCGGACGAGTTGCTCAAGCGGATCGATGAGTGCGACGTGGAGCGGGAAAGCGTTGAAGAGCGCTTGCGGCTGCTGGGCGGTGGCGGCGAAAATGTCATCGGCTTCGATCACTCGAAATTCAGTGACGGATACCGTTCGGAGGTTAGAAGGCTGGTCACCGCGCTCAAGACAAATCCCAAGGCGATCGAAACTCGCGTCGCTTTCCGCAACTTGATTGAATGCATAGTAGTGCATCCGGTTCCCAAGCGGATGCCCTACGAATATACCCCCTACCTGAACAGCTCCGCGCTTTACGGCAAGAAGCTTTTCCCTGAAAACCGTAGCAAGGAGCGAGAAATCAGCACGTTTGCTTACTACGACAATGGCAAGTCAGGGAAATCCGTGTCCTCGTAATAGACGCGGACCTGCATGTGGTGGCGGCCGTCGCGGATCTCGCCGTCGAGATGAGCTGTCACGTCGCGAGCCTCTTGGCTTGTCGATAACCAGCCCGTTTTGCGCAAAAACCGCCGGCCGCGCAAGCCGAGCTAGGATACAACCGGCCGCCTCGTCGCACCCAGCGTCACCTCGACGATCTCAGGCGGCACGCCGACGCGGAGCGGCATGATGCTGCAACCGAGGCCGCCAGAGATGATGACGTCGCATTTCAGCCGGACATGGCCGTAGGCGAGCCGGATGCCATGCTGCGGCGGGACCGCCGGCGACCAGCCAAGCAGGCGCACCTGACCGCCATGGGTATGGCCGGACAGTTGCAGCGCGACGCGCGCCGGGACGCGCGGCGCGATGTTGGGCTCATGCGCGAGCAGGATGATCGGCGCGTCATCCGTGACCTTGGCGAGCGTGGCGTTGAGATCGTCGGCACCGAAGTGCACCATGCTGCGGAAGCGTCGCGCCGGTAGGAAGGCGAGCTGATCGCCGAGACCCGCAAGCCAGAACGGGCGGCCGTCCTTGGTGAGACGCACGACATCGTTCTCGTAGACGGGTATACCGGCCGCTTCCAGTGCCCGATGCGCCATGGTCGGGCCATTCCCGGCCCGTTGCACGGTCTTGTCGTCCCAATAATCGTGGTTGCCCATGACGGCGTGAACGCCGAGCGGCGCCCTGAGGCCGCCGAGCACTCTGGCCCATTCGCTCGACGGGATGATGCGGGTGACCTGATGCAGGCCGGCGACATAGTCGCCGAGCAGCACGATGAGGTCGGCATTCAGCGCGTTGGTGCGGTCGACGATGGCCTCGATCCGCTCCAGCGGCATCCAGGGATCGCAGGCATGGATGTCGGCGATGACAGCGATCTTCAGCGGAAGATCCGCCGGCCATTGCCGCGGCGCCGGATGATAGCGGGTGACGCGGAGCCGCAGCATCGGCTCGACGCCGACACCGTAGGCCGCGGTCGAGGCGCCGAGGGCGGACAGGGCGCCGATGGAACGGATGAAATGACGGCGAGTGATCATGGACGCTCGATGGTGATGCTGGTTCTCGATGCGACTCGATTGGAGCGGAATTGGGGTGCGCTCGTGCAGACCGCCTGCATCTCCGTGCAGAGACCTGCACAAGATTACCGGAAATTCACGAGCACCGGAGCACTCTGCACTTGCGTAAATCAGTCGTCGCTCTCGTCCGAGCCGAACAGGCCGAACTGGGCCGCATCGCGCGAGGGCTCGGCGAGACCGAGGTGACGGAAGGCGTGCGAGGTGAGCAGGCGGCCGCGCGGGGTGCGCTGGAGATAGCCGCACTGGATCAGATAGGGCTCGATGATGTCCTCGATGGCATCGCGCGGCTCGGACAAAGCGGCGGCCATGGTCTCGACGCCGACCGGGCCGCCGCCATAATTCTGCGCGATGGTCGTGAGGTAGCGGCGGTCCATGGCATCGAGGCCTGCGGCATCGACCTCGAGCGCGCTGAGTGCGTGGTCGGCGATCTTGCGGTCGATCTTGTCGGCATCGGCCGCCGAGGCGAAGTCGCGGACCCGGCGGAGCAGACGGCCCGCGATGCGCGGTGTGCCGCGGGCGCGGCGCGCGATCTCGTTGGCGCCATCGGCGGTCATGCCGACATTGAGCACGCGCGCGCCGCGGCTGACGATGCTTTCGAGTTCTTCAATGGTGTAGAAATTGAGCCGCACCGGAATGCCGAAGCGGTCGCGCAGCGGATTGGTCAGCAGGCCAGCCCGCGTGGTGGCGCCGACGAGGGTGAATTTCGACAGCTCGATCTTCACCGAGCGCGCCGCCGGGCCTTCGCCGATGATGAGGTCGAGCTGAAAGTCCTCCATCGCGGGATAAAGCACCTCTTCCACCGCCGGACTGAGGCGATGGATCTCGTCGATGAAGAGCACGTCGCGCTCTTCGAGGTTGGTGAGGAGGGCGGCGAGATCGCCGGCCTTGGCAATGACAGGCCCCGAGGTGGCACGAAAGCCGACGCCCAGCTCCTTCGCCACGATCTGCGCCAGCGTGGTCTTGCCGAGGCCCGGGGGACCCACGAACAGCACGTGATCCAGCGCCTCGCCGCGCTTGCGCGCCGCCTCGATGAAGATCGAGAGATTCTTGCGCGCCTGCTGCTGGCCGACGAAGTCGGACAGCGATTGCGGACGCAGCGCGGTGTCGCCGACGTCGTCGCTGCGGCGCTCGGGCGAGACCATGCGATTGGCCTTGGGATCGCTCACTCAGCGAACTCCTCGTAGGGTGGGCAAAGGCGCCCTTCGCGCCGTGCCCACCACGTCACCGGTCGCTCCAAAGGTGGTGGGCACGTTGCGCTTTGCCCACCCTACGAGACCGAGCATTGACGCGCTCACTTCGCGAGCTCCTTCAGGCCGAGGCGGATGAGCTGCGCGGTCTCGGCATTCTCGCCCGCACTACGCGAAGCCGACGCAATCGCCGCGGCGGCCTGCGGTTGGCCGTAGCCGAGATTGACCAGTGCGGAGATCGCATCCGCCACGGGGCGCGGCGCGCGCTGGTCGTCGACGGCGCCGGCGAGATGCACCACTGCCGGATCGACATTGGCAAAGGCCGGCGCCTTGTCCTTCAGTTCGGTGACGATGCGCTCGGCGACCTTGGGGCCGACGCCGGGCGTGCGCGCCACCGCCGCCTTGTCGCGGAGCGCGATGGCATTGGCGAGGTCAGCCGGCGATAAGGTGCCGAGCACGGCGAGCGCGACCTTGGCGCCGACGCCCTGCACGGTCTGGAGCAGGCGAAACCATTCACGCTCCTGGTCAGTGCGAAAGCCGAACAGTTTGATCTGGTCCTCGCGGACATAAGTCTCGATCGACAGCACGGCCGCTTCGCCCGGAGACGGCAGATGCTGCAACGTGCGTGACGAGCAATGCACCTGATAGCCAACGCCGCCGACGTCGAGGATGACGAAATCCTCACCGTAGGAATCGATCAGGCCCTTGAGCTTGCCGATCATATCCCCACGACCTTCAGCCTGAGCGCGGTGCTCTGGCGGTGATGAGCGTGGGTGATGGCGATGGCGAGCGCGTCGGCGGCATCCGCCGACGGCGGCTCGGCCTTGGGCAGCAAAATCTTGAGCATCATCGCGATCTGTTGCTTGTCGGCGTGACCGGCGCCGACCACCGTCTTCTTGACTTGGTTCGGCGCATATTCGGCGACGACGATGCCGAACATTGCGGGCGCCAGCATGGCAACGCCGCGGGCTTGGCCGAGCTTCAGTGTCGCAACGCCGTCCTTGTTGACGAAAGTCTGCTCGACCGCGGCTTCCATCGGCTGGTGATCGGACAGAACGGCCGCGAGCCCCTCATGGATCGCAAGCAGCCGGCTCGCCAACGGCAAGTCGTCCGGCGGTTCCACCGAACCACAGGCGACGTAGATCAGACGGTTGCCCTCAGCCTCGATCACGCCCCAGCCGGTGCGGCGCAGGCCGGGGTCGATGCCGATGATGCGAACGGGGCCGCGAATCGGGAGCGCAGTCATGGGCCAGTGATAGCGGCTGGCCGCCCGAAGCGAAACAGAAACAGAACGGAAGTAACAGGGGAAGTGGGATACCGCGGGGCGCACCGCCGCTCAGCACACATCCGGTGTCATACCCGCGAAGGCGGTTATCCAGTACGCCGCGGCTTATCGGTATTGTTCGAATGTTTCTGGAATACTGGGTCGCCCGGTCCAGCCGAGCGACGACAGCGGAGGGTTGAGGCCCTAGCCGCCCATCTTCGCCATCAGCGCGTCCGACACCTCGAAATTGGCGTAGACGTTCTGGACGTCGTCGTGCTCATTCAGCATGTCCATCAACTTGAGCAGCTTCTCGCCGGTCTCGTCGTCGACCGACACCGTGTTCTGCGGCTTCCAGATCAGCGCGGCCTTGCGCGGCTCGCCGAACTTGGCTTCCAGCGCCTTGGCGACGTCGCGATAGCCTTCGGTCGAGGCGTAGATCTCGTGTCCGCCCTCGCCGGAGATCACGTCGTCGGCGCCGGCCTCGATCGCCGCGTCCAGCACAGCATCGTCAGAGGCGACGCTGCGATCGTATTCGATGACGCCGGTGCGGTCGAACATGAAGGAGACCGAGCCGGTTTCGCCGAGATTGCCGCCGGACTTCGTGAAGAAGGAGCGGATGTCGGACGCGGCGCGGTTGCGATTGTCGGTCAGCGCCTCGACGATGACGGCGACGCCGCCGGGGCCGTAGCCCTCGTAGCGGATCTCGTCATAATTCTCGCCCTCGCTGCCGAGCGCCTTCTTGATGGCGCGCTCGATATTGTCCTTCGGCATGTTCTCCTGGCGTGCTGCGATCACGGCGGCGCGCAGGCGCGGGTTCATGGCGGGGTCGGGTGTACCCAGCTTGGCCGCGACGGTGATTTCCCGCGCCAGCTTGCCGAACAGCTTCGACTTCTGGGCATCCTGCCGCCCCTTGCGGTGCATGATGTTCTTGAATTGGGAATGTCCGGCCATGCGTGGTCTCTTGAAGGGTCTCGGGATCGTTCGCCGATGGGTGGGAGGCGCGGCCTTATAGGCCGCCAACCCACCGGAATCAAAGGGATCTGCTGCTCTAAGGTAGCACTGTAAAGGTAGCCGCCGTAATGGCCTCTGCCTAGGTGTCAGGCATCGTTAACCCTGACTTCATTTCAGCCTGCGAAAATAGCGTCCGACCGTCCCCCGACCAGAGAGACCCGATGGCGTTCGGACTATTTCGGAAGCGTCTGCCGGACATGGCTGCGCCTGCGGCAGCCTCGCAGGCTGCGCAACCGGTGGCTCATTCCGAGCCCGCCGGGATCGCCGATGGCGACTCGGCCCGCGAGATCCTGGAGCTGCTGGAACTCGAGCTCGGCGCGATGATCCGGCAGCTCGAGCGCGCCGCCAATTCGGTGGCCGGCGGAGCCGAGGCGACCGCCGCAACCCTTGCCGCCATTCGCGACCGCACCGACGCCCTGACCGGCCGCACCAACGCGGCGCAATCGACCGCCTCGACGTTCGCCCATGCCGCCGACAAGTTCACGCAGTCCGCACTGGGAATCGGAGCGCAGGTTCGCGAGGCAGGCAAGCTCGCCGACGAGGCCAGCGCCGCTGCGCAGGAAGCCCGCGCCAATGTCGATCGCCTGCGCGCGTCCTCCGCCGCCATCGGCAATGTCGTCAATCTGATCGCGCAGATCGCACGGCAGACGACGCTGCTCGCGCTCAACTCCACCATCGAGGCCGCGCGCGCCGGCGCGGCCGGCAAAGGCTTTGCAGTCGTCGCGACGGAAGTGAAGGCGCTCGCAGTGCAGACCCAGGGCGCGACCGAAGAGATCACCAAAAAGATCGACGCACTCCAGCGCGACGCCGCCGGCTCTGCGGATGCCGTGCACCGCATCTCGCAGGCGATCGAGGCGATCCGCCCGGTGTTCGAGACCGTCAACGGCGCCGTCGCCGAGCAGAACGCCACCACCAGCGAAGTCTCCGGCAACGCTGCCAGCGCCTCGGACTTCATCGTCTCGGTCGGCGAGAGCGCGGCCGAGATCGACGCAGCGACCAAAGCGGCCGAGACCCATGGCGAGAACGTCGCCAGCGCCGGCCGCGCCGTCACCACCTTCGCGCAAAAGCTGAAGTCGCGTTGCGCCGTGCTGCTCCGCCAGAGCGAGCACGATGACCGCCGCAAGACCGAGCGCTTGCCCTGCCATCTCAAGTTCGAAACCGCGCGCGGCGTGATGCCAGTCTACGAGATCGCGATGGACGGCGTGCTGATCGGCGGGGCGGACGCAGGCCGGCTTGCGCCGCAAGCGCTGGTCGAAGGCACCCTCGAGAACGTCGGCGCCTGCCGCCTGCGCGTGGTCGAGCAATCCAAAGCCGGCGCCCGCGCGCATTTCGTCGGCCCCCATGCCGAGCTCCGCGAGAAGATCGAGGACAGTCTGTGGTCGATCCATGAGGAGAACATGGAATTTGTCACCCGTGCCATGGAAGCCGGCAACGCCCTGACCAAGATATTCGAGCAGGCGGTCGCGCGCGGCGAGGTCAAGATCGACGACCTCTTCGACACCGACTACGTGGAAATTGCGGGCACCGATCCGCAGCAATATCGCACAAAGTATCTGGACTGGGCCGACCGCGCGCTACCGCCTTTCCAGGAGGCATTCCTGGCAAAGGATCAGCGCATGGCGTTCTGCGCCATGGTCGATCGCAACGGCTTCCTGCCGGTGCACAACAAGATCTATTCGCATCCGCAGCGGCCGGGCGACGTGGCCTGGAACACCGCCAACAGCCGTAACCGGCGGATCTTCAACGATCCGGCGGGGCTCGCCGCCGCGCGCAACCTGCGCTCGTACCTGGTCCAGAGCTATGCGCGCGACATGGGCAACGGGAACACCGTGATGATGCGGGAGATCGACGTCCCCATCCGCGTGCAGGGCCGGCACTGGGGCGGATTCAGGACGGCCTACAAATTGTAGTGCACGCTCAGGCAAGACGGCAGGCGCGAATCATCCTTTAAAGCTGAAGCTGGAATGGGAATGCTGCCGTGAGCCGGCGAACGGCTCTCCTTGAGGACTCATCGCACATGTCCGCCGTACAACTTGCAGTCATGGACACCGGCTCCAACCGGGCGCTGGCCGAACGGCTGATCGACCAGCTCGCCGACCGCATCGGCGGCCTCGGCGTGGAACTCGCCGACATCGCCGGCAATGTCCAGGAAGTCGCAAGCCGCGTCGCCAATCAATCGGAACGGTTTCACCACCTCCAGAAGACGGCCGAGACGATGGTCTCGGCAAACCACGACATCGCCAACGCATCTCAGGCGGTGCAAACGACGTCGTCCGCCGCGGCCGACGAGATCGCGCAGTCGCGCAGCACAGTCGATACCGCCGTCAGCCACATCTCCGAGCTCGTCGCCGCGGTGGAGCGGATCGAGGCGCGATTGAGCGCCGTCGGCTCGGCGCTGGCCCAGGTGGCAAAGGTCTCCGGCTCGATCGAGGCGATCGCCAAGCAGACCAATCTGCTGGCGCTGAACGCAACCATCGAAGCGGCACGCGCCGGCAATGCCGGTCGCGGCTTCGCCGTGGTCGCGAGCGAGGTGAAGAACCTCGCCGAGGCCACTCGCCAGGCCACGCATCAGATCTCCGACACCATGCGCGATCTCGACGGCCAGATCGAAGGCCTGATCGGCGAGAGCAGCGACGCTTCGCAGCGTGCCAAGACTGCCGGTGAAGGCGCCCAACAGATCTCCAGCATCATCTCGCGCGTCCAGCAGGGTTTCGCCTCAGTAGAGGCGGAGATCGGCAGCGTCACGCGAGCTGCGACCTCCAACCTCGGGCATTGCGACACCGTGATCGGCGAGCTCAACGAGCTTGCCAAGGGCGTCGATCTGTCCTCGCGCGATCTCAGGAGTGCCGACCAACGGATCGCAAAACTGCTCGACACCTCGGAAGGCCTGATCGCGCTGATCGCCGACAGCGGCGTGGCGACGTCGGACGCGCCGCTGATCCGCGTCGTCGTCGAAACCGCCAAGCGAATCTCCGCCGAGTTCGAAGCCGCGATCGATCGCGGCGATATCACGCTCGACCAGCTCATGGACGAGAAGTACCGCGAAATTCCCGGCACCGATCCGAGACAATTCCTCACCAATTACGTCGAGTTCACCGACCGCGTCCTGCCCGCGATCCAGGATCCGATTCAGAAATCCGATCCCCGCATCGTGTTCTGCGTCGCATGGGCCAAGGGCGGCTATCTGCCGACCCACAATCCGAACTATCGTCTGCCGCAGGGCAAGGACCCGGTCTGGAATAACGCCAATTGCCGCAACCGCCGCCTGTTCACCGATCGCGCGGTGAAGAAGGTCGCGGCCAACACAAAACCGTTCCTGCTGCAGACCTATCGCCGCGACATGGGCGGCGGGCAGTTCGTGCTGATGAAGGATCTGTCCTCGCCGATCCTGGTCCGCGGCAAGCACTGGGGCGCCTTCCGAATGGGTTTTCGGCAAAGTTGACGGCCGCAGCGAGGCGCCTCGCAACGGCGCTTCGGCGCCCTCAAATCAAAAACTGAAAAACAACCCCATGCACAGTAGCCGGGGCCAACGAAATCAAAGACTTACGCGGGCAGGCCCAAAGAAGCCGCGACGAAGTTGACGCGTCGGGCAAAACAGGGGCATAATGCGATTATTCCGAAACCGCGCATTTGCACTTTTGCTGCCTCGTGGGCGAGGGCCGCGTAGCCGGCTGCGCCCCCATTCATCTCGCGCGGAGAGCCCTCACACGCTCGCACATGACCCTGATGCTAGCGTTGCGTAGGGCAAGCGAGAAGATCCTGCAGTCAGACGGAAGCCGAATTGCTCTGAGTTACAAGCCAAGCGCGATCTCGGCCCATTTCAACATGCGGTCGCTATTGAGGAACGCCAGCACCGCCGGTTCCAGTGACGCGGGCGCGGCCGATCCAACCAAAGCCGTGGCGGCCACCATGTCGCAGCGCTGATTGAAGGCGAGTGAGAGCGCGTTGCGATTTCCCTCGACGCGATAGGGCCGGCTGCGGCCGCGCATCGGACCGACGATGATCTCTCGACCAGCACCGATCGGCGTTGCCTTGCCAATCAGCGCCAGGTCGCCCATTTTTTCGAGGTCGTCATCGTCGGCGACGCCGGTGGCGCAATTGCAAAACCCGAGCTTGGCGCGAACGTAGAGCTGGACCTCGCCGCCGCAATCCTCCGCTTTGCAGCGGAACGCCTTTCCTTTCCCCCAGGGATCTGCGCCGAAAGGCCAGTCGGTTTCTGACCACACCGGGCGGACCTCGCCGAGTGCCGCTGTAGCGCGCGCCGGTTCGCCGGATCGCAATGTCCAGACCGCAGCGACTGCGCAGAGCAGTGCGGCGGCTGCGCCGATCGCCACGAATTTGCTTGTCAGGCGCATGGAAGCTGCCACGGCACGTTTGCTAGTTCTGAGCCATGAACCTTCGCGCGGCCGCGAGGTCCTCCCGCGAGGAATCGCCATTGCGCGCCATGGCGACGACTTTCGCGTAGTACTGACGTGCCTTCACGGCGTCGCCCGCTTTCTCGGCGGCGTGAGCGGCGCCGATCGTCGCGCCAAAGCGGTTCGGCTCCTTGCGCATGGTGCTTTCGAACGCGGCCAATGCCTCCGTCGCCATGCCGCGTTCGAGCAGCATGGTCCCGTAAAGTTCGCGGGCCGGGGCAAGCGGTCCCGGCGTCACGATGGACTTTTCGGTCTTGTCTTCGGCGTCGGCGGCAAGGCGCATCGCCTCCAACGCGTCCGCCTGTTTTCCCTGGGCATTGAGCTGCCAGGCTGTGGCGACCTGCCGCTGAATGTCGACGATCTCGGCCCAATACGCATCCTTGTCCTGCTGCAGCTTGTCCCGCAGCTCCGCCAGCTTGGCGATGTCCGCCGTTGCTGCGTCTGCATTGCCGGAGCGCGCGGCGCCAAGGGCGCGGGCGAAATAGGTGATCGCATCGACATAGGCAAACCGGCTCGGCTCAACCTTCAGCGCGGCGGCGCCCTGCCAATCGCCGCGCTCGACCATATAGCGCGCCTGGCTGGCCGCTATCGCGTAGGGACCGGCGCGGACGGCCGGCGCATAGCCCGTGGTCGCAACCATGTCCGCAATGACGTCGCGAGCTCGGCTGTCCTGCGCAAGCTGGAGCAGGGCGTAGACCATATAGTCGTCGGCATGCAGCTGCTCGCTGGGGTCCTTGCCCTCCTTGGCAGCCTTGGCGGAACGGCTGTTGGCCTCGATGGATTCGTTCCAGTAGCCGACGCGTGTGAAGATGTGCGACGGCATATGCAAAGCGTGCGGCGCCGCCGGCGCGATCTCGGAATAGCGTTTGGCAGCGTCGAGACCTTGCTCGGCGATCGCCGGATAGTCGTAGAGGTGGATCAGGTAATGCGCGACGCCGGGATGCCGCGGTTGCCGCTTGAAGATCGGCTCCAGGATGGCCGCGCCCTTGAGCTGGTTAGCATAGGTCTTGTCGTTTGGTGACGCCGTCACATTCAGCGTAATGGCGTAGGCGATCTGCGCCTCGTCATCATCGGGATAGCGCGCGGCGACGGCTTCGGTTGCCTTGAGATAGGCCTGCGCGCGTTGACCAAACGTTGTCTTTTCGTCGCCCGAATAGAAGGCCAGCAGCGCATCGATATAGTCGCGCTCGCGTTCGCTCTTGGCGCCGAGTGCCTTGGCCTTCTGCAGCGCGGCGAGGCCCTCGGTGAGGTTTTCCTTTGGCGCGGGAAAATGCGGATTATACAGCAGGCTGAGGGCAATGCCCCAATAGGCGATCGCGCATTCCGGATCGGCCTGCAACGTCTCCTCGAAAATCTCTTTCGCAGGCCGGTACCAGAACGAGTGCTGATAGCGCATCCCGCGGTCAAAGCGGCGCTGCGCCAATTCGTTGCAGGATGTCTGGAAGTGAACCTTGCCAAACTGCTCGTCGGTCCCGTCCTCCGCGCGTGCGTCAGGCGTGGCAGAGATCGAGCCCAGAATAGTGAGGGTAAGAAGAGAGACGGTTCTCAAGGCGAGCGCGCGCATCGGCCCCTCCGTTTCTATTCAGAAAATTGAGTCGGATAGCGCCGATAAAGTCCGAGGCGCCGAAGTTCGCAGTGCTGAAATTGGCAATTGTAATTGCGTTGTTGGAAGGATTTGCCCATTCGCAAGGGGAGTCAATAGGAGCGGACAAATTTGCATTAGGGAAGCACGCCTGTCAGGCTCCGTGAACGCGCTGAGGCTTGGTCACTGCGGAGGTACGCTGCGGCTGAGCAAACTCCTCAACCGCTTCCCGGGCGATCTGCCAATCTGCAGCCCACCAGGTTCGAGTTCGTGATCAACCTCAAAGTAGCGACGTCACTTGATCTTGAAGTCCCACCGGCGGACCTAGGGCGAGGTGCGCCAACGCGCCACCATCACGAGCAGAGCAGGCTCATACGAAATGGAGCGCAAGTTTAAATGTACACGCCCTAGCTCAACCAGAACTTCGGCGTCGTCGGCTCCAGCCTGCCTCCTAGCCGCACCGGCGCGATCCGCAGCGCGAGCCCCGTTGCATCATCGGTCTCCACTGCTACGCCGCTGAGCGTCGCCGTCCCAGCGGCGGGCTCGAACCGGCCCGACGGAATCCCCGAGGTGAACCGGCGCAGCGGCTCTTCCTTCTGCATGCCGATGATCGAATCGTAATCGCCGGTCATGCCGGCATCGGTCATGTAGGCGGTGCCGCCTGACAGGATCTGATGGTCGGCGGTCGGCACATGCGTATGCGTGCCGACGACGAGGCTGGCGCGGCCGTCGCAGAAAAAGCCGATGCCCTGCTTCTCGCTGCTCGCCTCGCAATGGAAGTCGACGATGATGGCATCGGCTGCGACGCCGAGCGGGCAGGCGCCGAGCTCGCGCTCCAGCGCCGCGAACGGATCGTCGAACGGGGTCATGAAGACGCGCCCCAAAGCGTTGACGACGAGCGCATGCTTGCCGTTCTTGGCCTCGACCAGCGCGGCGCCGCGGCCCGGCGTGCCGCGCGGATAGTTCGCCGGCCGCACCAGGCGCTCGGCGCGCTCGATGAAAACCAAGGCTTCACGCTGGTCCCAGGAATGATTGCCGAGCGTTACCGCGTCGGCGCCGGCATCGAGGAATTCCTGGTAGATCGCTTCCGTGATGCCGAAGCCGCCGGCGGCATTCTCGCCGTTGACCACGACCAAGTCGAGCGACCAGTCCTTGACCATGCCAGGCAGATGATCAGCAATCGCCGTGCGTCCGGCGCGGCCAACGACGTCACCCACGAAGAGAATGCGCAACTTCAGAACTCCGGAAATCGAACACGTCCGATTCCGTTAGCACATAATCCAGCGCGACGTCGTGCGATAGTGCAGGAACCGCCTCGATCTCCTGCGCCGCAAAGGCAAGCCCGATCCCGACGATATTCTTGGCTTTCCGCAAATGCGCGAAGGTGAAATCGTAATGTCCCGCACCATAGCCGATGCGATGGCCGAGACGGTCGAAGGCGGCGAGCGGCGTCAGCATGATATCGGGGATGACTTCGCTGGCCGCCGGCGACGGCTCGGGAATGCCGAGCGGACCGAGCATGAGGCGATCGCTCGGATGAAAGAGACGGAAGATCAACGACTGGCCGCGCGCGGTGACGCAAGGCAGCGCCAGCTTCGCGCCTTGCTCGGCGAGCTTTCGCATCAGCGGCATCGGATCGATCTCGCTGCGGATCGGCGAATAGCCGGAGACGATGCTGCCGGGCAGCAGCTTGAACGGCAGTCCGCGCTCCGCGAGCTTCGCGGCGGCAATGGTGCGCTTCTTCTCGCTCAGCGCGTCACGCCTGCCGAGCGCTTTGGCGCGGAGTTCGGCTTTGGAGTTGGACATGCGCGTTTTCCCCCGAGGGCGAAGTCTTGCTCCGCCGTCATCGCCCGCCTTGTGCGCAATTGCGCACTGGAGCGGGCGATCCAGTATTCCAGAGCCGCCAGTGCTTGAACCTCAACGCCGCGGCGTACTGGATGCCCCGCCTGCGCGGGGCATGACACCGAGATTGACTGAACCGCAAGCGTGTCGGGGACGCAATTCGACAAACACGAACCAGAAGCAAACAGTGCGAAGCCGCGGACGCCGTTGAAGCACTCGATCCCGGAGTTCCCTACGAAAGTAGGTGGGCACCATATGTCCGGGCCCACGGGCCCGGCCAGGGACAGTTCCCTAAAGGATCGATAAGGCCCCGGGGATATATGGCTCCTGACGCACGTCGCAGCCTCGCTTGCGCAATGTAACAACGATATTGACGAACCGCCAGCCCGGCGCGGGTGCGGAGCTTCGGTGCAGCCACGGCGGAAGTGCGCTCCCTCCCCGCTTGCGGGGGAGGGCTGGGGAGAGGGTATCTCCACAGGCGAGACTCCCCAAGAGGTGAGAGCCCTCACCCGCGCCTCCGGCGCGACCTCTCCCGCAAGCGGGAGAGGTTGAGCCCGCCGCCACATCGAGAACGACAGCTCAGCGCGTCTATCGCGGCTCTAACCGATTGCGATGCCGTTGCCGACGGTCCGGTTCAGGACCTGGGTCGACTTCTCGATGCGTTCGGCGGCGGCGTTCAGCGCATTCACCACCGCGGTCTGCGTCATCCGGGCGCGCTCGACGGCGGCGTTGCGGAAATCCCTGAGCTCGATCAGCTCCTGCTCCATCGTGCGGATCCGATTGCCGGCGTCGACCAGCTCGTCGCACACGGTCAGCGCTGCCATCACCGTGAGGCGCGCATCGCCGATTTCGCCGAACTTTCCGCGCAGCGACTGGATGCGGGTCTCCAGGCTTTCGGCGAGCTTCAGCAGCCGCACCTCCTGGCCCTCCTCGCAAGCCATGCGGTATTGCCGGCCATTGATGGTGACATTGATGTGGCTCATCCGTCCTCTCCGGTATCGAGCACCGAACGTATCGTGACGATCGCGGAATCCAGCCGGTCGGAGATCTCGCGATTTGTGCGCTCAAGCTTGCGTGCCTTCACCAGCGCACCATCGAGCTCGTCGGCGAGCCGCGAGCGGTCGGCGCCGAGCGCCTGGATTCTCGCCGCGAGCTCGTTCTCGTCGCGATCGGCATCGCGCCGCCGCTCCACCGCGCTTTCGAGTGCGTCGAGCGCCGCCGTGAGCCTGCGGGTCGCGATCTCGATCTCGACGGCGGATGATTCCGTCATGGCAGAGCTGTTGGATACGCGATCGTTCATGCAGTCAGCGGCGGAACCTACCGGCCTTTGCCCAGTGGCCTTGTTACTGGGGCTCGCCGTCCGGCAAAAGACTCGGTTCGGCAAGCGGTTAGAAGCAGAAATTTACGTGGCAAGCTAGCCAAGCGCAACGTCGCCGCGAAACTATGCACCGATAGATCGGGAGAAGGTCGTGCTGATCCGTCAGTTCTCCTGGGCCCGATCCCGGCGGAAAACCGATTTCCACACAGGCAACTTTTGCGGCCAAACCGGCGTTTGATTGCCTTGGACTCCCGGAACCGAGGTGCTATCCCAGCCCCGACCTTCAGTGGCCGCCAGGCTCCTTCCCGCGCGGGCGTACATCGCCTCCAAGCGCTTCATTTCAGACGGATTTCAGACATGACGCAGGTCGATCACACCCGTATGGCCAACGCGATCCGCGGCCTCTCGATGGACGCCGTCGAGAAGGCCAAATCGGGCCATCCGGGCCTGCCGATGGGCGCTGCCGACATCGCAACCGTGCTGTTCACCCAGTTCCTGAAATTCGACGCCTCCGCGCCGGCCTGGCCGGATCGCGACCGCTTCGTGCTCTCGGCCGGTCACGGCTCGATGCTGCTCTATTCGCTGCTGTACCTGACCGGCAATTCAGAGATGACGCTGGACCAGATCAAGCAGTTCCGCCAGGTCGATTCGCTCACCCCAGGACACCCCGAGAATTTCCGCACCAGGGGTATCGAGACCACCACCGGCCCGCTCGGCCAGGGCATCTCCACCGCGGTCGGCATGGCGCTCGCCGAGAAGATGCTGGCAGCCGAGTTCGGCAAGAAGATCGTCGACCACCACACCTACGTGCTCGCCTCCGACGGCGACCTCATGGAGGGCGTGTCGCAGGAAGCGATCGCGATGGCCGGGCACTGGAAGCTCAACAAGCTGATCGTGCTCTACGACGACAACGGCATCTCGATCGACGGCCCGACCACGCTCTCCGATTCCGTCGACCAGGTGAAGCGCTTCAAGTCGGCGGGCTGGGCGGCCGAGAAGATCGACGGCCAGGACCAGGCCGCGATCACCGACGCGATCACGCGCGCCAGGAAATCGAACAGGCCGACGCTGATCGCCTGCCGCACCACCATTGGCTTCGGCGCGCCGCACAAGGCCGGCACGTCGAAAGTGCATGGCGAGGCGCTCGGCGCCGACGAGCTCAAGGCCGCTAAGGAAAATCTCGGCATCTCGCTCGAGCCATTCGCGGTCGCCGAGGATGTGCTGAAGGCGTGGCGTGAGGCCGGCCGTCGCGGCGCAGCAGCGCGCCAGGAATGGGAAGCACGGCTCGGTGAGCTCGGCAGCCGCAAGCGCGCCGAGTTCGAGCGCCGCCTGCGCCATGAGCGTCCGGCCTCGCTGGCAAAGGCGCTGCGGGCGCACAAGAAGGAGCTGTTGGAAAAGCCGCTGACGGCGGCGACCCGCAAATCGTCGGAGGCGGCGATCGAGGCGATCGCGGCCGCGATGCCGATGGAATTCCTGGCGGGCTCCGCCGACCTCACCGGCTCCAACAACAACAAGGCCAAGTCGGCGACCGCCTTCTCCGCCAAGACGCCGAAGGGCCGCTTCATCCATTACGGCATTCGCGAGCACGGCATGGCCGCCGCGATGAACGGCATCTTCCTGCACGGCGGCTTCGCGCCGAACGGCGCGACGTTCCTGGTGTTCACCGACTACGCACGTCCCGCGATGCGCCTTGCCGCGCTGATGGGCGCCGGCGTCGTCTATGTGATGACGCACGATTCCATCGGCCTCGGCGAAGACGGTCCGACCCATCAACCGGTCGAGCATCTCGCCGCATTGCGCGCCATTCCCAATATGCGCGTGTTCCGTCCTTGCGATTCCATCGAGGTCGCCGAGTGCTGGGAGCTCGCGCTCAACCGCGTGGACGGCCCAACCGTGCTGGCGCTGACGCGCCAGAACCTGCCGCAGCTCCGTACCAGCGCACCGAACGACAATCCCTGCGCGGCCGGCGCCTATGAGCTGGTCGCAGCTCAGGGCGACGCCAAGGTGACGCTGTTCGCCTCCGGCTCAGAGGTGGAGATCGCGGTCGCCGCCCAGAAGCAGCTCGCCGAACGCGGCATCGCGTCACGGGTGGTCTCTGTTCCTTCGCTCGAGCTGTTGTTAGCGCAACCAGAGGCGAAACGCGCCGCGATCATCGGGAACGCGCCGGTCAAGATTGCGATCGAGGCCGCCGTGCGCTGGGGCTGGGACGCCGTGATCGGCCAGGACGGCGAATTCATCGGCATGCATTCCTTCGGCGAAAGCGGACCTGCCAAGGAGCTCTACAAGCATTTCGGCATCACCGCCGAGGCCGCGGTTAACGCTGTGCTGAAGCGCGTTTCCTGAGAGTTGAGCTTGCCGCAAAAAAGGACTACCTAATCTCCCATATGATCAAGCACCGCCCGGCCGAACCGGGCGCCCGCCCCTAAAAAACCCTCGCAGGCGCACGAAAGCGCGTTGTGCGGGATGACAACGGTCATTGAAGGAGACGAAACATGGCAGTCCGCGTCGGAATTAACGGTTTTGGCCGCATCGGCCGCAACGTCCTGCGGGCTATCGCGGAGTCAGGCCGCAAGGACATCGAGGTGGTCGGCATCAACGACCTCGGCCCGGTCGAGACCAACGCCCATCTGCTTCGTTTCGATAGCGTCCATGGCCGTTTCCCCGGCACCGTCACGGTCGACGGTGACTCGATCAACCTGGGCAACGGCAAGATCAAGGTGACCGCCGAGCGCGATCCCTTGAAGCTGCCGTGGAAGGATCTCGGCGTCGATGTCGCGCTGGAGTGCACCGGCATCTTCACCTCGAAGGACAAGGCGTCTGCGCATCTGACCGCCGGCGCCAAGCGCGTGCTGGTCTCCGCGCCCGCCGACGGCGCCGATGCCACCATCGTCTACGGCGTCAACCACGACACGCTGACCAGGGATCATCTGGTCGTCTCCAACGGCTCCTGCACCACGAACTGCCTCGCGCCGGTCGCCAAGGTGCTGAACGATCTCGTGGGCATCGAGACCGGCTTCATGACCACGATCCACGCCTATACCGGCGACCAACCGACGCTGGACACGCTGCACAAGGATCTCTACCGCGGCCGCGCCGCCGCGATGTCGATGATCCCGACCTCGACCGGCGCCGCCAAGGCGATCGGCCTCGTGCTGCCCGAGCTGAAGGGCAAGCTCGACGGCGTCGCGATCCGCGTGCCGACCCCGAACGTCTCGGTCGTCGACCTCAAGATCGTCGCCAAGCGTGCCACCGACGCCAAGGAGGTCAACGCGGCGATGAAGCGCGCCTCCGAGCAGCAGCTCAAGGGCATCCTCGGCTACACCACCGCGCCGAACGTCTCGATCGACTTCAACCACGACCCGCACTCCTCGACCTTCCACGAGGACCAGACCAAGGTGCAGAACGGCACGCTGGTGCGCGTGATGTCCTGGTATGACAACGAGTGGGGCTTCTCGAACCGCATGGCGGACACCGCCGTTGCGATCGCGAAGGTGATCTAAGGCCGCTCTCGTGTCCCGGACGCGATGCAGCGTGAAACGCTGCTTCGCAGATCCGGGACCCATTCAACCGCGGGACTCGCCGCAACGTGCGGTCCCGGTTCTGCACAGCGGCACTACGCGCCGCTAGTAGCGCCCGGGACAAGGGGCCTCCAATGACGAAATCATTCCGCACCCTCGACGACGTCGACGTGAAGGGCAAACGCGTATTGCTGCGCGTCGACCTCAACGTACCCATGGAGAATGGGCGCGTCAGCGACGCAACGCGGCTCGAGCGCGTTGCCCCGACCATCAGCGAGATCTCCGACAAGGGCGGCAAGGTCATCCTCCTCGCGCATTTCGGCCGGCCGAAGGGCCGCGATGCCAAGGAATCGCTCAAGCCCGTTGCCGAAGCGCTGTCCAAGGTCGTGAAGAAGCCCGTTGCCTTCGCCGACGACTGCATCGGCGAGCCGGCGGCCAAGGCCGTCGCCAGCTTGAAGGACGGCGACATTCTCTGCCTGGAGAACACCCGCTTCCACAAGGAAGAGGAAAAGAACGATCCCGCCTTCGTCGCGGAACTGGCAAAGCTCGGCGACATCTGGGTCAATGACGCGTTCTCGGCGGCGCACCGCGCCCACGCCTCGACCGAGGGCCTCGGCCACAAGCTGCCGGCCTATGCCGGCCGCACCATGCAGGCCGAGCTCGACGCGCTGGAGAAGGCGCTGGGCTCGCCGACCAAGCCGGTCATCGCGATCATCGGCGGCGCGAAAGTCTCGACCAAGATCGACCTGCTCGAAAATCTCGTCACCAAGGTCGATGCGCTCGTGATTGGCGGCGGCATGGCCAACACCTTCCTGCACGCCCAGGGCGTCGCGGTCGGCAAGTCGCTGGCCGAGAAGGATCTCGCCGCTACTGCGCTGCGCATCATGGAGAAGGCGGAAGCCGCCAATTGCGCCATCATCCTGCCCGTGGACGCCACCGTGGCCTACCATTTCGCCGCCAACGCACCGTCGCATGCCTATGGGCTCGATGCGATCCCCGCCGACGGCATGATCCTCGACGTCGGCCCGCAATCCATCGTGCGCGTTCACGCCGCGATCGACGATGCGGCGACGCTGGTCTGGAACGGACCGCTCGGCGCCTTCGAGATCCAGCCGTTCGACCGCGGCACGGTCGCGGCCGCCAGGCACGCCGCCGAACGCACCAAGGCGAAGAAGCTGATCTCGATCGCGGGCGGCGGCGACACCGTTGCCGCGCTCAACCAGGCCGGCGTCGCCGGCAGTTTCACCTATGTCTCGACCGCCGGTGGCGCGTTCCTTGAATGGATGGAAGGCAAGCCCCTGCCCGGCGTCGAGGTGCTGCGCATCAAGTAAGCTTTAAGTCGGCAAACATTGAGCGGCCTTGCAGGCCCAAACGGGAGAAAAAGACAGATGGCTCGGATCACGTTACGTCAACTGCTCGACCATGCGGCGGAAAACGATTACGGCGTACCGGCCTTCAACATCAACAACATGGAGCAGGCGCTGGCGATCATGGACGCGGCCAACCAGGTCGACGCGCCCGTCATCATCCAGGCCTCGCGCGGCGCGCGCTCCTACGCCAATGACGTCATGCTCAAGCACATGATGGACGCGGTGACCGAGATCTATCCGCACATTCCGGTCTGCGTGCATCTCGACCACGGCAACGAGCCGGCGACCTGCATGACCGCGATCCAGGCCGGCTTCACCTCGGTGATGATGGACGGCTCGCTCAAGGCCGACGGCAAGACCCCCGGCGACTGGGGCTACAATGTCGGCGTCACCAAGACCGTGACCGACATGGCCCATCTCGGCGGCATCTCGGTCGAAGGCGAACTCGGCGTGCTCGGCTCGCTCGAGACAGGCATGGGCGACAAGGAGGACGGCCACGGCGCCGAAGGCAAGCTCAGCCACGACCAGCTCCTGACCAATCCGGACGAGGCCGTGAAGTTCGTGAAGGAGACCAAGGTCGACGCGCTCGCGATCGCGATGGGCACCTCCCACGGTGCCTACAAGTTCACCCGCAAGCCGGACGGCGACATCCTCGCCATGAACGTGATCGAGGAGATCCACCGCAAGCTGCCGAATACGCATCTGGTGATGCACGGCTCCTCGTCGGTGCCGCAGGACCTCCAGGACATCATCAACGCCTATGGCGGCAAGATGAAGCCGACCTGGGGCGTGCCGGTGGCCGAGATCCAGCGCGGCATCAAGAACGGCGTGCGCAAGATCAACATCGACACCGACAACCGCATGGCGATGACCGGCCAGATCCGGAAAGTGCTCAAGGACAATCCGGAGGAGTTCGATCCGCGCAAGTACCTGAAGCCGGCAATGGAGGCGATGACCAAGCTGTGCAAGCAGCGCCTCCAGGAGTTCAATACCGCCGGCCAGGCCTCGAAGATCAAGAAGGTGCTGACCACCGCCGAGATGGCCAAGCGCTACGCCAAGGGCGAGCTCGATCCCCGCGTCGCATAGCGATCGGGGTCGCATAACGCCCTTAGGCATACCTCCCGTCATTCCGGGACACGCGAAGCTGGGCCGGGAATCCATAACCACAGCCGGGGGTTAGGATTCCGGGCCTGCCTTTCGGCGCATCCCGGAGTGACAGAAGGCCCTTTACCCTGCGACGAACGTTAACTCGGCAATTGCCCGAGAACGGTCTATTTTCACGGGCAAGGGCAGAATCGTTTTGGGAGGACCTCTCGATGAATCTGACTGAGCTCAACAGGATTGCGACCGCCATGGTCGCGCCCGGCAAGGGCATCCTTGCCGCCGACGAATCCTCCGGCACCATCAAGAAGCGTTTTGACGCAATCGGCGTGGAATCCACGGAAACCAACCGCCGCGACTATCGCGAGATGCTGTTCCGCTCCAAGGAGGCCATGAGCCAGTACATCTCCGGCGTGATCCTCTATGACGAGACGATCTGGCAGGACGCCAAGGATGGCACGCCGCTGATCAGGCTGATCGAAGAGACCGGCGCCATCCCCGGCATCAAGGTCGACGAAGGTACGCAAGCCTTGCCGATGTGCCCGGGCGAGCTCGTTACCGTCGGCCTCGATAAGCTCGCCGAGCGCCTGAGGAAATATTACGAGCGCGGCGCGCGCTTCGCCAAATGGCGCGCGGTGATCGACATCGGCAGCGGCATTCCCTCGATGACCGCGATCAGCGTCAACGCCCATGCGCTGGCGCGCTATGCCGCGCTGTGCCAAGCCGCGCAGATCGTGCCGATCGTCGAGCCGGAGGTGCTGATGGACGGCGATCACGACATCGATCAGTGCTATGAGGTGACGCAACGCGTGCTCAACACGACATTTCAGGAGTTGCGCGTGCAACGCGTCGCGCTCGAAGGCATGGTGCTGAAACCGAACATGGCGATCTCAGGCAAGAAGTGCGCGAAGCAGGCTTCCGTCGAGGAAGTCGCGGAGAAGACAGTGCGGCTGCTGAAGGCCTGCGTGCCGGCGGCGGTGCCGGGCATCGCCTTCCTCTCCGGCGGCCAGTCCGACGAGGAGGCGACCGCGCATCTGAACGCCATGCACAAGCTCGGCCCGCTGCCCTGGAGCCTGACCTTCTCCTACGGCCGCGCGCTCCAGGCCGCGCCGCAGAAGGCCTGGTCCGGCAAGGCCGAGAACGTCGCGGCCGGACAGCGTGCCTTCAGCCACCGCGCGCGGATGAACGGCCTTGCGTCCAAGGGCGAATGGCAAAGCAGCCTGGAACAGAAGGCAGCCTAGATCTTGTCGAACAAGCCGCCTCCGCCGCGCCCGGCGCCGCGTCTCTATCTCGCGACGCCTGTTGTCGATAATCCGGCATCGCTCGTCGCCGAGCTGCCTGCCCTGCTCGCCTCTGCCGATGTCGCCGCCGTGCTGCTGCGGCTGAAGGAGACCGACCAGCGCACCATGATCTCGCGCATCAAGGCCTTCGCGTCCCCGGTGCAGAAGGCAGGGGCCGCGTTGCTGATCGACGGCCATGCCGAGCTGGTCGCGCGCGGCGGCGCCGATGGTGCGCACCTCACCGGCCTTGCCGCGCTGGAAGAGGCGGCGCCCTCGCTCAAGCCGGATCGCATCGCCGGCGTCGGCGGGCTTGCCACGCGCCATGATTCCATGAGCGCGGGCGAGATGGGCGCCGATTACGTGCTGTTCGGCGAGCCTGACGCCAAGGGGCAGCGTCCGTCGTCACAGGCGATCGCCGAGCGGCTGGACTGGTGGGCCGAGCTGTTCGAGCCGCCTTGCGTCGGCTTTGCCACCTCGCTGGAAGAGGCTTACGACTTCGCCGCCAGCGGCGCCGATTTCGTGCTGGCCGGCGAGTTCATCTGGGCCGATCCGCGCGGGCCCAAGGCCGCGCTGATCGAGGCCGATGCTGCCATCAAGAAGGCCCATGCGACGGCGCCGGCTCGCCAGGAGCACGGCTAGCACCGGACATGAAGCTCCCGCGCATCACCATTCTGGCCACGCTGCTGCTCACAGGGCCTGCGGCGGCGCAGCTCCAGATCACCCCGCCGGCCACAACGCCGAGCGCGGCACCTGAGAAACCGAAGCCGAAGCCGCACGCGCTCACCAACAAGAAGGAGGCTGCACCGGCGCCGAAACCTTCAGCCTCCCCGAAGCCGGGCCCCTCCTCCAAGCCGGCCCCGGCCGCGACGGTGATCCCCGCGCCGCCGACCGACAATTCCAATGTCGATCTGGTGTTCGGCGCCTACCAGCGCGGGCAGTACAAGACGGCATTCGAGCTCGCCACCGCCCGCGCGCAAGGAGGCGATCCCAAGGCGATGACCATGCTCGGCGAGCTCTATTCCAACGCCATGGGCATCCGCCGCGACTACGCCAAGGCGCAGGAATGGTACAAGCGCGCTGCGGACGCCGGCGACCGCGAGGCGATGTTCGCGCTTGCCATGCTGCGCATCTCCGGCCGCGGCGGCCCGGTCGACAAGGGCGAAGCGGTCAAGCTGATGGCGTCCGCCGCCAAGCTCGGCGAGCCGAAGGCGGCCTATAACCTCGCTTTGCTGTATCTCGACGGCCAGACCTTGCCGCAGGACGTCAAGCGGTCCGCCGAGCTGCTGCGCCAAGCCGCCGACGCCGGCCTTCCCGAGGCGCAATACGCGCTCGCGACCTTCTATAAGGAAGGCACCGGTGTGCCGAAGGACCCCGAACGGGCGGTGCGGCTGCTCCAAGCCGCTTCGCTCGCCGACAATATCGATGCCGAAGTCGAATATGCCATCGCCATGTTCAACGGCACCGGCACGCCGCAGAACCAACCGGCGGCTGTCGCGTTGCTCCGCAAGGCATCCCGCCAGGGCAGCGCGATCGCGCAGAACCGGCTGGCCTGGGTGCTGATCAACGGCATGGGCACGCCCGTGGACAAGATCGAAGGCTTCAAATGGCACCTGGTGGCCAAGACCGCCGGCAAGGGTGACCCGGAGCTCGACAAGCAATTGTCCGATCTGCCGGCCGAAGACCGGGCCAAGGCCGAGGCCGCGGCCAGGAAATGGCTTGGGACCAAATGACTTGACCTTGGCGCCCTCGCAGGGCACCCCATCCCTTAACAGGCGCGATTTCGCGCCATTTCCCCCCGATCAAGACCAGAGCTCATGCTGTACTCCGCAACGATCAATGTCATGGTGAAGGCTGCGCGTCGCGCCGGCCGCAGCCTCAAGCGCGATCTCGGCGAGATCGAGCATCTCCAGGTCTCGCTGAAGGGCCCGGCGAATTTCGTCTCGCTCGCCGACAAGCGGGCCGAGGAGATCGTCTACCAGGAGCTCGCCAAGGCCCGGCCCGGCTACGGTTTCATCGGCGAAGAGGGCGGCACCCGCGAAGGCAGCGACAAGAGCCATACCTGGATCGTCGATCCCTTGGACGGCACCACCAACTTCCTGCACGGCATCCCGCAATTCGCGATCTCGATCGGCCTCGCGCGCGAGGGCACTGTCATCGCCGGCGTGATCTACAATCCCGCTAACGACGAGCTCTACATCGCCGAGCGCGGCAAGGGCGCCTTCCTCAATGACCAGCGGCTGCGCGTGGCCGGCCGCCGCCAGCTCAACGAATGCGTGGTGGCCTGCGGCCTGCCCCATATCGGCCGCGGTGACCACGAGGAATTCCGCCGCGAGATGACCGCGATCCAGGACCGCGTCGCTGGCCTGCGCCGCTTCGGCGCCGCCTCGCTCGACCTCGCCTTCGTCGCCGCCGGCCGTCTCGACGGCTATTGGGAACGGAATCTGTCACCCTGGGACATCGCGGCCGGCCAGATCATGGTGCGCGAAGCCGGCGGCACGGTGAGCGATATCGACACGCCCGGCGATGCGCTGGTGACCGGGCACGTCGTGTGCGGGAACGAGTTCGTGCACGGGGAGCTTGTGAAGATCTTGCGGAAGTCGGCGTAAGGCGCCGCCACAGCGACGCTGCGCTCCCTCGCCCTGCAACCGGGCGAGGCAAGGGATGTGACGCGACCTGCTTAGTGTCGAACCGGCGCCGGTGGTCCGTAGGCCTCGCCTTCCTTCACCGCCGCCGGCTCCCGATCCCCGCCCAGCACGCGCTGCACCGAGACGAAGAACACCGGTACCATCAAGAGCGCCAGGATCACCACCGCGATCATGCCGCCCATCACGACGGAGCCGAGCGCTTGCTGGCTGGCGCCGCCGGCGCCGTGGGCGATCGCCATCGGCAGCACGCCGCAGATGAAGGCGAGGCCGGTCATCAGGATCGGGCGGAAGCGCAGGCGGCAAGCCTCGATGGTGGCCTCCACCAGCGGCTTGCCCTCCTTGCGCAGATCTTTCGCGAACTCGATGATCAGGATCGCGTCCTTTGCGGCAAGGCCGATGATGGTGATCAGGCCGACGGTGAAGTAGACGTCGTTGGGCAAGCTCCGCAGAGTCGCTGCGACGACCGCGCCGACGATGCCCAGCGGCACGGTGAGCAGCACCGCGAGCGGAATGGTCCAGCTTTCATAGAGTGCGGCAAGGCACAGGAACACCACGAACACAGACAGCGCCAGCAGGAACGGCGCCTGCGAGCCCGAGAGCTTCTCCTGGAGCGACTGCCCCGTCCATTCATAACCAAAGCCGCGCGGCAACCTGCCGGCGAGCCGTTCCATCTCGGCGATCGCATCGCCCGAGGTGAAGCCGGGTTTCGCCTCGCCGGAGATGCGCACAGCCGGGTAGTAGTTGAAGCCGGCGATCTGCGTCGGCCCGCGCGCCCATTCCACCGTGGCGAACGAGGAGAACGGCACCAGCTGGCCGCGGCTGTTCTTGACGTTGTAGTTGAGGATGTCCTCGGTCCGCATGCGGTCGCGGGCGTCGGCCTGCACCACGACGCGCTGCATGCGGCCGCGGTTCGGGAAGTCGTTGATGTAGTTCGAGCCGAGATTGGTCGAGATCGTGTTGTTGATGTCCTCGAAGGTGACGCCGAAGGCGCCGGCCTTCTCGCGGTCGATCACGAGATTGACCACGCCGGCCTCGGGCAGGCCTTCGATATAGACCTTCTGCAGCACGGAGCTCGCATTGGCCTCAGCGATCAGTTGATCAGCGGCGCGCATCAATTGCTGATAGCCCTTCTGGCCGCGGTCCTGGAGGCGGAACGAGAAGCCCGAGGAATTGCCGAGATTGTCGATCGGCGGCGGCTGGAGCGCTGAGATCTTTGCATCGCGAACGGAAGACGACAGGTCGCGGTTGATGTCGTTGACGATCGCGGCGGCGGAGTCCTTTGGCCCGCGTTCCGACCAGTCCTTCAAGGTGATGAACGCCTGCGCGGTGTTCATGCCCTGGCCGGAGAAGCTGAAGCCGGTGAGGAAGGTGACGTTATCGACGCCCGGCCGCTGTGCGAGATATTTTTCCACCTTTTCGATCACGGCTTCGGTGCGTGCGTAGGACGAATCGGACGGCGTCTGCACGTCGGTGGTGACGAAGCCCTGATCGTCGACGGGCAGGAAGCCGCCGGGCAGGTTGACGAAGGCCCAGGACAAGCCGACCAGCAGCGCGGCATAGACCAGCATCAGGCGGCCGGTCCGCTTCAGCGAGAATCCGACGGTTCGGGAATAGCGCTCCTTGCCGCCTTCGAGCATGCGGTTGAACCAGCCGAACACGCCCCTCTTCGCGTGACCGTGACCGGCCTCGACGGGCTTGAGCAGGGTCGCGCACAGCGCCGGCGTCAGCGACAGCGCCAGGAAGGCGGAGAAGCCGATCGCTGCGACCATGGTCACCGAGAACTGGCGATAGATGATGCCGACCGAGCCGGGGAAGAATGCCATCGGCACGAACACCGCCATCAACACCAACGTGATGCCGATGATGGCGCCGGTGATCTGCGACATGGCTTTTCGCGTCGCTTCCTTCGGCGGCAGACCTTCCTCGGCCATGATGCGCTCGACGTTCTCGACCACGACGATGGCGTCGTCGACGAGGATGCCGACCGCGAGCACCATGCCAAACATCGAGAGCATGTTGATGGAGTAGCCGGCAAGCAGCAGCGTGGAGCAGGCCCCGAGCAGTGCCACCGGCACCACGATGGTCGGAATGATGGTGTAGCGGATGTTCTGGAGAAACAAGAACATCACCACGAAGACCAGCACCACGGCCTCGACCAGCGTCGACAGCACCTTTTTGATCGAGGCTTCGACCACCGGCGTGATGTTGTAGGGAATCTCGTAGGTGATGTTCGCCGGAAAGAAGCGCGACAGCTCCTTCATCTTCGCTTCGACCGCGCTCGCGGTTGCCAGCGCGTTGCCGGTCGGCGACATCAGCACCGACAGGCCGGCGGTCGGCTTGCCGTCGAGGCGCGTGTTGAACTGGTAGCTGAGGCCGCCGACCTCGATACGTGCGACGTCGCGCAGGCGCACGGTCGAACCGTCGGCATTGGCGCGCAGGATGATGGCGCCGAACTCGTCAGGGGACGAGAGCTGGCCTTTGACCAGCACCAGCGCGGAGGTGCGCTGGCTCGACGTCGACGGCTCCGCGCCGATGCTGCCCGAGGCGACCTGCGCGTTCTGCGCGGCGATGGCCTTGTTGACGTCGTCGGCGGTCAGCCCATAACCGACGAGCTTGGCCGGATCGACCCAGACGCGCAAGCTGCGCTCGGTCGAGTAGAGCGTGGCGCGGCCGACGCCGGGAATGCGGCGGATCTCACCGAGCACGTTGCGGATCATGAAGTCGCCGAGGCCGACCTCATCGAGGCTGCCGTCGGTCGAGTTCAGCGTGATGATCTGAAGCACCGCGCTGGAGGCTTCCTCGATCAAGATGCCCTGCTGCATCACGGCGCGCGGCAGGCGTGCCTCGACGCGCTTGATGCGGTTCTGCACCTCGACCGAGGCTGCGCTGGTATCAGTGCCCGGCTGGAAATTGGCGATGATCTCGACCTGGCCGAGCGAGTCGCTGGTCGATTCGAAGTTGAGGATGTTGGCCGCGCCGTTGAGCTCCTCCTCGATCAGCCGCGTGACGCTGTTGTAGAGGTTCTCCGGCGAGGCGCCGGGATAGCTGGTCGAAACCGAGATCGAGGGCGGCGCGATGATCGGATATTGCGCGATCGGCAGCAGCGGAACCGCAATCGCACCGATCAAGCAGATGAATAGCGCAACCACCCAGGCGAAAATCGGCCTGTCGATGAAGAAACTCGGCATGGCGCGTTACCGCGTGAGCTTCTGGGCGTGCCGGTTATCCGCAGTCGCGTCCGCCTCCGACCAGGATTGCGGTTTGACCTTGTCGCCGGCCGCGAATTTCTGGAAGCCTTCGACCACGACCTTGTCTCCGGCCTTCAGGCCCTCGGTGACGAACCAGAGTCCGTCCTGCACCGAGCCGGTGCGCACCGCCTGCACCGCGATGTGGTTGTCGTCCTTGACGACGAAGACCTCGCTGCCGCCGCCGCCATTGCGCTGGATCGCCTGCTGCGGCACCGCGATCGCGTCGCTATCGAGACCCTGATCGATGCGAACGCGGACATACATGCCCGGCAGGAGCTCGCGCTTGGGATTGGGGAACTCGCCGCGCAGCGTCACCTGGCCGGTATGGGCATCGACCTTGGCGTCGGAAAACAGCAGCTTGCCGTCGAGCGAATAGATGGTGTTGTCATCGAGCACGAGGCGCACCTTGGCGGCGTCGGCCGCAATACGCTCGAGATCGCCGCTTTCGAAGGCGCGCCGGAGCTGGTTGAGCTCGGTCACCGACTGGGTGAAATCGGCATAAATCGGATCGAGCAGCTGGATGCTGGCGAGATTGGTCTCGTTCTGGACCACGAGCGCGCCCTCGCTGACCAGCGCCGCACCGACGACGCCGTCGATCGGCGCGCGCACGGTGGCGTAATCGAGGTTGAGTTTTGCGCGCGCGAGTTCGGCCTTGCGGCCTTCGACCTCGGCCTGGGCCTGCCGCTCGGCGGCGATTGCCTTTTCGTTCTCGGCCTCTGGCGCGGCGCGATCCTTGGTGAGCGCAGCGACGCGGCGTGCCTGCTGGTGCGCTTGCATTGCAGCAGCCTCGGCCTTGGCGACTGCGGCCTCGTTGGCCATCACCTCGACCTCGAATGGGCGCGGATCGATGCGGTAGAGCGGATCGCCCGCCTTCACTTCGCTGCCTTGCCGGAACAGGCGCTCGACCACGATGCCGGAGACGCGCGGCCGCACGTCGGAGACGCGGGTCGGCGCGATGCGGCCCGGCAGCTCACGCACCACCGCACGGGGCTGCGGCTTGACGACGACGATGCTGACGTCAGGATCGGCCGGCGGGGCGGCGGACACGGCGGAGCTGGACTCCTCGCAGCCCGCCAGCAGCGGCGCTAAGGCCGCGAGCATCATTGCAACGCATGCCGATCGCGCACGAAGTCCTGACATGAAGTGGGGTGCCCCGATGTTGTTGAAACTGATCATGCGCGCGCGAGGCCCGTTCTGGGCCTTTTACACGCGGCTGATGCCGCCAAAATAGAATGCATCTGCTGCGATGCAACGCATGGCGCGGGCGGCTCATTGTCACACAGCGTATGATATTGAGTTTAGGCGGTTTTTGCCCTGTCACTTGATTGTGAGTCGGGGTCCACCGCCGCGTGCTGCGACGGAACATCGCAATTACTCGGCGGCCTTCATCCGGTAGTGGCTGACGCCCCATTCGGTTCCATCAGCGTAGCCGAACAGGCCCGACGTCGCGAGGAGAAACCAACGCCAGCGCCGCATCCAGAGTGCGGTCTCCTCGCCATAGACCTTGCGCAACGCGGCCTCGATGGTGTCGCGATGCGCATCGAAATTGGCGAGCCAATCATTCGCGGTGTGTTGGTAATGCGTGCCGCTCCAGCACCATTCCTTCTCGATTGCGAAGATGTCGTCGAATTGCCTGACAAGATGATGGCTCGGCATCAATCCGCCCGTGAAGGCGCGCTGCGCGATCCAATCCTCGGGCTTCGCCGGGTTGAACAGATGTGAGCCGGAGCGATGAGTGACCACATGCATGAAGAAGCGTCCGTCGGGCGCGAGCCATGCGCGCAGGCGTGTCATCAGCTTGCGCCAGTTCATCATGTGCTCGAACGTCTCGACCGAGACGATGCGGTCGAACTGCCCCTCGGGCGCGAACACGTTCATGTCGGCGGTCACGACCCACAGGTTCGACAGCCCGCGCCGCCGCGCCTCATCCTCGACGTAAGTGCGCTGTGCCTGCGAGGCCGACACGGCCGTCACCTTCGCGTGCGGAAACTGCCGCGCGATCCACAGCGACAGCGAGCCCCAGCCGCAGCCGAGCTCGAGGATGGTCTGCCCGTCGGCAAGACCGGCATGCTCGACGGTCTGGCGTAGAGCCTCCTCCTCCGCCTCCTGCAAGGAGGTCGCGTCGTTTTTGTAGAAGCAGCAGGAATGTTTGCGGCTGGGGCCGAGCACTTGCGCGAAGAACGAAGCAGGCACCTGGTGCTGCCGGCCGCCGGCAGCATCGGCGTCCTCGGCGATCGGCCGCAGCATCATCCGCCCGGCGAAGGCGGCATCGTCGGCCGCCCCCAGCGTGGACAGGCGCGTCGCCGTGCGCGAGCACAGGCGCTGGATCGCGGCACGAATCACCACGTCCGGTAACGGCACACGTTCGGCAGTGCCGATGATCGCGGAAACGACGCTCATGCGGCCCCCGAATGGCGAGCTCTTGCAGACACCTGCCTATCAAACTATCAAAGCGCGGCTTCCGGCCCAGGTTCCCCAAGCTCTCCCCGAAATCGGCGCATCCGGCGCTTTTTTTGGGCTGGCGCTGTGCCATAGTGCGCGCCGCAAGCAAGCTTCGTAACGGATGACACCGGCCATGCCGTCTGGCACTTCCCGCTCCACCATGGATATCGAGTACACAAAACTGTCCTCGCCCAGCGTCTTCCTGGTGCGGATGCTGGTCTTCCTGGTTCTGTGTACGCTGGTCGGCGTCGTGCTCTACAAGCAGATCATCCAAGCTTTCTTCGCCAATCCCGGCCTCAACGCCCTGATCGGGGCGGTGCTGTTCATCGGCATCGTGCTGGCCTTCCGTCAGGTCATCCGGCTTTATCCCGAAGTCTCCTGGGTCAACAATTTCCGCATCGCCGATCCCGGCCTGGCCCCGGCCCGGCACCCGAAGCTGCTGGCGCCGATGGCGGCGATCCTCGGCGGCGAGCGCTCGGGGCGGATGACGATCACCCAGACCACGATGCGGCATCTGCTCGATTCGATCGCGACCCGCCTGGACGAAGCCCGGGACATTTCCCGCTACATGACCGGTCTGCTCGTCTTCCTCGGCCTGCTCGGCACCTTCTGGGGCCTGATCGAGACGGTCGGCTCGGTCGGCAAGGTGATCGACGGCCTCAAGGTCGGCGGCGATGCCGGCGCGCTGTTCGACACCTTGAAGGAAGGCCTCGCCGCCCCGCTCGGCGGCATGGGCATCTCGTTCTCCAGTTCGCTGTTCGGCCTCGCCGGCTCGCTGATCCTCGGCTTCCTCGACCTGCAATCGAGCCAGGCGCAGAACCGCTTCTACACCGACCTGGAAGACTGGCTCGCCAGCACCGTGCGCGAATATGGCAATGGCGAAGTGGCGGTCGCTTCCGGCGGCGGTGGCGTCGCCAGCGGCGAACTCCAGGCCGCGGTCGAGCGGCTGCGCTCCGTGTTCGAGGAAGGCAGCGCCAGCCGCGGCACCACCGCGGCGATGGCGAGCCTTGCCGAAGCGATCCAGGCGCTGGTCTCGCACATGCGCACCGAGCAGCAGATGATCCGCGAATGGGCCGACGGCCAGGGCGAGCAGAACCGCGAGATCCGGCGCCTGCTGGAGCGCCTCGCCCGCCAGCCCGAGAAGAGTTGAGCAGCTAATACGGAAAGGCGATCATGGCTCTTGCCCGCGCGCGCCGCAGCGAAGGCACCTTCAACTACTGGCCCGGCTTCGTCGACGCCTTATCGACGCTGGTGCTGTCGATCGTGTTCCTGCTGTCGGTCTTCCTGGTCGTGCAGTTCTTCCTGTCGCAGGAGGTCACCGGCAAGGACAAGGCGCTGGAGCAGCTCAATGCCAAGATCGCCCAGCTCAACGAGCTCCTGTCGCTGGAGAAGCTCGGCAAGCTCACGCTCGACGACCAGGTCTCGCAACTGAAGGCGGGACTTGCCTCGGCCGAATCCGAGCGCGACCGCATCAAGGGCCTGTATGAGGGGCTCGCCAATGCCGGCAACGACGCGCAAGGCAAGACCGCCGAGCTCGGCAAGGCACTGGACTCGGAGAAAGCAGTCTCGGCGCGGGCGCTGGCGCAGATCGAGGTGCTGAACCAGCAGATCAGCGCGCTCAGGCGGCAATTGGCGGCGCTGGAAGAGGCGCTGGATGCCTCCGAGAAGCGCGACAAGGAATCGCAGAACCGGATCGCTGACCTCGGTTCTCGCTTGAACGTTGCTTTGGCGCAGCGCGTGCAGGAATTGTCGCGCTACCGCTCGGAATTCTTCGGCCGCCTGCGCACCATCCTCGGCAACCGCCCCGACATCCGGATCGTCGGCGACCGCTTCGTGTTCCAGTCCGAAGTGTTCTTCGACACCGGACAGGCGACCTTGCTGCCCGAAGGCCGCGCCGAGCTCGACACCTTGGCGGCAGCGCTGATCGAGCTCGACAAGAAGATCCCGAGCGAGATCCCCTGGGTGCTGCGCGTCGACGGCCACACCGATGTGCGTCCGGTCAATGGCCCGAACTTCAAGTCGAACTGGGACCTGTCCGCGGCCCGCTCCATCTCGGTGGTGCAGTACCTGGTCTCGCTCGGCGTGCCGGCCCAGCGCCTCGTTGCCGCCGGCTTCGGCGAATTCCAGCCGCTCGATCCCGGCAACACCGAGGAGGCCTACAAGCGCAACCGCCGCATCGAGCTGAAGCTGACGGAGCGGTAGTGAGCGCCCTCCACCTCCGCCCCTACCGACCCGAGGACGAGGCGGCCGCGATCGACCTCTGGCATCGCACCTGGCAGCAGGCGTATCCGCAGATCGATTTTGTGGCGCGGCTGGACTGGTGGCGCGAGCGCTGGCGCAAGGACCTGGTGCCGAAGGCCTCTATCGTCGTCGCCGAGCAGGATGGCGCGCTCACCGGCTTCGTCACCATCGACGACGACGGCTATCTCGACCAGCTCGTGGTCGATCCCGCGCATTGGGGCTCGGATGCAGCCAGGCTGCTGGTGGAAGAAGCCAAGCGGCTGTCGCCCTCAGGCGTTACGCTGCTCGTCAACAAGGACAACGCCCGCGCCATCCGCTTCTACGAGCGCAACGGCTTTTCCCATGCCGGCGACGATGTGAACCCGACCTCGGGCCGGCCGGTGCTGAAGATGGCGTGGCGGGCGTGAGGCCTGTCACGCCGGGATCCCGCGACGTTCGTTAGTCGTTGTAGTCAGAGCAGCGATGACAAGCGGATGGAGACGATCGATGAAGCTGCGCGATCTGGCCAAGGGTTGCTCGGTCTTTCTGGGTGTCATCGTCGCCGGATATGTGTCGACGACCTATGTCGACCAGCGCTTTGCGACGCAGGTCAACACAACGAGTTCTCCGTCGAGCAGCCCTGCGCCATCGGCCTGCGTCGATGGGACGGCAGCTGGAAGAACTGGCCGTGGCCGAACGTGCCGGCGCTCTCGCCGAAGTGCCGGTAAACACGGCTCCTTTACAGACCGCTGTCATTACCCGCGCAGGCGGGTGATCCAGTATTCCAGAGACAACATTGATTGAACCGAGACGCCGCGGCGTACTGGATCGCCCGCTTTCGCGAGCGATGACACTGTGCGTGGGGCAGCGATCGCAGCGCCTCACGTCGATCGCTCAGGCTCTCACGCCCCCTCGAACTGCAACCGCGCCAGTCTCGCGTAAAGCCCGTTCGCTGCCACGAGTTCGGCATGCGTGCCCTGCTCGACGATCCTGCCCTGGTCCATCACCAGGATGCGGTCGCAGGACAAGACGGTGGCGAGGCGATGGGCGATCACCAGCGTGGTGCGGTGGCGCATCAGCTCTTCCAGCGCGGTCTGCACCAGCGTTTCGCTTTCAGCATCGAGGGCGGAGGTGGCTTCATCCAGCAGCAGCAGCGGCGCATCGCGCAGGATGGCGCGCGCGATGGCGATGCGCTGGCGCTGGCCGCCGGAGAGCGTCACGCCGCGCTCGCCGAGCGCCGTCTCGAAGCCTTCGGGCAGCCGGCGGATGAACTCGGCGGCATGCGCGAGCTCGGCGGCCCGCTCGACCTCGGCATCGGTCGCATCCGGCCGGCCGAAGCGGATGTTCTCGCGAGCGCTTGCCGCAAACACCACCGAGTCTTGCGGCACCAGCGCGATGCGGGCGCGGACATCGCGCGGGTCGGCGGACCTGACCGGCACGCCATCGAGCGAGATCGCGCCGCTGCGCGGATCGTAGAAGCGCAGCAGCAGATGAAAGATCGTGCTCTTGCCGGCGCCGGACGGACCGACGATCGCGACCTTCTCGCCCGGATGCACGGTGAACGACACCGCATCGAGCACGTTGACGTCGTGCCGCGCAGGATAGGCGAAGCTGACCCGATCGAAGCCGACCTCGCCGCGCGCCGGCATCGGCAGAGCGCGTGGCGCGGCGGGCGCGGTGATCTCAGGCCTTACATGCAAGATCTCGAACAGGCGCTCGGCAGCACCGGATGCCGCCGACACCTCGCCCCAGACCTCGCTGAGCTGGCCGAGTCCCGCCGCGGCGAACACGGCATAGAGCACGAACTGGCCGAGCCGGCCCGGCGTGATCGCACCGGTGAGCACATCATGCGAGCCGATCCAGAGGATCGCGACAATGCTTGCGAACACGATGAAAATGATGATGGCGGTGAGCACGGCGCGGGCCTGAGTCGAGGTGCGCGCCGCCTCATAAGCCTGCTCGACATTTCCGCCGAAGCGCTTCTCGGCGAACTGCTCGCTGGTGTAGGCCTGCACGGTGCGGATCGCCCCGATCAGCTCGCCGGCATAGGCCGAGGCGTCGGCGAGCGTATCCTGCGCATTGCGCGACAGCCGCCGTACCCAGCGCCCGAAAGCCACCAGCGGCAGCACGATCAAAGGTATGGCCAACAGCACGAAGCCCGACAATTTCGGGCTGGTGATCACCATCATGGCGGCGGCGCCGAGAAACATCATCAGATTGCGCAGCGCGATCGACACCGAGGCGCCGACGGCGGATTTGATCTGGGTGGTGTCGGCGGTGAGCCGCGAGATCAGCTCGCCGCTACGCGCGGAGTCGAAGAAGGTCGGCGAAAGCGAGAGCAGATGCCCGAACACGTCGCGCCTGAGGTCGGCGACGATGCGCTCGCCGATCGTCATCACGAGGTAGTAGCGCGCAGCGCTCGCCAGCGCGAGCACGGCGACCACCGCGAGCATCACCGAGAAGTAGCTGTTGATCAGCTCGATGCCCTCGGGCGTCAGGCCGAAATCGATCATCCGGCGCACCGCAACCGGCACCAGCAGCGTGGTCAGTGCGGCGACCGTCAGCGCGAGGAAGGCCAGTGCCGCGCGGCCGCGATAGCGGCTGATATAGGGCGCGAGCGCGAGCAGCGGCCGCAGCTTGGCGCGGCCCTTGGCCGGCTGCTCGATCAGATCGGCCTCGATCGATGGCGTGTCGGCGGAATTCACCTGGGAATTCACTTGGGAATTCACCTGGGAATTCATTTCAGGCTGATCGACATATTGGTCATCAAGCCGTTCCACTGCGCTCATGAGATCCGACCCATTGCATTCGTTTGCTCCCAATAGGCCGGAGCAAGGGTACTGGCAAATCCGGGGCGTCCCTTAGGGAAGCCCGGTTGACCGCCTGCGATGGCTTGTTTTGCAGGGGATGGTGAGGTATAGAGCCGGCCAAATCCGTCATTCGCGAGCCACCCAAGAAGGCGCCGGGGCGCCGAGGAATTGCCATGAAAGCCGAAATTCACCCGAACTATCATACGATTAAGGTCGTTATGACCGACGGAACCGAGTACCTGACCCGCTCGACCTGGGGCAAGGAAGGCGACACGCTGAACCTCGACATCGACCCGAAATCGCACCCGGCCTGGACCGGCGGCAACGCCCAGCTCATGGACCGCGGCGGCCGCGTCTCGCGCTTCCAGAAGAAGTTTTCGGGCTTTCTCAAAAAGGATTGATCCGGCCACGGGCTGGAGACGAAAAAACGCCCCTGGCAGAGCCGGGGGCGTTTTTGTTTTCTATCACGCTGTCGTTCCGGGGCGGCTCGGAGAGCCGAACCCGGAATCTCGAGATTCCGGGCGCGATGCTCACGCATCGCCCCGGAATGACAGTGAGACCTCTACCGCTCGAACGCAGCCTTCAGCGCGTTGAGGTGCGGCACCAGCGGGTTGCCGATCGCAACGTGTTCGGCGGGCGGGGTGTGGATGGTGGTGTCGAGGCGGCGCACGCGGGTCTGCAGGCTCATCGAACGGTGGATCAGGTCCTGGAGCTGCGCGGGCAGCTTCTCGATGGTGTCGGCGGGACCCGGATCGGCGGCGGTCAGCTTCACCTTGGTCTTCTCGCGATTGGCCTGGCTCAGCGTCATCTCGCCTTCTTTCACCGCGCGGTGCAGCAGCAGCCACGAGGCGAGCTGCATCAGGCGGGTGGTGAGACGCATGCTCTCGGTTGCATAAGTCAGGCTGACGGCACGGTCGAGCGCCTTGGCTTCCGTGCGCCCGGCGCCGTCGAGATAGGCGGCGGTTTCCTCGACGAGGTCCATGCCCTCGCGGAACAGGACGCCGAACGCCGCAGAATTGGTGAACCGCTCGCTGAGTTGAACGAGAGCGCCGTCGGCTTGCAAACGTTCCATGGTTAACGCCCCTTACGCAACTGTCTGACTGTCCGGCTTGGCGCCGGCTTATGATGAACAAATCATTGCCCGGGCAGGACGCCGAGTCCAGCCACAAGCGCGGATATGGTTTCCGCGGGTCTTTCCCAGGGACTCAACCGCAACGAGACGCAAAAAAGCGGCGTGGAGGCAAAAAAAGAGCCGCCGGAGACCGGCGGCTTTGAAAGTTGATAACAGGGAGGCGTCAAACAGAGTGGACAGGAGCCACTCGGTGTCCAAACGAGGACAGTTCCAGTCATAAACCCGAAAGCTTAATCTGGAGTAAACGAGCTAATTTTTTGAGAGTTCGTTAGCCATGTCGGCCAATGGCTGAGTGGGGGTGTCGTGTCCCGGACGCTGTGCCGCACGAACGCCCTCACCGTCGTCCCGGGGCGCCACGAGGGTCGCGAGAATCCATAAGCACGGACGGATGGAGCGGCCCGCCTCTATCAGCGTGCCCGTTTCGATTTCCCGGGGTTATGGATTCCGGGCTCGGCGCTGACGCGCCGCCCCGGAATGACGGCGAAGAGATTACGACTTGAAAACACTGTTCGCCGCATCGCGCGAGGCGCGCTTCTTGGTGGCGGCTTCTTCCAACCTTGCGATCTCGGTCTTGAGCAGGACGACGCGCTCGGTCAGTTCCTCGACCGACAAGAGTGAGAGATCCTGTCCGATTTCATGGCTGATCTTCTTGCGCGGCCGGTCGTCGTCTTCCATCGGCATCGTCGTTCCTCCTGCGTTCGCGGCTGGGGCGGTTGCCAGCTTGGAGCGCGCTGGCTAAGCAATGGCCTCGTTCCCATTTCCGCACCTTTGCTCAAGGACACATCATGGACAAGCTGCCCGCGCAAATGACCGTGGTCGCCATCTCCAAGCACGGCGGACCCGAGGTGCTCGTGCCGGAACAACGGGCCGTGCCGCAGCCCGGTCCTGACGAGATCCTGGTCAAGGTCGAGGCCGCCGGCGTCAACCGGCCCGACGTCGCCCAGCGCTCCGGCGCCTATCCCCCGCCGCCCGGCGCCAGCGACTTGCCGGGCCTGGAGATCGCGGGCGAAGTGGTGGCGGTCGGCAGCAATGCCAAGCGGCACAAGGTTGGTGACAAGGTGATGTCGCTCGTCGCCGGCGGCGGCTATGCGCAGTACTGCATCGCGCAGGACGCCCAGGCCATGAGCGTGCCGCCGTCGCTGTCGATCAAGGAGGCCGGCGCACTGCCGGAAACTCTGATGACGGTCTGGCACAACGTGTTCGAACGCGGCGGCCTCAAGTCCGGCGAGACGCTGCTGATCCATGGCGGCTCCTCCGGCATCGGCACCATGGCGATCCAGCTCGCCAAAGCGTTCGGCGCAAAAGTGTTCGTCACCGTGGGCTCGCAGGACAAGATCGATGCCTGCGTCAAGCTGGGTGCCGACCGCGCCATCAATTACAAGACTGAAGACTTCGTCGCCGTGATCAAGGAAGAGACCAACAAAGCCGGCGTCAACCTGATCCTCGACATGGTCGCCGGCGACTATGTCGATCGCAACTATGACGCCGCCGCAGTTGAGGGCCGCATCGTCCAGATCGCGACCCTCAACGGCCCCAAGGTCAACGTCAACATTGCCAAGGTGATGGTGAAGCGCCTCACCCATACCGGCTCGACGCTGCGCCCCCGTAGTAATGCGGACAAGGCGGCGATGGTGGCCGCGATCGAGGCGAAAGTGATGCCGCTTTTGCGTGAAGGTCGCATCAAGCCGCTGATGGACAGCACTTTCCCGCTGGAAAAGGCAGCCGATGCGCACCGGCGCATGGAGACGAGCGCACATATTGGCAAAATTGTGTTGGAGGTGTAGGCCGCCGGCCCACAGGGCAAGGCGGAAACCCTTTGATTTTCCTCGCTTTCATGGCATCTATCGCGACGCACCGAACCAAGTCTGTCCGGTCTGAAATCGCCTTGCACTCGAAGTTTGCGTCGAACGCGGAGAACTGACCTTGCGTCTGATCAGGTGCCTCGCGCCCATCGCGCTGGGCCTCATGATGCTCGTTGCCGCGTCCCCTGCACGCGCGCTCGACGCTGTCAGCGTTCGCAGTGACGCGCCCGCGATCGATCTCACCGGTGTGCTCGAGCATCAGCGCAGCGATGCCGATCGCATCCAGGTCTCGACCGCGCCCGGCACCGACGGCATCGTCCGCCGCATCGAGGTGCGCGCCCGCGAAGGCGGCCAGAACTGGGTGGTGTTCGCGCTTGCCAACAACACCGACGACCAGCTCGACCGCCTGATCGTCGCCCCGCATTACCGCATCGTCTCGTCAGGGCTGCTCTGGCCCGACCTCGGTCTGTCGCGCATCGCCACCATCACGCCTTCGACCGGTGACCGGCCCGAGCGGCAGGAAAGCCCGACCGCCGATGTCTTCCGCATCACGCTCGACCCCGGCGCCGTCATCACCTTCGTTGCCGAGCTGCGTACCGACAAGCTGCCGCAGCTCTATCTGTGGGAGCCGGAAGCCTACAAGGACAAGGTCAACTCGTTCACGCTCTACCAGGGCATCGTGATCGGCATCTCCGGCTTGCTCGCCTTGGTGCTGACCATCCTGTTCGTGGTGAAGGGCAGCATCATGTTCCCAGCCGCCGCGGCGCTGGCCTGGGCGGTGCTGGTCTATATCGGCGTCGATTTCGGCTTCTGGGGCAAGGTCCTCGACATGTCGAACAACGCCGAGCGCATCTGGCGCGCGGCGGGCGAAGCGATCCTGGCGGCGACGCTGCTGGTGTTCCTGTTTGCCTATCTCAACCTCAGTCGCTGGCATGTGCGCTATTCGCACATCACGGTGGGCTGGCTCGCCTTCCTGGGATCGCTGGTGGCGCTTGCGCTATTCGATCCGGCGGTCGCCTCCGGCATCGCGCGTATCTCGCTGGTGCTGATCGCCTTCGCCGGCTTCGCGCTGATCGTCTATCTCTCCACCCACGGCTTCGACCGCGCGGTGCTGCTGATCCCGACCTGGTTCCTCCTGGTGGTCTGGGTCGTGGCGGCGGGAATGACGGTCGCCGGCTCCGTTACCAACGACATCGTCGGCCCGGCCCTGCTCGGCGGCCTCGTGCTGATCGTGATGCTGATCGGCTTCACGGTGATGCAGCACGCCTTCGCCGGCGGCGGCGCTTCGACCGGTGTCGTCTCCGACATCGAACGGAGGGCGCTGGCGCTGGCCGGCTCCGGCGATCTGATCTGGGACTGGGACGTCTCCGCCGACAAGGTCTTCACCAGTCCCGAGACCGAGGCCTTGCTCGGCCTCAAGCGCGGCACGCTGGAAGGCCCCGCTGCCTCGTGGCTCGAAGTGCTGCACCCGCTCGATCAGGATCGCTTCCGCGCCGCGCTGGACAGCGTGCTCGACCAGCGCCGCGGCCGCCTGGTGCAGGATTTCCGCCTGCGTACGCCGGACGGTCACTTCATGTGGTTCGCGCTGAAGGCGCGCCCGGTGGTCGGCTCCGACGGCGAGGTCTCGCGCGTGGTCGGCACGCTCACCGACGTCACCGAGCTGCGCAACGCCGAAGAGCGCCTGCTGCACGATTCCGTGCATGACAACCTCACCGGCCTGCCCAACCGAAAACTGTTCATGGACCGGCTGGGTGCGGTGGCGCATTTCGCCAAGACCATGCCGACGCTGCGACCGACGCTGATGGTGATCGACCTCGACCGCTTCAAGCAGGTCAACGATTCCGTCGGCATCGCGGTCGGCGATTCCATCCTGCTGACGCTCGCCCGCCGCCTCACCCGCATCCTGAAGCCGCAAGACACGCTGGCACGAATGGCCGGCGACCAGTTCGGCCTGATCCTGCTCTCGGAGCAGGACCCCGCCCGCATCACCGCCTTCGCCGAGACCATCCGCAAGACCATCCGCGCCCCGATCGCCTTCAACGATCGCGAGATCTTCCTCACGGCCTCGATCGGCCTCGCTTTGTCTGATCCGCAGACCCAATTGACGGACGAGATCATCAAGGACGCCGAGCTCGCGATGTATCACTCCAAGCGCATCGGCGGCGATCGCATCGACGTCTACAAGCCGGCGATGCGTGCGCGGAAGACCGACCGGCTGACGCTGGAGAGCGAATTGCGCCGCGCCATCGAGCGGCAGGAGATCACGATCCTGTACCAGCCGATCGTGCGGCTGGAGGATCGTTCGATCGCGGGCTTCGAGGCGTTGGCGCGCTGGGACCATCCGAAGCTCGGGCGCATGGCGCCGTCGGAATTCATCACCATCGCGGAAGAGACCGGGCTGATCGTCGACCTCGGCATGTTCGTGCTCGACCAGACCGCAAAACAGCTCGCGGTGTGGCAGCGCGCGATGCGCTCGCGCGAGCCGATCTTCGCCTCCGTCAACGTGTCGTCGCGGCAGCTGCTGCGCCACGATCTGATCCACGACATCCGCACCGTGCTGTCGCGCTCCTCGGTCGCCCGCGGCACGCTGAAGCTGGAATTGACGGAATCGCTGGTGATGGAGAATCCGGAGCATGCGGCGCAGATGCTGACGCGCATCCGCGAGCTCGGCACCGGGCTGTCGCTCGACGATTTCGGCACCGGCCATTCCTCGCTGGCCTATCTCCAGCGCTTCCCGTTCGACACCATCAAGATCGACCAGTCCTTCGTGCGCACCACCAACCGCGGCACGCGCCCGGTGATCCTGAAGTCGATCATCGCGCTCGCGCACGACCTCGGCATGGACGTGGTCGCCGAAGGCGCCGAGACCGATTCAGACGCGGTCGAGCTTTACCAGATGGGCTGCGAATATGCGCAGGGCTTTGCCTTCGGCGAGCCGATGGATGCCGATGCCGCGATGCGGCTGCTGACGGAAGTGCGGCTGGAAGCGGCGAGCTAGGTTACCTCCCCTGGAGGGTGGCAGCGCGCCGGTGCGCTACCGCCGCCGCTCCTTCTTCTGCTTCCTGAACCGCACGCTCGCACCGTCAGGCATGCGCGTCGCCACAAAGCCGGCGGCGAGGCAGGCTTCGCGTTGCGGCATCTGGATGTCGGGGCTGCGCAGGCTGTCCCACCAGGAGGCACGATGCGCCGCGCGCGGCAGGGCCGCGCCGATGATCTCCTCGATCTGCTCGAAGCTCAGCACCAACTCATCCTGCTTCTGCCGCATCAGATAGGCGCGCAACGCGTCGTAGTCGTTCACAATGGTCCTCTCGTCCCGCTCGCATGAGACTGCCCAAAACCCTGCGCCTCATAAACCGATTCTTAACTCATTGCGGCAAGGCCGTCCTGCCTTAAACACTACTCAAGCTTTCGGGCGCATCCACTAGGATCGGGAGCAAGCGATGCTGTCTGGATGGCGCGAAGTCACGGCCCGCCGGCCGTGGCGGATTTCGGCGAAGCTGCTGATCATCTCGTCGGTGGTGACGGTGATCGGCTTCTCCGCCATTTGCGTCAACGTGATGCTGGACATGCGCCGCGGCGAGGAGGCGCTCGCCCGCCAGACGCTGGAGAATTTGGCGACGACCATCGAGTCCGACGTCAGCCGCAACATCGAGATTTATGACCTGTCGCTGAAGGCGGTCGCCGCCAACATGCTGCTGCCCGAGCTTGCGACGGTCTCGAAGCCGATCCGTCATCTGATCCTGTTCGACCATGCGACCACCGCGAGGCATTTCGGCGCCATCCGGGTGTTCAATGCCGAGGGCCGGCTGACCATCGACGCCTCCACCCTCGACCCGCTGCCGGAGGTCAAGAGCGAGGAAGATTACTTCAGGGTTCATCGCGACAGTCCGGACATCGGGCTCTTCATCAGCCGTCCCATGCTGTTTCGCGGCGCCTATTCCATCGTGCTGAGCCGGCGGGTCAGCGATACCGACGGCGGCTTCATGGGCGTCGTCGCCGGCTCGATCCGATTCAGCTATTTCCACGAATTGTTCGAGCGGCTGAACCTCGACCCCGACGACAGCATCACCGTGCTGAAGCGCGACCGCACCATCATGATGCGGCGGCCGTTCGATCTCGACGTCATCGGCAAGAATCTCGCATCGCAGGGGAGCTGGAAGGCCGACAATCTCAAGGCCGGCGGGTCCTATGCCGGCCAGGGTCCGGTAGACGCGACGCCGCGGCTCTATTCCCGGAGCGGCGACAGCGGGCCGCTGTTCGTGGTGGCGGGCAAGCCGCTGACCGCCGTGTTCGAGCTCTGGCAGAGGGAAGCCTATCGCATCGGCGCCGTGGTCCTGGCGCTGATCCTGTTCATGCTGGCCTCGACGCTGGTTCTCGCGCGCGAGATCGGCCGACGCGCCGAGGCCGAGCACAAGCTCGAGGAGATGGCGACGACGGACGCGCTCACCGGCCTGAAGAACCGCCGCAAGTTCGATTCCGTCATCGACGTCGAATGGCGCCGCGCGATGCGCCAGAAGACGCCGGTCGCGCTGTTGATGATCGATGCCGATCACTTCAAGGCTTACAATGATACGTTCGGCCACCAGGCCGGCGACCAGGTGCTGGTCGGCATCGCCATCTGCATTTCCGACTCGGTGAGCCGCGCCGGCGACTGCGCGGCGCGCTATGGCGGCGAAGAATTCGCCGTACTGCTGCCGAACATTTCGGCCACGGATGCCTTCAAGATCGCCGAGACGATCCGGCTCAAGGTGCAGGGCTGGTCCGACGATCAGGCGAGCACAACGGTCTCCTGCGGCATCGCCAGCCTCGTTCCCAGTGCCGGCATGGACTGGCCCGTCCTGGTCGCCGCCGCCGACAAGGCGCTCTATGCCGCCAAGGCCGGTGGGCGCAACCAGTCGGTGGTCGCGAGCTTGCCGCAGTTGTCGCTGGTGGCGTGAGGGATTCGTCTGGATGTCATTCCGGGGCGGCTCGAAGAGCCGAGCCCGGAATCTCGAGCTTCCGGGTTCGATGCTACGCATCGCCCCGGAATGACGTCAAAGGTGAGGTCAGGTCCCCAGATACTTCTTCATCTCCGCGATCAGCCCATCGCGCAGCTCCGGGCGCGTCATGCCGTAGGCGATGTTGGCGCGGAGGAAGCCGGGCTTGGAGCCGCAATCGTGACGCTCGCCCTCGAACTCGACGCCATAGAATTTCTGGGCCTTGGCAAGACCGATCATGGCGTCGGTGAGCTGGATCTCGCCGCCGGCACCGCGCTCCTGGGTTTCCAGGATCTTGAAGATCTCGGGCTGGAGGATATAGCGACCGGTGATCGAGAGATTTGATGGCGCGGTGCCCTTGGCCGGCTTTTCGACCATGCCGTCGACCTCGAACATCTTGCCGTTGCGCTTTCCGACCCCGCAGATGCCGTATTGATGCGTCAGGTGATCGGGCACCGCCTCGACCGCGACCAGATTGGATTTCTCGCCGAGCGACGATGCCATATCGATCATCTGCTTCAGGCAACCGGGCGTGTTGAGCACGAGCTCGTCCGGCAGCACGACTGCAAACGGCTCGTTGCCGACGATGTCGCGCGCGCACCAGACCGCGTGACCGAGGCCGAGCGGCGCCTGCTGGCGCGTGAAGCTCACGGCGCCAGCGTCCGGCTGGTTCTGCGCCAGGATCTCCTGCTCGGCCGTCTTGCCGCGCGCCTGCAGCGTCGCGTCGAGCTCGAACATCCGGTCGAAATGATCTTCGATGACGTTCTTGTTGCGGCCTGTGACGAAGATGAAGTGCTCGATGCCGGCCTCCTTCGCCTCGTCATAGACGTACTGGATCAGCGGCTTGTCGACGATGGTCAGCATTTCCTTCGGCATCGCCTTGGTGGCGGGCAGGACGCGGGTGCCGAGACCGGCGACGGGGAATACGGCTTTGCGAATTTTCATGGGATCGATCGAATACCTGAGGACGTGAACACAGCAATGGCAACTTGCTAGCCTGTTTGCAGCCGCCAACAAAGGCGGATGTGGGGCCTCGCCCCGACAGAGTTAAGAAAAAGGCCGTCACCAAAATTTCACCTTTGTTAAGCTATTGGCAACGCCTACCAGGCCTCCTGATGGCGGAATTTCAGGCCGATGGGTGGGACATGATGCAATCAGTGGCACGACTGGCAGGACGGACTGGGTCCGTGACCGGCGCGACGATGATTGCGGCGGCTTTGCTGCTGCCTGCATGCGCGCACGCCCAGGCGCAGAACGGCCTATCGAACCTGTTCGGCGGCATCTTCTCCGGCCCGAACGCGGCGCCGTCGCAAGCCTCACCCGTCCCCGGCAGCGCACAAACTGGAGCTCAACCTTGGAGCGGCGAGGACGGCGCCTCCGGCCATCCGCTGATGACGGCCGCTGCGATCCGCGAGGCCGCGGGCAATTTCAACAATTGTGTCGCCGCGATGTGGCCGGATGCCGCACGGCGCAGCATCACGCAGGAGAACTTCCAGCGCTTCACCGCAGGCCTCAGCCCCGATTTGCGCATCATGGATCTGATGGACTCGCAGCCGGAGTTCACCAAATCGATCTGGGACTACCTCGACATTCTCGTGAACGACAACCGCCTCGCCAAGGGCCGCGAGATCCTCGCCACATACAAGGCGCAGTTCGACGCCACTGAAAAGGCCACTGGCGTCGACCGCTACATCATCGCCGCGATCTGGGGCATCGAGTCCAATTACTCGACGCAGATGGGCGACCGCAGCGTGCTGCAATCGACCGCGACGCTCGCCTGCATCGGCCGCCGCCAAACCTATTTCAAGGACGAATTCCTCTCCGCGCTGGAGATCCTCAACCGCGGCGATCTCAGGCCTGAGCAGCTGCGCGGCTCCTGGGCTGGCGCCTTCGGCCCGACCCAGTTCATGCCGACCGCATTCAAGCGCTTTGCCGTCGACGGCGACGGCGACGGGCGGCGCGACGTCGTCGACAATCCGTCCGACCTGATCGCGTCGACCGCCAACAATCTGAAGAAGGACGGCTGGCAGGCCGGCCAGACCTGGGGCTACGAGGTCGTGGTGCCGCAAGGCTTCAACTACATGCTGGCCGACCGCGCCAAGGCGATGACGATCGCCCAATGGGAGAAGCTCGGGCTGAAGCGCCCGAACAACCAGCCCTTCCCGCATCCGGCCGAGAAGGCTTATCTGCTCGCGCCGGCCGGCGCGCAAGGACCAGGCTTCCTGATGCTGCAGAATTACCGCGTCATCATGAAGTACAATCCGGCTGAGGCCTATGCGCTGGCGATCGGGCATTTCGCCGACCGCTTGCGCGGCGGGGGCCCCTTCGTGCAGCCCTGGCCGCGGCAGGAACGGGAGCTGTCGCGCACCGAGCGGCTGGAACTGCAGCAGCTGCTGGCCCAGCGCGGCTTCTACAAGGGCACCCCGGATGGCCAGTTCGGCGGCCAGACCCGGGAAGCCCTGCGCAATTTCCAGGCCTCGATCGGCGTGCCCGCCGATGGTTTTGCCTCCTCCGACGTGCTCGACCGGCTGCGCGGCAGGTAAAATCGCGCCGAAAGTAACCCTGAACAGGGATTTTGGCAGGCAGCCTTGACCGGGGCGGCTGTTCCCCGGTGTATGGCAGAAGATTCTGCGACAGAATCTGCCCGTTTGGCGCCTGATTCCGTTATTATATTCGAGCCACTTCCAATCCCGTTGCGCTGCCCGAGATCGCATGTCGAAGAAGTCCCTGTTCAAGGCGCTGACCGAGACCGGCCCGCTGATCGCGCTGGGGACGGCGCTTGCGATCCTGGTGTCGGTCGCGGCCCCGGCCTCGGCGCAATTCTTCAACTTCCCCGGCTTCGGCGGCCCGCCACAGCGCGCGGCGCCACCGCCACCACGTGGTGGAGGTGGCGGCGGCTGGTTCGGCGGCGACTTCTTCGCACCATTCCAGCAACAACAGCCGCAGGCGCCGCGCCAGGATTTTTCGCGCGCGCCGGCGCCGGCCAAGCGCGACACCATCCCCGACAAGAACGTGCTGGTGATCGGTGACGCCATGGCCGACTGGCTCGCCTATGGCCTCGAGGACGCCTACGCCGAGCAGCCCGACATGGGCGTGATCCGCAAGCACAAGACCACCTCGGGCCTGATCAAGTACCAGCCGAAGGGCTTGCCCGCGGATTGGGCGGCTGCGGCGAAGGGGATCCTGGAGACCGAGAAGCCCGAAATCATCGTGGTCATGCTTGGTCTCAACGACCGCATCGCGATCCGCGAGCCTGTGGCCGACAAGTCGGACAAGGCCTCTGACAAGGACAAGAAGAACGACAAGGGCGCGCGCGGCAAGCCACCGGGCAAGCCCGGCGAGGCCAAGCCCGACACCGCTGCCAAGCCTGAGGACAAACCCGCCGCGGATACTGACCTGCCGCAGGATGACGCCGACAACGCCGATACGCCGGCAGCCGCTGCGCCGGAGAAGACGGCGCGCAACCCGAATGGTCTCTACGAATTCCGCGACGAGCGCTGGGTCGAGCTCTACGGCAAGAAAATCGAGGAACTGGCCAACGTGCTCAAGGCCAAGGGCGTGCCGGTGCTCTGGGTCGGTCTTCCCGCCATCCGCGGGCAAAAGGGTACGGCGGACATGCTGTTCCTGGACTCGCTCTACCGTGAAGGCGCGGCCAAGGCCGGCATCACCTATGTCGACGTCTGGGACGGCTTTGTCGACGAGGCCGGCCGCTTCCTTCAGAAGGGCCCGGACTTCGAAGGCCAGATTCGTCAGCTCCGCAGTTCTGACGGCGTCTATTTCACAAAACCCGGCGCGCGCAAGCTCGCGCACTATGTCGAGCGCGAGATCACGCGCCTGCTTGCGGGCCGCTCCGGTCCGATCGCACTGCCGAGCGAGCCGGCGACGCCCGACACCAGCGCCGAGCCGGGCAAGCCCGCGCCGCGGCCGCTGGCCGGACCGATCGTGCCGCTGGTCGCGGCCTCGATCTCGACCGATCAATTGCTGGGCGGGCCAGGCTCGCGTCCAGCCGCGGTCGATGCACTCGCTGCGAAGACGATGGTGAAAGGCGAGCCGCTGAGCGCCCCCGCCGGGCGCGCCGACGACTATGCCTGGCCGCGCCGCGAAGTCGGACGCGAGCAGGCCAAGGGCGATACGCCGATGGCGACGACGACGCCTGACGGCAGCGCTGCTCAGGGTTCACCGGGTGCGGCCGCCGCGATCGCGCCGCCAAAGCTCGCGCCGAAGAAGCCGCAACAGCTTCAGCTTCCGCCGCAGCAGCCGGCACAGGCAGCGCCGTCATTCCGGGATTTCTTCGGCTTTGGCTCTCCGCAGCCACCGCGTCAACTGGCGCCAGCCCCAGGCCCCCGCAATCCGAATCCGGCGATCCCGCGGCCGCCGGGTAATGTCGGGCGCGCGGCGGAAGCGATCCGGTAAATCGTATCTCTGATTTGACTCGTCATTCCGGGCGCGCAAAGCGCGCGCCCCGGATGACGGGTCTAGCTGTTAGCCCTAATAGCGCCAGCGCGGCGGCGGACGGCGGGCGGGGCGCGACATCAGAAGCGCGAGTGCGAAGCCGATGCCGGCCGCGGTCAGCAGCGCGCCGAGCGGGTTGTCCTGCACCTTGCGGGCGATGGCTTGCGTGCCGTCGCGGAACGTATCGCCGCTGGCCTCATAGGCATCCTTGGCGTAGCTGGAGGCGGTATCCGCAGCTTCGCGCGCCGCGTCCTTCGCCTGGCCGTACAGGTTCTGCACCGTGCCTGCGGCTTCCCGTGCCTTGCCTGAGGCCTGCGTTTTTGCATCGCCCGCCATCTCGCCCACGGTGCCTTCCACGCCGCCTGCCATTTCCTTGGCTGATCCAATGATCCGATCCGCGTCCATGATAATCCTCCTCGGTGATCAGCCGAAGTAACCGATCAGAAGCAGCGCGGTTCCTTGCCATGGCCTACAGAATGAGGCCGCCATCGACGACCAGCGTCTGGCCCACGATGTAGGACGACAGCGGCGAAGCCAGGAACAGCGCCGCGCCCGCCATGTCGGCCGGCGTGCCCAATCGCCGCAGCGGGATGCGCGCGAGCGCGCCTTCGAGTCGCTTGGGATTGTCGGTGGTCACCTTCGTCATCTTGGTGTCGACCAGACCGGGCGCGATGCCGTTGACGCGGATGCCGTCCTCAGCCCAGGCTTCGCCCAGCGTACGTGTCAATCCGACAGCGCCCGTCTTCGAGGCGTTGTAGGCGGGATTGCCCATAGTGGAATGATAGGCCGCGGTCGAGGACACCACGATCAGCGCGCCCTTCGCATCCCGCAGCATGGAATGAAACCGCGTGGCGCAGGCCATCAGGCTCATCAGGTTGACCTCCACGACCTTGCGGAAGCCGGCCATCTCGAATTCGCCGCGGCGATAGAGCACCGCGCCTTGCGCGAGCACCAGGATGTCGAGCCGCTCGAAGCATGGCTTGAACGCCTCGATCGCGCCGGCATTGCTGACGTCGAGCTGCGCGTAGGCGAGGCCGGTGAGATCAGAGCCTTCCTCAATCGAATAATCCTCGGGCCGAGCACGCGTGCCGCAGACGGCGAGATGCGCACCCCTGGCGCGAAAAGCTTGCGCAATGCCGTTGCCGATGCCGCTGGAACCGCCGACCACCAGCACCTGCCTGCTTGAGAAATCGAGCTCGTTTGCCATCGCGGCCTCCCGTTTGTTTTTGCTTGTTTGACCTGTCTGCGGATCGATGCCAGCCTTGTCAATCATAACAAGAACAAGCAGGGCGCGAGGAAGCAGCATGTCCGAATTCAAACAGCTCAGCCGGTCTGTAAAGGGCCTGACCGTCCTCGTCACCGGCGCGGCCAGCGGCATGGGACGTGCCACCGCGCGCGTGTTCGCCACCGAAGGTGCGAACGTTGCCGTGACCGATTATGATGAGCAAGGCGCACATGCGGTTGCCAAGGAAATCGCGGCAAGCGGCGGAGCAGCGAGGGCGTGGAAGCTCGACGTTGCCGATGGCGGCGAGATCAAGCGCGTGGTCGGCGATGTCGCGGCGCATTTCGGTGGGCTCGACATCGTCGTCAACAATGCCGGCATCTCAGTGCGGGTTGCGATCGACGACGAGGCCTATGAGGACGCATGGGCCAAGGGCCTCGCCGTGATGCTGACGGCGCATCCGCGCGTGATCCGCGCCGCGCTGCCGCATTTGCGCAAGTCGAAGTGCCCGCGCATCCTCAACATCGCCTCGACCGAGGCGCTCGGCGCCACTGCCCTGCACAGCCCCTATTCGGCGGCAAAGGGCGGCGTTGCGAGCCTCACCCGTTCTCTGGCGGTGGAGCTCGGCCGCGAGGGCATCACCGTCAACTGCATCTGTCCCGGCCCGATCCGCACGGCCATCACCGATCGCATCTCGGAGGAGCACAAGACCATCTATGCCAAGCGCCGCACTGCACTCGGCCGTTATGGCGAGCCTGAAGAGGTCGCGCATGTGACGCTCAGCCTGTGCCTGCCGGCCGCCTCCTTCATCACCGGCGCGGTGATCCCGGTCGACGGCGGCCTGATGGCCCGGAACGCGTAAGAGCCATGCGCGCGGCGCGTTGACATCGCCGGGCGCGGGAGGCATTTTTTTCCACAAACAGAGCGGGAAAACTGCTCAGAGATGCGGGAGAAATCGCCATGACGATCGCCATCCGGCAGCTTCAGAAGCATTTTGTCGGCGAGGTTTCGGGCCTCGATTTGCGCAAGCCACTCACGGCGGATGAGGCGCGCGAAGTCGAGGCCGCGATGGACAAATATGCGGTGCTGGTGTTCCACGATCAGGACATCACCGACGAGCAGCAGATGGCGTTCGCGCTGAATTTCGGCCAGCGCGAGGATGCGCGCGGCGGCACCGTCACCAAGGAGAAGGACTATCGGCTGCAATCCGGCCTGAACGATGTCAGCAATCTCGGCAAGGACGGCAAGCCGCTGGCGAAAGACAGCCGCGCGCATCTGTTCAATCTCGGCAACTGCCTCTGGCATTCCGACAGCTCGTTCCGTCCCATCCCCGCAAAATTCTCGCTGCTGTCCGCGCGCGTGGTGAACCCGAAGGGTGGCAACACCGAATTCGCCGATATGCGCGCGGCCTATGACGCACTCGACGACGAGACCAAGGTTGAGATCGAGGACCTCGTCTGCGAGCACTCGCTGATGTATTCGCGCGGCTCGCTCGGCTTCACCGAATATACCGACGAAGAGAAGGAGATGTTCAAGCCGGTGCTGCAACGTCTGGTGCGCACGCACCCGGTGCATCGCCGCAAGTCGCTGTATCTGTCATCGCATGCCGGCAAGGTCGTCGGCATGAGCGTGCCGGAGGGCCGTCTATTGCTGCGCGATCTCAACGAGCACGCGACGCAAGCAGAGTTCGTCTATGTCCACAAATGGAGGCTGCATGACCTCGTGATGTGGGACAACCGCCAGACCATGCACCGCGTCCGCCGCTACGACCAGTCGCAACCGCGCGACATGCGCCGGGCAACGGTGGCGGGCACCGAGCCGACGGTGCAGCAGCAGGCGGCGGAGTAGCGCCTCATTCACGATACGTGGTCATCGCCCGGCTTGCTCCGGGCGATCCAGTACTCCGAGACGGTTGTATCGCGCCGATAGGCTGCCGCGTACTGCATGCCCCCGATCAAGCCGGGGCATGACAGCGAGGGTGACGTACGACACCGGACGACGGCCAACAACTACGCGTGCCCGGCCTCGTTGGAGAGCATGCCGGGATCAATGCCGATTTTCTGCAAAGCGCGGTTGTATTTGTCATCGACGTCGTCGCCGAAGATCAGATCCGCGTCCGCGTCGCAATGCAGCCAGCCGTTGCTCTGGATCTCGGTTTCGAGCTGGCCCGGCGCCCAGCCGGCATAGCCGAGCGCGAGGATGGCGTGCTTGGGGCCGGAGCCGTTGGCGATCGCACGCAGGATGTCGACGGTCGCGGTGAGGCAGACGCCGTCGTCGATCCGCAGCGTCGCGTTCTCGATGTAGAAGTCGCTGGAATGCAGCACGAAGCCACGGCCGGTGTCGACCGGCCCGCCGCGCAGCACCTTCATGCTTTCGGCATTTTCCGGCAGCTTGATGTGCTCGCCCTTTTTGACGATGCCGAGCTGCATCAGGAGCTCGGGGAAATCGATGGAGCCCGCGGGATGATTGACAATGATTCCCATCGCGCCCTCGGCGGAATGGGCGCAGAGATAGATCACGGAGCGCTCGAAACGGGGATCGCCCATCACGGGCATTGCAATCAGGAGCCGGCCGTCGAGATAACCGGCCGAATTGGGCAGCGCGGGGCCTGCGCTGCGGGTGCTGTCGCCCGTCCTCTTGCCTGTAGGAGCCATGGTGAAGCACTCCGGTTTCAATTCCTATCCTGATGTCGGGCCCGGCCGCTGTCAAATCAAGGCTTGCAGAGACCTGGTCCAGATGCATCCATCACAAGCAATTCAATGGTTTGCCCTAGGGCGCCCCTGTAAAGACGTGCCATGACCAGCATAGTTCCCCTGCGTGCGGCGATTGGCGTCGCGACAACCCTGATCGCAGCGTCGCTGGCATCCGCAGCCCGTGCCGACGACGCTTCGCCGTGGCAGCGCGACGGACATTCCGCAGTGCGGCTGGTTGCGGGCTCGCGCAGCGGCGCTGTCCTGCTTGGCGGTATCGCGTTCCAGCTCCAACCGGGATGGAAGACCTACTGGCGCGTGCCCGGCGACTCCGGCGTTCCGCCGCGGTTCGACTTCTCCAAGTCGGACAATGTCGAAGCGGTGACCGTGATGTGGCCGGCGCCGCTGAAGTTCGACGACGGCGCGGGCGGCCATTCGATCGGCTATCGCGACCAGATCGTGCTGCCCCTGCGCATCGTCGCCAAGGCCGCCGACAAGCCAGTGACCTTGCGCGCCGAGATTAACTATGCGGTGTGCGAGAAGCTCTGCATTCCCGTCGAAGCCCGCGCCGAACTCGGCTTCAACAGCGTCGCCTCGACCGAGGACGCCAATCTGCGCGCGGCGCTCGACACCGTGCCCAAGCCGGCCAATATCGGCGATCCCAATCCGCTTACCATCCGCGACGTCAAGCGCGAGGGCAACAAAGTGGTCGTCGACGTGGTCGCGCCGGCGGACGCGCGCAACGTCAATCTGTTCGTGGAAGGGCCGACGCCCGATTGGGCGCTGCCGATTCCGAGCCCGGTCCATCACAGCCCGCCGGACGTGAAGCGATTTTCCTTCGAGCTCGACGGGCTGCCGCCGGGCGCCAAGCCCGACGGTGCGGCGCTGAAGTTCACGCTGGTGGGACCGGACAAGTCATACGAGTTCAATACGAACTTGGAGTAGCGTCGTCCCAATCCGAGCCGTGGTCCGGGACAAGCGCAGCGAATCGGAGCGCGGACCCACTACCTCAGGAGTAGTGGTGGCGCGAACTCGTTGCCCGAGCCTTCGCTCCAACTTCTCCCTGGGGCAACGGATCCTGGCCTTCGCCTGGCCTTCCGGGACGACGTTGCGGTTTCTACAGCACGCCCACCCAACCGAATCTTAACGAGTGGTTGCTAATTCCCGGGCCTGCCGCAGTATGCGGGCGGGGAACTCGAATTGGCCGTGATGGATGCACAACCCGCAACGACCGGACCAGCCGGGTTGATCGCGCGGCTGCGCGGCAGGCTGACGGGCGGCTCGAGCGAGGCCTCGCTGACGCGGCGGCTGGCCGCGACCATCTTCGTCATCCGCGTCATCAGTGCAGGCCTCGCCTATGTCTCGCAGATCCTGCTCGCGCGTTGGATGGGCACGTCCGACTACGGCATCTATGTCTATGTCTGGACCTGGGTGCTGCTGCTCGGCAGCATGATGGATTTCGGCATTTCCGCTTCCGCGCAAAAGATCATTCCGGAGTACCGCGCCAGCGGCGCGCATGCGTTGCTGCGCGGCTTTCTCTCCGGCAGCCGCTGGCTCACCTTTGCCGTCTCCGCTCTGGTGTCGCTCGGCCTTGCCGGCATCGTCAGGCTGCTGTCACCCTGGATCGATCCGGCCGAGGTGCTGCCGCTCTATATCGGCTGCATGACGCTGCCGGCCTTCGTCGTCGCCAACACCCAGGACGGCATCGCGCGCTCGCACGACTGGATGCAGCTCGGCCTGATGCCGCAATTCATCATCCGCCAGGCGCTGATCATCGGCATCACGGCATGCGCTTTCCTGCTCGGCTATCATCTCGGCGCAGTCGCGGCGATGGTCGCGAGCCTAGGTGCGGTGTGGATCGCGATGGCCGGGCAGATGCTGGTGCTGAACCGCAAGCTCGCCGATCACATCGAACCGGGCCCCAAGGCCTACGACATCGGCGGCTGGCTGGCGGTCTCGCTGCCGATCCTGCTGGTCGAGAGCTTCTACCTGCTGCTGTCCTACACCGACGTGCTGGTGCTGCAGCAGTTCCGCCCCTCCGACGAGGTCGGCGTCTATTTCGCGGTGGTGAAGACGCTGGCGCTGGTTTCCTTCATCCACTACGCGATGTCGGCAACGACCGCGCATCGCTTCGCCGAGTTCAACGCAAGCGGCGACAAGGCGCGGCTGTCTGCCTATGTGGCGCACGCCATCAGCTGGACATTCTGGCCGTCGCTGGCGGCGACCATCCTGCTGCTTGCGTTCGGCAAGCCGCTGCTCTGGCTGTTCGGGCCGCAATTCACCGTTGGCTACGATCTCATGTTCGTCGCCGCGATCGGGCTGGTGGTGCGCTCTGCAATCGGGCCGGTGGAGCGGCTGCTCAACATGCTGGGCCAGCAGAAGATCTGCGCGCTCGCTTATGCGCTGGCTTTCGTCATGAACGTCGTGCTCTGCATCGCGCTGGTACCGCGCTACGGCAGCCACGGCGCCGCCGCAGCGACCTCGATCTCGCTCACCTTCGAGACGGTGCTCCTGTTCTGGATCGTGCGGCAGCGCCTCGGCCTGCACGTGCTGGCGTTTGGCAAATAGGGGACGCGCGACCCTACTCCTGGGGAACGGCACGTTCGCAGCATGCCTCGGAACGAAGCGAAATTCCTACCGATTTGCCGTCCGCAGCATGATTTTTCTTATTGGACCCAGGTAGTTGCATGCGGGAGGAATTTCATTCTACGTCATGTTGCTCAACCGACGAGATCGACCTAAGATTCCCCGGACATGTTTGATCCACTCTACGTCGCCTCTGGATTCGGCGTCGGCTTGCTCGTCGGCATGACCGGCGTTGGCGGCGGTTCGTTGATGACGCCGCTGCTGATCCTGCTGTTCGGCATTCATCCCTCCACGGCGGTCGGGACCGACCTGCTCTATGCCGCCGCCACCAAGACCGGCGGCAGCCTGGTGCATGGCTGGTCGCGTAGCGTGCACTGGCCGGCGGTGCTGCGACTCGCCTGCGGCAGCATTCCTGCGAGCGCCGTGACGCTGCTGGTGCTGTGGAAGCTCGACCTCAGAAGCGATTCCGAGCGTAGCCTCGTCAATCTCGTGCTGTGCTTCGCGCTGATCCTGACTGCGACGTCGCTGATCTTCCGCAAGGCCATCATGGATCGCTACCGCAAACGCCTCGAGCAGGTCGACGCGCGCACCACCGCGATCGCGACCGTGATCACCGGAATCGTACTCGGCGTGCTGGTCTCGATCTCGTCGGTCGGCGCCGGCGCAGTCGGCGTCACTGTGCTCCTGCTGCTCTATCCGCGCCTGCCGATGGCGAGCATCGTCGGCTCCGACATCGCCCATGCGGTGCCGCTGACGCTGGTTGCCGGCATCGGGCACTGGGCGCTCGGTGACGTCGACTGGGCGCTGATGGGCGTGCTGCTGCTGGGCTCGCTGCCCGGCATCATCGTCGGCAGTTTTAGCGCAACGCGCGTGCCCGAGACGGTGCTGCGCCTGACGCTGGCGAGCGTGCTGTTCGTGGTCGCCGGCAAGATCATGTTCGCGGAGCTGAACTTGTCATCGGCGATCGTGACGGCCCTAGCGTGGACGCATTAAACCAGAGACCGCGCCCCACTCTCACTGTCGTCGCCCGGCTTGAACGGGCGATCCAGTATTCCGAGAAAGCTGTGATTGAATGGATAAGCCGCGGCGTACTGGATGCCCCGGCCAAGCCGGGGCATGACAGCGAGCTAGCTGAACCGACGCGAACTACTCCGCGGTCCAGCCGCCGTCGATCGACAGATTGCTGCCGGTGATCTGCGCGGCATCGTCGCTGCACAGGAACAGGGCGAGCGCGGCAACCTGCTCGGAGGTGACGAACTCCTTGGTCGGCTGCGCATCGAGCAGCACGTCGTTGATGACCTGCTCGCGCGTCAGATTGCGCGCCTTCATCGTGTCGGGGATCTGCTTCTCCACCAGCGGCGTCCAGACATAGCCCGGGCTGATGCAGTTGCAGGTGATCTTGTGGGTCGCGAGCTCCAGCGCCACGGTTTTGGTGAGACCGGCGATGCCGTGCTTGGCCGACACGTAAGCCGATTTGAAGGGCGAGGCGACGAGTGAGTGTGCCGACGCCGTGTTGATGATGCGGCCCCAGCCCTTCTTCTTCATGCCGGGCACGGCGGCGCGAATGGCATGGAAGGCCGACGACAGGTTGATGGCGATGATCTGGTCCCACTTCTCGAGCGGAAACTCCTCGATCGGCGAGACGAACTGGATGCCGGCATTGTTGACGAGAATGTCGACCGAGCCAAACGTCTTCTCGCCGAGCGCGATCATCCCGGCGATCTCGGCGGGCTTGGTCATGTCGGCCGGCGAGTAGATCGCCTTGACCTTGAACTCGGACTCGATCTTGGTGCGCTCCTTCTCGATATCCTCGGGCGAGCCGAAGCCGTTGATGACCACGTTGGCGCCGGCGGCGGCGAAGGCGCGTGCGTAAGCGAGCCCGATGCCGCTGGTCGATCCGGTCACAACGGCGTTCTTGCCTGACAGACTACCCATTCTATTCGCTCCTTTTTGCCGGGGGTGCGGTGACGTCCCCCGTGAGATCGTAGGTCACCATGGTCTCGCCGGACTGCGGCTTCTCGAGCCAATCCTTGTGGCGCATCGACAGATGCACGTCGCGCACCCCGGCTTCCCAATGCTCGACCATGGCGACATGCGAGAAGTCGTAGTCCTTGGACGAGGATTCGTAGTTCTTGCTGCGATAGATCAGATGCACCACCGTGACGGTGCTTTCGCGCGACGCTTTCGCGAGGAATTCGACGGAAGGATCGTTCTTCAGGTAATCCGGCAACTTGCTGATGAGATCTCGCACCGCCCTGCGGGCGTTGTGCAGCTGCTTGTTCTTGTCGGTGTTCATCCGCGTGCGGCTGGAATAGCGGATGTCTTTCTCGCGCTCGGCGGCCTCGAGCAGCGAGGTGGGCAGATCGCCGCGCGCGGAAAACAGGTCGACCTGGAAGATCAGCATGTCGCGGTCGACCTCGGCATCGAGCACGTAGTCGAGCGGCGTGTTGGAGGCGATGCCGCCGTCCCAGTAATGCTCGCCGTCGATCACGACGGACGGAAAGCCCGGCGGCAGCGCACCGGAGGCCATGATGTGCTCGGGTCCGATGGTCTTGCCGAGCTTCTTGAACGCGTAATTGTCGAAATATTTGAAGTTGCCGGAGGTGACGCCGACCGCGCCGACGGACAAGCGCGTCTTCAGATCGTTGATGCGATCGAAATCGACCAGACGCTCCAGCGTCTTCTTGAGCGGCGCGGTGTCGTAATAGCTTTCCGCCTCGGGGTGCCCCGGTGGCCAGAGCGGCGCCGGCGGCACGCGGGGTACGAAGAAGCCGGGCACACCGAAGGTCGCGATCAGCGCTGCGCTCGTCGAGTTGAACAGCTCGCGGCTGCGATCGCTCTTGCCGATCGGCTTCCACGGCACCGGCGCCGACACCATCTCCCAGAATTCCTTCAACCGCTTGACGCGGGTGTGGCCCTCATTGCCGGCGATGATCGCTGCGTTGATAGCACCGATCGAGATGCCGGCAACCCATTCCGGCTCGAAGCCGTAGCCGCATAGCGCCTGGCAGGCGCCGGCCTGATACGAGCCGAGCGCGCCACCGCCCTGGAGAACCAGGACGCGTTGCGCATTCGCGGGGATGCTGGCGGTATCAGGACGATGATCTGTCATGAGGGAACATTAGCAAAAGGCAAGCCACCGTGGCGACACTCCGCCGCGGCGTCAATGCATCCAGGATCAAGTCTGGCTTATCGAGGGTCCGCCGAAGCCAAGATCATGGTCCAGAACACCTTGTACTTGGTGCCGGGAGCATAGCCCGCTGCGATGCCAAGTTTTGTGACACCGCTTTTGAGCATGTTGGCGCGGTGGGGTGGCGAGTCGCGCCAGCCGGAAAACGCTTCGGCCAGCGTATGATAACCGGCCGAGACGTTCTCGACGGCCACGGTCGCAGGATAGCCGCCGGCGGCGAGCCGTTTGGCGAGCGGCGCGCGAACGTCGTGGTCCATCTTGTTGGCGGCCGCCATAGCCTGGGACTGGGATTCGGCGAGCCGCATCAGATCGGAATCGATCACGACGGTGCCGAGCCCGTTGTTCTGGCGGTATTGCGAGATCATCACGGCGGCGGCCTGCGCATCGAGCTTGGCGCCCGGGACAGCCATGTCAGTATACATGGACGGCTGCTGGACCAGCGCTTCGTTGCCGGCGCAGCCGGCTAGAAGCAAAGTGATGGATATTGCGGCCGCAGCGCGCATGAATCAGGCCCCCAAATGAGGGGCCGTTGTTGCATATCAACCGTGGCTGAAAGGTGAATTTTGGGGAAAATTTGACCCGACGAGTCGGCTCAGGCGCCCGCAAATATGCGGTAGCGGCGCGGCTCCAGCCCAATCGTGTCGCCGGCGCGCAGTTCCTTGTCACGGGGGGCATCGATCTCGATGGTCTCGCCACCTGATAGCGCGACCTCGGCGCGCTGCACGGGACCGAAATTGCGGACATGCCGAACCGCGCCCTCGAAGGCGCCGCTGCCGGGCGGGCCGACCAGCATGTCGTGTCGCCGCACGAACAGTTTTGACGCGCCAGGCGCAAGCCCGTCCGCGGCAAGCCGCAGCGGCCGGTCGCCCAGCCTGATCAGGCCGCCCTCGACCTGGATCGGCAGCTCGATGGATTCGCCGATGAAGCCGTGGACGAAGGCGGTCGCCGGGCTTTCATAGACGTCGTCGGGCGAGCCGATCTGCTCGATTCTGCCCTTGTCCATCACAACGACGCGGTTGGCGACTTCCAGCGCCTCTTCCTGGTCATGGGTGACGAAGATCGAGGTGACGTTGATCTCATGATGCAGTGAGCGCAGCCATCGGCGCAGCTCCTTGCGCACCTTGGCATCGAGCGCGCCGAAGGGTTCATCGAGCAGCAGGATGCGCGGCTCGATCGCGAGCGCGCGGGCGAGCGCGATGCGCTGGCGCTGACCGCCGGAGAGTTGGCTCGGATAGCGGTCGGCAAGCCAGTCGAGCTGCACGAGATCGAGCAGCTCCTTCACCCGCGTACGGATCGCGGCCTCGTCCTTGCGAATCGCGCGCGGCTGCACGCGCAGGCCGAAGGCGACGTTCTCGAACACCGTCATGTGGCGGAACAGCGCATAGTGCTGGAACACGAAGCCGACATGCCGTTCGCGCGCGCCCTGCGCCAGCGCGTCCTCGCCGTTGAAGGAGACGTCGCCCGCATCGGGCCAGTCGAGGCCGGCGATGATCCGCAGCAGCGTGGTCTTGCCGGAGCCGGACGGGCCGAGCAGCGCCAGCAGCTCGCCGTTGTCGACCTTAAGATCGACGCCGTCGAGAGCTTTAAAGCTGCCGAACTTCTTGACGAGATTCTTGACTTCAATGGTCACGGGGCTCGTGTCCTTCGTCCAGGTGACGTTCGAGAACAGCTTTTGCGATCAGCGTGATCAGCGCCAGCATCGCCAGCAGCGAGGCGATCGCAAACGCGGCGACGAACTGGTACTCGTTGTAGAGGATCTCGACCAACAGCGGCATGGTGTTGGTCTCGCCGCGGATATGTCCGGACACGACCGAGACGGCGCCGAACTCGCCCATCGCGCGGGCGTTGCAGAGCAGGACGCCGTAGAGCACGCCCCATTTGATGTTGGGCAGCGTGACCCGGAAAAAGGCTTGCAGACCCGAGGCGCCGAGCGAGATCGCGGCCTCCTCCTCCTGCGTGCCCTGCTCCTGCATCAGGGGGATCAGTGCGCGCGCCACGAATGGGAAGGTCACGAAGGTGGTGGCGAGCGCAATGCCGGGCACCGCGAACAGGATCTGGATGTCGTGCTCACGCAGCCAGCTGCCGAAATAGCCCTGCGCGCCGAACAGCAGCACGAAGACGAGGCCCGAGATCACCGGGCTGACGGAGAACGGCAGGTCGATCAGCGTAATCAGAAAGGTCTTGGCCTTGAAGTCGAACTTGGCGATGGCCCAGGCGGCGACGAGGCCGAACACGAGATTGAGGCCCACTGAAATCGCGGCCACCAGCAGCGTCAGCCTGATCGCAGCCAGCGCTTCCGGTTCGGCGAGCGCAGTGAGATAGGCCATGACGCCCTTCGAGAGCGCCTGTGCGAACACCACGACCAACGGCAGCACGACGAAGACGGTGAGGAAGATCATCGCCAGCGCAATGATGGTGATGCGCACCGTCTGTGGCTCGGTGCGAAGGCTGTCGCGCGCGGCAGCCGCATGCGCACGTGCCTTGGCGTCGGGGGCCGGGAGAGAGACCGAATCTGCAATCTGCATCGTCATGGTCGGCCCTTAGCGCTCCGGAATCCGGCTCTGTGCCCAGCGCTGGAGCCGGTTCACAGCGAAGATGATGACGAAGGAGACGACGAGCATGACCACCGCGATCGCAGTCGCATCGGCGTAGCGGAATTCGGACAGCCGGATCACGATCAAGAGCGGCGCGATCTCGGAGATGTTAGGCAGATTGCCGGCGATGAAGATCACCGAGCCGTATTCGCCGACCGCACGCGCGAAGGCGAGCGCAAGGCCGGTGAGCAGCGCCGGTGCGAGTGACGGCAGGATCACGCGGATGATGGTCTGCCAGCGGCTTGCGCCCAGACTGCCCGCGGCCTCCTCGATCTCGGGGTCGAGATCCTGGAGCACCGGCTGCACCGTGCGCACCACGAAGGGAATGCCGATGAAGATCATGGCGACGAAGATGCCGACCGGCGTGAATGCGACCTTGATGCCGAGCGCCGCGAGCGGGCCACCGAGCCAGCTCTTCTCGGCGAACAGCGCGGTCAACGCGACGCCGGCGACCGCAGTCGGCAGCGCGAAGGGCACGTCGACAATCGCATCGAACAGCCGCCGGCCGGGAAAGCGGTAGCGCACCAGCGCCCAGACGATGATGCTGCCCATCACGAGATTGACGCAGGCAGCCGCGAAGGCGAGGCCGAAGGAGACGCGGAGCGCGTTCAGCGTGCGGCGACTGGAAAGGATATTCCAGAACTGTTCCGGGCTCAGCTCGAGCGACCTCAGGAACAGGCCGGCGAGCGGAATCAGGATGATGACGGAGAGCCAGGAAAGCGTCAGCCCCATGGTGAGACCGAAGCCCGGCAATGTCCGGCGTCTTGCTGCGAGTGCGCTCACCAGGCCCCCCTGCTAAAAGCCTCCTAAGACGGCGCTCGATCAGTTCTTGTAGATCTGATCAAAGACGCCGCCGTCGGCAAAATGTTCCCGCTGCGCCTTGGTCCAGCCGCCAAAGACGTCGTCGATCGTGAACAGCTCGACCTTGGCGAAGGCACTTTCGTGCTTCTTGGCGATCTCGGCATCGCGCGGGCGGTAGAAATTGCGCGCGGCGATCTCCTGCCCCTCTTTGGTATACCAATACTGGAGATAGGCGTCGGCGGCGTTGCGCGTGCCTTTTTTATCGGCAACTTTGTCGACGATGGCGACCGGCGGCTCGGCGAGGATCGATTGCGGCGGCGCCACGATCTCGAACTTGTTCGCGCCGAACTCCTTCAGCGCGAGAAACGCCTCGTTCTCCCAGGCGAGCAGCACGTCCCCGACGCCACGCTCGACGAACGTCACGGTGGCGCCGCGTGCGCCGGTATCGAGCACCGGCACCTGCTGATAGAGCTTTCCGATGAAGTCCTTGGCCTTGTCGGCCGAGCCGAACTTTTTCTGCGCAAAGCCCCACGCTGCGAGGTAATTCCAGCGCGCGCCCCCTGATGTCTTCGGGTTCGGCGTGATCACGGCGACGCCCGGTTTGATCAAATCGTCCCAGTCCTTGATGCCCTTGGGATTGCCCTTGCGCACCAGGAAGACGATGGTCGAGGTGTAGGGTGATGAATTTTGCGGCAGCCGCTTCTGCCAATCGGCTGCGGTGAGGCCTTTGGCGGCGATCGCGTCGATGTCATAGGCGAGCGCGAGCGTCACCACATCGGCTTGCAATCCGTCGATCACCGCGCGCGCCTGCGAACCGCTGCCGCCATGCGACTGCTTGATCTCGACGCTCTTGCCGGTTTCCTTCTGATAGGCGGTCGCGAACGCCTTGTTGAACTCGACATAGAGCTCACGCGTCGGATCGTATGACACGTTCAGCAGATTGATGTCAGCGGCGAGAGCCGAGCTTGCCCAGAAGAGTCCTGCAGCGAGCGGAACGATACGGCGCATCATCTCCATCTCCATTCACTTCGGCGACGTCGGTGTCAGCGAAGGCGTGCAGGCATAACTCGGGTCGAAACGCTCTTAAGTCAACGGAACCGGATTTTCTTGTTCACAGCGTGGCAGCGTAACCGTGCTACGAAGTCTCCATCGTGTGAATGCCGCATTCTGTCTTGGCCCGGCCGCGCCAGCGGCCGGCGCGTACATCCTCGCCTTCGGCCGTTCTGCTGGTGCAAGGCATACACCCAACCGACAGGAAACCGGAGGCGACGAGAGGGTGACGCGGCAATTTGGCGCGGACGAACATCGCCTCGAGTTCCTCGCGCGAGACGTTGGCAAAGGGATTGAACTTCAATCGGGCGCCATCGTTCTCGACGACCGGAATGTCGGCCCGCGCATTGCCCTGGAAACGCTTGCGGCCGTTGAGCCAGGCATCGAACGGTTTCAGCGCACGCGCCAGCGGCTCGACTTTACGGATGCGGCAGCACGCGTCGGGATCGGAGAACCAGAGGTCGCGGTCGGGATCCTCGCGCGACAGCGTCTCCTCGGCGGGCTGGACCGAACGGACGTCCTTCAGGCCCAGCGTCGCGATCAAGGTGTCGCGATAAGCGAGCGTCTCCTCGAACAACCAGCCGGTGTCGAGAAAGATCACCGGGATCGCCGGATCGACGTCCGCCATTACTTTCAGCAGCGTCGCCGATTCCGTACCGAAGGAAGATACCAGGGCGAGCTTGTTGCGCCCGACCGCCTTCAGCGCCGCAGCGATAACCTCTGCGGGCGAGGCATCGCGCAAGCTCCGATCGAGCTCGTCCGCCGAGGGCAGCGCAGAGATGGATGAAACCTGAGGCGCGATCGCGTTCACGTGCCGACACCTTCGGAATGGCGCAACTGCATGCGCCGATGCAGGGCCGTGATGCGGCCGTCGCCGGTCGGCTGGTAGAACACCGAATAGCGCTTGGCGGTCTGCATGAACGCTTCCGCGTCGGCCTGCTTCTTGACCTCGAAGGCGTCGAAACCGGCGCGCAGCATGAACACGAACTGATCGCGCAGCACCTGGCCGGTGGCGCGCAATTCGCCGCGGTAGTTGTAACGCTCGCGCAGCAACCGGGCCTGGCTGTAGGCGCGTCCGTCACGGAAAGTCGGAAACACCAGCGCGACCGTGGCGACCTTGCTGAGATAGGGCACGAGTTCGGCGATGTCGCGATTGTTCGGCCAGATCACGCCGACCTTGCCGGCGCGCTTGAGCAAGCCTTCCGCTTCACCGAGGAAACGCTCGGCCGGCACCAGGATATCGCCGCTCTCGGGCAGCGGGGTATCGACGGCGAGCTTGGCGAAGCCGTCGTCGACGATCTTTCCGCCGTTAACGAGTGGCATAGACGCGCTCCTTGAAGGGTTCGACGCCGAGGCGTCTCACCGTGTCCATGAATAGCTCTTCGGGCCGTTCGCGCAGCGCCAGGTAAGCTTCCACGATGTCCTCGACGACGTCGGCGACCTCGTCGAACTTCACCCCGGGGCCGATCAGGGTGCCCAGCGCTGCGTTCTCGTCGGCGCGGCCGCCGATGGTGATCTGATAGACCTCCTCGCCATTCTTCTCGACGCCGAGAATGCCGATGTGGCCGACATGGTGATGGCCGCAGGCATTGATGCAGCCGGAGATGTTGATGTGGAGACGGCCGATCAGGTTGGCGAGCTCGTGATTGGCAAACCGGCGCGTCAGCTCCTGCGCGATCGGGATCGAGCGCGCATTCGCCAGCGAGCAATAGTCGAGGCCCGGGCAAGCGATGATGTCGGTGATCAGATTGACGTTGGGCGTCGCAAGCCCGAGCTTGTCGAGCGCCTTCCAGAGTGCCGGCAGGTCGCGCTTGGCAACGTGCGGCAGCGCAAGGTTCTGCTCGTGGCCGACACGGATCTCGCCGAAGGAATATTTGTCGGCGAGGTCGGCCAGCGCGTCCATCTGCTCGGCGGTGGCATCACCCGGAGGCCCACCGATCGGCTTCAGCGAGATCGTGACGATCGAGTAACCCTGCACCTTGTGCGGGGCCACCGAGTTCTTGCGCCACGCCTCGAAATCCGGATCGGCCGCGGCCTGGCGCAGCTCGTCAGGCATGTGCGGCAGCTTCTCGTAAGCCGGGTAGGTGAAGCGCGAGCGGATGTCCTCGATCACCTCGTCGTCGATCTGGAGCGAGGAGTTGCGGATGTGCTGCCACTCGTCCTCGACCTCGCGGGAGAACTTTTCGATGCCGAGCTCGTGCACCAGGATCTTGATGCGCGCCTTGTAGATGTTGTCGCGGCGGCCGTACTGGTTGTAGACGCGTAGGATCGCCTCGATGTAGCTGAGGATGTCGCGGCCATGCACGAAGTGCTTGATGGTCTTGGCGATGAAAGGCGTGCGGCCGAGGCCACCGCCGACCAGAACCTCGAAGCCGGTCTCGCCCTTCTCGTTCTTGATCAGCCTCAGGCCGATGTCGTGAATCTTGATCGCCGCGCGGTCGTGGTCGGACGCGGTAATCGCGATCTTGAACTTGCGCGGCAGGAACGAGAATTCCGGATGCAGCGTGGTGTGCTGGCGGATCAGCTCCGACCAGATACGGGGATCCTCGATCTCACCGGGCGCGACGCCGGCCCACTGGTCCGAGGTGACGTTGCGCATGTTGTTGCCGGAAGTCTGCATCGCATGGATGCCGACCTTGGCGAGGTCGGCCAGCGCATCCGGCAGCTCGGCGAGCTTGATCCAGTTGAACTGGATGTTCTGCCGCGTGGTGAAATGGCCGTAGCCGCGATCGTATTTGCGCGCGACATGGGCGAGTGCCCGCAGCTGGTTCGTCGCCAGCGTGCCGTAGGGAATCGCGACCCGGAACATGTAGGCGTGCAGTTGCAGGTAGACGCCGTTCTGGAGCCGCAGGATCTTGAACTCGTCCTCAGTGAGCTCGCCGGACAGGCGCCGCTTCACCTGGTCGCGGAACTCCGAGACGCGCTCATTGACGAGCGTGCGATCGATTTCGTCGTAAGCATACATAAGAGAGCGCCTTAAACCTGGGCCGGCTGTCCGATGGTGACGCCGGTGCGGCGGATCTGTTCGCGCAGATTGCCGGGCTGGACCTTGCCGTCCGCACCGACCTGCACGGGCGCGATATAGGGACCGATCGCGCCGACGTCATCGGCAACGGACTCCGCAAGCAACGCCTTCGCCTCGTCGGAGTTGCGTACGATCGCGGCTTCCGAGAGGTCCGCGGACCAGCTCTTGGCGGCGGTGCGATAAACCACGATGCCATCCCAGGTGCGGTTGGCGGTCACGACCGAGGGGCCAGCGATTTTGATCTTCTTCTGTTCAAGCGGGGAGGTCATTCGGCTGCATCCAGGAGGTCAGAGATGATTTGGTTTGGGGTTTTCTTGGGAGTTTGCCGGCCAAGTGAGCCGGCATGCCGGACCACCTCGCCGATGATGAGAATGGCAGGACCGCCATTGGTCCGCCGCACGAGCTCGGGCAGATCGCGCAGCGTGCCGATCACGCCTTGCGCATCGGGGCGCGTGACGCGGGCGAACACGCCGACCGGGGTTTCCGGCGAACGGCCGGCGGCGAAGAGGCCGGCGCGTACGGCGGGCGCGGCGGTCGCGCCCATGTAGACCACAACAGTCATCTTGGCGTCGGTCAGCGTCGACCAGTCCACGACTTCCGCGTCGCGCGCCTTGTGTGCGGTAAGAAAGGTGATGCGGGTTGCTTCATGACGGTAGGTCAGCGGCACCTCGAAGTCGGCGGCACCGCCGAGACCTGCGGTGATACCGGGAATGATCGAATAGGCGACGCCGGCGGCGCGCAGGGCTTCCATCTCTTCGCCGCCACGGCCGAACACGAAGGGATCGCCGCCCTTCAGGCGCACCACGCGCTGACCGGATTGCGCGGCCTCGATCATGCGCTTGTTCATGGCGTCCTGGCCGATGCCGGGCTTGCCGATACGGCGGCCGACGGCAACACGCGTGGTATCGCGGCGGATGCGGTCGAGAATTTCGGGCGAGACCAGCTCGTCGTGGAAGACGATGTCGGCATCCTGCAGCGCGCGCAGCGCCTTGATGGTGAGAAGATCGGGATCGCCGGGGCCTGCCCCGACCAGCGCGACCGAGCCTTCCGGCTTGTCGGCGCGCGCGAAGGCGGAGGGATCGGCGATAGCCTTTAGCGCAGCGTCGGCCTCGGTCTTGCGGCCGGCGAGCACGGCGGCGCCGATCGGCCCGTCAATGACCCGCTCCCAAAAGCGGCGGCGCAGCGGAAATTCAGCGATGCGCTCGTTGATGGATTTGCGGAAGCCGCCGATGAATTCAGCGAGCTCGCCGATGCGGGCGGGCAGCAGCGCCTCGATCTTCTCGCGCAGGCGCCGCGCCACCACCGGCGAGGTGCCGCCGGTGCCAACCGCGACCACGACATCGCCGCGATCGACGATCGCGGGGAAAATGAAGCTGGAATGTTCAAGATCGTCCATCACGTTGACAGGCAAACCCAGCGCCTTGGCGCGAACCGACATCGCTAAACCAACATCACCCGCGCCTGCGCAGACGACCGCGATGATGCCTGAGAGATCGGCAGTAAGCGGATCCCCGGACATGATTTCGACACGCGCTGCGTCCTCGGAGCTGAGGCTCAGATCACGATCGCCGTCGATCGCATGCACGCGGATGCGCGCGCCGGCAGCGGCGAGCACGCGCAGCTTGGCGCGCAAAAGCTCGCCCGCGCCGATGAGGACCACCGGACCGGTCTTGAGATCGAGAAACACCGGCAAGAACCGCATGCGATACCCGCTTCCCCACAAACGGGGTTGACTGGAATTATTTTCTATATATGTCTCGTTTCGAGCGCGCAAAGAGAAAATTTTTTCTTCTCTTCCGCAGTGCGACTATAGAATTTTCGCCTCCAAACGCAAAGTGGCAGAGATGCATCTTCTCAAGGACGATTCCGCTGCTGATCGACTGAGCAATCCGGCGCTGGCCGAGCGCGTGCGCGCGCAAGAATTTTCTGGCGAGCTTGCCCCAAGCATGGATCATCTCGACCAGCTCGAGGCGCAGAGCATCTACATCTTCCGCGAGGCCTTCGCCCGTCTGAAGAAGATTGCCCTGCTGTGGTCGCTCGGCAAGGACTCCAATGTCATGATCTGGCTGGCGCGGAAAGCGTTCTTCGGCAAGATGCCGTTCCCCGCCCTTCATGTCGACACCGGCAAAAAGTTTCCCGAGATGTATCGCTTCCGCGATCACTACGGGAAGGAGTGGGATCTCGATTTGCGCGTCGAGCCCTGCCCGCCGATCGACGCCGTCGACCCAACGCTGCCGCCGGCCGCACGCTCCGCCGCGCGCAAGACCGAAGGCCTCAAGATGGCGCTCGCAAAGTACGGCTTTGACGGCCTGATCGCCGGCATTCGCCGCGACGAGGAGGCGACGCGCGCCAAGGAGCGCGTGTTCTCGCCGCGGGGATTGGAAGGCAATTGGGACGTGCGCGACCAGCCACCGGAGTTCTGGGATCATTTCAATGCCTCGCCGCCGCAAGGCGCGCATTTGCGCATCCACCCGATCCTGCATTGGACCGAGGCCGACATCTGGGCCTACACCAAGCGCGAGAACATCCCGATCATTCCGCTGTATCTCGCCAAGGACGGCAAGCGCTATCGCTCGCTCGGCGATCAGGACATCACCAATCCGGTCGCTTCGACCGCCTCGAGCATCGACGAGATCCTGATCGAGCTCGAACAGACCAAGGTGCCGGAGCGCGCGGGACGCGCGCTCGACCACGAGACCGAGGACGCTTTCGAGCGCCTGCGCGTCGCCGGCTATCTCTGATTCCCAAGGACGCGAGCGTCGCATGAACATGATCGTCACCACGGCTTCGCCGGCCACTCCGAACGGCACCACGCGTCCGCAAGTGCGCATCGTCATCGTCGGCCATGTCGACCACGGCAAGTCGACGCTGGTCGGCCGCCTCCTGCACGAGACCGGCAGCCTGCCCGAGGGCAAGCTCGAAATGCTGAAAGCCGTCAGCGCGCGGCGCGGCATGCCGTTTGAATGGTCGTTTCTGCTCGATGCGCTCCAGACCGAGCGCGATCAGGGCATCACCATCGACACCACGCAGATCCGCTTCCGCACCAATTCGCGTGACATCGTGCTGATCGACGCGCCCGGCCACGCCGAATTCCTGCGCAACATGATTACCGGCGCCTCGCAGGCCGACGGCGCGGTGCTGATCATCGACGCGCTCGAAGGCGTGCGCGACCAGACCCGGCGCCACGGCTATCTGCTGCATCTCTTGGGCGTGAAGCAGGTCGCGATCGTCGTCAACAAGATGGACCGCGTCGACTTCTCCGCCGAGCGCTTCAAGGACATCAGCGACGAGATCTCGGCACATCTGAGCGGCCTCGGCGTGACCCCGACGGCGGTGATCCCGATTTCCGCCCGCGACGGCGACGGCGTTGCGATGCGCACCGACCGGATCGGCTGGTACAAGGGCCCGACGGTGGTCGAGGCGCTCGACCGGCTCGAACCGGCGCGGCCGCTGGAAGCGCTGGCGCTGCGCCTGCCGGTGCAGGCGATCTACAAGTTCGACGACCGCCGCATCGTCGCGGGCCGGATCGAATCCGGCAGCCTCATTGCGGGCGACGAAATCGTGATCATGCCGGCCGGCAAGATCGCCAAGATCAAGACGGTCGAGAGCTGGCCGGTGACGCCGGTCGCGGGCCGACAGGGCGCCGGCCGCTCGGTCGGCATCACGCTCGACCGCGAATTGTTCCTCGAGCGCGGCGACATCATCGCGCATGCAGGCAGCGCACCGCGCGAGACGCGGCGGCTGCGCGCGCGCATCTTCTGGCTGCACGACAAGCCGCTCGCCAAGGGCGACCAGCTCCTGGTCCGCTGCGGGCCGAAGGAAAGCCGCGCCACCGTGGTTGCGATCGAAAAGGCGGTCGATCCCGGCGAATTGTCGAGCGTCGAGAACAAGGCGATCGGCCGCAACCACGTCGGCGAGATCGACATTTCGCTTTCGAATCCGATTGCAACGGATCCCTATACCGACAATCCGCGCACCGGCCGGCTCGTGATCGAGGTTTCCGGGCGCATCGCCGGCGGCGGCCTGGTGCTGTCGGTCGACGCCGGCCAGCGCGCCGTGCCGGTCGACATCGTGCCGGTGGAATCGGCGCTGCGCTCCGACGAGCGCTCCGCGCGCTACCGCCATAACGGCGCCGTGGTCTGGCTCACCGGCCTGCCGGCCTCCGGCAAATCGACCTTGGCGAAAGCGCTGGAGCGGCGCCTGTTCAGCAATGGCGGCTCGCCGGTCCTGCTCGATGGCGACACACTGCGCGCCGGGCTCAACAGCGATCTCGGCTTCTCCGCCGCTGATCGCAGCGAAAACATCCGCCGCCTTGCGGAAGTCGCCACCCACCTCGCCCGCAACGGCCATATCGCGATCGTCGCGGCGGTCTCACCGGCGCGCGAGGATCGCGCCACCGCGCGCCGGATCGCCGACACCGCGTTCCGCGAGATCCATGTCGCGACGCCGGCTGAAGTGTGCGAGGAGCGCGACCCCAAGGGTCACTACAAGAAGGCCCGCGCCGGCACGCTGGCCTCGTTCACCGGCATCGGCAACGACTACGAGACGCCGCAGGCGGCCGAGCTTGTGATCGATACATCGACACGGACGGTCGCCGAAGCGGCAGATGCGATCGAAGAGATGCTGAAGACCACCGGCGTGCTGTTCGACGAAGTCGTGGACCTCGCCGCGAATATTTGAATGCTGTCGTCGCCCGGCTCGACCGGGCGACCCAGCTTTCCAGAGACAGCGCTGGATACGGAGAAGCCGCGGCGTTCCCCGCTTTCGCGGGGAATGACAGCGGTGCGCTGAGCCCCACCTCACCTTGACATTTTGACAAAGGCCTGGGGGTCTTCTCACGGCCTTGATTTTGGGGCTAATAGGCCCCCGAAAGCTGCCCTATGGGCGCATTTTGCTGCTGACGGGTGAAAAGCAGCCAAAAACAGTCATTTCCAACAAGAAAGCCCATCATGAAACGCGTCGATGCCTACGGATTGAAGATCGCTCCCGTTCTGTTCGATTTCATCGCCAAGGAAGCGGCCCCGAAAACAGGGATCGCGCCGGATGCGTTCTGGGCCGGGCTTGCCGGCATCATCAAGGAGCTGGGGCCGAAAAACCGGTCGTTGCTCGCGTTCCGCGACACGTTGCAGGCCAAGATCGACGACTGGCACCGGGCCAACAAGGGCAAGGCGTTCGACCTCAACGCCTATACCGCCTTCCTGAAGGAGATCGGCTATCTCGTTCCGGAGCCGGCGACGCAGAAGGTCGAGACCGCCAATGTCGACGAGGAGATCGGCAAGATCTGCGGTCCGCAGCTCGTCGTGCCGCTCACCAATGCGCGCTATGCGTTGAACGCGGCGAATGCGCGCTGGGGCTCGCTCTATGATGCCTTCTACGGCACCGACGCGATTCCGCATGATCCATCCGAGAGCGGCAAGGGCTACAACAAGGCGCGCGGCGACAAGGTGATCGCCAAGGCCAAGGCGTTCCTCGATACCGCCGTGCCGCTCGCGACCGGCAGCCACACCGACGTCACCGCCTATAGCGTCGTCGCGGGCCAGCTCGCGGTGAAGCTGAAGAGCGGCAACGCCACCGCGCTGAAGAACGCGGCGCAGTTCGCAGGCTTCCAGGGCGATGCGGCCGCGCCGTCCGCCGTGCTGCTCGTCAACAACGGCCTGCATGTCGAGGTCAAGATCGACCGCAGCAGCGCGATCGGGAAAGACGATCCGGCCGGCGTCGCCGACATGATCATGGAGGCCGCGGTCTCCACCATCCTCGACATGGAGGACTCCGTCGCCGCGGTCGACGCCGAGGACAAGGTGCTGGTCTACCGCAACACGCTCGGCCTGATGAACGGCACGCTGTCGGCCGATTTTGAGAAGGGCGGCAAGACGCTGACGCGCTCGCTCAACGCGGACCGCAGCTACAGGACGCCCGATGGCAAGGGCGAGCTCAAGCTGCACGGCCGCAGCCTGCTCCTGATGCGCAATTGCGGTCACCACATGTTCACCGACGCGGTGCTGGACGAGAAGGGCGAGGAGATTCCGGAGGGCCTGCTCGATGCCGCCGTGTCGGGCCTGCTCGCCATTCACGACCTCAAAGGCAATTCCAAGGTCAGGAACAGCCGCACCGGCTCGGCCTATATCGTCAAGCCGAAGATGCACGGCCCCGACGAGGTGTCGCTGACCTGCGAGATTTTCGATCGTGTCGAGAAGATGCTGGGCCTGCCCGAGAACACGCTCAAGGTCGGCATCATGGACGAGGAGCGGCGCACCACCGTCAACCTCAAGGCCTGCATCCAGCGTGCGTCCAAGCGCATCATGTTCATCAACACCGGCTTCCTCGACCGTACCGGCGACGAGATCCACACCTCGATGGAAGCGGGCCCGATGATCCGTAAGAACGAGATGAAGGCGCAGGCCTGGATCAAGGCTTATGAGGACTGGAACGTCGATATGGGCCTGATCTGTGGCCTGCCCGGACATGCCCAGATCGGCAAGGGCATGTGGGCCGCGCCCGACAAGATGGCGGACATGCTGGCCCAGAAGCTTAGCCACCCGCAGGCCGGGGCCACCACCGCCTGGGTGCCCTCGCCGACGGCGGCGACGCTGCACGCGCTGCACTATCACCAAGTCAACGTCATTGCGCGCCAAGAAGAATTGGCCCAGGGCGGCCCGCGCGCAAAACTGTCGGACATCCTCACCATCCCGGTGTCGAAGTCGAACTGGGCGCCTGACGACGTCAAGCAGGAGATCGATAACAATTGCCAAGGTATTTTGGGCTATGTCGTGCGCTGGATCGACCAGGGCGTCGGCTGCTCGAAGGTGCCCGACATCCACGATGTCGGCCTGATGGAAGACCGCGCCACATTACGCATCTCCAGCCAGCATCTCGCCAATTGGCTGCACCAGGGCGTCATCACCGAAGCGCAGGTGATGGAATCCTTGAAGCGCATGGCCGTCGTCGTCGACAAGCAGAACGCGGGCGATCCGATCTACAAGCCGATGGCGCCCGCCTTCGACGGCGTCGCCTTCAAGGCAGCCTGCGACCTCATCTTCAAGGGCCGCGAGCAGCCGAACGGTTACACCGAGTACATCCTCACCGCGCGCCGCCGCGAGGCGAAGGCAGCGGGTTAAATAGCCTCAGTTCGAAGGGCGAAACCGTCCCGGCGCGCAGCGGAACGGCTGCGCGCCGCTTGCGTTGTAGGGCCATCAACTCGATGGAGATGGTCATGGACTGGAATCGCATCGAAGGAAACTGGAAGCAGTTCAAGGGATCGGCCAAGGAGAAATGGGGCAAGCTCACGGACGACGACCTCAGCTCGATCGAGGGACGCCGCGAGCAACTCGAGGGCCGGCTCCAGGAACGTTACGGCAAGGCCAAGGACCAGGTCCGTCAGGACGTCGACGACTGGCTCAAGTCGCTGCATTGAGGCAGCACGAAAAAGCCCCGGCCCAAGCCGGGGCTTTTTTGTTGGAATATCCGGAGGCCCGCTAAAACACCGCGAGATATTTCAAGAGCGACACGATACCGATGATGATGACGATCACGCGCGCGATCTGCTTGGCGCGGCCGTCCATCGGAAGCATGTTGATGAGATAAAGCACGAGAATGACGACGAGAAAGGTGACGAGTACGCCGACCAGCATCGTGAGGGCCCCCCTTCAGGCAAATTACCAATGAGGTCTTAACGCCGGTCGCTCGCGCTGGTTCCATTGCCGCAACCCGCTGCAATTTCTATAGATTACGTACTTCTACGATCGGGTCGCAGCCCGAAGTTTCACCCTTCGCTCTCAGATATCTGTGCGCTCGCGCCGCGAGCGGCGTGCGATTGCCGATGCCACCGCTCGACGGCGGAGATTGAGGCGCCAGCGGCGCCGCTCACTCAACGGCTCCCCCTACTCCTTCGCCACCACCGGTACCTGACGGAATCTGGCGCGCACCGATTCCGGCAGCGGCGAGAAATTCATCGCAACGCCGCGGCGGTCGTTGGCATTGCGGTTGGCAACCACCAGACCGTTGGCACCGGCGACGATGTCGCCCTTGCGTAAGGTGGGATCGTCCTCGATCTTGACCTGGGCCAGGCCGGCCGGATCCTTGCCGTTGCAGGTGCAGCCCGCGACGATCTCGTTGCGGTAACGGAAGGCGTTCGGCAGATCGGAATAGGACTTTCCGTTCTCCGTCGTGGCCTCGTCGATATTGCTGCCGTAGACCAGCGAGGTCTCGGACGCCGGGCAGAAGCTCTTGCAGGACTGCGCCTTGCTTTCGGCATCCGTTCCTTGTGCCGGAAAATAGCGGCCGTCGCATCCGCGCACGCAATAGGCGGTGCCGCCACCATAGGCGGCTCGCTGGCGCGGCACGTCATATCGCGGCATGTCATCGTTCGGGAACGGCGTCCGGATCTGCGGAGGCCGCGCGCCGAACGCACCGAACAACGCCGAGAAAAAGTCCTCCGCATGCGCCGGCGGCGTCAGTGCGAGGCCGAGAGAGATGATTGTGAGCACGGCCGCCGCACCGCCGGTCAGCTTGCCAATCGAGCGTTTACACATCTGACCTCGCTCAATCCTAGTTCAGCGCCGACGTCGTGATGTTCAGCGCCTGCCGCCCCGAAGGCAACGCGGTCACCGCCGGACGCTTGCGCACGGAATCGCCGCCGCCTTTCGCCATCAGAGGCGCGTTCTTCGGCAGCACCACGACCTTGGCGCCGACACTGACGCGGTTAAAGAGATCGATGACGTCCTCGTTGGTCATGCGGATGCAGCCGGACGAGACGAACTTGCCAATGGTGCTGGGATCGTTGGTGCCGTGGATGCGGTATTCGCTCGAGCCGAGATACATCGCGCGGGCCCCGAGCGGGTTACCCGGACCGCCCGCGACGAAACGCGGGAGATAGGGCTGGCGCGCGATCATTTGGGCCGGCGGATGCCAGTCCGGCCACTCCGCCTTACGGCTGACGCTCTGCACGCCCGACCAGGTAAAGCCTTCGCGGCCGACGCCAACGCCATAACGAATGGCGCGGCCATTGCCGAGCACGTAGTAGAGATAGGTGTTGTTGGTATCGATGACGATGGTGCCGGCCGGCTCGCTCCTGTCGAAGCTGACGATCTGCCTGCGCAGGCGGTCGGGCAGCTGGGCATCTTCGTCGGCGGCTTGCGGCGCCTCGCTTCCATAGCCCTGTGAATAGCTCTGATCCTGCGGATACAACTGCGGCCGGATCGGCGCAAAGCCGAGGGTTTGCGCACTCGCGCTGCCAAAGGGCACGGTGAACAGAACGGTCGCGAAGGCAAACGCAGTGACGGCACGCGGCGAGAAGCGGCGGACGAGAGAGAAGCTTGTCATGTGCTGCCCCATTGGATGTGTGCATCCGGGTGATGCGCCAGCCAAGCAACGCCATCGGGCTGATCTAAGTTCCGGCGCGGAGCGCGGCCGCGACGTCACAGTCAAGCGAGCGTTTCTTCACGAAGGCGCGATGGAACTGCTACCGCGATCACGCGTTCTCACCTCGTAAATGGGCGCGCGGATCGCGGCTTCCGTGCGGGAGAGGTATTGTGCGCGTCCTTCCCAGCGAACGTCTGCCTCCCGGCAAAAGCGAAGGTGAACCGCTTCCCGACAGCCATAGCGAGCTGCCGCCGGTCATCCGCCGCACCGAGTTCGTCGCTTTCGCACTCGCAGGCCTGCTGCTGATTGCGGTCGTCACCGTACTCTATGTCGGAAGAGCTTTTTTCCTGCCCGTGGTGATGGCCTTCGTGATCGGCACCATGCTGTCGCCGGCGGCGAGCTTCCTGGAGCGATGCAAGGTGCCACGCGCGCTCGCCGCCGTGCTGATCGTGGTCGCGGGGACCGCGGTGGTTGCCTTCGCCCTGGCGCTGATCGCCTCGCCGATTATGGAGTGGAGCACGCGCCTGCCGGAGCTCGGCGCGCAATTGAGGGACAAGCTGCACGTGTTCGACCGCCCGCTGGCGCTGTGGCGCGAGCTGCAAGGCATGGTCGGCGGCTCGGAGGCATTCCCGAGCTTCCAGATGCCGAAGGTCGAGTGGGTGCAACCGACGCTGGAATTCCTGTCGCCGACCTTTACTGAATTTCTGCTGTTCTTCGTCACCCTCATTCTGTTCATCGCAAGCTGGCGCGACCTGCGCCGGGCCATGATCATGACCTTCAGCGATCACGACGCGCGGCTGCGCACGCTGCGTATTCTCAACGAGATCGAGGTCCATCTCGGCAACTACCTGCTGACCGTCACTCTCATCAATGTCGGCGTCGGCGTCGCCACCGGCCTGATCTGCGCGCTCACCGGCATGCCCAATCCGGCCGGGCTCGGCGCGCTGGCGGCAACGCTCAATTTCATCCCGATCATCGGGCCAGTCGCGATGTTCGCCGTGCTGGTCGTGGTTGGGCTGGTCGCCTTCCCGACCATCAGCGGTGCCCTCACGGCGGCGCTCGCCTTCGGCGGCCTCACCTTCCTGGAAGGGCACTTCATCACCCCGACCATCATCGGCCGGCGGCTGGCGCTGAACGCACTTGCGGTCCTGCTTGCGCTCGCATTCTGGACCTGGATGTGGGGCCCGATGGGCGCGTTCCTGTCGTCGCCGCTCCTGATCGTCGGCCTGATCCTCAAGGAGCATCTGTTGCCGGCGGATTCGCCGCAGTTGCCGCAGGCCTGAGGCGGTTTCCGCAAACGGAACTTCCCCGACGACGAAACGTTCTCCGGCTATCTCAGCCGTCAACAGTTTGGAGCTCCCGATGTCCACGACCAATGCCGAAACCGGGATGAAAGACTGGACCGACAAAGCCACCAGAGAACGCCTCGAGAAGGATGTAGCAGCCGTGAAAAGCGATATCGCCGCCCTCACTGAACAAATCACCGACGCGCTCAATACCTTCGCCAATTCCAGCAGCAAGCAGGCTCGCCGCGGCTATCGCCAGGCGCGCGAGAACGTGGATTCCGCGATGGACGATATGTCCGAGCGCGGCAGCGCGATGATGGAGGCTGCGCAAGACGCCTACGGCTCGATCGAGGAGACGCTGGAAGAGGCCATCACGCAGCGGCCGCTCGCGACCGTCGGGCTCGCCCTCGGCATCGGCTTCCTGATCGGCGTCGCCTGGCGCCGGTAGGTTTGCGGAACGGATCTTGAGACGGCGACGCTGCCGCGCCGCCGATGTCGGCGTGTGGCGGTTCGGCTTGTGGGGATTTGAGGAGCAAGGCCATGTTTCAGCGCATCATCGACGGGATCAGTGCATCCACCGGGACCACTGTGCGACTGACCTCCCTTGCCGCAGGCGCGGCATTCGCGCTCTTCATCACCACGTGCTTCCTCTGCGCCGCGGCCTTCATCTTGGTGCTGGAGAAATATGGTCCGGTGCAAGCCTGCCTCGCGGGTGCCGGCGTTTTCTTTCTGCTTACCTTGGCCGCAGCAGTGAGCTACTGGGCCTATAAGCGGCAGTTGCGCAAGCAAGCCCAGATCGCGGCCGAGCGTGCCGCGAAGTCGGCGGCGCAGAGCATGCTCGCGGACCCCATGCTGCTCGCCACGGGACTCCAGATCGTCCGCGCCATCGGAATCAAGCGGCTGTTGCCGATCTTGGCGATCGGTGGCGTCGCTCTCGGAATCATGGCGAGCCGCGCCGGCGTTCCCGACGAGGCATCGGCCGAGCCCGCCGAGTGACGACCAGCGTGGGTTAGAAAATTTCGCCGCAACTGCTGCCATCTGATCTGGTGGAGCTCGGCAGGAAGGCGCTGCGCAATTTTGCGCCATCCGGCACGGATGTCCCCGCCATCACGCAAACGCTACTCGGATGGGCAGGCGGTTGCCGCTAAAAGCGGCGCCCCTGATTCCAAAAGTCTTTTTCGCAATGAAACCGTCCGTCAAGGCGAACCTCGCCGCATTCCAACCCGACGCCAGGCTGTATTTGACACTCGGCATCGCCAACTGGTCGGTTTTCGTCGACCACATCCCGAACAACGTCGTCAACCTGCTGACGCTGCGAAATTTCGGCTTCAGCGGCGCTGCGGATTTGTTCGTGTTCGTGGTGGGCTATGGCGTCGCCATCATCCACGGCCGGATGGCGCTGGAGCGCGGCTACGTCGTCGCGGCGACGCGCATCTTTCGACGTGTCTGGCGGCTCTACGCCGCCTACGTCGTCCTGTTCGTCATCTATATCGACACCATCGCCTATGTCGCCTCGCAATCGATGGCACCGGAGATCATTCACGAATACAACATCTCGGGGATTCTCGAGCACCCGCTGCGCATCCTGATCCGCGGCCTCGTGCTCCAGGAGGAGCCGCTGAACCTCGATCTCCTGCAATTGATGATCCCGCTGATGGCCTTCTTTCCGCTTGTGCTGTGGGGCCTGTTGCGGCGGCCGAATGTGACGCTCGCGGCATCGGTCGCGCTGTACCTTGCCGCACGCTGGTTCGACTGGAATTTCCGGGTCTACCCGGATCAGGAGTGGACCTTCAATCCGCTCTGCTGGCAGGTGCTGATGGTGCTGGGCGGCTGGTTCGCGGTGACAGGCGCACCCGGACGGACGTTGCGCAGCATGCCCTGGCTGCGGATCCTCGCAGGGACCTATCTCGTTTTGGCGATGGCGGTCACCTTGATGCGCCATTCACCGGCGCTCTCCGCTTATCTGCCGAACTTGCTCCTCGACGCCATTGCGCCGACGGAAAAGGAAAACCTCGCGCCTTATCGCGTGCTTCACTTCCTCGCCCTCGCCTTCGTCGCGACCCATCTCATTCCGGCCGGTCATCCCGGCCTGCAGTTGAAGCCGCTTCAGGCGGTCATCCGATGCGGCGAGGAATGGCTCGCCGTGTTCTGCGTCGGCGTGTTCCTGTCCTTTGCTGGGCATCTCGTCCTGATCACGGGGCCCAATCTGGTGGTGATGCAGGTCGTGGTGAGCCTCGCAGGCTTCGCCGCGATGACCGCGGTCGCCTACTACATCGCCTGGTCGAAGTGGCAGGACCTGCCCGCAGCCCTGCGGCACCAGGCCTAGCGGGGAGCCCATTTCCGATTCTCCTAGGCTCGCCGCCGCGGCTGCGCTATGCGAATCGAGCGCAGGTTGCGCGAGGAGACCGGGCCAGGTCATGGCGAGAAATGAGGGTGAAGAGTCTGACGGCGCGCCGCCCCGGCGCGGCCGGCCGCGGTCGATCGAGACCGCCAACGCCATTCTCGAAAGCGCGTACGCGCTGATGGCTGCGACCGGCCTTGCCGCCACCACCATCGACGCAGTCGCGCGCAATTCCGACGTCTCCAAGATGACGATCTACAAATGGTGGCCATCCCGGGAGGCGCTTTTGATCGACGCCTTTCTTCACCACGCCGCACAGATGCTGCCGCTGCCCCCGGAGAGCTCCGGCACGCCTGCGGCGCGTGCGCGCCGCCACGCCGCGGCCTATGCCGAGGCACTCCAGGGCGAGTTCGGCAAGGTGCAGCTTGCCGTGATCTCCGAATGCATTTCGAAGACCGGCTCCGCCGAACTGTTCTACGCCCGCTATCTGCAATTCCGCCGCGACGCTCTGGTGGAGATGATCGCAGCAGGCCAGAAGGACGGCAGCATCCTGGCCGAGGGACTGCCCGAGGATCTCTATGACGCGATCTACGGCGGCCTGTTCTACCGCTACGTCTTCGGCATCGCGCCGGTCACGCCGGCCTACGCGCGCAATCTGGTCGACCTGGTGTTGCAGCCGAAGGGCTGAGGTGCCGCTCTACCGCACCGGCTGCGAAAACTTCTCGGTGCGATCGCGCTCGGACATGTCGACCACCGTCTCCATCGGCGCGGTCAGCTCGTAGACGTAGGAGACGTCGGTGAAGTAGCGCTTGGCGGTGCCGCCGAGCGCCTCGGGCGCCACGCGGTCGAGCAGGATCAGGCCGAAATCGGAATCGGGGCGGCGCGTCGCCTCGCTGGTGTTGAACTCCTCCCAGCGGAAATTGAAAATCTCGTCGGGCTCCTCGCCCGTCACCGTCCAATTGGCGGTGATGTGCGGATGCTTTCCGACCAGCGACAGGCCTTCGTCGGAATGCGAGGCGAGCTCGAAGAACAGCAGAGACAGGCTCTGCGCCGCGCGCGCGCTGACCGCGATGTCGGGACCGGTGACGGCGATGCGTTCGGCATGCGGGATGGCGCGCGCTTCGAACAGGCCCTTCAGCTTGACACCCTGCCATTGGCTCTCGCTGAGCAGCGAGACCACGTTCGACATGGCGTGGATGCGGCCGATCAGGAGCTCGCGCGCGACGTCGATGTCCGAGCCGTGGCGCAGCGTGCGCGTCACGATCGACTGGATCACCGCCAGGATGTTCTTGACCCGGTGATTGAGCTCGTCGATGACAGCGGTCAGCCGCCGCTCGAAGCCAATCCGCACCTGGATTTCCCGGCTGAGCCGCAGGTTGTTGTAGGCGACATAGCCGAACAGGCCACACACCATCGCGGTGATCGCAAAGCCGATCGCCGCCACGATGATGGCAGTCTGTTCGGCGCGACGCGCCGAATTGGTCTTCGCGTAGTAGGCGAGCTGCCAATCACGGCCACCGAAGCTCACCGTGCGCATGGCCGACGGCGCCAGCCCGTCCGCCGCCGTCGCGCGCGTGGAGACCACGCCCTGGTCGTTGGCAACGAGCTCGCCGCCGTCCTTGCGCGGATCCCTGAGCGCGACCGAGAACAACGACATGTCGTCATTGGTCAGCATCAGCGAGGCAAGCTCATAAGAGAATGTGACGAACCCGGCCGGCTCCGTTGCTCCCTCGGGAATGACGGGCGCGGCCACGATGACGCCGATCGGCCCGTCGCCGCTGAGCAGCGGAATCGGATCCGAGGCAACCGACCGCTTCTCGGCGCGCGCACGCGTCAGCATGGCGCTGGAAACCGGATCCTTATCGTAGCTGCGGCCGGGCAGCGTCTTGGTCTCGTTGCTGCGCGGCTCGAGATCCATCAGCACGTCGATCGGCTGAGTAACCTCGGCGGGATTGATCGGCTTGTCGTCAAACGTGCGGATCCGCGGATTGGGGAAGCCGGCGCCGGCAATGGCAGCCTGCGCTGCGGCAAGCTCATTCGGCTTCAGGCGGGCGATCCAGCCGGCCACCACGAAATCGGTCTTGAAGGCGTAGATGGCCGAGCGCAGCGGCTCCAGCATGTTCGGCTTGATCACGGATGGCGCACGGAACAAGCCGGAGGCGACACGCGCGAGCAGCTCCCGCTCGGTGAGGCGGTCCTGGACCAGGCTTGCGTGAACGTCAATCGCACGCGCGAGCGCGATCCGGTCCAGCGCCAGCTCCTGATCGTGAACGCGATAGGCCGCAAGCCCGGAGAGCAGGGCTCCGAGCAGAGCGATGAAGCCGATGATGAAACCCAGCCGGACCACTTCGACTACTCAGGCGAAAGCAAGAGGTCGGCAATAATTGTGGACCATATGAACGCCGCTCGAACGGCCATCTGCCGAAACAGGGTGAACCCCAGTGGCGGAGATAATGGAGGAGGAGGCATCAGTACGCAACGTAGGTCGGCTGACAAGCTTAATCCGCCCGGCCGATGGTCAGGCCGGAATGGCTGCCCCGAGGCGGAGGTAGTTAATCTCCATGTCTAAAATTTGTTCCGCCGCTCTGAGCCTGCTTCACCCGTCAACCGCGAAAACCACCTGCGCCAAGTCGTCGCGTCGGTCAGCCTGCCCGCCTCAGGCCACCTTTGGCTTCGATGAACGCGACAATGCGGTCGAGCCCCTGGCTCTTCTTCAGGTTGGTCATGACGAAGGGACGCTGGCCGCGCATGCGCTTGGCGTCCGTCTCCATCTTTTCCAGGGAGGCCCCGACATGGGGCGCCAGGTCGATCTTGTTGATGACAAGAAGGTCTGACCGGGTGATGCCCGGGCCGCCCTTGGACGGAATCTTGTCGCCGGCGGCAACGTCGATGACGTAGATGGTGAGGTCGGCCAGCTCCGGGGAAAAAGTGGCAGCGAGATTGTCGCCGCCGGACTCGATCAGCACGAGATCGAGGCCCGGAAACTTCGCGCGCATGTCCGCCACCGCCGCGAGATTCATCGAGGCGTCCTCGCGAATCGCGGTGTGCGGGCAGCCGCCGGTCTCGACGCCGGCGATCCGATCCGGCGTCAGCGAACCCGAACGCACGAGGTATTCGGCATCCCATTTGGTGTAGATGTCGTTGGTGATCGCGGCAATGTCGTACTGCTCGCGCATGGTCTTGCAGAGCAGGTCCATCAGCGCGGTCTTGCCCGATCCGACCGGGCCGCCGACGCCGACACGTAAGGGGCCGTGAGACGTAGCCATTGATTCCTTCCTATCGTCGTCCTGGCGGAGTGTGACGCAACGTGCTCACGATCTGAACAGCCGCGTATATTGTGTCTCGTGCCGGAGGCTGGCGAGATCGGCACGGAAGGTCGCGCTGCCGAGATCGTCCAATGTCGCATTCAGCGCACGATTGGCGGTCGCGACGACGGCGGCTTCCAGCCTCACCAGCACACGCTGGCTGTCGGTCTGGCCGAGCGGAATGAGACGGCTGGCCGCGGAAATCCAGTTCGAGACCAGCGCATGCAGGAAAGCGTGCAGCGTCGGCGCCAGCGGCACACCATGCATCGCGGCGACCACGCCGACGGCGACGGGATAGACCAATGGCGTGCGGCATGCCGCGACCATCGCATCCAGCCCATCGGCATCCCACGCCGCGCGCGCGATGTCGATGAAGGCGCGGCCTTGGGAGGTCGTTTCCAGCTGTCGTTCGCGCGACGGCACGAAGGCGGCCGCGAGCTCGGCGATATCGCTCAAAGTGGTGGTCTCGTCGGCTTCCGCGGCGCGATAGGCATGGACCAGGAACGTTGCATCGCAAAGCCCGGAGCCGTCGCCGAGCATAGTGTCGAGCCAGTCGACCAGCGTCGCGGTATCCGTGATGTCGCCGGCCTCGACCGCCCATTCGATGCCGCTGGAGTAGGAGAAACCACCGACAGGAAACGCCGGCGACAACCAGGTCATCAACCGGTACAGCGCCGCCGCCTCGCGCTCGGCGAGATCAGCGGCGCCGACCGGCTCATTTGTGGTCATGAGCATGCTTATGGCCGTGGTGATGGTCGCGGTGGTCGCAATGCTCGTCGTGGTGATGGCGATGATCGTGACCATGATCATCATGGCCATGTTCGTGATGATGGTGGCCGTGATCGTGATGCGCATGGGCGTCGTGACCATGCGCATGACCGGCGTCGGCATAGGCGCCGCCTTCGGGATCGAACGGCGCCTCGATCTCGATCACGCGGGCGCCGAGACCTTTCACCATGGCTTCGATGACGTGGTCGCGGCGGATACGCAAGGCCTTGGCCATGATCTGCGTCGGCAGGTGGCGGTTGCCGAGGTGCCAGCCGACGCGGATGAGATGGTGCGGATCGTGGCCGCGGATTTCCAGCAGCGGTTCGGGCGCCGCCACCACCTCCACCAGCCGGCCGTCCTCCAGCACCAGCGCATCGCCGCCGCGCAGCGCGACAGCATGCTCCAGGTCGAGCAGGAATTCGAGCCCCCGCGTCCCCGTCATGGCCATGCGGCGACGGTGCCGATCGTCGAAATCGAGCACCACCGTATCCACGGGTGCTTCCGTGAAGCGGTGCTGCCCCCTGACCTGCGTCGCCCGGATCATGCATTTACCCCGTTTACCGTGTCTCGACCTTCTCGGGCGTGATCACCTCGATCTTCGGCGGCGCCGTGAAGCACTTCACCGCGACGCGGCCGAACGTCTTCATATGCTCCATGGCACGATGCGGCACCAGCGCCTCGGCGTTCTCCCACTGCTCGACGAACACCATTTTGGCAGGGTCGGTGACGCTCTCGTGCAGATCATAAGCGATATTGCCGGGCTCTTTGCGCGTCTCCTTGATGCAGGCGGTGGCGGCTGCAATGAATTCGGCGCGCGTTTCGGGCTTGATGGTCAAGGTGGCAACAACATAGATCACGAGAAATCCTCCCGGCTTTTCTTCTGGGTTCAAGATACCGGCGGGACATTAGACCAGGCAGGGTCGAACTCAAGACCGGAAAACAACCCCGAGGCATGCAGCACAGGCTATTTCAGTACATGAAATATCGCTGTGCCATCGGCAGCACCTCGGCGGGGGCGCAGGTGAGCAGCTCGCCGTCGGCGCGGACCTCATAGGTCTCCGGATCGACTTCGATCTTGGGCGTGGCGTCGTTGTGGACCATGCTCTTCTTCGAGATCTTGCCGCGGGTGTTCTGGACCGCATAGAGCTTCTTGTCGATGCCGAGTTTTCGCGCAAGACCTCCGGTGACGGCGGCCTTCGAGGTAAAGACAACGGAGGACGCCGTGCGCGCCTTCCCGAAGGCACCGAACATCGGTTGGTAGTGCACCGGTTGCGGCGTCGGGATCGAGGCGTTGGGATCGCCCATGGGCGCTGCGACGATGCTGCCGCCCTTGACGATGCAGTCCGGCTTGACGCCGAAGAAGGCCGGCGACCACAGCACGAGATCGGCGAGCTTGCCCTTCTCGACCGAGCCGATCAGTTTCGACACGCCGTGCGCGATTGCGGGATTGATCGTGTATTTGGCGATGTAGCGCTTGACGCGGAAATTGTCGTTGTCCTTGCCCTTGTCCTGCGGCAGCGATCCGCGCTGCTTCTTCATCTTGTCGGCGGTCTGCCAGGTCCGGATGATGACCTCGCCGAGACGGCCCATCGCCTGGGAGTCCGAGGACATCATCGAGAGCGCGCCGAGATCATGCAGGATGTCCTCGGCGGCGATGGTCTCCTTGCGGATGCGGCTCTCGGCGAAAGCCAGATCTTCCGCGATCGAGGGGTCGAGGTGGTGGCACACCATCAGCATATCGAGATGCTCGTCGATGGTGTTGCGCGTGAAGGGCCGCGTCGGATTGGTCGAGGACGGCAGCACATTCTTCAGGCTCGCGACCTTGATGATGTCAGGAGCGTGACCGCCGCCGGCGCCCTCGGTGTGGAAGGCGTGAATGGTGCGGCCCTTGAACGCCTTGATCGTATCCTCGACGAAACCGGATTCGTTGAGCGTGTCGGTGTGGATCATGACCTGGATGTCGTGATCGTCGGCGACCGACAGGCAGTTGTCGATCGCTGCTGGCGTCGTGCCCCAATCCTCGTGCAGCTTCAGCGCACAGGCGCCGGCTCTGATCATCTCGACCAGCGCGGCGGGCCGCGAGGCGTTCCCTTTGCCGGAAATGCCGAGATTAACCGGAAAGGCGTCGAACGACTGGATCATCCGGGCGATATGCCAGGGCCCCGGCGTGCAGGTCGTGGCGAAGGTGCCGTGCGACGGGCCGGTGCCGCCGCCCAGCATCGAGGTGACGCCGCTCATCAGCGCGTGCTCGATCTGTTGCGGGCAGATGAAATGGATGTGGCTGTCGAAACCGCCGGCCGTGAGAATCTTGCCTTCGCCCGCGATCACATCGGTGCCAGGACCGATGATGATGGTCACGCCCGGCTGGATGTCTGGGTTGCCGGCCTTGCCGATCGCGGAAATCATGCCATCCTTGATGGCGACGTCGGCTTTCACGATGCCCCAATGATCGACGATCAGCGCATTGGTGATGACCGTGTCGGCGGCGCCCTGCTTGTTGGTGACCTGCGACTGGCCCATGCCGTCGCGGATCACCTTTCCGCCGCCGAACTTCACCTCTTCGCCATAGGTTGTGAAATCCTTCTCGACTTCGATGATGAGGTCGGTATCAGCTAGACGCACCTTGTCGCCGGTGGTCGGGCCGAACATGTCGGAATAGACGGAACGCTTTATTTTGACGGACATCACAAGCCCCGTATGCGTTTGAATAACTGGTCGGTCACAGCACGGCCCTCGCTGCTTTCACGGCATCGTCGAACTTCTCGTCGAGCCACGCGTTGCCGCCGCGGCAGCCCGCAACGACTTGCGTGGCCCACTCAACGTAATCGACGAGTTCGTCGCGCTCCTCGGCACTCAAATCGGTTTGAATGCGCGCCCCTGTATTGCTGATCTTGTCGGCAATCTTGATCAGCTTCGCGCCGACGGATTTTTTTGGCGCGTCCATCACCTGCCGACGCCGTCGCTCGGCTTTCGGCAGACTCCTGTCGTCGGTGCATTCCGCGACGAGGGCGGCGACACGCTCGGAGAATCTCTGCGCGAGCTCCTCGCGCGTGGTGTCGGTGTCCTCGATGGAATCATGCAACCATCCGGCCGCCACCAGCTCGGCATCGGCTCCATCGGTCGCGGTCGCAAGCAGGTTCGCGACCTCGGCAAGATGATTGATATAGGGCTCGTTGCCGCGCCCCTTGCGCGCCATGCCGTTGTGGCGGCGCGCGGCGAATTCGGCAGCTTCGGAGACGAGGCGGATAGCAGGCAGCATGGCAGATCCCTCCACTTTGGCCTCAACCGTGCCGCATCGCGCTCGTTCCTCCTGATGTCACAGCTTCCCCATCACCTCGCCACGAAAACCGTAGATCGTCTTCTTGCCGGCCATGGCGACGAGCTGGACATCGCGGGTCTGGCCCGGCTCGAACCGGACGGCGGTGCCGGCGGCGATGTCGAGGCGCATGCCGCGGGCGCGTCTGCGGTCGAAATTCAACGCCGGGTTGGTCTCGAAAAAATGGTAGTGCGAGCCGACCTGGATCGGACGGTCGCCGGTGTTGGCGACTGTCAGCGTCACGGTCTTGCGGCCAGCATTGAGCTCGATTTCGCCGTCCTGGATGAAGAGTTCGCCGGGGATCATGCTCTGCTCCTACCTGATCGGCTCGTGGACGGTGACGAGCTTGGTGCCGTCCGGAAAGGTCGCTTCGACCTGGATGTCGTGGATCATCTCCGGAATTCCGGGCATCACCTGATCGCGGGTCAACACCTGCGCGCCAGATTGCATCAGTTCGGCGACGGTGCGGCCGTCACGGGCGCCTTCGAGGATAAAATCGGAGATGATCGCGACCGCCTCGGGATGGTTGAGCTTGACGCCACGCTCCAGCCGGCGGCGCGCCACGATGGCGGCCATCGAGATCAGAAGCTTGTCCTTTTCGCGGGGAGACAGGTTCATGCGAAATCTCTTCCGTTCAACACGTCAATTCAACCACAGCCGCGGCAGCACGGCGCCGGTGCGCGCCAGCACCGCCATCATGTCAGTGCGCAAACGCGCCGCATCTTGGGCACAGAACCGCGCCATTGCAAAGCCATTCCAGGCGGATATCCCGACCTCGCCGGCGAACGAGTCCGATGCTTCGCGCAGGCGCTCAACCAGGGCCTCGTCTCCAGGCAGGATCAGGGCCGTGCCGATCGCGGCGCCATCTTTGGCAACGGCAGATCGGCCGAGTTTTGCGCCGATATTGCCGTCGAGCCTGATAGTTTCGGCGAACACCAGCTTGCCGCCGCGAGAGAGCCGCCAGCGATCGACAAACTCGCCCTGCTCCATCCGCTCGCCCATGGCGGTGCGACCGAACACCACGATCTCGCAGAGCAGAAGCGAAGCCTTCTCATCGAGCGCGATGTCGAAGCGGCGATAGATACGGGCGCGATCGAACAGGATCATCTCCTGAGGCAGCCAGGACAGATGCGCGCCTGCGCCGACCTTCAGCGCGATATTGAGCTCGGCCGCCTGTCCCGGCGCACGATAGACCTTTTCTGCGGCCGCCGTAGTCAGCGTCAGCCGCGCAGCATCAGCGGCCGTGATCTCAATGTCGAAGCGATCGCCGCCAGCGACCCCGCCGGCCGTGTTGACGAACACGCCAGACAGCCCCTCGCCTTCCGGCGATGGAAAGCGCACGCGCAGCGAGCCGCTTTCATGCAACGTGCCACGCCGCGTCACGCCGTCGCGCGCCTGAACATCGAAGCGCACCTCGCCGCGGGCACGGTTCGCCTCGAAAACGGTTGATGTGACTGAAACGTCGCTGCGCATCCGCCTCCCCACCCGGTCGCGGCAGAATGGCCTAGAGCGCCATCTGGCGGCTGATTTCGCTCGCGTCGAGATTGGAGCGGTCGCAGGTGAACTTCACCGCGCCGCGATCCATCACCGCGAAACTGTCGCCGAGTTCGCAAGCAAAGTCGAGATATTGCTCGACCAGCACGATCGCAATGTTGCCGAGGTTGCGCAGGTAGGAGATGGCGCGGCCTATGTCCTTGATGATCGATGGCTGGATGCCCTCGGTCGGCTCGTCGAGCAGCAGCAGCTTTGGCCGCATCACCAGCGCGCGCCCGATCGCGAGCTGCTGCTGCTGACCGCCGGAGAGGTCGCCACCGCGCCGGCCGAGCATGGATTGCAGCACCGGAAATAGCGAGAACACGTCGTCCGGAATGTGCTTGTCCTCGCGCTTGAGCGGGCCGAAGCCGGTCTTGAGGTTCTCCTCGACCGTGAGCAACGGAAAGATCTCGCGGCCCTGTGGCACGAAGCCGATGCCCCTGCGCGCGCGCTCGTAGGGCTTCAGGCCCGTGATGTCTGTGCCGTCGAGCACGATCGCGCCCGAGGAGATCGGATATTGCCCGACCATGGCGCGCAAGAGCGAGGTCTTGCCGACGCCGTTGCGGCCGAGCACGCAAGTCACCTTGCCCGGCTCCGCCGAGATCGAGACGCCGCGCAGCGCCTGCGCCGCGCCGTAGAACAGGTTGATGTCTTTAACTTCAAGCATCGGAAACACCTTTATGGGCGAATAGCGAATGGCGAGTAGCTAGTAAGAGAAGCGGCCAATCCATTCGCCATTCCCTATTCGCCATTCGCTACCTGCCCAGATAGACTTCGATGACCCGCTCGTTGGACGAGACCTGGTCGATGGTGCCTTCCGCCAGCACGGTGCCTTCATGCAGGCAGGTCACCTTGACTCCGAGCTCGCGCACGAAGGTCATGTCGTGCTCGACCACCATCACGGTGTGGGTCTTGTTGATCTCTTTCAGCAGCTCGGCGGTGAGATACGTCTCGACGTCGGTCATCCCGGCGACCGGTTCGTCGACGAGGAGCAGCTTTGGGTCCTGCGCGAGCAGCATGCCGATCTCGAGCCACTGCTTCTGGCCATGGCTGAGGCTGCCGGCGAGACGGTTGCGGGCGTCGGTGAGCCGGATCGTCTCCAGCACCTTGTCGATGCGCTCGGACTCCGCTTTGCTGCCGCGCCAGAACAGCGTGCCGCGGACCGAGTGATCGACATTGAGCGCGAGCAGGAGATTGTCCTGCACGCTCTGACTCTCGAACACGGTCGGCTTCTGGAATTTGCGGCCGATGCCGAGCTCGGCGATGCGGGTCTCATCGAGCCGCGTCAGATCGGTGACCCCGTCGAACAGCACAGTGCCCTCGTCCGGCTTGGTCTTGCCCGTGATGATGTCCATCATCGTGGTCTTGCCGGCGCCGTTCGGACCGATGATGGCGCGCATCTCGCCGGGCTCGAGCGTCAGCGACAGGTTGTTGATGGCGTGGAAGCCGTCGAACGAGACGTGCACGCCGTCGAGATAGAGCATCGCGGAGGTCGCGCGGGTATCCATGACGTTCATCGCGCTACTCCGCCATCTTGGGTTCGGTGACGCCGTCTTCGGCCGCAGCGCTCGCAATGGCCGCGGCGGTGCGCTTCTCCTTCGATGAGTCCCACCAGGCGTTGAAGGTGCCGACGATGCCCTTCGGCAGCAGCAGCGTCACCAGGATGAACAACGCACCCAGCATGAACAGCCAGTACGGCGCGAGCACGCCGGAGGTGAAGAAGGTCTTGGCGTAATTGACGACGACGGCGCCGAGCGCCGCGCCGACCAGCGTGCCGCGGCCGCCGACCGCAACCCAGATCACCGCCTCGATCGAATTGCCCGGCGCAAATTCGGATGGATTGATGATGCCGACCTGCGGCACGTAGAGCGCGCCGGCGACGCCGGCCATGCATGCCGACACCGTGAACACGAACAGTTTGTAGGATTCGACGCGGTAGCCAAGAAAGCGCGTCCGCGATTCCGCGTCACGCACCGCAATCAGCACCTTGCCGAGCTTGGAGGAGACGATGGCGCGGCAGATCAGGAAGCCCAGAATCAGCGCCAGGCAGCTCAGCGCGAACAATGCGGCGCGCGTGCCCTCCGCCTGCACGTTGAAGCCGAGGATGTCCTTGAAATCGGTCAGGCCGTTGTTGCCGCCGAAGCCAAAATCATTGCGGAAGAAGGCGAGCAGCAGCGCATAGGTCATCGCCTGCGTGATGATCGACAGATATACGCCTGTGACGCGGGAGCGGAAAGCAAGCCAGCCGAAGCAAAAGGCGAGAAGGCCCGGCACGACCAGCACCATCAGCGCTGCAAACCAGAACATGTCGAAGCCGTACCAGTACCAGGGCAGCTTCTGCCAGTTCAGGAACACCATGAAGTCGGGCAGGATCGGATTGCCGTAGACGCCGCGGGTGCCGATCTGTCGCATCAGATACATGCCCATGGCGTAGCCGCCGAGTGCGAAGAAGGCGCCGTGGCCGAGCGAGAGGATGCCGCAATAGCCCCAGATCAAGTCGATCGCGAGCGCGAGGATGGCGTAGCAGACGTATTTGCCCCAGAGCGCGACGAGATAGGTCGGCACCTGAAGGAACGAGCTCGCAGGCAGCAGCAGGTTGGAGAGCGGGATGAGGATGCCGCAGGCCGCGACGACGGCAAGGAAAATCGTCGCGCTTCGGTCCAGCGATCGCGTCAGCATGTGAGGGGTCATGCTTCCACCGCACGGCCCTTGAGCGCGAACAAGCCGCGCGGCCGTTTTTGGATGAACAGGATGATCAGAACCAGGATGGCGATTTTGCCGAGCACGGCGCCTGCGACCGGCTCCAGGAATTTGTTGGCGATGCCGAGCGTGAAGGCGCCGACCAGGGTGCCCCAGAGATTGCCGACGCCGCCGAACACCACGACCATGAAACTATCGATGATGTAGCTCTGGCCGAGATTGGGGCTGACATTGTCGATCTGCGACAACGCCACGCCTGCAATGCCGGCAATGCCGGAGCCGAGCCCGAAGGTGAGCGCATCGACGCGCGAAGTGGCGATGCCCATCGAGGCCGCCATGCGGCGGTTCTGCGTCACCGCGCGCATCTCGAGGCCGAGCGCGGTGTAGCGCAGCATCGCGAGCAGGATCGCGAACACGGCCAGCGTGAAGCAGAGGATCCAGAGCCGGTTATACGTGATAGTGATCTGGCCGAGTTCGAACGCGCCGCTCATCCAGGAGGGGTTGCCGACCTCGCGGTTGGTCGGGCCGAACATGGTGCGCACCGCCTGCTGCAACACCAGCGACAGGCCCCAGGTCGCCAGCAGCGTCTCCAGCGGACGGCCGTAGAGGAAGCGGATGATGCTGCGCTCGATCAGGACGCCGATGGCGCCGGCGACGAGAAAGGCGAGCGGCACGGCAATCAGCAGCGAATAGTCGAACAGGGCGGGAGAGCGGGTACGGATCACCTCCTGCACCACGAAGGTGGTGTAGGCCCCGATCATCACCATCTCGCCATGCGCCATGTTGATGACGCCCATCACGCCAAAGGTGATGGCGAGCCCGATCGCAGCGAGCAGCAGCACCGAGCCGAGCGAGAGGCCGTACCAGGCGTTCTGCACCATTGACCAGACCGCAAGCGAGCTTTGGATCGAGCCGATCGCGCTCGCGGCAGCCTTGCTCACCGAGGCCGGCTGGTCGCCCATGCCGGTGAGCAGCGCCAGCGCCTCCTGGTCGCCGCGCGCCTTGAGCGTGGCGACGGCCTCCAGCTTCTCGACCTCGGTGGCGTCCGACTTGAACAGCAGGATGGCCGCACGGGCTTCGCCGAGCACCGTCTTCACGGCTCTGTTGGTTTCCTTGGCGAGCGCACCGTCGACTGCCTCTAGCGCCGATTCCTCATGCGACTTGAAGACGGATTGCGCGGCCTGAAGGCGCGTCGACAGATCTGGCGACTGAAGCGTCAGGCTGCCGACCGCGGCATCGACGCTGCGGCGCAGACGGTTGTTGAGCCGAACCGCGCTCGCGCTGTCGGGAATGCTGGTCACCGCCTGGCCGGACGCGGCGTCGATCGACTTGCCGTCGGCGCCGGTGACGTAGACCTTCTTGCTGTCTGGATCGGCCATGAGGCGGCCGTCTTGCAGCGCGCTGATGATCGGCAATGCCAGCGGGTTGCCGCTGCTTGCGACCGCGCCGATCGCCTCTTCCGTGTCGGAAAAATCGTCGTTGGCGAATTTTGCGACCGCATCCTCGAACGGACCGGCGAAGGCCGGCAGCGCGAACGCGATCAGGAACAACGAGAGCAGGAGCGAACGGAGACGGGCGGACAAATGGGCTAGCACTGTGAATGACCCCGGCGGAAATGGATGGAGAAGGCGGCGGGATCGCCGCCCTCTCCAATCTTGGAGCGTCAGATCGGGATCAGGAGCCCGAACCGAGGCACTTGTTGGTCTTGGTGTTGAAATTGCCGCACTTCTTGCCGACCCAGTCGCCGATCAGGTCCTTGGAGCCCTCGAGCTCCTTCGACCAGGCATCGCCAGCAACGAGACCCGGGGTCTTCCAGACCACGTCGAACTGGCCGTTGCCCTTGATCTCGCCAATGAACACCGGCTTGGTGATGTGGTGGTTCGGCAGCATCTTCGACACGCCGCCGGTCAAGTTCGGCGCCTCGATGCCGGGAAGCGCATCGATCACCTTGTCCGGATCAGTCGACTTCACCTTCTCGACCGCCTTCACCCACATGTTGAAGCCGATCACGTGCGCTTCCATCGGGTCGTTGGTCACGCGCTTCGGGTTCTTGGTGTAGGCCTGCCAATCCTTAATGAACTTCTCGTTCGACCCGTCCTTGGTCTTGATCGACTGGAAGTAGTTCCAGGCGGCGAGATGGCCGACCAGCGGCTTGGTGTCGATGCCGGCAAGCTCTTCCTCACCCACCGAGAACGCGACCACGGGGATGTCCTTGGCCTTGATACCCTGGTTGCCGAGTTCCTTGTAGAAGGGAACGTTGGCGTCGCCGTTGATGGTCGAGACCACCGCGGTCTTCTTGCCAGCCGAGCCGAACTTCTTGATGTCGGCAACGATCGTCTGCCAGTCGGAGTGGCCGAACGGCGTGTAGTTGATCATGATGTCTTCCTGAGCCACACCCTTCGACTTCAGATAGGCTTCCAGGATCTTGTTGGTGGTGCGCGGATAGACGTAGTCGGTGCCCGCGAGCACCCAGCGCTTCACCTTCTCTTCCTTCATCAGATAGTCGACGGCGGGAATCGCCTGCTGGTTCGGCGCAGCGCCGGTGTAGAATACGTTGCGCTCGCTCTCCTCGCCCTCGTACTGCACGGGGTAGAACAGGATGTTGTTCAGCTCCTTGAAGACCGGCAGCACGGACTTGCGCGACACCGAGGTCCAGCAGCCGAACACGACCGCGACCTTGTCCTTCGTGATCAGCTCGCGCGCCTTCTCGGCGAACAGCGGCCAATTGGAAGCGGGGTCGACGACGACGGCCTCGAGCTTCTTGCCGAGCACGCCGCCCTTCTTGTTCTGCTCGTCGATCAGGAAGAGGATGGTGTCCTTCAGCGTGGTCTCGCTGATGGCCATGGTGCCGGAAAGGGAGTGAAGCACGCCGACCTTGATCGTGTCGTCCGCGGCCTTGGCGCCGGTCAATGAAGCCAGACCGAGCATCAGCCCGGCCGTCGCGGCGAGGACGCCGCGGCGGCTAAATGACGCCGCTATATCGTGAGTGGATTTGCTAAGCATGAGTGTATCATCTCCCTGACGCAGACGTGAAAAACGCTGCGAAACGGCCCCACGGCCGCCTGCGATTAACGGATTCGCAAGAACCATGCCATGGACTGAGCACCCCTCAAGCCATTGTTCTTGCTAGCAAAACAGCCAGAATTCCAAGTCTCGAGGCGATCTGTTCGCCCAAACCCTAGGCAGTGGGGATGTATGCGAAAGCGGCAGACGGCCTATTTTATATGCAAATCGTCCGCTCTGGCTAAATTTCCGGCACAACTATTTCTGCGCCGCAACCGTCGTTTGGGGCGAACCTGCCTTGAAAGCGCCCCCACGATGTTCCATATGAACGGTCGAGACTGCTTGCGAATCAAGCCGTCGTTGCGAGCTGCGTGTTCTTAAGCCCCTACGGGCCTCTGGCTTGCCCCATATCTCCCAAGCCCATCCGACACCCCAAACACGCAGGTGTCTTCTCGACACCCTATGCGCGCGCCGCGCCGAATGCGCCGGGCGCCCGCCTTTGACATGGAAAGAACCCCTCTTTTGACTTCGTTTCAGGATTTCGGCCTCGCCGAACCCATCGCACGCGCTCTTCGTGAAGAGAACTACGTCACCCCCACCCCGATCCAGGCTCAGACCGTCCCGCTGGCGCTGACCGGCCGCGACGTCGTCGGCATTGCCCAGACCGGCACCGGCAAGACCGCGTCTTTCGCGCTGCCGATCCTGCATCGCCTGCTCGAGAACCGCATCAAGCCGCAGCCCAAGACCGCCCGCGTCCTGGTGCTGTCGCCCACCCGCGAGCTGTCCGGCCAGATCCTCGACAGCTTCAATGCCTATGGCCGCCACATCCGCCTGTCCTCAACACTCGCCATCGGCGGCGTGCCGATGGGCCGCCAGGTCCGCTCGCTGATGCAGGGCGTCGAGGTTCTGGTCGCCACTCCCGGCCGTCTGCTCGATCTTGTCCAGAGCAACGGGCTGAAGCTTTCAAGCGTCGAATTCCTCGTGCTTGACGAGGCCGACCGCATGCTCGACATGGGCTTCATCAACGACATCCGCAAAATCGTTGCCAAGCTGCCGATCAAGCGGCAGACGCTGTTCTTCTCGGCCACCATGCCGAAGGACATCGCCGAGCTCGCCGACGCCATGCTGCGTGATCCCGCCCGCGTCGCGGTGACCCCGGTCTCCTCGACCGCCGAACGGATCAACCAGCGCATCCTCCAGGTCGACTTCTCGGCCAAGCCGGCCTTCCTCGCCAAGCTGCTGAAGGAAGAACCGGTCAACCGGGCGCTGGTCTTCACCCGCACCAAGCACGGCGCCGACAAGGTCGTAAAGACACTGGAGAAGGCGGGCATCCCCGCCAGCGCCATTCATGGGAACAAGTCACAGAACCATCGCGAACGAACGCTGGGCCAGTTCCGGTCGGGCGAGATCCGTACCCTGGTCGCCACCGACATCGCTGCCCGCGGCATCGACGTCGACGGCATCACCCACGTCATCAATTTCGATCTGCCCAACGTGCCTGAGACTTACGTCCACCGCATCGGCCGCACCGCGCGCGCCGGCGCCGACGGCACCGCGATCTCGCTGGTTGCCGGCGGTGACGAGCTCGGCTATCTCCGCGACATCGAGCGCCTGATCCGCGTGGCGTTGCCGCGCGAGGACCACCGCACCGACGCCGGTCGCCGGGATGCCGGTCCTCCCCCGCCGCAGCAACGACAAGGTCGGCCAGGCCGTCCGGGCCAGCGTCCGCAAGGCGCACGGCACGGGCAGGGTGACGGGCGGCGTTCCGACGAGAGGCATGCCGACGGGCGCCACCACAGCGCCGGCAAGCAGGGGGACGGACGCCCCGGCGAGGGACGGCATATTGACGGGCGGCCCGGCACTGGCCCGAAAGCTTCGAAGGCATCTCGTCGCCGCCGTTCCGGTGCTAAGATGCATTCGTCGCTAACCGACCGTCCGGAACAGCGTTCCGCGCATAGCGCCGGGACGCCTGATGGGATACAAGGCGTTGCCTTTTTGCGCCGCGAGAGTCGGCCGAACGGTCAACCGAATCGCAAACCCTTTTCGCACTAGCCGTCCACGACCTGGAGAAATTCATGGCTAAGGAAGAGCTGATCCAGTTCGAAGGACTGGTCACCGAAATCCTCCCCGACGCACGCTACCGCGTGCAGCTCGACGCCGGACACGAGATCGTTGCTTACACCGCCGGCAAGATGAAGAAGAACCGGATCAAGACGCTCGCGGGCGACCGCGTGACGGTGGAGATGTCACCGTATGACCTCGAGAAGGGCCGGCTGATTTTCCGCCACAAGGACGAACGTCCGAGCACGGGAGGCGGACCGCCTCGTCCCGGCCAGCGCGGCGGCCAGTTCCGCCGCCGTTAGTCCTTCGGGCGCGTCAGCGCGGAAGTAAAATTCTGGTCTGTATGCTGATCCGCCGCGCACCTCGCGGCGGATCAAAAAATCGTGCGCTCCGGATTGTTTTGAAGCCCTAATTCCGATAAACTGAATTAATCGATTTTCGGCCGGACGACATTCGCATCCACCGGTACAGCCGGTTCAGACACGCTGACGACCCTTCCAAAAATTCGATCTAACCTGCCTGCGCGAGCGGGCTCTTACATGGTGCTATCTAGAAGGGACTACCCCAGTGAGCATGGGAACCGTGAAGTGGTTTAACGCGACCAAGGGTTATGGCTTCATTCAGCCCGATGACGGTGGCAAGGACGTGTTCGTTCACATCAGCGCCGTCGAGCGCGCCGGCCTCGGCTCGCTGCACGAAGGCCAGAAGGTCTCCTACGAGATCGTGGCCGACCGCCGCTCCGGAAAGTCGGCAGCGGACAACCTCCGCGCCGCAGGCTGAGCCCGCCGGGCCCATAGTCCGGATATTGCCCCGGACCGGCTCAGGCGAGCCAAGGAATCGAAAAGGCCGTGCGCAACGCACGGCCTTATTCATGTCGGAAGGAGGCGCTGCGGTCAGTAGGCCGTGCAGGCCGTAGCCGGGCTGTAATAGACGCAGGTGGACTGGCGCGGGCGGGTATAGGCGACATCGCTCAGCGTGACCGCGTTCTTGAGCACGTAGCCGATCGTCGGCGTGTAGGTGTAGCTGACCTCACTGAAGATCAGGTAGGTGCCGCCGACCGCAAGCGTCGTGGGAATCGTGACCAGGGACTTCTCCGTGCGCGGCACGGATCCCTTGCTCCACTGCACATGCGCCTGCAGGGTCGATGGGTCGACATAGAGTTCGCTGATCGTCGCCGACACCGTCGTGGTGGGATACGGCGTCATGACGCCGGTCGAGGCCGCGAAGAAATTGGTCATGTCGGTATCGCCGACCGAAATCGATTGCGAGGTGAGGTCGGACAGCGTCCGCGCCATCAGCGTCACCTTGCGATCGATCGCCACCGCCGACGAGAACTCGACTGTGCCGAAGAACATCACCAGCATCAGCGGCACGATCACCGCGAATTCGGTCGCCGCGAGCGCCCTGCTGTCCGCGACGAACTCGCCCACGGCGCAATGGGCCACCCACCAGATTCTCGACATCGTCTGCATCGTTCCGTCCAGATCCATTGGTCCTAGTAAGGCTCGTTCTTGAACGCGGCCGTGGCAACCAGCAGCCGCTTGCTGCCGGCAAGATTGGAGGTGTTGTAGCCGAACCCGGTGACGAACAGCGGCCACTGATAGAACACCCGCACCACCACGATGTCGCCCGCACCGCCCGGGCTGTAGCTCGTGTTCGTGTCGAAATTTCCGCTGCCGTCGATATGGGTCGGCAGCGTCACCGCGGCGAAGGACGAGAAGCTGGTGACTTCGACATAGAGCTTGTTGCAATCGAACAGCGCCGGAATCTGGCTACAGACATAGGATTTGAACGTTGCTTGCGTGCAGGGCTTGCTCACGCCGGAGACGGCGCAGGCCGTCACTGAGCCGGATTGTGCCTGCCCGGTCAGAACCACGCGCGCGGAATTCTGGGTGATGGTCTCGAGCACCTGGCCCGCGAAGAACATCAGCGCCGTCTCGATAATGGCGAACAGCAACGCGAAGAACACCGGAGCGACCAGCGCAAACTCGACGACCGCGGAGCCGCGGCGGTTGCCGCGAAACCGGCGCAGCGCGGCGAGCGGCGTGAACCTCGTAGGCGCAGGCGATGGCATCGCGTCAAATTCCCCGGCAACGGCAATCATCTGCCCGCTTCAATAGCGAAAACTGATTGTTTAAGTGTTTCAGGCGATCCGCTCCGGTCAGACCGCCTCGTTAAGCATGCGTTAACCACGAACGCCCAAGCACAGGGGAGGCAGGAAGGCCACGCGGAAACAAGGCGCGCGGAGAGAAGAGCTCCTCGTGAGAGGCGCCAGCGCCCGGGCCGGTGAGGCGATCCTGCCCGAGCAACTTCGCCGGTTCTGCTAGTTGGTCTTGGCGCCGGCTCCGGCCGTGCCGCTGGCATTGCCGCTCAGTGTGCCCGCCTGGTTCATCGTGTTGTTGAAGTAGGCATCGCTGTCGCCGAGCGTGACGCGGCGCTGGCAAAGCGGCAGGCAGCTATAGGACTCGCGCTCGATCCCGCGATAGACGGTGACGAGCCGATCGCTCGGACCTTCGACCTGGATCTGGCGGTCGACCAGAATCTCGCCGCCCCGGTCGAGCGCGATAAAATTGGTGGCACCATAACCTTTCCCGGTCACGACGATCATGCCGCCAGGCTGGAGCGTGACGTCCGCGATCAGGGGATTGCCGACCACGATGGTCGCGACCTTGCCGGGGAGCCGTACCAGCTTGGCCTGGTCGACATTGACGGCGATGGTATCGGCGGTGGGCTCGGCAAGGCCGGCACCAGGCGACGCCAGCACCGCGGCCGCAACCAGAAGGCAGACGCGCGCCTGACGGCGCAGCAACTCTTTACGCATACTCTTACCCCCGGGACGTCACAAACCGGCAGAAACGATCAAACAGCGGAGCCGGTGCCCGACCCGGCTAACCTGCGCTTAATTCGTGAACGTTCCGCAAACTCGCCGACTATTGTTTGAAGGGAGCTTCCGAATCGTCGGCGCCGCGCTAACGGCGGAACGGATAGGCGAGTTGCCCGCCGATTTCCTTCGGCATGGTCGCTTCGTCCTTGCCATAATCCTGCGGCAGCCTGCCCTCCGGCATCCGGAAGGTGCCGAACAGCACGTCCCAGATCGGGAACGTCCCGGCAAAGTTGGTATCGCCGCCCTCTTCGAGCGAGGTGTGGTGCCAGCGGTGGAATACCGGCGTCGCCAGCACATATCTGAACGGTCCGAAGGTCCAGTTCAAATTGGCGTGCACGAAGGCCGAATGAAAGGTGGTGAACGGACCGACCCAGATCATGACGTTCGGGGAGATACCGGCCATCAGCAGCACGACGTCGACGCTGATCGTCCCGAGCATGAGGTTGACGGGATGGAAGCGCGCCGCGGAAATCCAGCCGATCTCCTCCGACGAATGATGAATCGCGTGGTACTTCCAGAAGCCACCGTCGTGGAAAAGCCGGTGCAGCCAGTACAGCATGAAATCGGACAGCACCAGGAACAGCACGGCCTGTAGCCACAGCGGCAGCTGTGACAGCGGGCCATGGCCGTTGTCGTAGAAAGCGATGAGGTCGTCGGCATCGTGGATGCTGAAGACCACGCCGGCGCCCACGATCAGCAGTCCGATCCGCATGGTGCGGGCGAACACCGGTACGAAGAACCAGTAGCAGATGTCGGTGAGGATCTCCCGCTTGCGCCACCACGGCGCGCCGGGATTGCAGGCCCAGAAATGCTCGAGCACGGTGAAGATTGCCGCGAGCACCAGGGTGACGGGGACCATCTTCTGGATCGTCTCGCCGAGCATCAGGGCGACTTGCATGGGCAGGCTCGACATCGTCGCCTCACTTCCGAATTGCTGGTCCCGCCTAGGCCTACTCCGCTAGATTTAAAGGAGGGTGAAGCCGGCGGTGCATGCGCTGCATTCGGAACAGACCGAATTCAACTGCCTTATTAAGACGAAATTCACTCTGGCCAAAAGCACCGCGCCACAAGCGGGTTTGCTCGAATGAATTAACGCTACCGAAAGAGCTCGACTCTCATGTTCGTCGCGTCAAAGACAGCGCCGAACGAGGCGATCCCATCCAGACGGAGTTTTGTTCATGAAGAACCTGATTGCGCGTTTCGCGAAGGACGAATCCGGTGCCACCGCCATCGAATATGGTCTGATCGCCGCCGGCATCGCGCTGGCCATCATCACCGTCGTCAACAATCTCGGCAGCACGTTGAACAGCAAGTTCGGCTCGATCAGCACGTCGCTGAAGTAAGCGGCTTGACGAGCGACCGCAAAAGCCCCGGACCTCCGGGGCCTTTGTTTTTCTGAAGACGGCGAGTTCCAGTGGCGTTGCGCGAGTACAGAACCGATGCCGCCGTCGCGGCGAACGAGGCGGTGTCGCAGACCAGCTCGCCGGCCTATTGGGTCTGCCTTGCGCTGCTGCTGGCGACGCTCGTCCTCGCCGTGCGCATCGCCAGCCTCTGGTGAGCACGCTTGCGGCGGTGCCACCCCCGCCGCCCGGCTGCCGTTGTCGGTTTGTTTAGCACTGCCGGCTAGCATCCGCGCCGCCAGCTTCGGCGACACAACCAGGCCTCAAGACGCAGCCCATGATCCTCGACCTTGCGCGCCTTCTGCTCTTCCCGGCCCTCATGGCGTTCGCCGCCGCGAGCGATCTCTTCACGATGACGATCTCGAACCGCGTCTCGCTGGCATTGGTCGCAGGCTTCTTCGCCCTCGCCCTCGCCGGTGGCATGGCGCCTTACGAGGTGCTGAGCCATCTCGGTGCCGGCGCACTTCTCCTGGTCGTGGCCTTCACCTGCTTTGCGATGGGCTGGGTCGGCGGCGGCGATGCCAAGGTCGCGGCCTCAGTCGCACTCTGGTTCGGCTTTGCACATCTGATCAACTTCCTACTCTACGCTTCGCTGTTCGGTGGCGCGCTGACGCTGCTCCTGCTCCAGTTCCGGCAATGGCCGCTGCCCTACGGACTGGCGGGCCAAGCCTGGCTCGCACGGCTGCACGCCAAGGAGAGCGGCATTCCCTACGGAATCGCGCTCGCACTGAGCGCGCTGATGGTCTACCCAGAGACCGAATGGGTGAAGGCGATCGACCTCGCTCACCTCGCACTGCGCTGAACGCACCGGGTAAACCGGGCGTTGAGGCGATTTAGATACGCCTCATTAACCATGCTTTGACGAATAGCTGGTCAACTGCCGATTACGGCGGCGGCAGCGTCGCGGCGTTTTTGTTGGAAAGTGAAGCGTATGAATAGGGCACGCATTGTCGTCCTGACGGTCGCTATCGGGGCCGGCGGCGTCGCCGCGTACCTGGCGAGCGGCACGGACAATTCTGCGCCGCCTCCGGCTCCGGTCGCGCAGCTTCCGACCGTCGACGTTCTGGTGGCCAAGAACGATATCGGTCTCGGCCAGACCGTGAAGCCGGACGACGTGCAATGGCAGACTTGGCCGGCCGCGACCGCCAGCGCCACCTTCATCCGCCGCAACGAGCGTCCCGAGGGCGCGACCCAGGTGACCGGCTCGATCGCGCGCGCTCCCTTCATCCAGGGTGAGCCGATCCGCGACCAGAAGCTGGTCAAGGCCGAGGGCTCCGGCTTCATGGCGGCAATCCTGCCTTCCGGCATGCGGGCGATCTCGACCGAGATCTCGCCGGAGACCGGCGCAGGCGGCTTCATCCTGCCCAACGACCGCGTCGATGTGATCCTCACGCGCCGCCTCAAGAACCCGGACCAGAGCAGCGGCGCCCCGGACATCGTCACCTCCGAAATCATCCTCGCCAACATCCGCGTCCTGGCCATCGACCAAGCGCCGAAGGAGAAGGACGGCCAGAACACGGTGGTCGGCAAAACCGTGACCTTGGAGCTCAATGCGGCGCAGACCCAGGCGCTTTCGTCGGCCCGCCAGGCCGGAACGCTGTCGCTGGCGTTGCGCAGCATAGCCGACGTCAAGCTCAGCGAGATCACGCTCGACGAATCCGCGCAGAAGCGCGACGGCGTTTCGATCATTCGCTACGGCATTCCAAGTCAGACGGCGAAAGCACGATGAAGACAGTCGATATGAAATGCAGGGCAAATCTGGCGACGATGCGAACCTCACTGGTTCGCGCCCTGTCGTTTTCGGCCGTCCTCGCGCTGACGCTGAACCCGGCCCTTAGCCCGGTGGTCGCCGCCGACTACCGCGCCGTGGTGCCGGTCGCGGCCGACGGCCAGATGAACGCGCGTTTCCTCTCGCTCGGCATCGGCAAATCTGTCGTGGTCGATCTGCCGCGGGACATCAAGGATGTGCTGGTCGCAGACCCCAAGATCGCCAATGCGGTGGTCCGCTCGGCGCAGCGGGCCTACATCATCGGCGCCTCGGTCGGCCAGACCAATATCGTGTTCTTTGATTCCGCCGGCCAGCAGATTGCGGCCTATGACATCGCGGTCAAGCGCGACCTCAACGGCGCGCGGGCCGCACTGAAACAGATCCTGCCCAACTCCGACATCCAGATCGACGGCCTCGGCGACGGCATCGTCCTGACCGGCACGGCTGCGAACCCGCTCGAAGCGCAGCAGGCCAATGATCTCGCCGCGCGCCTCGCCGGCGGCGCCGACAAGGTGGTGAACTCGATCGTGGTCCGCGGCCGCGATCAGGTCATGCTGAAGGTGACGGTGGCTGAAGTTCAGCGCAACATTGTTAAGCAGCTCGGCATCGACCTCTCCGCGAACCTGAACTACGGCACCTCCGTGGTGAGCTTCTCCAATTCCAACCCGTTCACGGCCCTTGGCCACAATCTCGTGGACGGTAACAACCTGACTACGAAATTCGGCGCGACGCCGTCCGTGCAGGCCACCCTGCGCGCGATGGAGACCGCGGGCGTGATCCGTACGCTGGCCGAGCCGAATCTGACCGCGATCTCCGGCGAGTCGGCGACCTTCATTGCCGGCGGTGAATTCCCCGTGCCGGCAGGCTATGCGTGCGATCCGACCACGCATGTCTGTACCACCCAGATCAGCTTCAAGAAGTTCGGCATCTCGCTCAACTTCACTCCGGTGGTCCTGAGCGAGGGCAAGATCAGCCTGCGCGTGATGACCGAAGTCTCGGAACTGTCGAACGAGAATGCGATCACGCTGTCCCAGGCGGTGACCTCGACGTCGGTGAACTCGCTGACGGTGCCCTCGATTAGGACCCGTCGCGCCGAGACTTCGCTGGAAATTCCCTCGGGCGGCGCGATGGCGATGGCCGGCCTGATCCAGCAGCAGACCAAGCAGGCGGTCAGCGGACTGCCGGGGCTGATGCAGCTCCCGATCCTCGGCACGCTGTTCCGCAGCCGCGACTTCGTCAACAACGCGACCGAACTGGTCGTGATCGTGACGCCTTATGTCGTTCGCGCGGTTGCGCAAAAGGATCTGTCGCGGCCGGATGACGGCTTTGCCGCGCCTTCCGATCCGCAGGCCGAGCTGATCGGCAACATCAACCGCATCTACGGCGTGCCCGGACGGACCGAACCGGCCAGAAATTACCGCGGCACCTACGGCTTCATCACCGACTGAGGCGGAACGGGGACTTCACGATGATCATAAGACCACCCCAGCTTCGCAAACGCGCCATCCGCCTCGGTGGCGCGCTCGTCGGCATGGCGCTCGCCCTCGGCGGCTGCCAGCACGACGAAGCGGTCACCGCCTCCATTCCCGACGATTACAAGCAGCGCCATCCGATCGCGATCGAAGAGCAGAACCGCTCGATCGTCGTCTTCGTCGGCCACGCCCGCGGCGGCTTGACCGCCGCCCAGCGCGCCGACGTGATGGGCGTCGCCTCGGCCTGGCTGCACGAGGGCACCGGCGCGATCCGGATCGACGTGCCATCCGGCACGCCCAACGCACGTCCGGTCGCGGACACCATGCGTGAGATCCAGGCGATACTGGCGGCGGCCGGCGTTCCGCCGCGCGGCGTCAACGTTCGCCCTTATCAGCCGGACGACAAGCGCTTCCTGCCGCCGATCCGGCTCACTTACTCCAAGATCGCCGCGGTCGCGGGTCCCTGCGGCCTGTGGCCGGAGGACATCGGCCCCTCGATGAAGAATAAGAGCTGGTTCGAGAACAAGGACTATTACAATTACGGCTGCGCCTATCAGCGCAACCTCGCTGCGATGGTCAGCAATCCGTCGGACCTCGAGCAGCCGAGGGCCGAAACGCCGTCCTACATGGCGCGTCGCACCACGCTCCTCGAGAAATATCGCAAAGGAACGCCGACGGCGGTCTCCTATCCTGAAGCCGACAAGGCCAAACTCAGCGACACCGGCAAATGATCAGCTACGCTCGCCAGCCTCAAGAAGAGCAGCCGGAGGCCCCACCCCCGCCGCTTGATGAGCATATTGCGCCCTCGCCGCGTGTCTCGGTCCAGGCCTTCTGCGAGACCGTAGAGACCGCTGCCGCGGTGCAGTCGGCCGGCGAGGATCGCCGTCTCGGCAAAGCCCATCTGAAGATCCAGATGGGCGGCATGGCGGCGGCGATCGAAGCCTATCGCTCCGCCCCGACACCAAACGTGATCGTGCTCGAAAGCGACGGCCGCAACGATCTCCTGGGCGGGCTCGACCAGCTTGCCACCGTCTGCGACGCCGGCACCCGCGTGGTCGTGATCGGCCGCATCAATGACGTCATGCTCTACCGCGAGCTGGTGCGCCGCGGTGTCAGCGACTACGTGCTCGCGCCGGTCTCCGCGATCGACGTGGTGCGCTCGATCTGCAACCTGTTCTCGGCGCCCGAAGCCAAGGCGGTCGGCCGCATCATCGCCGTCGTCGGCGCCAAGGGCGGCGTCGGCGCTTCCACCATTTCCCACAACGTTGCCTGGGCGATCGCGCGCGATCTCGCGATGGATGCGGTGGTCGCCGATCTCGACCTCGCCTTCGGCACGGCCGGGCTGGACTACAACCAGGACCCGCCACAGGGCATCGCCGACGCCGTGTTCTCACCCGATCGCGTCGATACGGCCTTCATCGACCGCCTGCTGTCGAAATGCACCGACCATCTCAGCCTGCTGGCGGCGCCCGCGACGCTCGACCGCGTCTATGACTTCGGCTCGGACGCTTTCGATGCCGTATTCGACACGCTGCGCTCCACCATGCCCTGCATCGTGCTCGACGTGCCGCACCAATGGTCGGGCTGGACCAAGCGCGCCTTGATCGGAGCGGACGATATCCTGATCGTGGCCGCGCCGGATCTGGCCAATTTGCGCAACACGAAGAACCTGTTCGACCTTTTGAAGGCCTCGCGCCCCAACGACCGGCCGCCGCTCTACTGCCTGAACCAGGTCGGTGTTCCGAAACGTCCCGAAATCGCCGCCACGGAATTCGCCAAAGCGATCGAGAGCCAGCCGGTCGCCTCGATTCCGTTCGAGCCGCAGATCTTCGGCTCGGCGGCCAATAACGGGCAGATGATTGCGGAGATCTCGGCCAATCACAAGTCGATCGAGATGTTCCTTCAGATCGCCCAGCGCCTGACCGGCCGGAGCGAGACCAAGAAACAAAAGTCGTCCTTGTTTTCACCCCTGATTGAGAAGTTGCGGGGAAAATAGCCGCCGCATGGAGTTGTTAAGTGTTCGGTAAGCGTAGCGGAACAGACACCGACCTTCGGGCTCCCAAGCCCGGCGCCGTGTTGCCCGAGCCTTCCCAGGCTCCGGCGGCGACGGTGTCGCGCGGCCCGCTCCCGCCGGCCGTCGCCTCGCCGCCGCTTGCCCCTGCCAAGGCCCCGCCGCCTCCCGCCATGGAGAGCCGGCGGTCGGACAATTATTACGAGGTCAAGGCCACCATCTTCGGCGCGCTGATCGAGGCCATCGACCTCGCCCAGCTCGCCAAGCTCGATTCCGAGTCCGCCCGCGAGGAAATCCGCGACATCGTCAACGAGATCATCGCGATCAAGAACATCGTGATGTCGATCGCCGAGCAGGAGGAACTGCTCGACGATATCTGCAACGACGTGCTCGGCTATGGCCCCCTCGAGCCCCTGCTCGCGCGCGACGACATCGCCGACATCATGGTGAACGGCGCCGGCACCGTCTTCATCGAAGTCGGCGGCAAGATCCAGCGCACCGGAATCCGGTTTCGCGACAACCAGCAGCTCCTCAATATCTGTCAGCGCATCGTCAGCCAGGTCGGCCGGCGCGTCGACGAATCCTCACCGATCTGCGACGCGCGCCTCGCCGACGGCTCCCGCGTCAACGCTATCGTGCCGCCGCTCGCGATCGACGGCCCCGCCCTCACCATCCGCAAATTCAAGAAGGACAAGCTGACGCTCGATCAGCTCGTCAAGTTCGGCGCGATTTCGCCGGAAGGCGCAGAGATCCTCCAGATCATCGGACGGGTCCGCTGCAACGTGCTGATCTCCGGCGGTACCGGCTCGGGCAAGACGACGCTGCTCAATTGCCTGACCAACTACATCGAGCACGACGAGCGGGTCATCACCTGCGAGGACGCGGCCGAGCTCCAGCTCCAGCAACCTCATGTGGTCCGGCTCGAAACCCGCCCACCCAACATCGAAGGCGAAGGCCAGGTCACCATGCGCGAGCTGGTGCGCAACTGCCTCCGTATGCGCCCCGAACGCATCATCGTCGGCGAAGTCCGCGGCCCCGAGGCGTTCGACCTGCTTCAGGCCATGAACACCGGCCATGACGGCTCGATGGGAACGCTGCACGCCAACAATCCGCGCGAAGCGCTGTCGCGCTGCGAATCCATGATTACTATGGGCGGCTTCTCTCTGCCCTCGCGCACCATCCGCGAGATGATCTGCGCATCCATCGATGTCATCGTTCAGGCCGCACGCCTGCGCGACGGCTCGCGGCGGATCACCCACATCACCGAAGTGATGGGCATGGAAGGTGACACCATCATCACCCAGGATATCTTCCTCTACGACCTGATCGGCGAAGACTCCAACGGCAAGATCATCGGCCGGCACCGCTCGACCGGCATCGGCCGCCCGAAATTCTGGGAACGCGCCCGCTATTACGGCGAAGAGAAGCGCCTTGCCGCCGCGCTCGACGCCGCGGAAGTGGCGCCGACAACGTGAGCAGGTCAGCGTCATGAACATGCAGGTCCTCGCGCTCGCGTTTCTCGCCACGGCCGCCGTCGGAGGCATCGCCTGGGTCTTCCTCTATCCACTCCTGTCAGGGGAGCGGAAAGCCGAAAACCGCCGCGCGGCTATCGCGCGCGCCGACGCGCCCGCGGCCAAGCAGACCGACAAGAGCCAACGATCGCGCCGTGAGCAGGTCGAGACTTCGCTCAAGGATCTCGAGGCGCGGCGCCAGCAGGAGAAGAGGATTCCGCTCAGTGTCCGCCTCTCGCAAGCAGGGCTCGACTGGACGGCGCAGAAATTCTGGGTCGTGTCCGCCGTTGTGGCGGGCGTGCTGTTCGCGGCCGCTCTGTTCGTCGGGGGCGGCCTGCTCGGTGCCGCCGGCCTGGCTTTTGCTGGCGGCTTCGGCCTGCCGCGCTGGGCACTGGGTTTCCTCAAGAAGCGCCGCGAGTCCAAGTTCCTGGCGGCGCTGCCTGATGCGGTCGACGTGATCGTGCGTGGCATCAAGGCGGGTCTGCCGCTGTTCGAATCGATCAAGGTCGTCGCTGCCGATGCACCGGAGCCGCTGCGCACCGAGTTCCTCCAGATCATCGAGACGCAGGCGATCGGCATGCCGCTCGGTGAGGCCTGCTTGCGTCTCTATGAGCGCATGCCGCTCCCAGAGGCGAACTTCTTCGGCATCGTGATCTCGATCCAGCAGAAATCGGGCGGCAACCTCTCCGAAGCGCTCGGCAACCTCTCCAAGGTGCTGCGCGACCGCAAGAAGATGAAGGAAAAGATTCAGGCGATGTCGATGGAGGCCAAGGCCTCGGCAGGCATCATCGGCTCGCTGCCGCCGATCGTGATGTTCCTGGTCTATCTCACGACGCCGCACTACATCTCGCTGCTTTGGACCCACCCGACCGGCCAGCTGATGCTGGTCGGCTGCGTCGTCTGGATGTCGATCGGCATCATGGTGATGAAGAAGATGATCAACTTCGATTTCTGACGGTGCCGTATGGTCGAGTTTCTCGTTTCGAAGCTACATGACGTCCGCTTCATGACCATGCTGCTGGCGGCCATTGCCGCCAGCGCCACCGTCTATACGCTGGTGATGCCGCTGTTTGCCGGCGAGGGACTCTCCAAGCGCATGAAGGCGGTGGCGAGCGAGCGTGAGCGCCTCCGGCAGCGCGAGCGCGAGCGCCTCAACAAGAACGAGAAGGTCTCGCTGCGCCAGTCGCCGAAGCAGCTCGTCTCCAAGGTGGTCGAGGACTTCAACCTCACCAAATGGCTGGCGCAGGAGGCCGCCCGCGACAAGCTCATCATGGCGGGCTACCGCGGCCAGGCGCCCTACATCACCTTCCTGTTTGCCCGCATGGTCGCTCCGATCGCGCTCTTCATCGGTACCGCCATCTACGTCTTCTTGATCGCGCATTTGGAGCAGGCGCTGCCGGTCAAGATCGGCATCTGCGTCGGCGCGGCCTATCTCGGCCTCCAGGCGCCGATGCTGTTCCTCAAGAACGCGATCTCCAAACGCCAGCTCTCGATCAAGCGCGCCTTTCCGGACGCGCTCGACCTGCTGCTGATCTGCATCGAATCCGGCATGTCGGTCGAAATGGCGTTCCGCAAGGTCGCCACCGAGATCGTCGGCCAATCGATCGCGCTGTCGGAGGAGTTCGCGCTGACCACGGCCGAGCTGTCCTACTTGCAGGACCGGAAGATGGCCTATGAGAACCTGGCGCGGCGCACCGGGCTCGAAGGCGTCAAGTCGGTCTGTCTGGCGCTTCAGCAGGCAGAGCGCTACGGTACGCCGCTCGGGCATTCCCTGCGTGTCATGGCGCAGGAAAACCGCGACATGCGCATGAATGAGGCCGAGAAGAAGGCCGCTGCGCTACCGCCGAAATTGACGGTGCCGATGATCCTGTTCTTTCTTCCGGTCCTGTTCGTCGTCATTCTCGGACCGACCGGCATCAAGATCACCGAGCTGCACTGACGCGAGAGGCCCTGCGCGCGGTCCAAGATCAGGCCGATCAATCGGGCTGGCCGAGCGAGGCGACCGGCGTCCGCTTCGGTGCCCCGCGCGGAGCGTCGTTGCGGTTCAGCATCTCTTTGAGATAGGCGACATTGGCCGCGGCTTGGTCCGGCGGCAGGTCCGCCTTCACGATGGTCTCGGCTTCGGCGAAGCGCCCTTGCAGGCCGACGACCAGACCGAGATTCTGCCGCACCCGGGCGCTCGCGCGCGGCGAAGCGTAAGCTTGTCGCAGCGCCTCTTCGGCCTTCGGCAGGTTCCTCGTCAACATGTAGGACAGGCCGAGATTGGAGAGGACGCCGGGATCACCTGGTGCGATCTTCAGGGCGCTCGCATAATAGGAGCGCGCCTCGTCGTGCCGGCCCATCTGATCGAGCGCAGTACCTTGCACCGAGAGCAGGCGCCAGTCCGGATTGTCGGGCGAATGCGCCTTCGACAGCACGTCGAAGGCCTGCTGGAAATTGCCGTTGTCGGCGAGCGCGCGGCCGTACTGGGCGAGCAGCGCCTTGTTGCCGGGATTGGCGATGGTCGCCTGCTCGAGCACGGCGGCGGCCTGGGCGCGCTGGCCATTGGCGCGCAAGGCCTGGCCATAGGCGAGCGCGGCGTCAGCATCCTTGGGATTGGCCCGATAGCGCTCGCCATAGACTTCGGCAGCGCGCGCGGGATCGGCCGGAGCGGCTTCCGCCCGCGGCCCGACCGAGCCGGTGATCTCGGAGAGCTTCGACATGCCCGTGCAGCCGCCGAGGCCCATGGCCAACGCCGCGGCCAGCGAGGTGGACGCAAGAAGCCGGGCAAGACTGAATCGTTGACGCATGACGCTTTGAATCTCGAGCCGATTGATCGAGCCGAACGCGCCAGCAATAGACTGTTAACCCTAACGGCCAGTTAACACCGACGAGTGGGAGATACGAGAGCTTCCCGACGGCGGTTGCGCCCCGCCGGTCAATATTCGATGGCAAGTCGCTTGCGGATTTCATCGACGCGCTTGTCCAGCGCATCGAACCGCGCATGGACCGAGCGGTCGTGCAGATAGAAGACGTAGCCGCCGGCAAGGAACGCGAAGATCCAGTGATGATGCTCGACATAGCCGAAAATCGCCTCGACGGCCTGGCCGATGAATGTGACTGCGCTCCACACAATTTCCATTGCATCCTCCCGGCAGGCGTCGTCGGCCGCCGGCGATTTCCATATGTGGCGGCCGTGCTCGGAACCTAGCATGGCCTCCTCGCTGCGAGTAGCGGCTCGCTGAACGGTGACAGCAAAGCCGATTGCGGCGGCGCCGAAACTCTGCGAAGTCTCGTCCGTTCGCACGACTGCTTGATCTGACGATCCGGACCCGCCAATGCCTTCTGTCTTCGAGACGTCGCCCACTGCCATACCGATCACCTTCGTCACCAAATCGAGCTGGGATCAGGTCGCCGAAACGCTACCCGCGGCGCAGCGCCAGTTCGCGGCCGCGAGCGCCTTTGCCGCCAAGCCTGGCGGCTATCTCGCGCTGCCCGCGCCGGACGGCGCAATTGCACAGGTGCTGTTCGGCCTCGAGGACGAAGGCGCCAGATCGCGCGACCTGTTCCGGCCGGGCGCCCTGCCTGGCCTGCTGCCGCCGGGCACCTATCGCTTTGCCAATTCACCGCACGATGCACGGCTGGCGGCGCTGGCCTTCGCGCTCGGCAGCTACCGCTTCGCCCGCTACCGCAAGGCTGACCGGCCCGGCGTCCGGCTGGTGCCGCCTGATGGCGTCGACGCGACCGAGATCAATCGCATGGCCGATGCGGCGATGCTGGCACGCGATCTCATCAACACGCCGGCCAACGACATGGGACCGGAGCAGCTCGCCGCAGCCGCGCAGGCGCTCGCCGCCGACTTCGGCGCAAGCTTCGCCTGCACCATCGGTGAAGATCTGAAGACGAATTTTCCGCTGATCCATGCCGTCGGCATGGCCTCGAGCCGTGCGCCGCGACTGATCGACATTGGCTGGGGCGATCCGGCTCATCCCAAGGTGACGCTGGTCGGCAAGGGCGTCTGCTTCGACACCGGCGGACTCGACCTGAAGCCGTCGAGCGGCATGCTGATCATGAAGAAGGACATGGGTGGCGCCGCCAACGTGCTGGCGCTCGCAGGCATGGTGATGGATGCGAAGCTGAAGGTCCGATTGCGCGTGCTGATTCCGGCCGTGGAGAACGCGGTCGCCGGCAACGCGTTCCGCCCCCTCGACATCTTCACCTCGCGCAAGGGCATCACGGTCGAGATCGGGAATACCGACGCGGAAGGCCGCCTCGTCCTCGCCGACGCGCTGGCGCTGGCCGATGAGGAAAAGCCGGAGCTGCTGATCGATTTGGGCACGCTGACCGGCGCGGCACGCGTTGCGCTGGGGCCGGATCTGCCGCCTTTTTACACCAATGATGAGACGCTGGCGGCCGACGTCGCACGTTGCGCGGTGAGGGAGAACGATCCGTTGTGGCGCATGCCGCTGTGGCCGCCTTACGATGCCTGGCTGGACTCCAAGACGGCGACCATCACCAATGCCCCGTCGGGCGGCTTTGCCGGCTCGATCACCTGCGCGCTGTTCCTGCAACGCTTCGTCGAGCATGCCAGGAGCTGGCTGCATGTCGACATCTACGGCTGGACGCCGTCGGCGAAGCCGGCGCGGCCGGAGGGCGGCGAGTGCCAGGCTGCGCGCGCTCTCTATTCATTGCTGAGTGAGCGCTATGCATGATCCACGGCTGACGCCGGTGCGGGGCGACATCGCCGCGAAATATCTCGAAGGCAAGGTGGAGGCGAATCGCTTCGTCACTGGCGAGGAATTCGAGGTGGTCGAGGCCATCGCAGCCGTGCGTGAGCAGCCATCCTCGAATGCGACGTTGATGACCGAGGCGCTGCGCGGTGAGCGCGTCACCATTTACGACCGCAACGGCGAAGGCTGGGCCTGGGGCCAGCTCAATGCCGACGGGTATGTCGGCTGGTTGCCGGATGCAGGCCTGGCTCGCCCCGCGGCAACGCCAACCCACGTCGTCAGTGTACTCCGGACGTTTGCGTTTCCCGGCCCTTCAATCAAGCTACCGCCGGCCGACACGCTGGTGCTTGGATCAAAGCTCACGATCGTGCGCGAGCATGGGGCCTTCGCGGTGACGCGCGCCGGAACGTTCTTGCCGAAGACCCATCTCGTCCCGCTCGATCATCGCGAGCCGGACTTCGTCGCCGTCGCCGAGCGCTTCGTCGGCACGCCCTATCTCTGGGGCGGTAAAAGCAGCTTTGGCATCGATTGCTCGGGCCTGGTGCAAGTCTCGCTGACTGCTGCCGGCATCGGCTGCCCGCGCGACAGCGACATGCAGCAGGCAGGCGTCGGCCGCGCGCTCGAGGCGCATGAGTGGGACAAGCTGCAACGCGGAGATCTGATCTTCTGGAAGGGCCACGTCGCCATCGTGCGCGACGGGGCCACCATGGTTCACGCCAACGCCTATCACATGGCCACCGTGATCGAACCGACCGGGCCGGCGATTGCGCGGATCAGGCAAGCCGGCAGCGAGGTCGCCGCGATCAACCGGCTCGCTTAATCTCGTAGCGGCGGGCGACAGCTCTCCCGTACGGAGAGCTGAAGCACTACGTCGCGACCGAGCCGTTGCCCGCAGTCTCCAGCCGGAACGCGGCGGCGAACAACGCTCGGGTGTAATCCGTCTTCGGGTTGTTGAACAGCTCGGCGGCCTGCCCCTCCTCGACCACCTTGCCGCCGCGCATCACGATCAGATGGCTGGCGAGCGAGGCGACGACGCGCAGGTCGTGCGAGATGAACATGTAGGTGAGCTCGCGCTTGCGCTGGAGCTCCCGCAAAAGATCGACCATCTGCGCCTGGAACAGCATGTCGAGCGCGCTGGTCGGCTCGTCCAGCACGACGAAATCCGGCTCCAGCACCACCGCCCGGGCGATGCTGATGCGTTGGCGCTGGCCGCCGGAGAATTCATGGGGATAGCGGAAGCGCGTCTCTGGATTGAGTCCGACATCCTCGAGCGCCTTGACGACGCGGCCCTCGCGCTCCTCACGCGAGAGATTCGGCTGATGCACGGAGAGGCCTTCGGCGATGATGTCGGCGACCGACATGCGCGGGCTGAGCGAGCCGAACGGATCCTGGAACACGATCTGCATGTCGCGCCGGAAGGGTCGCATTTCCTTGAAGCGCAGGCCCTGGATGTCCTTGCCCAGGAACACGATCCGGCCGTTCGACGAGATCAGCCTTAGCAGTGCGAGCCCCAGCGTGGTCTTGCCCGAGCCAGATTCGCCGACGACGCCAAGCGTCTCGCCCTTGCGCACGGCGAGGCTGACGCCGTCGACCGCCTTGATGTGGCCGACCGTCTTGCGCATCAAGCCGCGCTTGATCGGGAACCAGACCTTCAGATCGTTGGCCGACATCACCAGCGGCGCACCCGGCTGCGGCGGCGCCGGATCGGGCTTCGGCTCCGCCGCGAGCAGGTCGCGCGTATAGGGATGCTTCGGGGTCTTGAAGACCTGCTCGACCGGCCCGTGCTCGACGATCACGCCGCCCTTCATGACGCAGACCGTATCGGCGATGCGGCGGACGATGCCGAGATCGTGGGTGATGAACAGCAGGCTCATGCCGAGCCGCGCGCGAATCTCAGCGAGCAGTGCCAGGATCTGCGCCTGCACGGTGACGTCGAGCGCCGTGGTCGGCTCGTCCGCAATCAAGAGGTCCGGCTCATTGGCGAGCGCCATCGCGATCATCACGCGCTGGCGCTGGCCGCCGGAGAGCTGGTGCGGATAGCTCTTCAGCCGCGTCTCCGGCTCGGGAATACCGACCTGGGTCAATAGCTCGAGCGTCCGCTTGCGCGCCTCGGCATTGCTGGTCGGATTATGCAGCTGGATCATCTCGCCGATCTGCGCCTCGATCGTGTGCAGCGGATTGAGCGAGGTCATCGGCTCCTGGAAGATGATGGAGATGTCGCTGCCGCGAATCTCCCGCATCTGCTGCTCGGACTGGTCGATCAGCTCCTGCCCCTTGAAGCGGATGCTGCCGGAGGGATGCGAGGCGTTCGGATAGGGCAGCAGCTTCAAAATCGAGAGCGCGCTGACCGATTTGCCGGAGCCGGATTCGCCGACCAGCGCCACGCATTCGCCGCGCTTGATCTGGAACGAGACCTTGTCGACCGCGAGCGTGGTGGCGCCGCCCTGGTGGAAGGCGACCGAGAGATCGCGCACGCTGAGCAGAGGCTGGTTGATCGCGTCCATCGGCTCACCTGAACGTCTTGCGCGGATCGAAGGCGTCGCGCACGGCTTCGCCGATGAAGATCAACAGCGACAGCATGATGGCGACCGAGAAGAAGCCGGAGAAGCCGAGCCAAGGTGCTTGCACATTGGCTTTCGCCTGGGACAGCAATTCGCCCAGCGAAGGCGATCCCGGCGGCAGGCCGAAGCCCAGGAAATCGAGCGCCGTCAGCGTCATCACCGAGCTCGACACGATGAAGGGCAGGAACGTCATGGTCGCGACCATGGCGTTCGGCAGCAGGTGGCGGAACATGATGACCTGATTGGACACGCCAAGCGCCCGCGCCGCCTGAATGTATTCGAAGTTGCGCCCGCGCAGAAACTCGGCCCGCACGAGACCTACCAGTGAGACCCAGGAGAACAGCAACAGGATGCCGAGCAGCACGAAGAAGCCGGGCACGAGGACCGAGGACAGGATCAGGAGAAGGTAGAGCGAGGGAATCGCCGTCCAGATCTCGATGAAGCGCTGGAAGATCAGATCGACCCGACCGCCGAAATAGCCCTGCACCGCCCCCGCCGCGATGCCGATCACCGACGAGATGATGGTGAGGCACAGGCCGAACAGTACCGAGATGCGGAAGCCGTAGATCAGTCGTGCGACCACATCGCGCCCCTGGTCGTCGGTGCCGAACCAGTTGTATTCGAGGTCGCGGCAGCTCTTCAGCCCCTTCTTCTCCACCACCGGCTTGCATTGCTTCTCGGTCAGCATCCAGGTCGGCGGCGACGGCGCCGGCGTCGGCAGGTCAAGATTGTGGGTGTCGTAGGAATAGCGGATCAGCGGCCAGACGATGCTGCCGCCCTTGTCCTTGATCAGCTTCTGCAAATAGGGATCGCGGTAGTCGGCCGCGGTCTCGAAGTCGCCGCCGAAGGTGGTTTCCGAATAGGTCACGAAGGCGGGCCAATAGAGCCGGCCGTCGAACTTGATCAGGAAAGGCCGGTCGTTGGCGATCAACTCGGCGAACAGTGAGACCACGAACAGAATAATGAAGATCCAGAACGACCAATAGCCGCGGCGGTTCGCCTTGAAGTTCTGCCATCGCCGCCTGTTGAGCGGCGAAGGTGCGAACGACTTGCGGGTGATTGGAACGACCTCACCCAGCGGAGACTGCGTCGTGGTCTCGATCGGCGTCGGCGCGGTAATTGTCATCAGACCTCCCGCGCCTCGAAATCGATTCGTGGGTCGATCCACATATAGGTCAGGTCGGAGATCAGGTTGATCACGAGTCCGACCAACGAAAAGATGTAGAGCGTGCCGAACACCACGGGATAGTCACGGTTGAGCACGCTCTCGAAACTGAGCAGCCCGAGCCCGTCCAGCGAGAAGATGGTCTCAATCAGCAGCGAGCCCGAGAAGAAGGCGTGGATGAACGTCCCTGGAAAACCGGCGATCACGATCAGCATCGCATTGCGGAACACATGCCCGTAAAGCACCCGGCCCTCGCTGCACCCCTTGGCGCGCGCGGTCATAACATATTGCTTGCGAATCTCGTCCAGGAACGAATTCTTGGTCAGGAACGTCATGGTGGTGAACGCGCCGAGCCCCATGGCAATCAGCGGCAGCGTCAGATGCCAGAAATAATCGAGGATCTTCCAATACCAGGGAAACTGCGACCAGCCGTCCGAGGTCAGTCCACGCAGCGGGAACCAATTGAAGAAGGAGCCGCCGGCAAACAGGATGATGAGGAGGATGGCGAACAGAAATCCGGGAATGGCATAGCCAAGCACGAGCACGGTCGACGTCCAGGTGTCGAAGCGCGTGCCGTCCTTGACCGCCTTGCGGATGCCAAGCGGGATCGAGATCAGATACGTAATCAGAGTGAGCCAGATCCCGAGCGAAATCGAGACCGGCAGCTTCTCCTTGATCAGCTGGATCACGCTGACGTCGCGGAAATAGCTCTTGCCGAAATCGAAGCGCACGAAATTCCAGACCATCAGGAGAAAGCGTTCCGGTGCCGGCTTGTCGAAACCGAACTGTGCCTCGAGCTTCTTGATGAAGTCAGGATCAAGACCTTGCGCGCCGCGATATTTCGAGTTGATAGCGTCGCCACCGGCCCCGACTTGCCCCGGTGCACGCTGAGCGAAGTCGCCGCCGCCCGATATGCGCGAGCTGCCGCCGGTGTCAGCGCCGGAGAGCTGCGCGATCACGCGCTCGACCGGGCCGCCCGGCGCGAACTGCACGACGATAAAGGACACGAAGAGGATCCCGAGCAGCGTCGGGATCATCAAGAGGATGCGGCGGGCGATATAGGCGCTCATGATTATTTCGCCTGCTCGAGCTTGGCGGCCTTGGCGGGTTCATGCCACCAGATGTCGGGTGCGCCGACGCCGTTGGCATAACGCGGCAGCTTCTGAGGGTGGCCGAACTGATCCCAATAAGCCAGCCGGTGCGTCTTGTTGTACCATTGCGGCACCCAATATCGGCCGGCGCGGAACAGACGGTCAAAGGCGCGGCACGCGACGGTCAAATCTTCTCGGCTGTCCGCCGCCATGATCTTTTCGATCATGGCGTCGATGGCCGGGCTGGCGACGCCTGCGAGATTGTATGAGCCTTTGGTCGCCGCAACCTGCGAAGAAAAGAATGCGCGCATGGCGTCGCCCGGCGTCGCCGACATGCTGAAGCGCTGGATCGTCATGTCGAAGTCGAACTCTTCCTGGCGCGCCCTGTATTGCACCGCATCGACGAGGCGCACGCTCGCTTCGATGCCCAGCGTCCCCAGGTTCTTTATGTAGGGCGCATGGTGCGGCTGGAAGGAGGGCTCGTCCAGCAGGAATTCGATCCTGAACACCTCTCCGTTCGGCAGCACCCGCTTGCCATCCTTGATCGGCACACCGGCTTCGTTTAGCAATTGCTGCGCCTTGCGCAACAGGCTCCGGTCTTGCCCGGAGCCGTCCGAGACCGGCGGCGTGAATGGGGTCGCGAACACGTCGTCCGGCACATGGCCGCGAAACGGCTCCAGCAGCTTCAGCTCGTCCGGCGAAGGAGGCCCATCGCCCGCCATGAGATCCGAGTTCTGGAACGGCGACACCGTACGGGCATAAGCGCCGTACATGATAGTCTTGTTGGTCCACTCGAAGTCAAAGGCATTGATGAGGGCTTCGCGCACGCGGGGGTCTTTGAACTTGTCACGCCGCGTGTTGATGAACCAGCCCTGCGCGCCTGACGGCGTTTCGTCGGGCACGACCTCGAGCTTGACGCGACCATCCTTGACGGCCGGGAAGTCATAGCGCGTCGCCCAGATGCGTGAGGTGAATTCCTCACGGTAGAGATAGTTCTTGCCGGTGAAGCCTTCGAAGGCGACATCACGGTCGCGATAGAATTCATAACGCACGACGTCGAAATTGTAGCTGCCGCGGCAAACCGGCAGATCGGCAGCCCACCAGTCCTTGACCCGCTCGAATTCGATGTAGCGATTGACCTCGAATCTCCCGACCCTGTACGGCCCCGAGCCGAGCGGAATGTCCAGCGTCGATTCGTCGAACGGCCGGGACGTGTAATACGCTTTCGAAAAGATCGGCAGGCCCGCGGCATAGAGCGGCACGTCGCGCGCCCGCCCCTTGGCAAAGGTGACGACGAGCGTGGCATCGTCGATCGCTTCCGCGCTCACCATGTCGCGGAGCTGCACGATGAGCAGCGGATGCCCCTTGGCCTTCAGCGCGGTCAGTGAGAACGCCGCATCATGCGCGGTGAGCTTGGTGCCGTCGTGGAATTTCGCCTCCGGCCGCATCGTGAAGCGATAGACCAGCCGGTCCGGCGATATCTGCACGGATTTGGCTGCGAGCCCGTACATCGCGTCCGGCTCGTCACTCGCCCGCACCATCAGCGGCGAAAACGTCATGTCCATGCCTTGCGCGCCGTCGCCCTTGAGGATGAAGGCATTGAGCGAGTTGAAGGTCTGGTAGGACTGGTTATACGATTTCGTCGACGGGATGAGCGAGAACGTGCCGCCCTTCGGCGCGCCCGGATTGACATAATCGAAATGATGGAAATCGGCGGGATATTTGAGATCGCCGAACGCCGAGATGCCGTGGGCCTCGGCCGGCATTTCCGATGCCGTTGCGCCGCGCTGCCAGGTGGCGCCGAGCGCACCGGCGGCAGCCAGAGCAAGCACATGCCGGCGTGAAAGCTGCGCCATGCGCAAAGGCTCCCTCAAGAGCGTTTTCCGATCCGCGCCGCTTTTTCGGCGTCATACCACCACAGCGTCGGCAGGCCGGACCGTCCATATTTCGGCATTGGCTCGGCGTGGCTGAAGCGATCCCAGCGGGCATAGCGCGCGAACGGATAGGTGAACTGCGGAACCACGTAGAAATTCCAGAGCAGCACGCGATCGAGCGCATGGGTGGCGGCGACGAGGCCAGCGCGATCCTTGGCGAAGATCACCTTCTCGATCAAGGCATCCACGGCAGGGTTCTTGATGCCGATGGTGTTGCGCGCACCAGGCACGTCGGCAGCCTGCGAGCCCCAGAACTCGCGTTGCTCGTTGCCCGGCGAGAGCGACTCGCCCCATTGATCGATGATCATGTCGAAGTCGAAGCTGCGCAGCCGATTCTGGTACTGCGCATCATCGACGGTACGAACCGATGCATTGACGCCGATTCGCTCCAGTGACGGCTTGTAGAACAGTGCGATTCGCTCGGATGAGGGGTCCTGCACCAGGATTTCGACCGTCAGAACCTTGCCCGAGGCGTCCACCAGCTTGTGGTCGCGAACTTCGAAACCTGCCTCTTTCAGCAGCTTTGCCGCTTCGCGCAGATTGGCGCGCACGGCCTCTGGAGTGCCGCCAACCGGATTCTGATAAGGCGTGGTGAAAACTTCCGGCGGCACCTTGTCCTTTACGGTTTCAAGGATCTGCAGCTCCTCGCCCTGGGGCAGCCCGGTCGCGGCGAGTTCCGTGCCTTCGAAATAGCTGTTGATGCGCTTGTACTGACCAAAGAAGAGCTGCTTGTTCATCTCCTCGAAATCGAAGGCATAGTTGAAGGCGCGCCGCACCCGCGCGTCCTTGAATTGGGGACGCCTGATGTTGACGACGAAGGCCTGCATGCGGCCGGAATCGTTGATCGGAAATTCTTCCTTGATGACCCGCTTCTCCGCCACCGCCGGGAAGTCGTAGGCCGTCGCCCACTGCTTGGCGGAGTTTTCCGCGATCCAGTCGGCCTGGTCGGCCTTGAAGGCTTCCAGCGCCACGAGGTTGTCACGGAAGAACTCGAAGCGGAGCTCGTCGAAATTGTTGGTGCCGATCTGGCTGGGGAGATTGGCACCCCAATGATCTTTCACCCGCTCCAGCTTGATCGAGCGTCCCGCCACGAATTCCTTGATCCGGTACGGCCCGGAGCCCAGCGGGATCTCCAGCGTGGTCGCGCTGACGTCGCGTTTGCGGCCCTGGGCGTCGGTGCCTTCCCACCAATGTTTCGGCAGCACGGTCAATTCACCGACGATGGTCGGCAGTTCGCGGTTGCCCGGCCCGTCGAAGCTGAACTTGACGTCGCGCTCGCCAACCTTCTCCGCCTTGGTCACGTGGCGATAGTAGGACGCGTACATGGGGCTCTGCTGCTTGAACGTCTCCAGCGAGAAAATGACGTCCTCCGGCGTCACCGCCTTGCCGTCATGCCAGCGGGCTTCCTTGCGCAGGCGATAGATCACCCAGGAAAAATCGTCCGGATGTTGTGCCGCCTCGGCAAGTTCGCCGTACTCGGTCGCCACCTCGTCCTGCGCCCGGGTCATGAGCGTTTCGTAGATCATCGCCGCAGCTGGAGCGAGGGAGCCCTTGATGCCGGCGACCGCGAGGTTGAAATTGTCGAAGGTGCCGATCGAGATCAGGCGGGCGACGCCGCCTTTGGGCGCATCCGGATTGACGTAATCGAAGCGCTTGAAGTCGGCGGGGTACTTGATGTCGCCGAACAGCGACAGAGCATGGCGCCAAGGAAGCCCATTTTCATTGGCTGATTGCGCCGCTGCCGTGCCGATGACGGAAACGCGGCCCATGGAACCGAGGGCGGGGAGAGCTGCGGCCGCAGTGCCGGTGAGCAGGAGATCGCGTCGAGTAATGGCCAAATCAACATTCCCTGTCTTGAAGGAGGCTACTCCTTTAAGTTCCCAATATAGGCGAGGTTTCGACCGAATATGTTGCTTTTTGCTCATCTTGAAAGCCCAGCCGGCCTCTCGGATGCGGCCAAACGCCCCGATAGCGTTGCCGCGAGGCCGGATAAGCAAACGGCCAGGCTTTTCAGCCTGGCCGCAGATTCCAAGAGAGAACTTTGAGGCTTACTTAGACGCCGTCGGCAGCGGCTGCGGATGCTCCGACAACGAATTCAGATAGGCAATGACGTCGGCCCGCTCGGAATCCTTCGGGATACCGGCGAAGCCCATTGCAGTGCCCGGGATGAAGCCCTTCGGATTGGCGATGAACTTGTTGAGATCCTCGAACGTCCAGGTGCCGCCCTTGGCTTTCATGGCCGCCGAGAAGTTGAACCCGCGGCCTTCGCCCTTCGGCTCGCCGACGACGCCATAAAGGTTCGGACCGACGCGATTCGGGCCGCCCTTTTCGAAAGTATGACAGGCGCCGCACTTCTTGGCGGCCGCCGCGCCCTTTTCGACGGAGGCGGTCTGGAGCAGTTTTTCGATCGGCTCCGAGGAGGCCGCAGCGGCGGCGCCGCCCTCGTTGCCGTGGCCGGCATCTTCCTTCACCGCGATCTCGAAGCCCGGCTTTTCCGGCATCTTCGGCGAGAAAAGCGCCTGGGCGGTGAAGCTCGTCACCAGCAGCACGAGACAGGTGCCAAGAACAGCACCGAGAATCTTGTTGAGTTCGAAAGAATCCATTTCCGGCCAGGCCCCACCGCAAGAAGGAAACGGCGGCCCAAGCGGCCGCCAGGACGAGCCTCGGGAGAAATCGTTCCTTATTGTTTCCCCGAGTTTTGCCATTGAGATATCGGTTTGCCCCGGGTCTGGCAACCCGTATAAGCGACCCGGCTTTCAGCCCGTCCCCATGCCATTTCTCGGCGCGGAAAGCGCTCCGTTTCCAGGCCCTTGACCCAATGATCGATCCCCGCATCCTGGTGCTGATCCCGGCCCGCATGGCCGCCACACGCCTGCCCGGCAAGCCGCTCGCCGATATCGCGGGCCTGCCGATGATCGTGCACGTGCTGCGCCGCGCCGAGGCCGCTGCCATCGGCCGGGTCGCGGTCGCAACCGACACGGCGGAGATCGCCTCGGTCGTCACAGCCCACGGCGGTGAGGCGGTGATGACCCGCCCGGACCATCCCTCGGGCTCGGACCGCATCCACGAGGCCATGCAGAAGCTCGATCCGGACGGCAAGGCCGAGATCGTGATCAATCTCCAGGGCGATTTCCCGACCATCACGCCGCAGACCATCCGCGAGGTGCTGCCACCCTTTACCGAGCCTGCCGTCGATATCGTGACGCTGGCCTCGCAGATCCACACCGAGGAGGAGGATCTCGCCCCGAGCGTCGTGAAGGCGGTAGGCTCGCCGATCGGGCCGCGGCGGCTGCGGGCGCTCTATTTTACCCGTGCCACGGCCCCCTACGGCGACGGACCGCGTTACCACCATATCGGACTCTACGCGTACCGCCGCGCGGCGCTGGATCGATTCGTGTCGCTGCCACGGTCTCCCCTGGAAGTTCAGGAAAATCTCGAGCAGCTCCGGGCGGTGGAAGCCGGCATGCGCATCGACATCATGATCGTCGACAGCGTGCCCCGTGGCGTGGACACGCCGCCCGATCTCGAAACCGCGCGCAGCATCCTTTCCAAATCCTGAGCCGCTGTTACAAGGCCGATCATGAGCAAGCTGAAAGTCGCATTCCAGGGCGAGCCTGGGGCCAATTCCCACATCGCCATCGTCGAGGCCTATCCCGACGCCGAGCCGATGCCCTGCGCCACCTTCGAGGACGCGCTGTCAGCGATCTCGTCCGGCGAGGCTGATCTCGGCATGATCCCGATCGAGAATTCGGTCGCGGGCCGCGTCGCTGACATCCATCACCTGCTGCCGGCCTCCGGCCTCTTCATCATCGGCGAATGGTTTCTGCCCGTTCGACATCAGCTGATGGCGGTGAAGGGTACCAAGCTCGACGACGTCAAGAGCGTGGAGAGCCATGTCCACGCACTCGGCCAGTGCCGGCGCATCATCCGCAAGCTCGGCATCAAGCCAATCGTGCACGCGGACACTGCCGGCAGCGCCCGCGACATTTCCGAGCGCAAGGACAAGACCGTCGCCGCGATCGCCTCGCGCTTGGCCGCGAAAATTTACGGCCTCGACATCCTCGCCGAGGACATCGAGGACGAGGCCCACAACACCACGCGCTTCGTGGTGCTGGCGCGCGAGCCGAAATGGGCAGCCCAAGGCTCGGGCCCGCTGGTCACGACGTTCGTCTTCCGGGTGCGCAATTTGCCGGCCGCGCTCTACAAGGCGCTCGGCGGCTTTGCCACCAACGGCGTCAACATGACCAAGCTCGAAAGCTACATGATCGACGGCAATTTCTTCGCCACGCAGTTCTATGCCGACGTCGACGGACATCCCGACGACAAGGGCCTCGCCTTTGCCATCGAGGAGCTGAAATTCTTCTCGCGCGAATTCCGCATTGTCGGCGTGTATCCGGGGCATCCGTTCCGCGCGACGTTCAACGAGGCGCAGGATTGATAACTGTCGTTCCGGGACACGCGAAGCGTGAACCCGGAACCTCGAGATTCCGGGTTCGATGCTTCGCATCGCCCCGGAATGACGGTGAGTGACTAGGACGCCTGCTTCGCCAGCCCGAACGCCTCCGCCAGCAGCGAATACGACCTCTTTCGCGCCTCGTGGTCATACACGGCGGTGATCACCATCAGCTCGTCCGGCTTGCTCGCGTAGATTAGCGGCTGAAGCTTCTTCTGCACGGTTGCCGGGCTGCCGACGAACAGGCGCGAGCGGTTGCGGAGAATCGAGATGCGCTCGGCGTCCGTGTAGGGATAGGCCAGCGCCTCCTCGATACTCGGCAGCGGAAGATATTGACCGCGGTCGCGGCGAAGGCGGTTGAGATCGAAGGAGCTGGCGAGCCTTTCGGCCTCCTCATCTGTGTCGGCCACGATGGCCGCGACCGCGAGGATCGCATGTGGGCTGGCGCGCCAGGCGGAGGGCTGGAAGCGGTTGCGGTAATGCACCATCGCATCGATGGCGTCGTGGGAAGTGAAATGATGGGCGAAGGCGAAGCCCATGCCGACCTGCGCGGCGAGCTCCGAGGAATAATCGCTCGAGCCGAGCAGCCAGATCGGCGGCAGGGCGGTGTCGTCAGGCATGGCGACGACGCTGTTGTAAGGGTGGCCCGCGGGGAATTTGCGGGTCTCCCACAAGATCAGTTCGTGCAGCCGCTCCAGAAAATCTTCGCCCTCGCGGCGGTCGAGCCGGCTGCGCAGCGCGTAGGCGGTGGCGCCGTCGGTGCCCGGGGCGCGGCCGAGACCGAGGTCGATACGTCCGGGAAACAGCGCCTCCAGCATCTTGAAGCGCTCGGCCACGACCAGCGGCGCGTGGTTGGGCAGCATCACGCCGCCGGAGCCGACGCGCAGGTGCTTCGTCACCGCCGCGATCTGCCCGATCATGACGTCGGGCGCGGGGCTCGCGACCGAGGCGAGGTTGTGATGCTCGGCGAGCCAGTACCTGACATAGCCGAGCCCGTCGACGTGGCGTGCCAGATCGATGCTGTTGCGCAGCGCCGCGGCGGGCTTGGTACCGGTGGTGACGACCGACAGGTCGAGGACTGAGAGCGGGATCATGGTGCGTCAACGTAACGGAGGGCTGTGCGGCGGCAATGGCAGGCTGCGCAGGCCTGACGTGTAGGACTTGGCGGGTACGCTAAGATCCCTGATTGGGACAATTGTTACTTCTATATGCCAAAATTCGGTCCGCCCACCTGCAAAATCGGAACAAAGAAAATGCAATATCGGCAATAGCGTTTTTGTATCAATACATTATGTCTCTGGATGTCTTTCCCAACGAGATCGCAAACTGCGCCAGAATTCGTTCTGGTCATATCCTGGTGGGCAATTTCCCATCCCCGATGGGCTGTCGACTAGACCGCCTTTGCCCTATTTTAGGCCTCCGCGAGATGATCCGACCGCCGGCCGAAATTCGGAGTGAATGGTGCCATGACTGACGTGACGACGCCTGGCCAAGCCAACGGGCAAGACGGGCACCTGAAGCGGCCTGCGATTTCCTTCGAGTTTTTTCCGCCCAAGACCGAGGAAATGGAGCGGAATCTCTGGGACACCATCAACCGGCTCGCCCCGCTCGACCCGCAATTCGTCTCGGTGACCTACGGCGCCGGCGGCTCGACCCGCGAGCGCACCCATTCCACCATTTCCCGCATCCTGAAGGAAACCGCGCTGCTGCCGGCCGCGCATCTGACCTGCGTCGGCGCCTCGCGCGGCGAGATCGACGAGATCGTCGACCGCTATCACGAGGTCGGCGTCCGCCACATCGTGGCCTTGCGCGGCGATCCCGTCGGCGGCATCGGCACGCCCTACTTCAGCCATCCCGACGGCTACCAGACGTCCGCCGCACTCGTTGCCGGCATCAAGAAACGGCATTCCGACATCGAAGTGTCCGTATCCGCCTATCCCGAGAAGCACCCGGAGGCGCGCGACTTCGATGCCGACATCGACACGCTGAAGGCCAAGGTCGATGCGGGTGCGACGCGCGCGATCACCCAGGTGTTCTTCGATAACGACCTCTATTTCCGCTATCTCGACCGCGTCCGCGGGCGCGGCATCAGCATTCCGATCGTGCCGGGCATCATGCCCATGCACAATTTCAAGCAGGCCCGTAATTTCGTCACCCGCGCCGGCACATCTGTGCCCGACTGGTTCGCCGCGAAATTCGACGGCCTCGATGACGACGCCGAGACCCGCAAGCTGGTGGCCGCAACCGTTGCGGCCGGCCAGGTGCAGAAGCTCGCCAAGCACGGCGTCGACACCTTCCATTTCTACACCATGAACCGCGCCGATCTCGTGTTCGCGATCAGCCATTTGCTCGGCATTCGCGCCAAGAGCGCGCAGAAGGCGGCGTAAGACAACATGACCGTAACCATCTCTCCCAAGCGGACTGCCCTGCTCAACGCCGCGCGCGAACGCATCCTCGTGCTCGACGGCGCTATGGGCACGATGATCCAGAACCTCCAGCTCGACGAGGCCGCCTTCCGCGGCGAGCGCTTCAAGAGCTTTCACCGCGACCTGCGCGGTAACAACGATCTCTTGATCCTGACCCAGCCGCAGGCGATCGAGGACATCCACGCCGCGTACTTGCGCGCCGGCGCTGACATCGTCGCCACCAACACGTTCTCGACGACCTCGATCGCGCAGGCCGATTACGATCTCACCGACATCGTCTACGAGATGGCGCGTGAAGGCGCTCGCCTCGCCGGCAATGCGGCAGGGCGCGTCGCGGCCGAGGACGGCAAGCCGCGCTTCGTCGCCGGTGCCATCGGGCCGACCAACCGCACCGCCTCGATCTCGCCCGACGTTTCCAATCCCGGCTATCGCGCCGTCACCTTCGATGATCTGCGCCAATCCTATGGCGAGCAGATCCGCGGCCTGATCGACGGCGGCGTCGATCTGCTGCTGGTCGAGACCATCTTCGATACGCTCAATGCCAAGGCGGCGCTCTACGCGATCGCCGAGATCACGGAAGAACTCGGCATCGACATGCCGGTGATGGTATCGGGCACCATTACCGACAAATCCGGCCGCCTGCTCTCCGGACAGATGCCGGAAGCGTTTTGGAATTCGGTGCGCCACGCGAGGCCGATCACCATCGGTTTCAATTGCGCGCTCGGCGCCGAGGACCTGCGCGCGCATATCGCCGATATCGGCCGCGTCGCCGATACGCTCGTCTGCGCCTATCCCAATGCCGGCCTGCCGAACGAGTTCGGCCAGTATGACGAAAGCCCGGAGTACATGGCGCGCCTGATCGGCGAATTTGCCCGTGACGGCCTCGTCAACATCGTCGGCGGCTGCTGCGGCACCACGCCGGAGCACATTGCAGCGATCGCCGCCGCGGTGGCCCCGCACAAGCCGCGCATCGTGCCGGAGATCGCGCCGCGCTTGCGGCTCTCCGGCCTCGAGCCGTTCGTGCTGACGGATGCGATCCCCTTCGTCAATGTCGGTGAGCGCACCAACGTCACAGGATCGGCGCGCTTCCGCAAGCTGATCACCGCCGGCGACTACACGGCCGCGCTGCAGGTCGCGCGCGATCAAGTCGAGAACGGCGCGCAAATCATCGACGTCAACATGGACGAGGGCCTGCTCGATTCCGAAGCGGCGATGGTGACCTTCCTCAACCTCGTCGCCGCCGAGCCCGACATCGCGCGCGTCCCCGTGATGGTCGATTCCTCGAAATTCTCGGTGATCGAGGCCGGCCTGAAATGCGTGCAGGGCAAGCCGGTCGTCAACTCGATCTCGATGAAGGAAGGCGAGGACAAGTTCATTCACGAGGCCAAGATCGCGCGCCGCCATGGCGCGGCCGTCGTGGTGATGGCGTTCGACGAGGTCGGCCAGGCCGATACGTTCGCGCGCAAGACCGAGATCTGCAAGCGCGCCTACGACATCCTGGTGAACCGGGTCGGCTTCCCGCCTGAGGACATCATATTCGATCCCAACATTTTTGCGATCGCGACCGGCATCGAGGAGCACAACAATTACGGCGTCGACTTCATCGAGGCGACGCGCTGGATCCGCCGGAACCTGCCCGGCGCGCACATCTCGGGCGGCGTATCCAATCTGTCGTTCTCGTTCCGCGGCAACGAGCCGGTGCGCGAAGCCATGCACTCGGTGTTCCTGTATCACGCCATCAAGGCCGGCATGGACATGGGCATCGTCAACGCCGGGCAGATGATCGTCTATGACGACATCGACCCCGAGCTGCGCCAGACCTGCGAGGACGTTGTCCTTAACCGCGATCCGGGTGCGTCCGAACGTCTGCTGGCGCTCGCGGAAAAATTCCGCGGCAAGAAGACGGAAAGCAAGGAAGCCGATCTCGCCTGGCGCGAATGGCCGGTGGAGAAGCGGCTGAGCCACGCGCTGGTGCACGGCATCACCGAGTTCATCGAGCAGGACACGGAAGAGGCCCGCAAATTGTCCTCGCGCCCGCTCGACGTGATCGAAGGACCGCTGATGGCCGGCATGAACGTGGTCGGCGACCTCTTCGGCGACGGCAAGATGTTCTTGCCGCAGGTGGTGAAGTCTGCGCGTGTCATGAAACAGGCCGTTGCTTACCTCATGCCGTTCATGGAGGAGGAGAAGGCGCGCAATCTTGCGAACGGCATCGGCACGGAGGGCTCCTCGTCCGCCGGCAAGATCGTGCTCGCGACCGTGAAGGGCGACGTTCACGATATCGGCAAGAACATCGTGGGCATCGTGCTCCAGTGCAACAATTTCGAGGTCATCGATCTCGGCGTGATGGTGCCGGCAGCCAAGATCGTCGAGACCGTGAAGGCGGAGAAGGCCGACATCGTCGGCCTGTCCGGCCTGATCACGCCCTCGCTCGACGAGATGGCATTCTTCGCCGGCGAGTTGCAGCGCGAAGGCCTCAAGCTGCCGCTGCTGATCGGCGGCGCCACCACGAGCCGCGTGCATACCGCGGTGAAGATCGACCCGAGCTATCGCGCCGGCCCCGTCGTGCACGTCAACGACGCCAGCCGCGCCGTCGGCGTTGCCTCCGCACTGCTCTCGCCGGAGAAGCGCGAGGCCTATGCCGCCGAGGTGCGCGCCGAATACGCCAAGATCTCGGAGGCGCATCTGCGTGCGCAGGCGGACAAGAAGCGGCTGAAGCTCGCGGCTGCCCGCGCCAACCGCGTGCCGGTGGACTTTGCAGCAAACAAGCCGGTGAAGCCGACCTTCCTCGGCATCAAGAGCTTCGACGACTACGACCTCGGCGAGCTCGTCGACTGCATCGACTGGACGCCGTTCTTCCAGACCTGGGAGCTCGCCGGACGCTTCCCCGCCATTCTCCACGACCCCAAGGTCGGCGAGGTCGCGCGCTCGCTCTACGACGATGCGCGCAAGATGCTCGATACCATCGTGAAGGAGAAATGGTTCCGGGCACGCGCGACGATCGGCTTCTGGCCGGCGAATGCGCAAGGCGACGACATCGTGCTCTACTCCGATGAAAGCCGGACCAAGAGCATCGCGACGCTGCACACGCTGCGCCAGCAGCTCGAAAAGCGCGAGGGCCGCTTCAACGCGGCGCTCGCCGACTTTGTCGCGCCCGTCGGCACCGGCGTGCCCGACTATGTCGGCGGCTTCGTCGTCACCGCTGGCATCGGCGAGGACGCGGTCGCCGATCGTTTCAAGATGGCGAACGACGACTATTCCTCGATCCTGTGCAAGGCGCTGGCCGACCGCCTGGCCGAAGCCTTCGCCGAGCGCATGCATGCCCGCGTCCGCCGCGAGTTCTGGGCCTATGCACCTAGCGAGGCGCTCTCCAGCGAGGAGCTGATCCTCGAAAAATACCAGGGCATTCGCCCCGCGCCTGGCTATCCCGCGCAGCCCGATCACACCGAGAAGGCGACATTGTTCGAACTGCTCGATGCGGAAAACACGGCCGGCGTGAAGCTGACCGAGAGCTTTGCAATGTGGCCGGGCTCGTCCGTCTCGGGGCTCTATTTCGCAAACCCTGCGAGCTATTATTTCGGCGTCGGCAAGATCGAGCGCGACCAGGTCGAGGACTATGCCGCACGCAAGGGCATGAGCGTAGCGGAAGCCGAGCGCTGGCTCGCGCCGGTGCTGAACTACATCCCGTCCCAGCCGGAGGCGGAAAAGGCGTTTGCCGCGACGCCCGCGAATGACGAGATGCCGAAAGACCTCGCCTCGCATCCGCCGGGCTGCACCTGCGCGGTGCACCTCGTCTGGCAGAAGAAGCGCGCGGGGGCGGGGTAGGCACCCCTCCAAAACAAAACTGAGAAAACAACCCCATGCACAGTAGCGATGGGGTTGAAAAGCTTGAATAATTTCGGACTTACCGAAAGCGGGTTGCGGCGTCGGGCAAAACAGGGGTAATATTCCATCATCGGCTGCTGCCCCGTCTGACAGTCTCGCCAAGCCCAGCGCCGTCATTCCGGGGCGCGCCTCTTGGCGCGAGCCCGGAATCCCTTTGCCTCGCATCATCTGCTGCGCGATGGATTCCGGGCTCGCGCTGCGCGCGCCCCGGAATGACAGGGGAAGTCCCTCACCCCTTCGGCCGCACCAGTGGCTGCACGATCTCCACTGGAAAAGCGGCAGGGCCGTGAACGTACCGCGCGCTCGCCGCGACCAATGGCGATCGCCGCCGACGAGCAGGAAATCAGATGCTGGATGCCCAGGGATTGATGTGGACGCAGATTGCCGCCGGCATCTCGGTGCTATTGTTTGGATTGATGCTGTTCAATCTGGTCCGCATGCGGGGCCGGATGCTGGCGGCGCGGAGCTGGGACAAGGTCGAGGGCATAATCACGGTCTCCAGGGTCGATCGGCCGGCGACGCACGCCTCGGACGATCAGAACGATGCCAAGCCCATCATCCGCTATCGCTATCACGCCCGCGGCGAAGAGCTGGAAAGCGACAAGGTCTTTGTTGGCGGCACTGCCATGACCACAGGGGTGCTCGCCGAAAAACTGGCGGGACGATATCCCGTTGGCGCCCATGTCGACGTCTATGTCGATCCGAAGTCCCCGGTCGAGGCGCTGTTGGAGCCCGCCGCAGCGCAGAACGTCGCGGCGCTCGTGGCATTCACGATCGTGTTCGGTTTCATTGCCGCCACCCTGACCGCGCACTCGCTCGCCGGTCACGTGCTTTACGCCGACAATGGCGTTCCGCTGTTCGCGTTCGCGCTGCCGATCATCGTGCTCGTGGGCGGCGTGTTCTGCATCGTCGAATATATCAGCACGCGCCGGCTGGCGAGCGCCAGCCTGCGCTGGCCGACTGCGGCCGGCAGGGTTACTCGTTGCGCCGTGATCGAGGAAATCATCGAGGACAAGGGCAGTGACGACGACAAGTCACGGACCACCAAGCTCCAACACCGCTATCAGGTCGACCTCCGCTACGCCTACAAGGTCGGCAAGCGCGACTTCATCGGCACCGAAGTCAATTGGGGCGGCACCATGATCTCCGGGCTGCGCGAGGTCGCCGAACAGGCCGCGGCGAAGTACCGTCCGGGGCAGAACGTCAAAGTTTATTACGATCCGGAACAGCCGGGACATGCGGTGCTCGAGCCTGCAAGCCGTGAAGGCACGCTGGGGCCGCTGATCGGAGCCGCGGTTTGCGCGATCGTCGGAGGCCTTTTCCTGACATTGCTGATCAAGGTCGGGTTCGCATAGCGGCGCTTGATGTCTTTCCGGGAGAAAGCGCGCATCCCGGAAATGACCTCATGGGGCTCACCCCTTCGGCGGCGCCAGCGGCTGCACGATCTCCTTGAAGGGAGCGAGGGCTTCGCAGCGCTCGGCATGCGCTGACAAGGCAGGGTAACGCGACGCGTCGAACAGCTGCGGGTGCGCTTCGCGGGTGAAGCGGACGACGCAAGCCACTGCGACGTCGGCATGACCGATGCGGTCGCCCAGCCAGTACGGCGTCGTCACCTTGGCGCGCTCGACCTCGAGCACCTTCAGCACGTCCGCGATCTGTGCTTGGCAGCGCTCGACCCATAGCGCAAGCTGCTCCTTCCGCAGCACGCGCTCGTAGAGCAGGCTCACCGCCTTGTCGCCGAGGCCGGAGGCGAGCGCGCAGATGCGCAAGTGGCGCCGCCGCTCGGCGCCACCGCGCGGCAGCATCGCCTTCTCGGGACCAACGAGCTCGTCGAGATAATCCAGGATGATCGTGCTCTCGATCAGCGCCTCGCCGTCGTCGAGCACCAGGGTCGGCACGCGGCGCAGCGGATTGTATGGCGCGATTCTGTCGGCATCGCCGAAGGTCGACCATGGCTTGTGCTCGAAGGCGAGGCCATAAAGCTTCAGCGCGATGGCGACGCGGCGGACGAAGGGGGAATCGTATTGGCCGATCAGGAACATGGGTCTCGCTCTTCTCGATCATTGAACAAGGCAGGGCCGATCAGTCTCCACGACCAGCTCGGTGCGGCGCAACAAAAATCTCGGAAATGGAGCATTGCGCCGGCTGCAACGAAGCGTCAGCCGGACGGTACGGACCGCCCGCTCAAAGGCCGTCCTGAATCGAGCGCTTGATGGCGGCGATCGCCGTCTCGTTGCGCTTGTACATCGTCCACTGCTTGATCCGTTTGGCGCGCACCAGTTTCGCGGCGGTCAGCACCCGCATGTGCTCGCTCAATGTTGGTGCGCTGACGCCGAGCTTTTCGGCGATCAGCAATCCGCAGACGCCGTCCTTGACCAGGTCGCCGTCGGCCTGCTCGCGAAAATGCTTCCGCGGATCCTGCAGCCATTCCAGGATCTGCAGGCGGCGTTCGTTGGCGAGCGCGCGCAAGGCAACGGCGAACTTCATTTAGCCATTTTGCTAATTACCTAATGGATGTCAACGCTCCCTTGCGCTATCTGGACGGTATCATGACAAAGACCATGGACATCACGCGGGAGCGGATTGCGGCGACCGAGGCGGTCATCCGTCCGCATATCAGGCGCACGCCGCTTCTGAAGGCCGATCTCGCCGATTTCGACCTGCCGGCCGCGCCCGTCACGTTCAAGCTCGAGATGCTGCAGCATTCCGGATCGTTCAAGGCGCGCGGCGCCTTCGCCAATCTGTTGCTGCGGCAGGTGCCGCAGGCGGGTGTCGTCGCCGCATCCGGTGGCAATCACGGCGCGGCGGTCGCCTATGCGGCGCAGCGGCTCGGCATTCCCGCCACGATCTTCGTGCCCGACATCACCTCGCCGGCCAAGGCCGAGCGGATCAGGGGGTATGGCGCCAAGCTCGTGATCGCGGGCAGCCGCTACGCCGATGCGCTCGCCGCGAGCGAGGCGCATGTCGCGCAGACCGGCGCGCCGGCCGTCCACGCCTACGATCAGGCCGAAACCCTGCTCGGCCAGGGCAGCGTCGGACTGGAATTGGAGCAGGATGCGCCCGGCATCGACACGCTGCTGGTGGCGGTCGGCGGCGGCGGGCTGATCGGCGGCATTGCGGCCTGGTACGCCGGCAGGACGCGTATCGTCGCGGTCGAGCCGGAGCAATCGCCGACCCTGCACGCTGCGTTTGAAGCGGGCGCTCCGGTCGATGCGCCGGCCGGCGGCATCGCCGCCGACAGCCTTGCGCCGCGGCGCGTCGGCGAATTGATGTTTCCGGTCGCGCGCGCCCATGTCGAGCGCGTCATCCTGGTCAGCGACGACGCGATCCGCCAAGCCCAGGCCGCCCTGTGGTCGCACTTGCGCCTCGTGGCCGAGCCCGGCGGCGCAGCCGCCTTTGCCGCGCTGCTCTCGGGCCGCTACCGTCCCTCAGCAGGAGAGCGCGTCGCGGTTCTGGTCTGCGGCGCCAATACGACGGCGGTAAAGTTCGACGGCTGAGTGAGAATGACATGAGGGGACCACGTGGACTGCCGCGCGTTGCTCTGGGAATTGGAAGAGCGATGGCGGCGGTCACACGCCGTCATCGCGAGCCAACGGGTCCGCGCGAAGCGCGGCCCGATGACAGGGTCCGCGAACCAATCCAGAATCTCTCTGCGAAGACAGTCTGGATTTGCTTCGTCGCAAGAGCTCCTCGCAACGACGGTGGGGGGACGGCTGCGATTAATCAATAATTGGCACATGCTTCGCCGCCGACCGCCGCAGCGTTCCGTCAAGGCGCGGATCATCCGCCACCTCGATCTGGCGGCGGAAGGCGCGGAAGCCGGAGCGCTGGTAGAAGGCAACGGCCGATGGATGATCGAGTGTGCAGGTGTGGACCCAGACCCGACGGACGTCGCGTGACCACGCAAGCTCCAACGCGCGGTTCATCAGGAAGCGCGCGGCGCCGGTGCCGATTAGCCCAGCGGTGACGCCGAAATAGGTCAGCTCGCACTGGCCGGGCTCGCGGAAGTCGAGCTCGAGCAGGCCTTCGTCGCTTCCGTCCACGACCAGGGCGTAGACCTCGATGCCAGGCGCGTGGATGATCGCAGCGAGCTCTGCATCGGTCATGCGGGCTCGCGAGAACCACAACCACTCCTCGCCGACACGGCGGAAGAGGTCGCGATACCAATAAAGCGCGGGGGTATCCACCTTGCGCAGGGTCCACGCGCCAGGGGGATCGTCGCGGCGCGCCGGAGGTGCGGTCATCTCCAAATGCGTGACGACGGCTGCGATCTTGCCGGCGGGCACGTCGGAATAGCCGTCCGGTATCATCATCGCGGCGTCAGCGTGATGGCTTCTGCGGTGGCGGCTTCGACCGCGGCTTGGCTGTAGAGCAGCGGCACATATTGTCCGGTCGCCCAGAGCGGGGCGAGGTCGCGGTAGTGGCCGCTGAAGGGATCGCCGGATTGCCCCGGCGTGTTGATGGTGCGGCTCGCGTCCCAATTGCCGACATCGAGCACCATCCGAAACGAGGCGCCTGAGATGAGCTGGTAGTCGGAGCGGCGATAGGTGGCGGCGCGCGGAACGTTGGCTGCGCCGCCGAAGGCGAGCGGGCCCACCGACATTTGCGCTGCGGTCGCCTTGTCGGCAAGCGGGATCAGCGCGTGGTCGAACTTGGCGACATGCAGGCGGCCCCAGCGCCAGCTGGATGCATCGTCCCCGAGCTTGCCGGCGACGTCGGCAACCGCAGCGCCCAAGCTCTCGCGCAGGATCTGGTCGCGTGCGGCAGCGGGATCGGCGCCGAGCGCGGCATCAGGGGACTCGAGATAGGCGACGATCGCCGAAATGCTGGATGCCTCGGGCGCGATCAGGGCCACCGCCTTGGGCGCCGTGGTCTTCAGCAGCGTGGGGCCGAGATGATTGGCGATCCAGACCTCGAACAATGCGGCGGCGGCACTGTCGGCGGCATCGCGCGCGTCCCATGGCCTCAACAGCTCGAGACCCTTCTTCACATTGGCATCGTCCGAAGTCAGAGGCTGCAGCAGCTTGACGAGGCGCCGCCCCAGCATCGCGGTATCGTCGTTCTGCAAATCCATGGCGTCGGCGAGTGTAACCTTGCTGTTGGCCTGGAGCACCTCAACAATGCGCTGCCAGCGGGCGCTGTCAGCCCATTCGAAGCCGACCTTGCGTTCGCTGATGGGGTAATCGGACGGAAGGTTCATCTGATTGGCGGTGGCCAGAAAGCCCTGCTTGGGCTGATAGGCTTTTGGCAGATCGTCGAGCGACAGAAAGCCCTGCCAATCATAGCGGCCGTCGCCGGGCACCGGCATCAGGCCGTCATAGTTGACGCGGCGCGGAGTCTTGCCCGCGGCAACCCAGCCGATACTGCCGCGCGTGTCGGCATAGACCTGGTTCTCCGAGGGCGCGCCCCAGCGCCGCATCGCCGCGAGAAAGCCGTTCCAGTCCTTCGCGGTCATGTAGTCGGACGAGCCGAAATAGGCGGAAGTGCCGGGCTCGAACCAGATCGAGCGCACCGCGAAGGCGCGCTTGTTGCCTTCATCGACAGAAATCACCGGACCGTGCCGGGTGAACTTCAGCTCGACGTCGCGATCGCCCTCGCCTTTCACCTGCTCGGTCTCGTGGACGATGCGCATGTCCTCCCAGCCATTGCCGTAACGGTACTGATTGGGATTTTGCGGATTGAGCTCATAGACGTAGAGGTCTTCCTGGTCGACATTGAAGATGGTGAGGCCAAAGGCAATGGTGCCGTTATGGCCGATCGAGATGCCGGGCAGCGCCGGCTCACCGGCGCCGATCACGGAAAGGCCGGGCGCATTCAACCCGACGATATAGCGCAGCGACGGCACGCTGTGCTCGCGATGCGGATCGTTGGCGAGGATCGGGCGTCCGGTCGCGGTGCGCGAAGGCGCGATCACCCAATTGTTGGAGCCGAGGGTGTCGCGCTGTTGATCGGCCGCGTCCAGATAGGTGTCGGGATCATGCGCGAGCGCGGCCTGTCGGTCTTTCGGCTGCGGAAAGGCGACCGGGCGCGTCGCAAGGTCATAGGCCGCGAGCACCGCCTTCGGGACGCTACAGGGATCGAGGCCATCGGGGACTTTCGTCGTCCAGGCCGGCTCGAGCTTGACGCGAAACCGATCGGCCTCGAGTCCTGCCGCGCAGGCAACCAGCGAGCGCTTGACCTCCGAGGCGATGTTGCGGGTGAGCCCATGGCTGCGAATACGGACCACGTCGTCCGCGGTCCAGAGATCCGGCCTGGTGCCGGCGATCCTGAACTCGATCGGCAGCGGCCGCTTGCCATCGCGGACATCCGCGACATAGGCATTGATGCCGGCAACGAACGCTTCCGCGTAGGTCTTCGCCCTGGGGCCATAGGACGCCCACTCCGCATTCATGTCGCCGCGATACAGGAAGAGCCGCAGCGCCTTATCCTGCTCGGCATAGGCCGGGCCGAAATCCCGGGCGAGCAGCCCGAGCCCCCGCTTACGCCAGAGATCGATCTGCCAGAGGCGGTCGCGCGCGGCGTTGAAACCCTGCAGAAAGAACAGGTCGTGCTCGTTACCGGCATAGATGTGCGGAATGCCCCAGACGTCGACCAGGATCCTGGCGGGCGCATTGAGGCCGGCGACGTCGGTCTTGACCTGACGCGCGTTCGAGAGCGGGTTCTCCTTTTCGCGTGCGGTTGCGCCGGAAGCAAGCAGCACGCTGCAGACCGCCGCGCTGCACAGCGCCCGCATGACCCGGTTGATATCCGTGTTCATTGTCGTTTCTCCCGTTGTTGTTATTTGAGCGAGCGACGTGAATCCGCTTACCCCTCCCCCTCGTCGCTCGCCAGCACGCCCTTCACCGCTCTTGCCCATCCGGCCAGCTTTCGCTCGCGCGTCGCCTGGCTCATGTTCGGCTTGAAGCGGTGCTCGAGGCGCCAGTTGTCGGCGAATTTTGTCGGCTCGGGATAGACGCCCGCCTGGAGACCGGCGAGGTAGGCAGCCCCTAAGGCCGTGGTCTCCTGGATCACGGGGCGATCGACCGGGGCGTCCAGGAGATCGGCGAGGCGCTGCATGGTCCAGTCGGATGCTGTCATGCCGCCGTCGACGCGGAGCACGACGCTGGCCGTTTCCGAGCTCGGCCAGTCCGCGCGCATCGCGGCCCAGAGGTCAAACGTCTGGTAGCACACGCTTTCCAGCGCGGCGTGGGCGAGCTCGGCAGGGCCGGTGTTGCGGGTGAGGCCGAACAAGGCGCCACGCACGCGCGGATTCCAATAGGGTGCGCCCATGCCGACGAAGGCAGGAACGAGATAGACGCTCTGCGTGGAATCGGACTGGTCGGCGAGCGGGCCGGTTTCGGCGGCGTGCTTGATGATGCCAAGGCCATCGCGCAGCCATTGCACCGCCGAGCCTGCCACGAAGATCGAACCTTCCAGCGCGTAGGTGCGCTTGCCGTCGAGCTGATAGGCGACGGTGGTGAGCAGCTTGTTCTTCGACACCACAGGCGTGGTGCCGGTGTTGAGCAGCGCAAAGCAGCCGGTGCCGTAGGTCGACTTCATCATGCCCGGGCGGAAGCAGGCCTGACCGATGGTCGCGGCCTGCTGGTCGCCAGCGATGCCTGATATCGCAATGGGCCCGCCGAACAGGTCGGGCGTGCTCTCGCCGAAGCGGGCGGAAGAGTCCTTCACCTCGGGCAGCATCGAGCGCGGCACGCCGATGATCTCCAAGAGCTCGTCGTCCCACTGGCCGGTGTGGATGTTGAACAGCAGCGTGCGCGAGGCATTGGTGGCATCGGTGGCATGCACCTTGCCGCCGGTGAGGCGCCAGAGCAGATAGCAGTCGATGGTGCCGAACATCAGCTCGCCGCGCGCGGCGCGCGCCCGCGCACCGGGAACGTGATCGAGGATCCAGGCCACCTTGGTGCCGGAGAAATAGGGATCGATGATCAGGCCGGTCTTCTGCGAGATCACGGGCTCGCGGCCGTTGGCTTTCAGCTTGGCGCAGATGTCGGCGGTGCGGCGGTCCTGCCAGACGATGGCGCGGTGCACGGCCTGACCGGTGGCGCGGTCCCACACCACGGTGGTCTCGCGCTGGTTGGTGATGCCGATCGCGGCGATGTCCTTTGCATTGATGCCGGCCTGCGCGATCGCCTCGCGGCACACCATCACGGTCGAGGTCCAGATGTCCTCCGGCTCGTGCTCGACCCATCCCGAGGCCGGGAAATGCTGCGGAAACTCGGCCTGGGCCTTCGCCGCGATCGAAATGTCGCTGCGAAACACGATGGCGCGCGAAGAGGTGGTGCCCTGGTCGATGGCGAGGACGAAAGACATGGCGGCTATCTCTGGCGTTTTCTTGGCGTTTCCCTGGAAGGGATCATTGTGTCGCGGCAAGAAAACGGGATTGCCGGCAAGAGGTCAAGGCGGCTCTCCGCTTACCTTCCCCTGGAGGGTCAGGGTAAGAGAAGCCGCGCCTCGATGCAACTGAACGTGGTTTCGCCGGCTACACCGCTGCCGTGGTGACGCCGCCGTCGATGACGATGGTCTGGCCGGTCATGAAGCTCGATGCGTCGGAGGCGAGGTAGGCGACGGCGCCGGCGATTTCGTCGGGTTCGCCGATGCGGCGGAGCGGCGTGGTGGCGGTGCGGCGTTTCAGATTGGCTTCGTCTTCCCAGAGCGCGCGGGCGAAATCGGTCTTGACGAGGCCGGGCGCGATGCAGTTGACGCGGACGCCTTTGGGGCCCCATTCGCCGGCGAGCGAGCGGCACAACGCGAAGTCGGCGGCTTTCGAGATGCCGTAGGCGCCGATCACGGTGGAGCCGCGCAAGCCGCCGATCGAGGAGATGATGATGACGGAGCCATTGCCGCGCTCGGCCATCTCAGGGATCGCGAGCGCGGAGAGCCAGATGTTGCTCTTGACGTTCGAGCCCATGATCTTGTCGAAGGCTTCGTCGGTAATGTCGAGCAGTGGGCCGTAATAGGGGTTCACTGCGGCATTGCAGACGAGGATGTCGACCTTCCCGTAGTGCTTCGTTGCGCCGGAGATCAGCGCCTCGACCTCGTTCTTGCGCGCGATGTTGCAGGGAATGACGATGGCATCGCCGCCGCCGGCAATGATGCCGTCGGCGACCTCCTTGCAGGCATCCGCCTTGCGCGAGGAGACCACGACCTTGGCTCCTAATTTTGCCAGCAGCTCGGCGGAGGAGCGGCCGATGCCGCGGCTGGAGCCGGTGACGACGGCGACCTTGCCGGTGAGATCGAACGGGGTGTTTTTCATTTGTTGGGCTCCGCTATGGCCGCATACTCAGTGTCATCGCCCGCGAAGGCGAGAAACGGCGCGGCTGGAATCGAGAAGCCGCGGTGTACTGGGTCCCCCGCTTTCGCGGGGGACGACAGGCGTCGTAAGACTAGATCAATCCGCCCGCGTCGGCGACACGGCGCTGGTGGTAGTCGGTGTCGCCAAAGGTATTTTCGATCATGGTGAGGCGCTTGAAGTAGTGGCCGATCTTCGCCTCCATGGTCATGCCGATGCCGCCGTGGAGCTGGATCGACTGCTGGCCGACGAATTTGGTCGACTTGCCGATCTGCACCTTGGCCGCGGCGATCGCATTGCTGCGCTCCCTGGCGTCCTCGAAATCACCGGCCATGGTCGCGAACATCGACATCGAGCGCGCCTGCTCGGCTGCGACGAACATGTCGGAGGCGCGGTGCTGGAGCGACTGGAACGAGCCGATCGGAACGCCGAACTGCTTTCGCGTCTTGATGTACTCGACCGTGGTCTTGAGCGACTCGTCCATCAGGCCGACCGCCTCGGCGCAGAGCGCGATGCGGGCCTCGTCGACGACGCGCTCGATCAGCGCGAGCGAATCCTCGGGGTTGCCGAGCACGGAATCCGCGCCGATTTCGACGCCGGTGAAGGTGACGTCGGCAGCATGCAGGCCGTCCTGGGTCGGATAGCCCTTCTTAGCTACGCCTTTTGCATTGGCGGGTACCAGGAACACGCCGATGCCCTTATGATCGCGGCGCTCGCCCTTGGTGCGCGCGGTGACGATCAGGGTGTCGGCGTTCTCGCCGTTGAGCACGACGAACTTCTCGCCGTCGATCACCCAACCGTCGCCCTTCTTCTTCGCCGTCGTGGTGACGTCGAACAGATCGTAGCGCGAGTTCTTCTCGAGCTGGGCGAACGCCAGCGTCTTGCTGCCGTCGATGATCCCCGGCACGTGCGCGGCCTTCTGCGCCTCGCTGCCAGCATGGCGCAGGAAGCCGCCGCCGATCACCACCGTGGCGAGATAAGGCTCAAGCACCAGCGCCTTGCCGAGCGCTTCCATCACGATCATGGTCTCGACGCCGCCGCCACCGAAGCCGCCATCGGCCTCTGCGAAGGGCAGGCCGAGCAGGCCCTGCTCGGCGAGCTTGAGCCAGACGGTTTTGCTCCAGCCGCCCTTCTCCTTCATGTACTTCTTGCGGCTCTCGAAATCGTAGGAATCGGTCAAGAGGCCGTCGATGCTTTCCTTGAGAAGCCGCTGCTCCTCGGACAGGTCAAAATCCATGTTGCTTGGTTCCTCGTACCCGGAATTTATGCTTCGTCATTCCGGGACACGCGCGGTAGCGCGTGGACCCGGAATCCAGAGATGTGGCGCGAGATTCCGGGTTCGCGCTGACGCGCGCCCCGGAATGACGCTAAAGCCCCAGCACCGCCTTGGCGATGATGTTGCGCTGGATCTCGTTGGAGCCGCCGTAGATCGAGACCTTGCGGTTGTTGAAGTAGCTCGGTGCGATCTGGGCGGTCCAGTCCATGGCCTCGTTGGAGCCGTCATCCCCGTGCAGGTCGTAAGGCGCGGCGAACGGGCCGATCACTTCCATCAACAGCTCGGTGGTGGTCTGCTGGATCTCGGAGCCCTTGATCTTCAGCACGGACGAAGCCGGATTGGGCTTGCCCTTGCCGTGCTTGCCTTCGTCGGCGACGACGCGAAGCTGGGTCAGCTCGAGCGCTTTCAGCTCGATCTCGCAGGCCGCGAGCTTCTCGCGGAAGGCGGGATCCTGGATGATCGGCTTGCCGCCGGACTCGACCTTCGACGCCAGATCCTTGATGCGGCGGATGCGCTCCTTGGAGACGCCGACGCGGGCAATGCCGGTGCGCTCATTGCCGAGCAGGAATTTGGCGTAGTCCCAGCCCTTGTTCTCCTCGCCGATCAGGTTCTCGTAGGGCACTTCGACGTCGTCGAAGAAAACCTCGTTGACCTCGACGCCGCCGTCGATGGTCTGGATCGGACGCACGGTGACGCCTTTCGACTTCATCGAGAACACGATGAAGGAGATGCCCATCTGCTTCTTTGCGGCGGGATCGGTGCGGCAGAGGCAGAAGATCATGTCGGCGTGCTGGGCCAGCGTGGTCCAGGTCTTCTGGCCGTTGATGATCCATTTGTCGCCCTTGCGCTCGGCTTTCGTCTTCAGCGAGGCGAGATCGGAGCCGGAGCCGGGCTCCGAAAATCCCTGGCACCACCAATCGTCGACATTGGCGATGCGCGGCAGGTACTTCTTCTTCTGCTCCTCGTTGCCGAAGGTGTAGATGACCGGGCCGACCATGCTGACGCCGAAGGCGAGCGGCTGCGGCGCCGGATAGGACTGCAGCTCCTCGTTGAAGATGTAGTGCTGCACGCTTGTCCACCCCGTGCCGCCATATTCCTTCGGCCAGTGGCTGACGCCCCAGCCCTTCTTGTTGAGGATGCGCCACCATGTCACCATCTCGTCCTTCGAGAGGTGGCGGCCCTCGACCAGCTTGCGCCGCGTATCCGGCGGCACGTTGTCGCGCAAGAACTGCCGCACTTCCTCGCGAAACGCCTGCTCTTCTTTCGTGAATGCGAGATCCATCGGATCCTCCTGTGAGCTTCGTCGTCCTGGCGAAAGCCAGACGGTGAACTATTGCAACACCTCGAAAAGTCCCGCCGCGCCCATGCCGCCGCCGACGCACATGGTGACGACCGCGTACTTCGCCTTGCGGCGGCGGCCTTCGATCAGAGCGTGGCCGGTGAGGCGCGCACCCGACATGCCATAGGGATGGCCGACCGAGATCGCGCCGCCATTGACGATCTTGTCGGGGTCGATGCCGAGCTTGTCGCGGCAATACAGCACCTGCACCGCGAAGGCCTCGTTGAGCTCCCACAGGCCGATGTCGTCAACCGTGAGATCATGACGCTTGAGCAGGCGCGGCACGGCGAAAACCGGGCCGATGCCCATCTCGTCCGGCTCGCAGCCGGCGGAGACGAAGCCGCGGAAGATGCCGAGCGGCTTGAGGCCGCGCTTGGCCGCTTCCTTGTCGCTCATGATGACGGAGGCGCTGGCGCCGTCGGAAAGCTGGCTGGCATTGCCGGCGGTGATGGTGAAACCGTCGCCGCGCACGGGCTTGAGGCCGGCGAGGCCTTCAGCGGTGGTCTCCGGACGCGGACCTTCGTCCTGCGACAGCGTGACTTCTTTCATCGAGACCGTACCGGTCGCCTTGTCGGTAACCGCCATCTGCGTGGTGATCGGCGCGAGTTCGTCCTTGAACTTGCCGCCCTGCTGCGCGGCCGCGGTGCGGCGCTGGCTCTCCAGCGAATATTCGTCCTGGCGTTCGCGCGAGATGCCGTAGCGCTTGGCGACGACCTCGGCCGTGTCGATCATGGGCATGTAGACCTCGCCCTTCATCTTGAGCAGCGCCGGATCCTGGGCGTGGAAGCCGTTCATCTTGTCGTTCTGCACGAGGCTGATCGACTCGCCGCCGCCGCCGACCGCGATCTCGACGCCGTCGAAGATCACCGAGCGCGCCGCGAGCGCGATCGCCTGCAGGCCCGAGGCGCATTGCCGGTCGATGGTGGTGCCGGCGACGGTGACGGGAAGGCCGGCGCGCAACAGCGCCTTGCGCGCGATGTTGCCGCCGGTCGCGCCCTGCTGGAGCGCTGCACCCATCACGACGTCCTCGACCTCCTTGGGATCGACCTTGGCGCGGGCGACGGCCTCGCCGATGGCGTGGCCGAGCAGGGTCGCGCCCTCGGTGGCGTTGAGCGCGCCGCGATAGGCCTTGCCGATCGGCGTGCGGGCGGTGGAAACGATGACGGCGTCGGTCAAGAGCGACCTCCTGATGCGGTTTTGGTGGATTGTGACGATTTCTGCTGCTGGCGCAATTCGTGGCGCGACAATTTTCCGACCGGCGTGCGCGGCAGATCGTCGACGAACTCGACTGCGGCCGGCAATTCATGCTTGCCGAGCTTGCCAGCGAGCTGGGTGCGCAGCTCGTCGAGCGAGAACGGTTTGGCTTCCGGCTTCAGCTTGATAAAGGCCTTGGCGGCCTCGCCGCGATAGGGATCGGGAATGCCGAGCACGATCACCTCGTGCACACCGGGGACGGTGTAGATCGCCTGCTCGATCATCTGCGGATAGACGTTGAAGCCGCCGGAGATGATCATGTCCTTCTTGCGGTCGACCAGGAAGAAATAGCCGTCCTGATCCATGTAGCCGATGTCGCCGGTGAGGAAACGGCCGTCGACGAAGGCCTCCGCGGACCCTTCCGGCTTGTTCCAATAACCCTTGGTGACGTTCGGGCCCTTGATGCGGATCTCACCGACTTCGCCCGGCGGCAGCACGCGTCTGGGATCGTCCAGCGCGACCACGTCGAGCTCGATGCCCGGCAGCATCAGACCGATCGAACCCGGCTTGTCGGGACCAACAGGCGGATGGCCGGTGCCGGGCGAGCAGGTCTCGGTCATGCCCCAGCCGCTGCGTAGCTTCTTGCCGACCTTGCGCTCGAAGAAGCTCGCGATCTCCACCGGCAGCGGTGCACCGCCAGAGCCGATGGTAGCAAGCGAGGAGAAGTCGCGCTTGTCGAGGTCGGGCAGCGCCGCAATCGCGATCCACATCGTCGGCACGCCCGGAAAGTACGTCGCGTGCTTGATCTCAATGTCGCGCATCACCGCTTCGACGTCGAAGCGCTGATGCAGCGAGATCAGATTGCCGCGGCGGAGCGAGGAGAGCAGCACGACGGTGAGCGCATAAATGTGAAACAGCGGCAGCACGCAGATCACGCGCTCGACGACATCGCCGCGCGCGGCGCGCGCCGGCTTGCCCCAGACGTCGTAGATCGACACCGCCGCGGTGAGATTGCCGTGCGTCAGCATCGCGCCCTTGGGCAGGCCGGTGGTGCCGCCGGTATATTGCAGCAGCGCCACGTCTTCGGCCGTCACGTTCGGCCACTCGGCCGGCGCGGCCGCGCCCTCCACGAAGGCTTTGAACGTGACGATGCGGGGATCATCGGGGATCGCCGCCTGCGGCGTGCCGACCTTGCCCCAATCGTCGTCCTCGCAGACGACGAGGCGATCGATCAGCCCCTTCTCCAGGAATTTCAGCGCGGTCGGCAGCAGCGCGGCAAGGTTGGAGGTGACGAGCAGGCGCGAGCCGGAATCGGCGACCTTGTGGGTCAGCGCGATCTCGCCGTCGAGCGGCGACAGATGCGCGACGCGGGCGCCGGCCTTGAGCGCACCGAAGAAACTGACGGGATGATCGGGCGTGTTGCCGAGGAACAGTGCGACCGAGCTGTTCCTGCCACAGCCGGCGCGCAGGAAGGCCGCGGCGGCGCGCTCGGCCATCGCGGCAAGCGCGGTATAAGTGATGGGTCGGTCGCGAAACTCGATCGCGGTGCGCGCGCCGTAATCGGCGGCGGCCTGCGACAGCAGGTCGGGCAGCGTGCCCTGGACGATGGTGTCGTCCCAATGCACGCCCTCGGGATAAAACTGTTCGCCGGGATGGGTCATTAAGGTCTCAAGTCCAACAAAGCGTCATTCCGGAGCGATGCGAAGCATCGAACCCGGAATCTCGAGGTTCCGGGTTCGCCCTTCGGGCGCCCCGGAATGACTGAGAGTTGGAGCGCGAAGCTCCATCAAGCCGCTTTCGACGCAGCCGCCAGCGACGCGAACGTCTTGCCCTCATCCGCGAGTTTCTTCAGGAGCGGCGCGGGCTCGAGGCTCGGGTCGTTGGTCTCCTTGGCGTAGAACGACAAGCGGTCGGCGATGTGCTTGAGGCCGACGCTGTCGGCCCAGAACATCGGGCCGCCGCGGTAGATCGGCCAGCCATAGCCGTAGAGCCAGACCACGTCGATGTCGGAGGGGCGTGCCGCAATGCCCTCTTCGAGGATCTTCGCGCCCTCGTTGATCATCGGATACATCATGCGCTCGAGGATCTCCTCGTCGCTGACGACACGCTTCTTGCGGCCGAGGCGGGCCAGCGTCTCGTCGATCAGCTTCTCGACCTCGGGATCGGGCAGCGGCGCGCGGCTGCCGCCTTCATACTTGTAGTAGCCCTTGCCGGTCTTCTGGCCGAAGCGGCCGGCTTCGCAGAGCGCATCCGCGATCTCCGACTTGATGCCGCGATCTTTCCGCGAGCGCCAGCCGATGTCGAGGCCGGCGAGATCGCCCATCGCGAACGGTCCCATCGGCATGCCGAACTTGGTCACGACGGCATCGACCTGCTGCGGCAAAGCGCCTTCGAACAGCAGCTTCTCGGCCTGCTTGCCGCGCTGCGCCAGCATGCGGTTGCCGACGAAGCCGTCGCACACGCCAACCACGGCCGGCACCTTTGCGATCTTGCGTGCAATATTGACAGCGGTGACCAACGCATCGGGCGCAGTCTTGTCGGCGCGCACGATCTCGCACAGCTTCATGACGTTGGCCGGCGAGAAGAAGTGCATCCCGAGAACGTCCTGCGGACGCTTGGTCGACTTCGCGATCTCGTCGATGTTGAGATACGAGGTGTTGGAGGCGAGCACCGCGCCGGGCTTGGCGAACTGGTCGAGCTTGCCGAACACTTCCTTCTTCACCGCCATGGTCTCGAACACGGCCTCGATGACGAGGTCGGCATCGCCGACGTTCTCGATCCCGACCTTGCCGTTGATCAGCGCCATGCGCTTGGCAGGCGCATCGGCCGGGATGCCGCCGCGTGCCGCGGTCGCTTCCCAGTTCTTTTGCATCACGCCCATGCCGCGCTTGAGCTGCTCTTCCCCGGTCTCGATCAGGGTGACGGGAATGCCGGCATTGGCAAACGACATCGCAATGCCGCCGCCCATGGTGCCGGCGCCGAGGATGGCGACACGGTTGACCGGGCGCGGCTTGGTGCCTTCAGGGATGCCCGCGATCTTGGCGGCTTCGCGCTCGGCGAAGAAGGCATAGCGCTGCGCCTTGGACTGATCGCTGGCGACGAGCTTGAGGAAGCCTTCCCGCTCCTTCTTCAGGCCCTCTTCGAACGGCAGGTCGATGGCGTAGCCGACGGCGTCGGCCGCTGCGAACGGCGCTTCCAGGCCGCGCGACTTCTTGGTCATGGCCGCGACCGCATTGGTGAAGATGGAACGATCGGCCTTGGCGGCCGCGAGCTTGGAATCGTCGTCGCGCAGGCGGCGCAGCGGACGTTTCTCGGCCAGCAGCTTGCGGACGAAGGCTTCGCCGCCCGACGCCGGGCCCTCGATGATCTCCTCGATCAACCCGTTCTTCAGCGCTTCCGCAGCGCCAATGGGATCGCCGCCGACGATCATCTTGACGGCGAGCTCGGGACCGACCGCGCGCGGCAGGCGCTGGGTGCCGCCCGCGCCGGGCAGCAGGCCGAGCTTCACCTCGGGCAGGCCGAGCTTGGCCTCTTTCACCGCGACGCGGTAATGACAGGCGAGCGCGACCTCGAGGCCGCCGCCGAGCGCGGTGCCATGGATCGCTGCAACGACCGGCTTCGGCGAGTTCTCGATCTCGGACAGCACGTCGTTGAGGGCGGGCGGCTTCGGCGGCTTGCCGAATTCGGTGATGTCGGCACCCGCAATGAAGGTGCGGCCGGCACAGGTCAGCACGATGCCCTTGATGCCGGGATCGGCGATTGCAGCCTTGACGCACTCCAAAATGCCGCTGCGGACCGCGGCACTCAGCGCATTGACTGGAGGGCTGTCGACCGTGACGATGCCGACTTCATCATGACGCTCAAGCTTGACCACTTCGCTCACGGTGTCCCTCCTTGGTGGGATTAACTTTTGTTCGATTTCGCGGTGCGGAATTTAATTCCGCATCTTGACGGCAGGGTTATTTTGAAGCACGGACGTTGTCAACGACTCCGCGCAAGAAGCAGATCAGGGATGAAGCGTACAGGAAAGAAGACTGCGACCGACCGGAATTTCGTCGTCGCGCTTTCCCGCGGACTGGACGTATTGCGCGCATTCGAACCCAATGACGGCCTTCTCGGCAATCAGGAGATCGCGGCGCGGACAAATCTGCCCAAGCCGACCGTGTCACGCCTGACCTACACGTTGACAAAGCTCGGTTATCTTGCGCCGGTTCCCCGCTTCGAGAAGTATCAGCTCACACCGGCCGCGATGTCGCTTGGCTATGCGGCGCTCGCCAATCTCGGTGTTCGGCATTTGTCCGAACCGTTCCGCGAGGAAGTGATGCGCGCGACCGGCGGCGCGGTCGCCGTCGGCGGCCGCGACCGCCACAGCATGATCTATTTCGGGCAGAGCCGCGGCAGCGAGACCGTCGGCGTTCAACTTGACGTCGGCTCCCGCGTGCCGATTGCAACCAGCGCGATGGGTCGCGCCTATTTCTGGGCGCTCGATGCCGACGATCGCGCAGAACTGTCGCGTCTGCTGCGCGAGCATTACGGCAGCCGCTGGCCGAAGATGCGCGACGGATTGGAACGCTCCGGCGAGACCGTGGCGAAATATGGCTTTGCGATTTCCGTCGGCGACTGGCACGACGACATCGGCGCCGCCGGCGTCGCGCTCAAGCTCAACGACGGAACCGGGCCCTACGCATTCAATTGCGGCGCGCCCGCATTCCGTTTCACGGAAGAGCGTTTGATCAACGACATTGGACCGCGTCTGCTTGCGATGGTAAGGAACATCGAAGCGGCACTCGGGGGTCTGATGCCGCATTCAAAAAAAGACGTCAGCAAAAAGCTGAAATCAGGAGGAAAAGTTGCGCGTGTGGCCGAGGGATTCAGATAGCCTTTGTCATCAGCGGGAGCGGTTCGCATCGCCCCTTCGCCCACTGATCGGTGTGGGCGAGACGAGATGACGCAGGCACAGCTCGCGCAGGGGACATCGCCCCTGCTCGCGGTTCGCGACGTCAGCGTCGTGTTCGGCGGCATCATCGCGCTCAACGGCGTGTCCTTCAACATGCACAAGGGGCAGATCCTCGGATTGATCGGCCCGAACGGCGCCGGCAAGACCACGCTCTTCAACTGCCTGTCGCGGCTCTACCAGCCGTCGTCCGGCGACATCCTGATGGAAGGCGTCAGCATCCTGTCGCGGCCGCCGCACCGGATCGCCGAGATCGGCATTGGCCGCACCTTCCAGAACGTGGCGCTGTTTCCGAACCTTTCGGTGATGGACAATGTCCGTGTCGGCGCCCATTCAAAGACCTCCAGCGACATCATCAGCGACTCCCTGAGATTGGCCTGGGTCCGGCGCAGCGAGACCAGCGTCAATAACAAGGTGCACGAAATCCTCGCTTATCTCGATCTCGAGGACGTCGCCCACACCGTGGTTTCCGGCCTGCCCTTCGGCACGCAGAAGCGCGTCGAGCTGGCGCGCGCGCTGGCGGCGGACCCGAAGATCCTGCTGCTCGACGAGCCCGCCGGCGGCCTCAATCACGAGGAAGTCCATGTGCTCGGCGACCTCATCCGCCGCATCCGCGACGATCGCCACATGACCGTGCTCCTGGTCGAGCACCACATGGGTCTCGTGATGTCGATCGCCGACCACGTCGTCGCGCTCAATTTCGGCAAGAAGCTCGCGGAAGGCACGCCCGCCCAGGTGCAGGCGGACCCCGACGTCATCAAGGCCTATCTCGGGAGCAAGGACCAATGACGACGCTGCTCAACGTCAAGGACCTGCGTGCCTATTACGGCCAGGTCCAGGCGCTCCATGGCCTGTCCTTCTCGCTAAACGAGGGCTCGCTCGTGACGCTGTTAGGGGCCAACGGCGCCGGCAAGACCACGACGCTGCGCGCGATCTGCAACATGGTGCGCTCGACCGGCGGCATCGAGTTCGACGGCAAGCCGCTGAACAACCGCTCCACCGAGAGCATCGTGCGGTTCGGCATTGCCCATGTGCCGCAGGGCCGCGGCACCTTCACCAACATGACGGTGGAGGAGAACCTCCAGCTCGGGGCCATCACCCGCAAGGACAGCGCCGGCATCGTCTCCGACATCGAGCGCATGTACGCGCATTTCCCTGTGCTGAAGCAGCGGCACACCCAGCAGGCCGGCACGCTCTCCGGCGGCGAGCAGCAGATGCTCGCGGTCGCCCGCGCGCTGATGCTGCGGCCGCGGCTGATGCTGCTGGACGAGCCCTCCTTCGGCCTCGCGCCGCTGGTGGTGCGCGATTTGTTCGGCATCCTCGGCAAGATCAACCGCGAGGACAAAGTGTCGATCCTGGTGGTCGAGCAGAACGCCCAGCTCGCGCTCGAGCTCGCCGACCAGGCCTATGTGATCGAGACCGGCCGCATCGTGATGTCCGGCAAAGCCAAGGACATCGCGAACAACGAAGAAATCCGCAAATCCTATCTGGGTTACTGAGGGAGCGGATGATGGCAAGGAATCACCCGCGCTCTCCGTACACCTCTCCCCAACGGGGAGAGGTCGATTTGCGCAGCAAATCGGGTGAGGGGCCGCAGCTTCACCGGAAGACCAAAACCCCTCACCCGGCGCTTCGCGCCGACCTTTCCCTGCGGGAGAGGTGGACGTTCGACGCCGTTGCAGTTCAAACCCAATCGGGCAAGTTTTAGGGAGCCGGGACGATGGAGCTTTTTACCAACCAAGTCCTGGCCGGCATCGCCACCGGCGCCATCTATGCCTGCATGGCGCTGGCCGTTGTCATGATCTACCAGGCCATCGACCATCTCAACTTCGCGCAAGGCGAGATGGCGATGTTCTCGACCTTCATTTCCTGGCAGCTGATGCAATGGGGCGTGCCCTATTGGGGTGCCTTTCTGATCACGCTGATCTTCTCGTTCATTGGTGGCATCGCGATCGAACGCATCCTGTTCAAGCCTCTGGCGAAGGCGCCGGTGCTGACCAACGTCGCCGGCTTCATCGCGCTGTTCGCGATCATCAACTCCTCGGCCGGCCTGATCTGGGACTTCACGATCAAGCAGTACCCGACCCCGTTCGGCTCCGCCCCGTTCCTCGGCAGCCAGCTGATCTCGACCCACCAGGCCGGCATGATCGGCGTCACCGTGCTGCTGCTGCTCGGGCTCTATTTCTTCTTCCAGTACACGCGGATCGGCCTTGCCATGCGCGCTGCCGCCTCGGTGCCTGAATCGGCGCGCCTTGTCGGCATCAACACCTCCTGGATGATCGCACTGGGCTGGGGCATGGCCTCGGCGATCGGCTCGATCGCCGGCATGCTGATCGCCCCGGTCGTGTTCCTGGAGCCCAACATGATGGGCGGCGTGCTGATCTACGGCTTCGCTGCGGCGGTGCTCGGCGGGCTGACCAGCCCGTTCGGCGCCGTGGTCGGCGGCTTCCTGGTCGGTGTCTTCGAGAATCTCGCCGGCACCTACATTCCCGGCGTCGGCAACGAGCTAAAGCTTCCGATCGCGCTCGCGCTGATCATCTCCGTCCTGGTCGTCAAACCCGCTGGCCTGTTCGGCCGGCACATCGTCAAGCGAGTTTGATCATGAGCGCAGTTGAAGATGTCGTAACGGAAGCGCCAGCCGTCGAGGCCGTTCCGAAACGGGCCATGACGCTGGGCACCGGCACCTCGCTGGTGGTGCTCGCGGCGTTGCTCATCGCGCCCGTCTTCGTCAAGAACTTCATCATCTTCCAGATGACGATGCTCCTGATCTACGGACTTGCGGTGCTGGCACTGAACATCCTGACCGGGGGCTCGGGCCAGTTCTCGCTTGGCCAGAGCGCGTTCTACGCCGTCGGCGCCTACACGACCGCAGTGCTGATGGAGCACTTCAACGTCAATTATGCGCTGACCTTGCCGATCGCCGGCGTGGTCTGCTTCGCCTTCGGCTTCCTGTTCGGGCAGCCGGCGCTGCGGCTCTCCGGGGTCTATCTCGCGCTCGCAACCTTCGCGCTCGCCACCGCGATGCCGCAGCTTCTGAAGCTGAACTTCCTCGAGCACTGGACCGGCGGCGTGCAGGGTCTCGTCGTCACCAAGCCGGACGCGCCGTTCGGCCTGCCGATGTCGCAGGACATGTGGCTGTACTACTTCACGCTCGTGGTCACGATCGCGATCTACATTTTCGCGGTGAACCTGTTGCGCTCCCGCTCGGGCCGCGCCTTCATGGCGATCCGCGACAACGAGATCGCGGCCTCCGCCATGGGCGTGGACGTCGCGCTCTACAAGACGCTGGCCTTCGGCGTCTCCGCAGCCATCACCGGTATCGCCGGCTCACTCGGCGCCATCGCCGTGCAGTTCGTGGCGCCCGACAGCTACACCATCACGCTCGCGATCTCGCTGTTCCTCGGCATGGTCGTCGGCGGCGTCGGCTGGCTGCCCGGCTCGATCGTCGGCGCGGCCTTCATCATCTTCGTGCCGAACATCGCGGAAGGCATCTCCAAGGGTCTCTCGGGTGCGGTATTCGGCGTGCTCCTGTTCCTCGTCATCTACCTCGTGCCGCATGGCGCAAGGCAGATCGCGATTCTGGGCCAGCAACTCGCTGGCAAGCTCAGAAAGAACTGAATCCCTCTCGTCAAGTCTGTCGTTTTAACCAAGGAGAACGAATTGCATTTTGGAAGAACACTGCGAGCCGCCGCGCTGATCACGGCAACGGCGGCCATTGCCCTCACCTCCGGCGCTGCACTCGCCCAAAAGAAATACGACACCGGCGCGTCCGATACCGAGATCAAGATCGGCAACATCATGCCCTACAGCGGTCCGGCGTCGGCCTATGGCATCATCGGCAAGACCGAAGAAGCCTATTTCAGGATGATCAACGACAAAGGCGGCATCAACGGCCGCAAGATCAACTTCGTCACCTATGACGACGGCTATTCGCCGCCGAAGGCTGTCGAGCAGGTGCGCAAGCTGGTCGAGAGCGACGAGGTGCTGCTGGTTTTCAATCCGCTCGGCACGCCGTCGAACACGGCGATCCAGAAATACCTCAACGCCAAGAAGATCCCGCAACTATTCGTCGCAACCGGCGCCACCAAGTGGAACGATCCGAAGAACTTCCCCTGGACCATGGGCTGGCAGCCCTCCTACCAGAGCGAAGCGCAGATCTACGCGAAATGGCTGATGAAGGAGAAGCCGGACGCCAAGGTCGCGATCCTCTACCAGAACGACGATTTCGGCAAAGACTACCTCAAGGGCACCAGGGACGGACTCGGCGCCAAGGCCTCGTCCATGATCATCATGGAAGAGAGCTACGAGGTCTCCGAGCCATCGATCGACGGTCATATCGTTAAGATCAAGGCCGCCAATCCCGACGTGCTGCTGATCTACACCACGCCGAAGTTTGCAGCCCAGACCATCAAGAAGACCGCCGAGCTCAGCTGGAAGCCGCTCCAGATCCTCACCAACGTGTCGATCTCGGTCGGCAGCGTGATGAAGCCGGCCGGCTTCGAGAATGCCCAGGGCGTGCTGTCTGCGGCCTATGCCAAGGATTCGACCGATCCGCAGTGGGCCAACGATCCCGGCATGAAGAAGTGGAACGAGTTCGTCGACAAGTACATGCCGGGTGCCGATAAGTCGGACACCAGCATGGTCTATGGCTATGGCGCAGCGTCGACACTGGCCAAGGTGCTGGAAATGTGCGGCGACGATCTGACCCGCGCCAACATCATGAAGCAGGCGGCATCGTTGAAGGACTTTGCTCCAGACACGCTGCTGCCCGGTGTCAAGATCAATACCAGCGCTACCGACTTCGCCCCGATTTCGCAGCTTCAGATGCAGCGCTTCAAGGGTGAGAAGTGGGAACTGTTCGGCGAGATCATCAGCGGCGACGTCGCCTCCGAGTGACACGCTGACGCGATAGCCGAGCCCTGAAGAAGCCCCCGCGAACGATCGCGGGGGCTTTTTGTTGACGGAAGGCGCCAATCTTGTTCAATGCGGCGCCGATCCATCTCGGGGTGGGAGAACAATGACCGCCGTTCGTTTTCAGGTTGCGGCCCTGTCGGCCGCGCTCGCATTGTGCACTGCAATGAGCAGCGAGGCGCTGGCGCAAAAGAAATACGACACCGGCGCGTCCGACACCGAGATCAAGATCGGCAACATCATGCCCTATAGCGGCCCCGCCTCCGCCTATGCCGCAATCGGCAAGACCGAGGAGGCCTATTTCAACAAGATCAATGCCGAGGGTGGCATCAACGGCCGCAAGATCAAGTTCATCTCCTATGACGACGCCTATTCGCCGCCGAAGACGGTGGAGCAGGCGCGCAAGCTGGTCGAGAACGACGGCGTGCTGCTGATCTTCGGCTCGCTCGGTACCTCCACCAACGGTGCAATCCGCAAATACATGAACGAGAAAAAGGTGCCGCAATTGTTCGTGGCGAGCGGCGCATCGAAGTGGAACGATCCCAAGCAATATCCATGGACCATGGGCTGGCAGCCGAGCTACACGAGCGAAGCGCGGATCTACGCCAAGTACATCATGAAAGCGAAGCCGGAGGGAAAGATAGGCGTGCTCTATCAGAACGACGATTTCGGCAGGGACTATCTGAAGGGGCTGAAGGATGGCCTCGGCACCAAGGCCTCGATGATCGTGCTGGAAGAGGCCTATGACACGTCGGAGCCGACGGTCGACGAGCACGTCGTGAAACTGAAGGCTGCCGGCGCCGACATCTTCATCAGCATCACCAGCCCGAAATTCGCCGCGCAGGCGATCAAGAAGGCGGCGGAGATCAATTGGCATCCAATGCAGATCATCTCCAACGTTTCGGCCTCGGTCGGCGGCGTGCTGGAGCCGGCAGGCCTCGAGATCTCGCAAGGCGTCCTGTCGGCGAGCTACACCAAGGACGGCTCCGACCCGCAATGGAACGCCGATGACGGCATGAAGAAGTTCTACAACTTCCTCGCCCAGTACGACCCCAAGGCCAACAAGCTCGATGCCGGCGTGGTGTTCGGCTATGCCGCCGCGCAGACCATGGTGAAGGTACTGCAAATGTGCGGCGACGATCTCACTCGCGAGAACGTCATGAAGCAGGCCGCAAGCCTGAAGGATTTCGAACCCGATACGCTGCTGCCTGGCATCAAGATCAACACCGCGCCGGACGATTTCGCCCCGATCGAGCAACTCCAGATGATGCGCTTCAGGGGCAAGAAGTGGGAGCTGTTCGGCGATATCATCTCCAGCGAGATCGGACGCTGAGCGCTGCAAACGCGGCAATTCAAAATAGCCTGCAATTTCCAAGACAACTTCTGCGCAGCTGATTGACGGCGCATCGCATCTCGCGCGCCGGAATATTCCGCATCCCCTCAAAAAAAGAGCGCGCCGCTGCGACAGCTCCGGCGGGGCGTTCTCCTTGCTGGCCGCCCGGGAAGGGTATTCAATGTGTGCCGAAGCGACGCGCAACGATCGCTTCCAATCAAGAACACGGCACATTCAAACCTACCTAGGGAGATCAAGATGCCTGCAATGCATGTGCGATTGGGGGCCCTCGTGCTGGCTGCAACCCTGTCCACGACAGCGTCCGCGCAGAAGAAATACGACACCGGTGCATCCGACACCGAAATCAAGATCGGCAACATCATGCCCTACAGCGGACCGGCCTCCGCCTACGGCGTGATCGGCAAGACCGAGGAAGCTTTTTTTCGCAAGATCAACGCCGAAGGCGGCATCAACGGCCGCAAGATCAACTTCATCACCTATGACGACGGCTACTCGCCGCCGAAAACGGTGGAGCAGGCGCGCAAGCTGGTCGAGAGCGACGAGGTGCTGCTCATCTTCAACTCGCTCGGCACGCCGCCGAACTCGGCGATCCAGAAATACATGAACCAGAAGAAGGTGCCTCAACTCTTCGTCGCCACCGGCGCCACCAAGTGGAACGATCCGCAGAACTTTCCCTGGACGATGGGCTGGCAGCCGAACTACCAGAGCGAGACCATCATCTACGCCAAATACATCCTGAAGAACAAACCGGACGCCAAGATCGCGGTGCTCTATCAGAACGACGATTACGGCAAGGACTATCTGAAGGGATTCAAGGACGGGCTCGGCGCCAAGGCGGCTTCGATGATCGTCATCGAGGACAGCTATGAGGTTTCCGAGCCGACCATCGACTCGCACATCGTGAGACTGAAAGCCTCGGGCGCCGACGTGTTCATGAACATCACCACGCCGAAATTCGCGGCGCAGGCGATCAAGAAGAACGCCGAACTCGGCTGGAAGCCGCTGCATTTCCTCAACAACGTCTCGGGCTCGATCGGTAGCGTGATCAAGCCGGCCGGGTTCGAGAACGCGCAGGACATCATCTCGTCGCAATATTTCAAGGACCCGACCGACGCGCAATGGAAGAACGACCCGGCGATGATCGCCTGGAACGAGTTCCTGGATAAGTACTATCCGGAAGCGAACCGCGCCGACGCTTCGGTCATGTATGCCTACATCGTGAGCCAGGGCCTCGTTCACGTGCTCAAGGCCTGCGGTGACAATTTGACCCGCGAGAACGTCATGAAGCAGGCCGCCAGCATCAAGGACTATGAGCCTGGCGGCCTGTTGCCGGGCATCAAGGTCAACACCTCGCCCACCGATTTCGCACCCCTCTCGCAGCTGCAACTGATCCGCTTCAAGGGCGAGCATTGGGAGCGATTTGGCGAGATCCTGAGCGGCGACGTCGGCGGCTAGCCTTAACCAGTCGCTAAAGATGTAACCCCAATCGACTAAAGACGAAGCCTCTGCGGCCTTGCCGCAGGGGCTTTTCCTTGAAGCTCTCGGACAAATCGTATTGAATTGCCGCAGCGTCACCAAAACAATCAAGCCAAGAAGAAGGACGCGCACACCAAGAAAATAGGGAGATAGGAATGCCCGCTGTCACCGGCAAATTTGCGGCCGCGTCACTGGCGCTCGCGCTCATTGCGACCTCCGCCTCCACTGCATCGGCCCAGAAAAAATACGATACCGGCGCGACCGACACCGAGATCAAGATCGGCAACATCATGCCCTACAGCGGACCGGCCTCCGCCTATGGCATCATCGGGCGGACCGAAGCCGCCTATTTCAAGAAGATCAATGACGAGGGCGGCATCAACGGCCGCAAGATCAATTTCATCAGCTATGACGACGCCTATTCGCCGCCAAAGACGGTGGAGCAGGCACGCAAGCTGGTCGAGAGCGACGAGGTGTTGCTCATCTTCAACTCGCTCGGCACGCCGCCGAACTCGGCGATCCAGAAATACATGAACTCGAAAAAGGTGCCGCAGCTGTTCGTCGCCACCGGCGCCACCAAGTGGAACGATCCGCAGAACTTCCCCTGGACGATGGGCTGGCAGCCCAATTACCAAAGCGAGACGCAGATCTACGCGAAGTACATCCTGAAGGAGATGCCGAACGCGAAGATTGCCGTTCTGTTTCAGAACGACGATTACGGCAAGGACTATCTCAAGGGCCTGAAGGACGGGCTTGGTTCGAAGGCCGCGAACATGATCGTAGCCGAGGAAAGCTACGAGACGTCGGAACCGACCATTGACAATCACATCGTCAAGCTGAAGGCGACGGGCGCCGATGTCTTCGTCAACATCACCACGCCGAAATTTGCGGCGCAGGCCATCAAGAAGAACGCCGAGATCGGCTGGAAACCGACCCACTTCCTCAACAACGTCTCGGCCTCGGTCGGAAGCGTGATCAAGCCGGCAGGCTTCGAAAACGCGCAGGGTATTATCTCGGCGGCCTATCTGAAGGACACCACCGACACGCAATGGGCCAACGACGCCGGCATGAAAGCATTTCTTGATTTCATGACGAAATACTTCCCCGAAGGCGACAAGACCGACGGCGGCACCATCGTCGGCTACGGCGTTGCGCAGACGCTGGTCCAGGTCCTGAAGAACTGCGGCGACGACCTGACGCGCGCGAATGTCATGAAACAGGCGGCCACCCTGAAGGACTTCCGCACCGAGGTGCTGCTGCCCGGCATCAAGATCAACACCTCGCCGACCGATTTCGCGCCGATCAGTTCGCTGCAGCTGCAGCGCTTCAAAGGCGAGCGCTGGGAGCTGTTCGGCGACGTGATCAACGCTGAAGCCGGCGGCTAGCCCTCTGAAACAGATGACGAGAACACCCCCTGCGCGGCTCGCGCAGGGGTTTTTGCTTGCGCGCCGATTATGATCACGCGATTGCATAATCCAATGATGGCAGAGGGCGCTTACGCTTTGGCGCCCGATGCGGTAGGCAGGGGAGCGGCGGTATCGCCGCCATCGCTTCGCCCGAGACCCTGCCCAAGGCCTTCGTCATGACCGACCGCCGTCCCCTGCTCCGCGCACTCTACGACGCTGCCGTTGCCGCCGCCCACCCCAACGTCGTGCTGGCGCCGCACCTGCGGCCCGCGCCCAAAGGACGGGTGATCTGCCTCGCCGCCGGCAAGGGCGCAGGCGCTATGGCCGCGGCCGCGGAGCGGCACTATCTCGACACCTTGAAGCTCGCGCCGGAGCGCCTCGTCGGCATCGCCACCACGCGCCATGGCTATGGCGTGCCGACGCGCCGCATCCGCGTGGTCGAGGCCGGCCATCCCGTGCCTGACGAGGCTGGCCTCAAAGGTGCGGCCGACACGCTCGCGCTCGCGGGCGAGGCCAGGCCGGACGATCTGCTTCTGGTGCTGCTCACCGGCGGCGGCTCGGCGAACTGGATCGCGCCGGTGGACGGCATCAGCTTCGCGCAGAAGCAGGCGGTCAACAAGGCGCTGCTGCGCTCGGGCGCGCCGATCGGCGAGATGAACACGGTCAGGAAACATCTGTCGCGGATCAAGGGCGGCCGGCTGGCGCGCGCCGGCAAAAATGCCGCCGAGATCGTCACGCTGGCGATCTCCGACGTGCCGCACGACGACCCTTCCGCGATCGCCTCCGGCCCGACCGTGCCGGATCCGACCACGCTTTCAGATGCACGTGCGATCGTGGCGAAATACAAGCTCGACATCGACGACGCCGTTCGCCGCGCGCTGGATGATCCCGCCAATGAAAGCTGCAAGCCCGGTGACGCCCCCTTCGCGCGCGCGCATTTCGAGCTGATCGCGCGGCCCAAGCAGTCGCTCGACGCGGCGGTGAAGCTGGCGCGCGAGTCCGGTTACGAGACCATCGACCTCGGCGCCGATCTCGAAGGCGAGGCCCGCGAGGTCGCTGCCGATCATGCCAAGCTCGCGCTGCAAGCGCGCGCGCAAGGCAGGCGCGTCGCGATCCTCTCCGGCGGTGAGCTTACGGTGACCGTGCGCGGCCAGGGGCGCGGCGGACCGAACCAGGAATACGCGCTGGCGCTCGCGGGCCTCTTGAAGGACACGGCTGGCATCTCGGCGCTGGCCGGCGACACCGATGGCGCCGATGGCGGCGCCGGCCATCCCACCGACCCCGCCGGCGCGCTGATCGACGCGGCCACGTTCGCCAAGATGAAGGCGCTGGGGCTTAAGCCAGAGGTCTATCTCGACAACAACGACGCGACCACGTTCTTCGAGGCGACCGGCGATCTGCTACAGCCCGGCCCGACGCTGACCAATGTGAACGATATCCGTGTGATCCTGGTGGATTGAGGTCGCTCTCCACACTGCGCTGTCATTCCCCGCCACCGGGCCTCGAATTCGGCGAATCCAGTACGCCGCGGCCTCTCGATTTAGCCGCGCCGGCTCTGGAATACTGGATCGCCCGGTCCCGGCTACGCTATAGCTTCGCCGGGCTCTTCAGTGTTGGGCCGGCGAAGCGTTAGCGAAGACGGCAAGCCGGGCCATGACAGCGGAGAATGTGGCTTGGGCTTGCCACGAGACGGCCCGGTTACGCGGTCCCGCCGCACCTCAAAACTCGTTGGCGATTTTCGCGAGCATCGCGAGCAGGGTTTCGCGGTTGGCCTGCCCGAGCAGGTCGTTGAGCCTCGCCTCGTGCTTGGTGGCGACGAGCTTCTTGGCGCGGGTCAGCACGGCCTTGCCCTTGTCGGTCAGGACCAGGATGTGCGAGCGGCGGTCATTGGTGGAGCGGATCCGCGCGCAAAGGTCGCGGCTTTCGAGATTGTCGAGCATGGCCACGAAGTTCGGCCGGAGAATGCCGAGGGTGGAGGCGATCTCGGTCTGGTTACGGCCCGGATTCTTCTCGACCAGCAGCAGCACCGAGAATTGCGCCGGCGTGAGCTGGAGCGTGGCCATGCAACGCAAAAAATTCTCGAACACCTTGAGCTGGGCCCGCTTCAAGACGTAGCCGAGCTGCTCCGAGAGCTCGCCGAGCTGAAGCGCCTCGGGCTGAGCCTCGGCGGCGTCCTTGCGGCCCTTGGCCGTGTCGGCCGGCTTTTCGGAGGACTTTTCAGCAGTTTTGGAAACGGTCATCGCCTCTTGCTCGTAATCCCGCTAAATTCGGCCCGATCGCCCGCGCCACGCTTGAGATTATATTTGATAATTGTTATGGATCATATCAAATATCGCCAGCGTTTTTCAATGGCTGTGAGCGGACCGTCCACCACAATGGGGGGACCGGTCCGTCATCTTTAGGGGGAGCGTCCGGTCTTGAATACCACCATCATGCTGTTCCTGGTGCAGGACGGCATCACTAATGGCGCGATCTATGCGCTGCTCGGCCTGGCGCTGGTGCTGGTGTTCGCCGTCACCCGCGTCATCCTCATTCCCCAGGGCGAATTCGTCACCTATGGCGCGCTGACCTATGCCTCGCTGGCGGCGGGCCAGATGCCGGGCACGGCAAAACTCGCGCTGGCGCTGGGCATCGGCGCCTTCGTCTTCGATCTGTTCGTGGCGCGCAAGGCGCTGCACGGGCGGCTGATCCTGCGCAGCATCGTTGCCAACATCGTGCTGCCGGCGATCGTGCTGGCGCTGACCGTTTACTTCGCCGCCCAGAAGCCCCCGGTGGCAATCTGCATCGCGCTATCGCTGGTGATCGTGGCGATGATCGGCCTGTATCTCTACCGGATCGCCTTCCAGCCGCTGGCGCACACCTCCGTGCTGGTGCTGCTGATCGCATCGGTGGGCGTGCACCTCGCGCTCCAGGGGCTGGGCCTTTTGTTCTTCGGCGCCGAAGGCCAGCGCGGACCGGCCGTGCTGTCCGGCGCCTTCACCGCGGGCGCGCTGCGCTTCACCGGCCAGAGCATCACCGTCTACGCCATCACCATTGCCTTCATCATCGGTCTCTGGCTGTTCTTCGGGCTGACACTCTACGGCAAGGCGCTGCGCGCCACCGCCGTCAACCGGTTAGGGGCACGGCTCGCCGGCATCCGCACCACGCTGTCAGGGCAGATCGCCTTCCTGCTGGCGTCCGTCATCGGCGCGCTGTCGGGCATCCTGATCGTGCCGATCACGACGCTCTACTACGATTCCGGCTTCCTGATTGGCCTGAAGGGCTTCGTCGCCGCGATCATCGGCGGCCTCGTCAGCTATCCCTTGACCGCCGTCGCGGCGCTGGTCGTCGGCATCGTCGAGGCGTTCTCGTCCTTCTATGCTTCCAACTACAAGGAGGTGATCGTTTTCATGCTCTTGATCCCGGTGCTGCTGCTGCGCTCGCTCGCCGCGCCCGCGGTCGAGGAAGAGAAGGACTGACGCGCGATGCAGAGCCGGCTTCCCATCCTCATCTTCGCGCTTGTCATGGCGGCGATCCCGTTTGTGCCCGGCATGCCGCCGTTCTGGATCGTGCTGCTCGACAATATCGGCCTTGCCGCCCTCGTCGCGATGGGCCTCGTGCTGCTGACCGGCGTCGGCGGCCTGACCTCGTTCGGGCAAGCGGCGTTCGTCGGCTTCGGCGCCTACACCACCGCGGTGCTGTCGACAAGCTACGGCCTGTCGCCCTGGCTGACGCTGCCGTTGTCGCTCGTGGTCAGCGGATCGCTCGCGGTGCTGCTCGGGCTGATCACCGTCCGCCTCTCCGGCCATTACCTGCCGCTCGGCACGCTCGCCTGGGGCCTCGGCCTGTTCTACCTCTTCAGCAAGCTGGAGTTTCTCGGCCGCAACGACGGCATCTCGGCGATCCCGCCGCTGTCGATCGGCGCGTTCAAAATGCTCTCTCCCGGGTCGATCTATTACGCAATCTGGGTCGCCGTCATCGTCTCGGCCCTGCTGACGGTGAACCTCTTGGACTCACGCACCGGCCGCGCCATCCGCGCGCTCCGGCGCGGCCATGTCGCGGCGGAAGCCTTCGGCGTGCACACGCCGCGCGCCAAGCTGCTGGTGTTCATCCATGCCGCGGTGCTGGCCGGCCTCTCCGGCTGGCTCTACGCGCATCTTCAGCGCGCGGTGAACCCGACGCCGTTCGGCGCCCAGGCCGGCATCGAATATCTCTTCATCGCGGTCGTCGGCGGCGCCGGCTATGTCTGGGGCGGCGTGCTCGGCGCGGCCATCGTCGTGGTGCTGAAGGAGGTGCTGCAAAGCTATCTGCCGCTGATCCTGCCCGGCTCCGGCCAGGTCGAGACCATCGTGTTCGGCATCATGCTGGTGGCGCTGCTGCAGCTCGCGCCCGGCGGCCTCTGGCCCTGGCTGATGTCGTTCCTGCCCGAGCGCACCACCGGCAGGAAGCCCGATACCTCGTTGAAGCTCGAATCACGCGCTCGCGCTGCAGGCCCATCCGGCATTCTGCTCCAGGTCGAAAAAGCGCGAAAGCAGTTCGGCGGCGTGGTCGCCGTCAACAACGTCTCCTTCGACGTCCAGGCCCGCGAGATTGTCGCGCTGATCGGCCCGAACGGCGCCGGCAAGAGCACGACGTTCAACCTGATCACCGGCGTACTGTCGGCGACCTCGGGCTCGATCTCGGTGCTCGGCAACAAGGTCGACAAGGCGCCGCCGCAGGAGATCGTCAAGCTCGGCATCTCCCGCACCTTCCAGCACGTCAAGCTCATCCCCGACATGACGGTGCTGGAGAACGTCGCGATCGGCGCGCATCTGCGGGGCCATTCGGGGCCGATCGCCTCGATGCTGCGGCTCGACCGTGCCGACGAGGCCAAGCTGCTTGCCGAGGCCGCCCGCCAGATCGAGCGTGTCGGACTTGCCGAGCAGATGCACCAGCTTGCAGGCTCGCTGTCGCTCGGACAGCAGCGCATCGTCGAGATCGCCCGCGCGCTCTGCGTCGATCCGATGCTGCTGCTGCTCGACGAGCCCGCCGCCGGCCTGCGCCATATGGAGAAGCAACGGCTCGCGACGCTGCTGCGCGATTTGCGCGACGGCGGCATGAGCGTGCTGCTGGTCGAGCACGACATGGGTTTCGTGATGAACCTCGCCGACCGCGTCGTGGTGCTTGATTTCGGCACCAAGATCGCAGAGGGAACACCCGCGACGATCAAGAGCGATCCCGAAGTGATCAAGGCCTATCTCGGAGTGGCGGCATGAGCGCGCTGTTGTCCGTCACCGACGCACATGTCGCCTATGGCAAGGTCGAGGCCGTGCGCTCGGTCTCGCTCGAGGTCGGGGCCAACCAGATCGTCACCATCGTCGGCGCCAACGGTGCCGGCAAGACCACGCTGCTCTCGGCCATCATGGGCATTTTGCCGCTCAAGGGCCGCGTCGCCTTTGCGGGCCAGGATCTGGCGCAGCTCGATATCGAGGACCGCGTCGCGATGGGCCTCGGCCTCGTTCCCGAGCACCGCGAATTGTTCGTGACCATGAATGTCGAGGACAATCTCGAGCTGGGCGCCTTCCGCATCGAGCGAAGCAGGGCGAAAGCCTCGATGGAGCGGGTCTACGCGCTGTTTCCGCGGTTGAAGGAGCGGCGCAAGCAGCTCGCCGGCACACTCTCCGGCGGCGAGCAGCAGATGCTCGCGATGGGCCGTGCGCTGATGGGCGAGCCGAAGCTCCTGATGCTGGACGAGCCGAGCCTCGGCCTCGCCCCGATCATCGTCGCCGACATTTTCCGCATCGTCACCGAGCTCCGCGCCAGCGGCGTCTCCGTCCTACTGGTCGAGCAGAACGCGCAGGCCGCGCTGAAGATCGCGGACCAGGCTTATGTGATGGAGCTCGGCGAGTTCGCGCTCAGCGGCAAGGCCAGCGAGATCGCGGCAAACGAGCGCGTCGCAGCCAGCTATCTCGGCTTCCAGCACGAAGGCGAGAGTGCGATCTAGATTCGAAGGGCTTCGGCATACTTGCTGTCATCGCCCGCGAAAGCGGGCGATCCGGTATGCCGAGACGGTTGTGATTGAACCGAGGGGCCGCGGCGTACTGGATGCCCCGCCTTCGCGGGCATGACAGCGGAGGGTGCTGCGAAATCCGTGCCTAACGGCCCGCCGCCTTCTCTTTCAGCGCCGCCACCTCCGCTTCCAGCTCCGCGATCTTGGCATCCCTCGCCGCCAGCGCAGCGGCCACATCCGCCGCATCGAACTTCTGCGGGATGTGCTGCGGGCAGTTGGTGTCCCACGCCGCGATCTTGAACAGGATCACCTGCTCCGGCCGCGCGCGATAGCCCTTCGGCATCAGCGACGCGATCAGCGCCTCGTCGTCCTCGACGACGCGCGCCTCACCCCAGATCTTCACCCGGCGGCGATGGGCGTAGTCCATCACGAAGATGTAGGCCTTGGGATTCTCCGAGAGATTACCCTGGGTGATGAACTGCTGGTTGCCGGCATAGTCGGTGAAGGCGAGCGTCTGCTTGTCGAGCACCTTGAGAAATCCCTTCGGGCCGCCGCGGTGCTGGATATAGGGCTGGCCGTCCGCCGAGGCAGTGGCGAAGTAAAAGCTGTTGGCCTCAGTGAGGAACGCCGCGAGGTTGTCGTCGACCTCGGTGCGCCAGCCGCGCTGCTCGGCGCGGGCATAGGCCGCTCGCGAGCCCTTGCGCGCCTGGATCGCCTTCACCGCCGGCGAGAAGGCGACGTCGCTGGCATAGGTGTGGGCTGCTGTCGTCATCGGAACGTCTCCTGAAATCCGGCGCATTCTTCCGTCTTTCGCCAGCTAAGATGGCCTTGCCAGCCGCCAGAACAATCTGGTCGCTTGACACTTCACCGTTGCAATATATGCAATAATGCCATGGATCGCCTGGAAGCCATGCACGTCTTAGTCACCGTCGCCGATTTGCGCGGCTTCGCGCCGGCGGCGCGCAAGCTGCGCCTATCGCCATCAGCGGTGACCCGGCTGATCGCGGCGCTGGAGGAACATCTCGGTGCGCGACTGTTGCAGCGGACCACGCGACAGGTGACGCTGACCGACGTCGGCACCCGCTATCTCGAGCGCGCCCGCCGCATCCTCGCCGACGTCGAGGAGGCCGACGGCTCGGCGCGGCAAGAGCGCAACCGGCCGAGCGGACGTCTCGTGGTGTCGGCGCCGGTCGGCTTTGGCCGGCTCCATGTCGGACCGCTCATGACCGCCTACCTCAAGCGCTATCCCGAAGTCACAGCCGAATTGCGGCTGTCCGACAACCTCGTCAATCTCGTGGAAGACGCCATCGATGCCGCCGTCCGCATCGGCCATCTCGCAGACTCTTCACTCGTCGCGCGCCAGGTCGGCGAGATGCGGCGGATCGTGGTGGCCGCACCCGGCTATCTCAAACGTCACGGCGAACCCAGGACGCCGGAGGCCCTCGTCTCGCACCAGACCATCCAGTTCGGCCCTTGGTCCGCATGGCGCTTCCTGCGCGACGGCCGAGACATCGAGGTGACCGCGGCCCCCCGCTTTATCAGCAACAGCGCCGACGCGGCGCTGCAATATGCCGAGGGCGGCGGCGGCGTGACGCGGGTGCTGGCCTATCAGGCCGCCGAAGGACTGAAGCGCGGGCGGCTCAAAATCGTGCTGGCGAAGTATGAGCAGCCGGCACTGCCGATTCACATCGTCTATCCGACCTCGCGCCTGCTCTCGGCCAAGGTGCGCGCCTTCATCGATCTCGTGGTGGAGACGACGGACTGGAGATTCGGATGATGACTGTCATTCCGGGGCGGTCCGCGGGACCGAACCCGGAATCTCGAGATTCCGGGTTCTCGCTTCGCGAGCCCCGGAATGACGGTCATCCCTCTTCGGCACCACGCGGAACGTCCCGCTCGCCCGTGCGATCACGGTGTCGTCGGACTTGATCAGGCACTGTGCGAAGCAGATCGTCTTGCCGGTCTTGATCACGTCGCTCTCGATCGAACACCATTGGCCGATCTCGGCGGAGCCGACGAAATCGACCGAGAGCGAGACCGTCACGAACGACGTGGTCCAGCCCGTCGCCTGCGCGCAGCTGTAGCCCATGGCATTGTCAGCGAGCGCGGTGATGAGGCCGCCATGGATCAGGCCGCGGCCGTTGGTGTGCGGCTTCGCCAGCCGCAGGCCGATGATGACGGACTTGTCGGTCTTCTTCGCGTAGAGCGGCTCCCAGGGCTCGGTGAGAGGGCTCCTGCGAAAGAGCGGCTCGAAGCCAGCAGGGATATCGGTTGCGGTCATGGCTGTCTCGCGTTGCTGATCGTTGGCATTGAACGCGATGGACGTGACGAACGCATCACCTACAAAGTTTTAAACGGGATTTGCGCGGGCGTTTGAAACGATCCCGCCCTCACTGCGAGGAGCCCTTGCGACGAAGCACTCCAGACTGTCTCCGCGAAGAAAATTTCTGGCTTGCTTCGCGGAGCCTGTCATCGGGCCGCGCTTCGCGCGGACCCGTTGGCGCGCAATGACGATGTGGACGCACCGTCCTAGAACGGCAGCCCCACATAATTCTCCGACAGCGACGTCATCGCGGCCTGCGAGTGCGTGACGTAATCGAGCTCGGCGAGCTGGATTCGAGCGCCGATGGTGCCAGTGTCGGGGAATTTGTGCAGCATCGAGGTCATCCACCAGGAGAAGCGCACGGCCTTCCAGACCCGCGCCAGCGCCTTGGCGGAATAGGCGTCGATCCCGGCGCAGGATTTCTCGTCATAGAATTCGCGCAGCGCGCTCGACAGGTAATGCGCGTCGCTCGCGGCGAGGTTCAGCCCCTTGGCCCCGGTCGGCGGCACGATGTGCGCGGCATCGCCGCACAAAAACATCCGGCCAAAGCGCATCGGCTCGGCGACGAAGCTGCGCAGGGGCGCGATGCTCTTCTCGATCGAAGGACCGGTGACGAGGCTGTCGGCCGCCTCCTGGTCGAGCCGGCGCTTCAATTCGTCCCAGAACCGCTCGTCCGGCCATTGGTCGACATGGTCCTCGAGCGAGCACTGCACATAATAGCGGCTGCGCTTGGTCGAGCGCATGGTGCACAGCGCAAAGCCGCGCGCGTGATTGGAATAGATCAGCTCGTGGCTGACAGGGGGCGTTTCGGACAGAATGCCGAGCCAGCCGAACGGATAGACCCGCTCGAATTCCTCGAGCGCCGTGGCCGGGACACTGGCGCGGCTGACGCCGTGAAAGCCGTCGCAGCCGGCGATAAAATCGCACTCGATCGTGTGGGTGATGCCGTCCTTGACATAGGTGACGCGCGGGTGAGCACCGTCGAAATCATGCGGCTGCACGTCCCTGGCCTCGTACACCGAAATGAGACCTGCAGCCTTGCGCGCATTCATCAGGTCGAGCGTGACCTCGGTCTGGCCGTAGATCATCACGGTCTTGCCAGTCGCGGCCTTCATGTCGATGCGGTGACGGCGGCCGGAGAAGGCGAGCTCGATGCCCTCATGCACCAGGCCTTCGGCATGTGCCCGCGATCCGGCGCCGATCTGGTTGAGCAGCGCAACGGTCCCCTCCTCCAGCAGGCCGGCGCGGATGCGGCCGAGCACATAGTCTGGGCTCTGCCGTTCCAGAATGACATTGTCGATGCCATATGTGTGCAGCAGTTGCCCAAGCAACAATCCGGCCGGTCCTGCCCCGATGATTGCGACTTTTGTCCGCAATACTTGCTCCTTCCGATGCTGTAGGCTTTCGTCGCGGCCTGCTTGTCGCGGCGGCCGGCTGACGATAATTATATCATATAATCGTTGAGCAAAAGGGGAGCGGTCGTCGTCGCAGCGCGACAAATCCATGCAAACATGGCTGACGTAGATGGCGGCGCGGCCAGGCATGCGTCAGTTCCGGCTTGAACACGCCGGCCAATTAGATAACATGTTAATTAATGAGACCGGGGCCGTCGAAGCCCGCCGTCGAAAACAGGGAGAGACGCGTGATGAGGAAAGCCTGTCTGGCGTTGCTGCTGGCAGCAAGCGTGACGCCTGCGCTCGCGCAGGACAAGACCTTCGATTTGAAGATCTCGCACTGGGTGCCGGCCTCGCATCCCCTACAGAAATCGCTGGAAGACTGGGCGGCCGCGGTCGAGAAGGACTCCGGCGGCACTATCAAGGGCAAGGTGTTTCCGGCCCAGCAACTCGGCAAAGCCTTCGACCATTACGACATGGCGCGCGATGGCATCGCTGACGTCACCTATGTCAATCCGGGGTACCAGCCCGGCCGCTTCCCAATTATCGGCGCCGGCGAGCTGCCGTTCCTGATCTCGGACGCCAAGGGCGGCTCGATGGGGCTGGATGCCTGGTACCGCAAATATGCCGAGAAAGAGATGAAGGACGTCAAGTATTGTCTCGCCTTCGTCCACTCGCCCTCCTCCTTCCACTCGCGCACCAAGAAGATCGTGGTTCCCGATGACGTGAAGGGCCTGAAGATCCGTCCAGCCCACGCCACCATGGCGAATTTCGTCACCTCGCTCGGCGGCACCAATGTGCAGTCCTCCGCGCCCGAAGTGCGCGACATCATCGAGCGCGGCGTCGCTGACGGTGTCACCTTCCCCTGGGGCTCCCTGGTGCTGTTCGGCATCGACAAGGTGACCAAATACGACATGGAGGCGCCGCTCTACACCACGACCTTCGTGTTCGTGATCAATAAGGACAAGTACAATGCCATGTCCGACAAGCAGAAGGCCGCGATCGACAAGAATTGCACGGTCGAAATGGCAGGCGCGGTCGGCGAGCACTGGGGCAAGTTCGAGGACGCCGGCATCGACAAGGTAAAGGCGGAATCGAGCCATGAGGTCTACAAGCTCACGGGCGAGCAGACCGCGGCCTGGAAGAAGGCCGCCGAGCCGCTGGTGAAGACCTGGAGCGACGGCGCCAAGAAGGCCGGTGCCGATCCGGATGCAGCCCTTGCGGATCTGAAGGCCTCGCTGAAGAAGTATAACGCGCTGGCCGAGTGATGCGCTGTGGCGGCGCACTCGCTGCACCTCTCCCGCTTGCGGGAGAGGTCGGCGCCTAGCGCGGGTGAGGGCTCTCTCCTCTTGGGGTCCTCAATTGTGGAAGCACCCTCTCCCGTAGCCGATGCTCCGCATCGGCGTTGTCTTCAAGAACGGCGGCCGAAGGCCGCCTATGCCTCCCCCGCAAGCGGGGGAGGGAGCGCAGCTCCATTACGGGCACATCTCGAACTCGTCGGAAGGACTCTTTCCCCATGAAGCGCGCCTGGATGGATCGCTTTATCGACTCGATCGAATGGATCGCGGCCGGCTTTGTCGGCCTCGTCGCACTCGACATCTTCCTGTCGGTGCTGCTGCGCAACACGCTAAACTATTCGATTCCCGACAGTTTTGATATCGGCCGCATGCTGCTCGGCATCCTGATCTTCTGGGGCATCGCGGCGACCTCCTATCGCGGCACCCACATCACGGTCGACCTGGTCTGGGGCAATGTCGGGCCGCGTTATCAGCGCTGGATCGACGTGTTCGCAACGCTGGTGCTGCTGTTCGTCGTCACGGTGCAGACCTGGACGCTGTTCGACAAGGTGCGCGGCACCTACAACGACAACGTCCAGACTTTCGACATGCACATGCCGACCTGGCCATTCTTCGCGATCGCATGGATCGGCGACGTCTCCGCCGTGCTGCTGATCGCGATTCGCACCTACCGGCTGATCTTCCATCCCGAAGAGATGCACGATCCCAAAATCAAGGCGACGGAGTGATCATGAGCACCGATGCCGTCGCCGTAATCGGCTTCGTTTCCCTGTTTGTCCTGATGCTGTTGCGCGTGCCCGTCGGCATGGCCATGGGCCTCGTCGGCGTCTCCGGCTTCTCCTATCTGGTCGGCGCGACGCCCGCGCTAAAGCTGGTTGGCCAGACTTCGATGCGCACGGTCACCGACTACACCTTCGGCGTCATTCCGATGTTCCTGCTGATGGGTTCCTTCGTCAGCAATTCCGGCATGAGCCGCGAGCTATTCCGCGCCGCCAATGGCTTCGTCGGGCATCTGCGCGGCGGGCTCGGCATCGCCACAGTCGGTGCCTGCGGCGGCTTTGCCGCGATCTGCGGCTCCTCGGTCGCAACCGCCGCGACCTTCTCCGCCGTCGCCTATCCGGAGATGCGCCGCTTCGGCTATCCACAGTCCTTTGCCACCGGCGTGATCGCGGCCGGCGGGACGTTAGGTGCGATGTTGCCGCCCTCCACCGTGCTCGCGGTCTACGGCATCATCACCGAGCAGGACATCGGCAAGCTCTTCATCGCCGGCATCATCCCGGGTCTGCTCGCGATGACCATGTACATGATCACGATCGGCCTGATCGGCTATGTCAGGCCTGACTTCCTGCCCAAGGGCAAGGTGCTGCCGTGGCGTGAACGCTTTGCCGGATTGAAGGACATCTGGGCGCCGGTGCTGCTGTTCGTGTTCGTCATCGGCGGCCTGTACGGCCTGCCGTTCCTGCCGCGCTTCACCCCGACGGAAGCCGGCGGCGTCGGCGCCACCGGCGCCTTCATCATCGGCGTGCTGACCGGCCGGCTCGACCGCGAGAAGGTGCTGGCCTCACTGCTGCAGGCGACGCGCACCGCGGCCGCGGTGTTCACGGTGCTGATCGGCGCGCTGATCTTCGGCTACTTCCTGACGGTGACGCAGACGCCGCAGAAGGTCACGGAATTCCTCACCGGGCTCGGCCTCGGTCCCTACGGCGTGCTGGCGCTGATCATGGTGATGTATCTGGTGCTCGGCTGCCTGATGGACGCCATGGCGATGATCATCCTCACCGTGCCGATCATCTTCCCCGTGATCATGCATCTTGGCTTCGACCCGATCTGGTTCGGGGTCATCATCGTCATGACCGTCGAGCTTGGCCTGATCCATCCGCCGGTCGGCATGAACGTCTTCGTCATTAAGAGCGTGGTGAAGGACGTCTCCTTCTCCACCATCTTCAAGGGCGTGATCCCGTTCGTGGCGACGGATTTGGTGCGCCTCGTGATCCTGATCGCCTTCCCGCTGCTGGCAACCTGGCTGCCGACGCGGATGATGGCGCATTGACGAGGTGACGCGATGACCAATCCGACGCTCGAGACAAAGTACGTCTTCACCATCACAGCAAAAATCGGCGACGTCGTCAGCGCCGGCGAGACCGGGATCGGCGTGCGACGCATCATTCCGATCATCGGCGGCGAGGTGACGGGCGCGATCGCCGGTCGTGTGCTCCCCTTCGGCGCCGACTTCCAGACCATCCGTCCCAACGAGCTGATCGACCTCGAAGCCAGATACGCCTTCCAGACCGACGACGGCGCGACCGTTTATGTCGAGAACAAGGGCATGCGCTTCGGCCCGGTGGAGCTGCTGCAAAAGCTCAAGCGCGGCGAGCCGGTCGATCCGAAGCTGATCTATTTCCGCACCGTGCCGAGATTCGAGACCGGGCACGAGACCTATCGCTGGCTGATGGAACATATCTTCGTGGCGTCAGCCGCGCGCCATGCCGACCGCGTGGTGATCGATGTGCACCAGGTGATGTAAAACACACCCCGCCGTCCTCCTGGCGAAGGCCCGGACCCCTACCGCGTGGTCCATCGATTGTAGACGGCCGGAGTACCGGGCAAGGGGTCTTCGCCAAAGTGCTCCCTGGGGGGTATGGGTTTCGGCCTTCGCCGGGACGACGTCGCGTTTTGGAGCAGCATTCTGGCGCGCCTGGACCGCCCCCGCCTTGACTCCCCCAAAATTCGTTATACAACATAACTATTCTGACAAGGACGCAAATGACACAGGGAAACGCCGAGACCGCGAAGGCGGGCGCCTCCGGGCTGTTGAGGATCGAGCGGGCGGACCGGATTCTGACCGTGGGTCTGAACCGGCCGGCCAAGCGCAATGCGCTCAATGACGGCATCATCCTGGAAATCGGCGAGTGTTTTGCGTCCCTGCCCGACGATATCGGCGCGGTCGTCATTCACGGCATCGGTGACCATTTCTCCAGCGGTCTCGACCTGTCCGAGCTGACCGAGCACGACGCGACCGGCGGCCTGCTCCATTCCCAGATGTGGCACCGGGTGTTCGACCGCATCCAGTATAGCCGCGTGCCCGTGATCGCCGCGCTCAGCGGCGCCGTGATCGGCGGCGGGCTGGAGCTCGCCTGCGCCGCGCATATCCGCGTCGCCGAGCCCTCGACCTATTTCGCGCTGCCGGAGGGGCAGCGCGGCATCTTCGTCGGTGGTGGCGGCTCGGTGCGCCTGCCGCGGCTGATCGGCGTCGCCAGGATGATGGACATGATGCTGACCGGCCGGGTCTATAGCGCGACCGAAGGCGCCTCCTACGGCTTTGCGCAATATCTGACGGATGCCGGTAACGGACTCGGCAAGGCGTTGGAGCTTGCGACCAAGGTGGCCTCCAACGCGCCGCTGACGAATTTTGCCGTGCTCCAGGCACTGCCGATGATCGCGGAGGCCAATCCGCAGACCGGCCTGCTCATGGAATCCCTGATGGCGACCGTCGCGCAGAGCGACAAGGAGGCCAAGCGCAGGATCCGCGAGTTCCTCGAACACAAGACCGCAAAAGTGAAGCCGAAGTCATGAGCGCGCAGCCGTCCTCTTCCAGCATGGAGCGCGGCGCGAGCACTTTCCCGCTGCGGCCCATCTCGTTCGGCGATCCCCTCGTCGATATCGAACGCCGCGACGACGGCACGATCTATCTCAGGCCAAAGCAGCCGCTCGGCGACTATCCCCTTCGCATCACCGACCGCCTGCATCATTGGGCGAACACGACGCCCGACCGCGTCTTCATGGCCGAGCGCGAAGGCGGCCGCGGATGGCGCAAGATCACCTATGCCGAGCTGCTCACGGCGAGCCGGCACATCGCATCAAGCCTGATCGCGCGCGGCCTGTCGGCGGAGCGGCCAGTCGTCATTCTCTCCGGCAATTCGATCGATCACGCACTGCTCGCCTTCGGCGCGTTCTATGCCGGCATTCCGTTCTGCCCGGTGTCGCCGGCCTACTCGCTGGTGTCAAAGGACTACGGCAAGCTGTCCTACCTGATGAAGCTGCTGACGCCCGGCCTTGTCTTCGCGGAGGATGCCGACAAGTTCGCCGGTGCGCTCGCCGCCAATGTCTCGCTCGGCACCGAGATCGCCGCGTCCTATGGCAAGGTGCCGGGCCGCGACGTCACCCTCCTCGCCGACCTCATGGCGACGCCGATCCGCAGCGATCTCGACGGCGTCCACGGCAGGATCGGCCCCGACACGATCGCAAAGTTCCTGCTGACATCGGGCTCGACCGGCAATCCCAAGGCCGTCATCAACACCCAGCGCATGATCTGCGCCAACCAGGTGATGCTGCGCGAGACGCTCGCCTTCCTCAAGGACGAGCCGCCCGTCATCGTCGACTGGCTGCCCTGGAATCACACTTTTGGCGGCAACCACAATATCGGGCTGACGCTCTACAACGGCGGCTCGATGTATCTGGACGCCGGCAAGCCGGTGCCCGGCGGCATCGAGGAAACGGTGCGCAATCTCCAGGAGATTTCGCCGACGGTCTATTTCAACGTACCCAAAGGCTACGAATCGCTGCTGCCGTATTTGCGCGACGACCAGGGCCTGCGCGCAAAGTTTTTCGACCGGCTGCATGCGATGTTCTTCTCGGGCGCGGCGCTGTCGCCCTTCGTCTGGAACAGCCTCGACGAGCTCGCGGTGAAGGAGAAGGGCTATCGCGTGCCGATGCTGACCGGCTTAGGTGCCACCGAGACCGCGCCGTTCTTCATGTCCGTCAATCCGCGCACCAGCCGCTCCGGCCATGTCGGGCTCCCGGTGTCAGGCAATGACGCAAAACTGGTGCCGAACAACGGCAAGCTCGAGGTCCGCGCCAAGGGGCCGAACGTGATGCCCGGCTACTGGCGCCAGCCCGACATCAGCGCGAAGTCGTTCGACGAGGAAGGATTTTACAAGCTGGGCGACGCGCTCAAGCCCGCCGATCCCAACGATCTCAACGCCGGCTTCGACTTCGACGGGCGCGTCAGTGAAGACTTCAAGCTCGCCAGCGGCACCTGGGTCAGCGTCGGCCCCTTGCGCGCGCGCTTCGTTGCGGCCTGCGCGCCGCTGGTGCGCGATGTCGTCATCGCCGGCATCAACCGTGACGAGATCTCTGCGCTCGTGGTGCTCGACCTCGACGGTTGCCGGCTGATCAATCCGACGCTGCCCGCCGACGATCTCGTCGTCGCTGCGCGCGACCGGCTCGTGCGCGAGGCGTTCCGCGAACGCCTGACCGGTTTCCTGTCTTCGGCGACCGGCTCGTCCACACGGATCACGCGCGCGATCCTGATGGACACGCCGCTCTCGATCGACAAGGGCGAGGTCACCGACAAGGGCTCGATCAACCAGCGCGCCGTGCTCGAGCATCGCGCTGCATTGATCGACGAGCTCTATGCTGCCAATCCATTCGACCGTGTGATATCGGTCGGGTAAGAAACCATCGCTCTAGGAGAACGCCATGTTGTTGAAGGATCAGCCAGCCATCGTCACCGGCGGCGCATCGGGATTGGGCGCGGCGACCGCGCGAAAACTGGCGGCGCAGGGCGCCAAGGTCGCGGTGTGCGACCTCAATGCCAAGCTCGCGGAGACGGTTGCCGCCGAGATCAAGGGTGTGGCCGTGACCTGCGATGTTTCCGATGCCGCCTCGGCTGAAGCCGCCATCGCGCAGGCGATCAAGGCCCACGGCCCAGCCCGCGTGCTGGTCAATTGCGCCGGCATCGGCGTTGCAAAACGCGTGGTCGGCCGCGACGGTCCGATGGCGCTCGCTGATTTCGACAAGGTGATCAAGGTCAATCTGATCGGCACCTTCAACATGCTGCGCCTTGCCGCCGCCGAAATGTCCAAGCTCGAACCGCAGGCAACCGGCGAGCGCGGCGTCATCATCAACACCGCCTCGGTTGCCGCCTATGATGGCCAGATCGGCCAATCCGCCTATTCGGCCTCGAAGGGCGGCATCGTCGGCATGACGCTGCCGATCGCGCGCGAGCTCGCACAATTCGGCGTCCGCGTGTTGACGATCGCGCCGGGCCTGTTCCTCACGCCCCTGCTCGCCAACCTGCCGCAGGAAGCCCAGGATTCGCTCGCCGCCGCGATCCCCTTCCCTCGCCGGCTTGGCAACGCCGACGAGTTCGCCGCGCTCGCGCTGCACATGGTCGAGAATGCCTATCTGAACGGCGAAGTGGTGCGCCTCGACGGCTCGCTGCGCATGGCGCCGAAATAAGGCGCGTCGCATGTTCGTGAACAGGCGCGACGTCCAGATCCAGTGGGGCGATTGCGACCCCGCCAATATCGTCTACTACCCGCGTTATTTCGCGATGTTCGACGATTCGACGTCGACCCTGTTCGAGGTCGCTGGATTCTCCAAACAGGATCTAGTCCGCAAATACGGCCTGGTGGGGATTCCCATGGTCGACACGCGGGCCAAGTTTTACATCCCCTCGACCTACGGCGACTGGATCACGATCGAGACCAGAATCGAGAGCATCAAGCGCTCGAGCTTCGAGGTGAAGCACAACGTCTACAAGGGTGACGCGCTGGCGCTCGAGGGATTCGAGACCCGCGTCCTGGTCGGGCGCGATCCCGTTAACCTCGACAAGCTGAAATCGGCACCGTTCCCCGCGGAAATGGTAGCCAAATTCACGGGGAGTTAGAGCCCGGAGCTAATCGCCGCATCACCAAAAGAGGGGGCTGAATTACCCCCCGATTTCTGCTTTCAAAGAAGAACGTAAAGGGAGGAATAGATGAAACGCTTTTACCTGACCGCTGTCGTCACCGCGGCCGCGCTGGCGCTGCCGGCCCTGCCCGCGCTGGCTCAGACCAGCGAGATCACCATCGGCATCACCACCACCACGACCGGCCCGGGCGCTGCGCTCGGCATTCCCGAACGCAACGCGCTGGAATTCGTGCCGAAGGAGATCGGCGGCGTGCCGCTGAAAGTGATCGTGCTCGATGATGGCGGCGATCCCACCACCGCGACCACCAACGCCCGCCGCTTCGTGACCGAATCCAAGGCCGACATCATCATGGGCTCGGCGCTGACGCCGCCGACCATCGCGGTCTCCAACGTCGCCAACGAGGCCGGCATTCCGCATTTCGGCCTCGCGCCTTTCCCGATTACGCCGGAGCGCATGAAATGGTCGGTGGCGATGCCGCAGCCGATCCCGATCGTGGGCAAGGTGCTGTACGACCACATGAAGGCCAAGGGCGTGAAGACCCTCGGCTATATCGGCTATTCCGACTCCTATGGCGACCTCTGGTTCAACGACCTCAAGGCCCAGGCCGTGCCGATGGGCATCACCATCGTCGACGAGGAGCGCTTCGCCCGTCCCGACACCTCGGTGACCGGTCAGGTGCTGAAGCTCGTCGCCGCCAATCCCGACGCGATCCTGGTCGGCGCCTCCGGCACCGCGGCCGCGCTGCCGCAGACCGAGCTGCGCGAGCGCGGCTATCAGGGCCTGATCTACCAGACCCATGGCGCGGCCAGCATGGACTTCATCCGCATCGCCGGCAAAGCGGCCGAGGGCGTGCTGATGGCCTCGGGTCCGGTGATGGACCCGGAAGATCAACCGGACACCGCGCTGACCAAGAAGCCGGGACTCGCACTCAACTCGGCCTATGAAGCCAAGTATGGTCCGAACAGCCGCAGCCAGTTCGCCGGCCATTCCTACGATGCGTTCGAGATCCTCAAGCGTATCATTCCGGCGGCATTGAAGACGGCCAAGCCCGGTACGCCGGAATTCCGCGAAGCGATTCGTCAGGCCTTGCTGACGGAGAAGGAATTGGCGGCAAGCCAGGGCGTCTACAACTTCACCGAAAAGGACCGCTACGGCCTCGACGACCGCTCGCGCATCCTGCTCACGGTGAAGAACGGCAAGTACTCGCTGGTGAAGTAGCCACGGCGAAGGTTTCCCAAAGAGAAGAGCCGGCCCGATGGGCCGGCTCTTCCGTTTTACGGTTGAGACCCTCACCCGGCGCTTCGCGCCGACCACCTCCCCCAAACAAGCGGGAGAGGTGCAGCGAGCGGTGGACGCGAATTGCGTCTCAAGCCGCCTGCCGCAGCGGGGTCCAGGCGAACTCCGGATAATACGTGTCCATCATGCGGTCGACATAGGCGGTGAGGTTCGGAAATCCCTCGGCGCGCTTGCGCAAGGCCGATTCGAAGAACGGCGTCAGGATCCCGGCAAGTGCGCCGAAAGCGGTGGCATCGACACCGCAGGGCCTGCTGCCCATCAGATACGACTTGTCGCCGAGCTGCACCGAGAGCGCGAACAGCGAGCGCACGGCGAGATCGACATCGTCGTCGGGCGCATGGCGGCCCAACCCGGAGAGCAGATAATTCTCGGCAACACGGAATTGCGCGTCCTCGCGCAGCTTCTCACGGTTGTGCTCGGGCGCGCCGTCGAAAAAATGCGACGGGCCCTTGGCGAAATTGACCGGATCGACCCAACGCGCCCCGACCAGTGCCCAATAGACGTGGTGCTCGATCATCCGCTCGAACGCCCAGGCCTGTGCGCGCTCGGTCAGCGACAGGCCGGCGTCGAAATCGAAGCCGTAGCGCCGCTCGATATGGGCGCGGATGAAGGTGGAATCGGCCACCGCCTCGCCGCCGTCGTCGATGAAGGGCAGCTGCCCCTTGGGCGAAGCGGGCGGCATCGCGCGCTCCTTCCGGTAGGGCAGCCCCGCCTCTTGAGCTGCACCTCCGTCTTGGTGACGAAGGGGCTGATTTCCGGCAGGCCGAAGCCGGTGCCAAAGCCGTAAAGCGTGATCATGAAACCTCTCCTGAACCTACCGAAAACTGCCGGAACCTATCTGCCGGCTGCTGCCACCATGGTGGCAGCAGCCGTGATATCTTCTGCAAAACGGGCCCCCTGCCAGGCGCGGGCCATGACGTGGTGGACGAGCGCGTCCGCAGCCTGGATCAGCGAGCGTGCCACCACGCTTGCGAACGCAAATCGGAGGTCAGCAGCCATGAGATCGAACGAGACGAGGCGGCGAAGCCCCCGGGCCTGCCACATCTGGGCGCGCCACAGCGGACCGGCCGAGCCGAAATGGGTTGGAATGATCATGGACAAATCCTCTTCAGTCGACGTGTTGTCCCGGTATAGAACTCCCCTGCTGCCAACATCCTGTCAGCAGCCGCGCGCCGCCTTTTGAAAAGACCACGAACAAGAGACCAGTCATGAGACGTGCCGACCGGCTGTTTCAGATCATCCAGGTGCTGAGGCGTACGCGTAAACCGCTGACGGCGGACGCGATCGCGGCCGAGCTCGAGACTTCGAAGCGCACCATCTATCGCGACATCGCAACGCTGATCGGCCAGCGCGTCCCGATTCGCGGCGAAGCCGGCATGGGCTACATCCTGGAAAAGGGTTTCGACCTGCCGCCGCTGATGCTGACGCCCGACGAGATCGAGGCAGCAGTGCTGGGCGCGCAATGGGTCGCGGGCCATGCCGATTCCGCGCTGGCGCGCGCCGCCGAAGATTTGATGGCCAAGATCGCCGACACCGTCCCCGAGCGCCTGCGTCCCTTCGTGCTGGAGCCGGCGAGCCGCGCGCGGCCAAGCTGGAACAGGGAGCCGGACCGCCTCGACATGGCGCGCACGCGCACGCAGATCCACGAAGGCAAGAAGATTATGTTGCGCTATCGCGACGAGCAGGGCCGCGCCAGCGAGCGCATGATCTGGCCGATTTCGGTCGGCTATCTCGAAGCCGTGCGCCTGCTCGCGGCTTGGTGCGAGCTGCGCAGCGACTTCCGCAGCTTCCGCACCGACCGCGTGGTGGAGGCGACCTATCTCGACGAAAAATATCCGGAGCGGCGCGACGTGCTGCGCGCAAGATGGCGGCAGAGCCTGGTCTGGGGTCCGCCAAAGGACACGTGACCACGATGGAACAGATCTCGCCGCTCGATCCGTCGAGCTGTTGCCAGAGTTGCGGTGCCTGCTGCGGCTATTCGGCGAACTGGCCGCGCTTCTCGATCGAGAGCGACGAAGAGCTTGCAGCTATCCCGGAGGCGCTCGTCAACGCGCGCCAATCCGGGATGCGCTGCGAGGGCGATCGCTGCTCGGCGTTAAAGGGAGAGATCGGCACGACGACGGCATGCGGCATCTACGCGGTGCGGCCGGAGGTGTGCCGCACCTGCATGCCGGGTGACGCCGAATGCACGATGGCGCGGCGGAAATTCGGGCTCCCGGCGCTAGAGGCCGTCTAAGCCGGAACGGCTACGCCGATCTCGCCGCTGATCTCGTCGTCGAGCTCGTCCTCGAGCGGGGCCAGCACCGAGAGCGGCTTGGTCGACAGCGTGATCGGCTTGCGCCCGCCCGAGAGCGACGGCGAGGATTTCGCAGCGCCTGCGCGCGACAGCGCATAGAGCGTCGAACCGACGCGGCCGCCGTTCTCGATCAGGTCGCGCTCGCTACAGCTTGCGGCGATCGCGAGCGCCAGCGGATGCAGATGGCTGCGGCGATAGCAGAACAGCGCCAGCCTGGCGCGCGCGTCAGGGGCAACACTCTCGACCAACCTTGGCAGGCCACTCTCGCTGGCGCGGTACATCTCGCCAAGGAGCTCGTCGCGGACCGGGCAGAAATCGCTTTCAAAGGTGTCGCGGCTTGAAAACATTGCAGTTCTCCCTCGTGTACGGAAGATGCCGCGCAATTCTCTAACGAAAGGTTAACCACGCCGCCCGGTAGTCACCCGGGGTCCTTGCGCCCTGGCCGCGAATCGCGGGACGCGACTGCCGCCACAGCGCTCTGGCCGCGCCTTTATGCCGGTCAGGAATTGCCCCGCATCGCGCTAGCCCGGGCTCAGTTCGCCGCCATGAAGATGGAGAGGCCGAAGCCGGTGAGGTGATGCAGTGCCTGATCGACGCCGATCAGGGTCCAGAACCAGGGGTGCGCCATGTCGACACCGAAATTGGCCGAGACCAATCCCTTGGCGCGGTCGATCGTGATGTGGATCACGAAATCGATGAATGCCACGAACCAGAATTTCGGGGCCACGATCAGGATCAGCGGCAACGCAACCGCAAGGTGAACGAGGCAGTGCACCAAAAGCGGCAGGGCCCAGCCGTGCTTCTGATCCTTACCCTGCGCCATCCAGGCGGTCTGGAGGACGAAATCGGCGATGATGTGCTTGAAGGTGAGCAGCAGCATCCAGCCAATGAGCGCTTCAACCGGAACCGCCGATGACATGGGTGGAAACGACAAGCTGACGCCCTCATGACGTGACAAGAAAAATTGGAGCGTTCAGCGCAACTTCTTCTTGGACCGGTCAAACGGCCGGGACCTGTGATTTATGACATCTCCCGCGGCGGAATGCAGCCGGGGGGAACCGGAAAATCATCAACTGTGGCTAACTGGTGATAGGATGACCAATCGCCGCGGTGGCGCCGAGTAAGGTTACCTACGGCTCGAAATTTGCATTCCGCGACCTTGGCGCTATCATCACCGGTAGAGAAATACGTTCTTTTTTCAGGCGTTTACGAATTACAAGCGCCCGCTGCGCTTCCCGTCCACGCGCCGCCGCCAGCCAAAGAATAAGGCCAGAGTGCTGCCATGAGTGCTGAAGGCCCCACCGTATCACCGATCGAGCCTCCGCCCCGGCGCCCCAAAGTGATCAAGACCAACCAGCAGCAGGTTTTCCTCTACGTCGTGCTGACTCTGCTGCTGTCGCTTGCCACCGTCTGGGCCGGCCGCACGTTGGTGCACAATTCGGAAACGCTGACCTTTGCCGTCGGCGGGCCCAATAGCGACGAGGCGCTGTTCGCGGCCAAGCTCGCCGCTCTCCTGAAGAACAACGCCTCGCGCTTTCGGATCAAGATTGCCAACAATGCGGACAACGGCAAGGCGATCGCACAGTTCGACCGCAAGCAGGCCGACCTCGCCGTGCTGCGCACGGACGCAAAAGTGCCGCTGCGGGCGCGCACGCTTGCGGTCCTCGAGCACGATCTCGTGCTCCTGCTTGGTCCCGGCAACAAGAAGATCAAGTCGCTCGCCGAGTTGAAAAAGAAGAAGGTCGCGGTCCTCGCCGAGAACGAATCCTCGCTCGCCTTCGTCCGCAGTGTTCTCGACGTCCCCGACGGCCCCGATGCCACGAAAATCCAGATGGCGCCGCAGGGCGCAACGTTCGACAAGCTGTTTGCCCCGGCAAATGGCTTTGGCGCGGTGATTGCCATCGTCCACGCCTCCAGAGCTGTCAGGGACAAGTCCTATCAGCAGGTCGCCAAGCGCGGCGGCTTCACGCTCAACGCGATCGATGAGGCCAAGGCCCTGGCGCGCAAATTCCCGGGCATTTCCGACGAGACGCTGACAGCGGGCACGTTATCGACATCCCCGCAAATTCCCGAGGACGATCTCGACACCATCGGGCTCGAATGGCTCCTGGTCGCACAATCGAGGATGTCGCCGACCACCGCAGGCGAGCTCGCGCGCATCGTCTACGAGAACAAATCCGCGCTCGGGCTCGACAACGGCTTTGCCACCAGGATAGAGCCGGCCTCTGTCGAGAAGGATGCCTTCGTGATCGCGCATCGGGGCGCCGCCGATTACATCAACGACGACACCAAGTCGTTCATGGATAAGTACAGCGACCTGCTGTATCTGGGCGCCGCCGCGTTCAGCATCATCGGCTCGATCTTCGCTGCGATCTACGCCAAGATCACGAGGATCGCGCCGGAGAAGGCCAGCGAGCTCTCCACCGCCATTCTCGACATCGGCGAGCGGATCGAGCACGCCCATTCGCTGGATCAGCTCGAGTGCCTCCAGGATGAGTTGGAGAGCATCTTGCGCGGGGCCGTCATTGGACTCAGAGACGGTACGATCAGCACCGACGGGCTCGATACCTTCAAGCTCGGCTATGAGCTCGTCCGCGACGAGATCGGGATGCGCCGCGACTATCTGAAACGTCATGCCAGTGAGAATGAACAGGCCGCCCGCGATGCCGGCTCGCCCCAGCACGACGATAGCAATGTCGTGGTGGTCAAGACTGCCCAGAGCGCCTGATCCGCGGGTTTGATGCCCTCAGCTCGGGCTGACGGACGTCCTGCCCGGGAGATCGACGGCAGGAACTCAGGAACCGTCACCAGCCACAACCGTTGGCTCCCGGATTGCAACCGGAGAACGCGCCATGCGTACACTCCTCGTCATCTTCCTGCTGGGAATGCTGGCGGCGGTTGGCTATTTCGCCTATTCCGCCATGGCGGTCGAAGGCGAGCCGATCCCGGCGGAAGGCTATTGGGCCCTCGCGCTGGGGGCCGGATTTTCCGTCGTCGTCGGCATTGGCCTGATGGTGCTGCTGTTTTTCAGCAGCCGCCGCGGCTACGACGAGCCACCGCATTTCAGGTAGCGTCTCTCGGCTTGGCGCTCCGCCAGGCACCTTGCCTGCCCTCAGTGTCCGCCCCCGACGACGCTGCGGCCCGAGGCCGTCGTTGACGGCCTAGGCCCGGGCGGGCACTTTGGTCCTGAAGTCCCAGCCGGGACCACGAGCCAGAACCGAGCCGCCTTCCCCATGTCCAAGCCGCTGATCTCCGCTCTGGCCCAGTTCGCGGCCGCCACGGCCGGCCGCAACATGACCAAGGCGGCCTATGTGGCCGTCGGCGTTGGCGTGCTCGGCATGGTGCTGCTGACGGTCAATCCGGCTTATGAGGCGTCGCGCCGCTGGGTCGATATCCTGCTGTGGGCCTGCCTCCTCTATTTCGTATTCGAGTGGCTGGTCCGGCTGCGCCATATGGCGCGGCAGGGGCGGCTTTCGCTCTACATGTCGTCCTCGGCCGGCATCGTCGACGCGGTCGGAGCGCTGGCCGTGCCGACTGCGCTGGTTCTCGGCGTCGAGCCGAAGACGGCATGGCTGCTCAGCGTGCTCTGGGTGCTGAAGGTGGTGCCGGGCATTCCGGGCTTGCGGCAGCTGCGCCGCGTGCTGGTGCTGGAATCGGGACCGCTGATCAGCGTGCTCGTGATCTTCTTGATGGTGATCTTCCTCGCCTCGGTCGCCGAATATTTCCTGGAACGGGACGTGCAGCCGCAGACGTTTGGCAGCGTCCCTGCCGCGCTATGGTGGGCCGTCGCCACACTGACGACGACGGGCTATGGCGACGTCGTGCCGATCACTCCACTCGGACGCATGGTGGCGGCGCTGGTCATGATCTCCGGCCTCGGCGTGTTCGGGCTATGGACCGGTATTCTGGCGACCGGCTTTGCCGCGGAGACCAGGCGCGACAATTTCCTCAAGACCTGGGAATCCGTCAGCAAGGTGCCGTTCTTCGCGGCGCTCGGGCCTGCGGCCATCGCCGACGTCACCCACATGCTGCGTACCATGGAGCTGCCAGCACGCACCGTAGTCATCCGCAAGGACACGCAAGGCGACTGCATGTATTTCATCGCCGCCGGCGAGGTCGAGGTCGACCTGCCCGGCAAGAAGGTGCAGCTCGGCGAGGGTGCCTTCTTCGGTGAGATGGCGCTGCTCGGCAACAACAAGCGCGGCGCCAATGTCTCGACCACGAAAGTGTCGCGGCTGTTGGTGCTCGACCTCGTCGATTTCCGCGTGCTGATGGCGCGGCATCCCGAGCTCGCCAAGACCATCGACGCCGAGGCGAAGCGGCGCGCGCTCGAAAACACATGAATGGAGACAAGAATGTCGGACGCAGCCGACGCGACCAGCCCCGTGCTCGAAATCACTGGCGCACGCGCCACGATCCGCCTCAATAGACCAAAGCATCTCAACCGGCTCCAGGCGGAGGATCTTGGCGAACTGGTCAAATTGTTCGACCGAATCGAGAGCGATCCTGAGATCCGCGTGCTGGTGCTCACCGGCACCGGGCGCGCCTTCTCCGCGGGCTACGATCTCAATTCGGTGGCGGAACGCGCTGTCAGCGCCCAGGAGCAGCAGAGCGCGGGCTCGGCTTTCGAGGCGGTCGTCAATCGGCTCGAGGATTTGGGCGTACCGACGATCTGCCGGCTCAACGGCGGCGTCTATGGCGGCTCGACCGACCTCGCGCTGGCCTGCGATTTCCGCATCGGCGTCGACACCGCCGAGATGTTCATGCCGGCGGCGCGGCTCGGGCTGCATTATTACCCGAGCGGCATCAAACGCTACGTGACCCGGCTCGGCGTCGACAATGCCAAGAAACTGTTTCTGACCGCGCAGAAGATCAGCGCTCCCGAAATGCGGCGCATCGGCTATCTCACTGCCATGGAGCCGCTGGAATTCCTGGACGAGGAGGTCGACAGGCTCGCCACTATCCTCGCCGGCAACGCGCCGCAGGCGATGCGCGGCATGAAGCGCGCCATCAACGAATTCGCCCGCGGGGAGCTGGACGAAGCCGCCGCCGACCAGCGTCACCGCGACAGTATGCGCGGCGACGAGATCAAGGAAGGCATCAAGGCGTTCGCGGAGAAGCGGCCGCCGCGGTTTTGAGAGCTTGTGGCCGACGATGCCGCCCCATATTGCATCGTCGTCCCGACCAGCGCGCCGCGGGCGCGCGACCCATCACCCTCCAGCGGCCGCCGCATGCTGCGCGGCCATCTCCTCATCCGCCGCATTGATGCGCTGGAACGCAGGCCGCGATGTCATGCGCTCGGCATAGCGGACGAAAACGTCCTTCTTCGGCACGATACCGAACATCATGGTCCAGCTTAACGCGACGCCCCACAGCACGTCCGCCGCCGTCATGCGCTCGCCGAGCAGATACGGCCCCTTCGCCAGCTGCGTCTCGAGGGCGCCCAGCATGGTGTCGTAATCGGCATAGGGCGATTGCGTGATCGGCGCCGGCTCGCGCTGCATGAACTTGTCGATGAGGGCCGGTTCGAAGGATGAGCCGTAATAGGCAATCCAGCGCAGGTAGGGCCCGCGCAGCGGATCGTTCAACGCGGGCGTCAGCCCCGCCTGCGGGAAGAGATCGGCGAGATAGATGGTGATGGCGACCTGCTCGGTCACAAGCGCCTCGCCGTGGCGGACCGCGGGCACCTTGCCGAGCGGGTTGATGGCGAGATAGGCGGGCTTGCGCTGCTCGCCGGCCTTCATGTTGAGGACATGGAGATCATAGGGGGCACCCAACTCCTCCAGCAGCACCCGCGTGCCGGTGGCGCGGCTCTGGGGCGAATAATACAGCGTGATGCGGTTCGGATCGGTCATGGCGGGTCTCCCATCTGGCCTTTTGGCTATAGTGCAGCTTGTAGCGGAGCATACCTGACATCTTGTGTCAGGTATGATCTAAGGAGATCATGCGCGCGAGCCGGATGTTGTCGATCCTCACCACCCTCCAGGCCAAGGGGCAGGTCACCGCGCCCGAGCTGGCGGAAGCCTGCGAGGTGTCGGTGCGCACGATCTATCGCGACATCGATGCGCTCGCTGCGTCCGGCGTGCCTGTCTACGCCGACCGCGGCGCCGAGGGCGGCTATCGCCTGCTCGACGGCTATCGCGTGCGGCTGAACGGACTGTCGCAAAGCGAGGCAGGCGCGCTGTTCCTGGCGGGATTGCCGGGCCCGGCCGCGGCGCTCGGGCTCGACGCCGCGATGATCGCCGCGCAGAACAAGTTGATGGCGGCGCTGCCCGCGAATCTGCGCGAGGACGCCGGACGGATGCAGGAGCGATTTCACCTGGACGCGCCGGGCTGGTTCGGCGAGGCCGAAGAGCCAAAGCATCTGCGCACCATCGCTGGCGCAGCTTTGCGCGGGACGCTGATCAAGATCCGCTACCAGAGCTGGCGCGCTGAGAAGCAGCGCCGCGTCGCTCCGCTCGGCCTCGTGCTGAAGGGCGGCAGCTGGTATCTCGCAGGGCAAGTCGACGGCAATGTGCGCACCTACCGCGTTGCGCGGGTGCTCGACTGCACGGCGCTCGACGATCGCTTCGATCGTCCCGCCGGGTTCGATCTCGCTTCTTACTGGCAGGCCGCGATACTTCGTCTCGAGGCCGAGATGCACCCCAATGTGGCGATCGTCCGGCTGTCGCCATTCGGCGTCAAGCTGCTGGACGCGTTGAGCCAGCCTTACGTCAAGGCACGCACGCAGCTTGAAGCTACCGCCGACGCAGACGGCTGGCGCATCGCCAGGGTCCCGGTCGGCAAGACGTCATGGCATGCCGCGGCCGAACTGCTGCGGTTGGGCCCCGAGGCCGAAGTGCTGGAGCCCGCCGATCTCCGCGACAAGATGATCCAGCTGACGCAGGCGATGGCCGCACGCTATCACGTGACGCGGAAAGCCTGACGGCGGCACTATTGTCGCGGCGCACGAAACAATCCTGAAACACGATTCTCAGCCAACGCCATGAACGCATTCGCGTCTCGGTCCGACCGAGATGCAGGGACACAACAATGGCACTGCGCCAAATGGAGAATGAAGATGTTTCGTAAGCTTGCACTTGGTCTGATCGCTGCCGGCTCGCTCGGCGTTGCCGCGCTCGCCCCCACCGCCGCCTCGGCCGGCGGCTTCCATCACCATTGGGGCCATCACCATTGGGGTCCCGGCTGGGGCTTTGGCGGCGTCTACGTCAACACCGGCGTCAGCAACTGTTACCAGGAGCGCCTCATCCAGACCCGTCACGGCCTGCGCGTGCGCGTCGTGAATGTCTGCGCCTACGGGATCTACTGATACCTCGCATCGTCGACAGAGCCCCGATCGCTCCGCGATCGGGGCCTTTGCGTTGAGCTAGCTAGCCAAGCTGCCGCTGCCGACGAAACCAGGCCCAGGTCTCGCGCGTCGTTCTGATGTAGCCGCGGCCGCGATGGACGATCTCGCTATCGACGATCTCGTTCAGCTTCGGCAGCGCATGAAAGGGGATCGAGGGATAGGCGTGATGCTCGATATGATAGGGCATATTCCACGCGAACCATTTGACGATCGCGCCGGTATAGGTCGTGCGGGTATTCTGGAAGGCGCTGCGGGTGCGGTCGCAGCCAGTATGCTCGGCGTAGAGATAGGGCCGCAGGAACAACTGCCCGACCACGAGCGGGACGGTCCAGACCCAGAGCAGCATGGCCGACGAGAGCCACAGCGACAGCGCAAGCAACATCGCGTAGAGCGCGACATAGGCGCGCGCCTCGGCCACGATGATGGCGCGTTTGCTCTCAGGGATCCAGGGCACGACGACCTTGCCGGTGACGGCATGGCCGAGCATCAGCCATAGCCGGCCGGCGACCTGAAGCAGGCCGCTATAGGCGATCGCGAGCTGGGTGTCGGATTTCGGCTTCACGCCGACGATCAGCTCGGGGTCTTTGTCCGGATCCTGGGTGTAGCGGTGGTGATCCCAGTGGAACAGGCAATAATATTCGTAAGGCAATCCGATGATGAAAGCCGAGAGATAGCCAACAGCGAGATTGAGGCCGCGGCTTTTGAAAGCGGTCTTGTGCGCTGTCTCGTGCACCGCCATGAACAGGAAGGCAACGATATAGCCCTGCACAGCCATCAACGGCAGCGCCCAGAGCACGCCATGGCGCGATGCGACCATCCAAATCAGCATGCCCACCAGCACGATCGCGCCATAATGACCGAGGCTCTGCGCCGCGCCCCTGAGGTCGGAGCGGACCGACAATTGGCGCAGCATCGCCGGTGTCAGCGGTTTCAAGCGATGGCCGGGATCTGAAACGGTTGTGTCAGCCATGTCCGAATGCCTGCCTACCTGCTGAGAAGCGCTGCGATCTCGGCCTTGATGAAAGCCTGATCGCGCGGATTGTTGACGGGGTTGCCGGCGCGATGGCCGTGCAGCGACGGGATCGGATGCAATACCGCCGATTTCGCGCTGGTCAACCGGCCGAGCTCATCTTCGTTGTCGCGGACGTCGAAATAGCGATCGGTCGCACCGGGCATCAGCAACATATGTGCCTTGATCGCGGCGAGCGCGCGGCCGAAATCGCCACCGAATGCGGCGCAGCGGCTGACATCGCCATTCTGCCAGATCTCGATCTGCGCCAGGAGATCGTTGGCGTCGCGTCGCGCAAAGGCGGCATCCCAGCCACGCACGAGATAATCTTCGAGCGAGGTGAAACCGGCGTCGCGCCAAATCTCGTCGCGATAGAAGCCGTGCGACATCGCCCAGCCGGCATAGACACGTCCCATCGCGCGGTAGCCGGCGACGGGCTTCTCGACGAAGCGGCCATCGCGGAAGGCGGGATCGGCGGTCAGGGCGGCCTTCACGCTTTCCAGAAAGACATGATTATAGGGCGCGCAGCGCGCGCTGCCGCAGACGATCGCTGCGCGCTCCACCATATCAGGGTGCAGCGCCACCCAATGATAGGCCTGCATACCGCCCATCGACCAGCCATAGACCAGCGCGAGCTTCGAGATGCCGAAACATTCGGTGAGCAGCCGGTGCTGGACCGAGATCGCGTCGTGATAGGTGACCTTCGGGAACGGCGCGGCGGTATTCGACGGCGATGAGGACAGGCCGTTGCCGAACAGGTTCGGTATGATGATGAAGTAGCGTGTTGGATCGAGCACGCCGTCGGGCCCGATCAGCCATTCGGTGTCGACGTGCTGCGCGCTGAAGGAGGTCGGGTAGAGGATGACGTTGTCCCTGGCCCGGCTCAGCGTTCCATAAGTCTTGTAGGCGAGCTTCAGCCCGGGAAAGACGGTGCCGGACTGGAGCGTGACGTCGCCGGCCTCGAATATCTCGTAATCGCTCGCTGCCGTCATGGGCCAAACTCCCGCTCACGCATCGCAAGGCGTGCGGCGTTTGGCAATGCACCGATCATGCCGAATCCACCAGCGCGCCATCGCGCCCGCACTCAATAATGTACTTATAGTACAGTTATTCTGGCGCGGCAAGCGCTCCCAAACCGGCATGTGACTCAGGCGATGGCCGCCAGATAGCGTGCGACCGAGGCAGCAAAAGCGGCCTTGGCGCCTGCGGCGACGTTGCGGCCCCACCAGGCGCCATAGATGCGGTCGAAGGCGAGCGGCTCGACGGCAGATGCGATCCGCCGCACCGCGGCGGCGTTGAGCGGCATGTAGTTGGGGTAGGAATACATGAAGCTGACGAACCGGCGATCCATCGTCACCTGCGCGATATCGCCGGTGAGCAGCGCGCCCCTGCCGTCCGCACCATGCCGCCAGTGCAACACGGTGGCACCGGCGAAATGACCGCCGGTGCGCAGCAGCAGCACGTCGTCGGAGATGCGGTGGTAATCGCCGGTCCAGTGCACGATCGATGCATGCGGCCGCGTCACCCATTGGCGATCATCTGCGTGTAGATAGACCGGCACGCCGCCGAACGCCTCGCTCCAGTCGGCGAGCGCGCCATAATAATGCGGATGCGAGATCGCGATCGCCTTCAGTTCGCCGAGCGAACGCACATGCGCAATCGCCTCTGGTGTTGCCAGCGGTATGCAGTCCCACATCATGCAGCCGCCGCTGAGCGGGACCAGCAGCGCGCGCTGGCCGATAGCGAAGCTCGGCTCGAGCGAGAGGCCGGTCAGGCCGAGATCGTCGCGCCAGACGACGCCGTGGCGTTCTGCCAGCGCCTCGCGCGTCAGGAAACTTTGCCCTTTCCAGCCCACAAACTGCCGTTCGTCCTCGCAGATCGGACAGGATGCGGGCGGACGTCCGCTGTCCGGAAATTGCGCGCCGCAGGTTTCGCAAGTCCAGAGTGGCATGGCCGAGATCCTGATTGAGACAGTCGCAAGTATGACATGACGTCGCGGTCCTGCGATCGCAAGGGCGATCGGAACCAACGCGACGAGCGCAGGTTAGGTTCTGGTCCGCCCGGGCATCTATGGGCCCGAACCCTCCGCCTCATGCGAGATCCTATTCGATCGGCAGCATTGCGTTCAGCGTCTCGATGACATCGCGCCCTTCACCGTCTCGTATCTGGCCCCTATTCGCGCTCAACTTCTTCATGGCCGACATGCAGTCGGGCATCGGGCCGTTCGTCGGCGTCTTCCTCCAGGAGCGCGGCTGGGCGAGTGGATTGATCGGCACTGCACTGACGATCGGCAACGTCGCGGGCATGTTGATCACCACCCCGATCGGCGGCTTAATCGATTCCAGCCGCAACAAGCGCATGTGGGTCGTCATCCCCGGCATCTGCGTGGTGCTGGCATCTGCAATCATCCTGATCTCGCAAAATTTCTGGGCCGTCACCTTTTCCCAGGTCGCCCAATCGCTGGCGAGCGCCGCGATCGTGCCAGCGGTGACAGGCATCACGCTCGGCATCGCCAAGCAGAAGGGCTTCAACGCGCTCAACGGCCGCAATCAGGCATTCAACCACGCCGGCAACATGGTCGGCGCCGCGCTGTCGGGCTATCTCGGCTACAAGTTCGGCTATGTCGCCGTGTTCGTGCTGGCGGCCATATTCGGCGCGATCGCGATCGCCTGCGTGCTGATGATTCCTGCCAAGGCGATCGACGATCGCGCCGCGCGCGGCAGCAAGGAGGACGATTCCAAAGCTCCGCCGGATGCGATGACGATGCTGCTCAAGCACAAGCCGCTGCTCGTGTTGGCACTCGCGCTCGCCCTTTTCCATCTCGGCAATGCCGCGATCGTGCCACTCTATGGACTTGCGGCAGTGGCCGACGGCCAGGCCAATGGCCCGAGCTTCGTCGCGACCACTGTCGTGATCGCGCAGGGCGTGATGATCGTGACCTCGCTGATCGCGATGAAGGCCGCGAGCAAGCGCAATTACTGGCCGGTGATCCTCATCTCCTTCATGTTCCTGCCCATCCGCGGCGTGCTCGCTTTCTTCGTCACGGGATGGTGGGGCGTCGTGCCGATGCAGGTGCTCGACGGCATCGGCACCGGACTCCAGACCGTTGCCGTCCCCGGCATGGTCGCGCGGTCGCTTAACGGAACCGGTCGCATCAATCTAGGCCAAGGCGCGGTAATCACGGTGCAGGGCGTCGGCGCGAGCTTCAGTCCCGCGCTCGGTGGCTGGATCGCGCAATGGATCGGCTACGGCCCGACGTTCCTGCTGCTCGGCAGCTTTGGGCTAGCCTCGATGGCGCTGTGGCTGGCGTTCGCCGCGACGGTGAAGAAGTATTGAGGGCGCATCTCCGCAATGACGATGTGGAAACGCTGTTGTTCCAAGGCTGACCGTGGAGTCGCGGGGCTCCCTCACCCGGGATTCTCTCTCAAATTCCAGCTCTCCCGGCACGCATGGAGAGGCGAAAAGCGCGTTCATGTTCCAAAATTCTTCTGGATCGCCTTGTCGAGCGTGTCGCCGCCGACGAAGCGCTGGCGCAGCTCCCGCTTGAGCAGCTTGCCGCTCGGATTCTTCGGCAAGCTATCCACGAAGATGACGCGCTTGGGCACCTTGAAATGCGCCATCTGGCCGGCGCAATGCTTGATGACGGCCTCTTCGTCCAGCGTCTCGCCGTTCTTGACCACGATAATCGCGGTCACCGCCTCGATCCAGCGCGGATCGGGCAGGCCGACGACGGCGACCTCGGACACAGCGGGGATGCGGTAGACCATTTCCTCGACCTCGCGGCTTGCGACGTTCTCGCCGCCGGTCTTGATCATGTCCTTGACGCGATCGACCACGGTGATGTGGCCCTCGTCGTCGACGGTCGCGAGATCGCCCGAGTGAAACCAGCCGCCTGAAAACGCCGCCGCGGTCTTCACCGGATCGTTGTAATAGCCGGAGAGCAGATGCGGCGAGCGGTGCACGATCTCCCCGACCTCACCCACCTTGACGTCCTCCATGGCAGTGTTGACCACCCGCGTCTCGACGTTGAGCACCGGCTTGCCGGCCGAGCCGGCCTTGCGCAACTGATCCTCCGGTCGCAGCACGGTCGCGAGTGGCGCAATCTCGGTCTGGCCGTAGAAATTCCAGAATCTGACGTTGGGCAGGCGGCGCTGCAGTTCGAGCAGCACCTCCACCGGCATGATTGAAGCGCCGTAATAGCCCTTCTGCAAGCTTGACAGGTCGGTCTTGTCGAAATTCGGCGAGCGCAGCATCGCGATCCAGATCGTCGGCGGCGCGAAGAACGAGGTGATCTTGTGCGCCTGGATGTGCGCCAGGATGTTGTCGGCGGTCGGCTTGCCCGTGATCACGCCGGAAGCGCCGAGATAGATTTGCGGCCCCAGAAAGACGTCGAGCTGGGCGCAATGATAGAGCGGCAATGCGTGCAGGAACTTGTCATCCACGCTCATGCCGCCGTCGATGATGCAGCTAACATACTGCCACATCACGGCTTCATGGGTCAGCATCGCGCCCTTGGGCAGCGATTCCGTGCCGCTGGTATAGACGATTTGTGCGAGATCGCGGCTGTCGACCGACGCGTCCAGGAACGAGCCGTCGGCATGCAAGATATCATCGAAGGTGGTGAGGCCCGAAGGTGCCGTGGCCGGATCCTCGCCCGGCACCCAGATCATCTTCTCGACGGCGCAATCCTTGGCGCTGGCCGCGCGCCCTGGCTCGACGAAATCAGGACCGGTTGCGAGCAGCTTTGCCCCAGAACTCTTCAGGATGAAGTTGATCTCGTCCGGATTGAGCATGAAGTTGATCGGCACCAGCACGGCGCCGATCCGTGCCACGGCAAAGCGAAGCGCCGCGAAGGCGTGCGAATTGCGCGAGAGCACGGCGAGACGGTCGCCTTTTTTGACGCCGAGACGGACCAAGCCGCGGCCGAGCCGGTTGCAGATCATGTCCATCTCGGCAAAGCTCCAGCTCACATCGCCGCAGCTCACCGCGAGCTTGCTCGGCTCGCGGCCTGCCGACCGACGTAGGAGATCGCCGATGGAATGCTCGCGGGCTTTCGCGATGGTGGCTGCGGTATCGCTGGTCATTTCCGTCCCCTGATTTGCGATCTGCGCGGAGCCGGCCCGAACAGTCGTCAGGCGGGTTGCATGCGCACGCTTCCCATGTTTGCGCAAACCGTAGTTGGCGCGATCGCCCGCGTCAATTCAGCCGGTGAGCGCGGCGCCGTTACGCAAGAATTGGCACTTCAGAGAGGCAATCTGGGCTGGTGCACCAATTATAAATATCAGAGGAAATGCCATGTGTCGGATTATGCGTGCCGCTTTCGCGGCCGGACTCGCCGTGCTCGCGACCAGCCCGTCTTCTGCCCAGCAGGCACCGCTCAAGATCGGCGTGCTCTCCGACTTCTCCTCCGTCTATTCCGACATCGGCGGCATGGGGAACGTCGAGGCCACCAAAATGGCGATCGAGGATTTTGGCGGACAGATGTTCGGCAAGCCGATCGACCTGGTCTCGGCCGACGTGCTCAACAAGCCCGACGTTGCCTCCACCATCGCCCGCAAATGGTGGGAGACCGAGGGCGTCGACATGATCATCGACCTGCCGACTTCGGCCACTGCGCTCGCGGTGATGGAGCTGTCGAAGCAGTACGAAAAGATCATGATCGTAACCGATGCGGCCAGCTCCGACATCACCGGGAAATCCTGCTCGCCTTACACCGCGCACTGGACTTACGACACCTATTCCAACGCCCACACCGTCGGCAGCGCCATCGTCAAGAACGGCGGCGACAGCTGGTTCTTTCTCACCGCGGACTACGTGTTCGGCCATTCCATCGAGCGCGACACCGGCGAAGTGGTGAGGGCGGCTGGCGGCAAGGTGCTCGGCAGCGTCAAGCATCCGCTCAACACCGCGGACTTCTCGTCATTCCTGCTCCAGGCCCAGGCCTCCAAGGCCAAGATCATCGGGCTCGCCAATGGCGGCGGCGACACCATCAACGCGATCAAGCAGGCCGGCGAGTTCGGCATCGTCGCCGGCGGCCAGAACCTGGCTGCGATCGTGATGTTCATCTCCGACGTGCACAGCCTTGGGCTCAAACTCGCGCAGGGGCTGATCGTCACCGAGGCCTATTACTGGGATCTCAACGACAGGACCCGCGCCTTCGGCAAGCGCTTCCTGGAGCGCGTCAAGCGCATGCCGACGATGAACCAGGCCGCGACCTACAGCGCCACGCTGCATTACCTCAAGGCCGTGCAGGCCGCGGGCACGAAGGACACCAAGACGGTCATGGCCAAGATGCGCGAGCTGCCGGTGCGCGACGCCTTCACCGACAACGGCGTACTGCGAGAGGACGGCCGCATGGTGCACAGCATGTACCTGTTCCAGGTGAAGAAGCCGGAGGAATCGAAAGGTGCCATGGGACTACTACAAATTGCTCGCCGAGGTGCCCACCGACCAGGCGTTTCGGCCGTTGAAGGACGGTGGCTGTCCGCTGGTGAAGTGAGGCTCGCGGCAAGCATAGAACCCGTCGGTCGGCCTCAGTTCGTTCGCAGTGACGCTGAGGTCGGCCGCAGCGGTGCCGTCGCGGACCCTGTCGGGGTCAGGTCAGCTCGTCGCCCCGCGCCAGCATATCGTTCAGCATCGCCTCGGCCTTGTGCTGGAGCGGCCGCGCGCCGCTCTCGGAGGCGATCGCGATGCTGGCGCGCAGCGCGGCGAGGACGGCGGCCTTGCCTTCGGCGCTGGACGCCGGCGTCACCACGGCTTCGCCAAGCAGGGCCTCGGCCTCGAGGCCCGAAAACCCCTGCTGGCGCGCCGTGTTGCGCGCCTCGCGCAGCATGTTCTGCGCAGTCCCGGCATCGCCGAGGCGCCAGGTCGCCAGCGCCAGGTAGATCGAGCTGCGCAGCACCGCCGAGGTATAGCCGACCGCCTTCGCCTCCTCGCGCGCCTCGGTCAACATGCCCCGCGCCCGGTCGAACAGGCCCTGGTCCAGATAGGCCATGCCGAGATGGCAGGCGAGCACCGGCACGAACAGCCGGATGCCGTGCTTCTGCGCGAGGACAAACCCGTCCTCAAGGATGGAAGCGGCGGCTGCCGGATCATTCTGCCCCAGCTTCAGCCAGCCGCCGCTATAGGCGGCTGCGACGCGGTCGTAGGGACGACCCGTCTCCCCCGCTATCGCAGCGGCCTCACGCTGGAGCTGCTCGGCGACATCGAGCTCGCCCATCACGGTGCGGGTGATGCTGTTCATCATGCAGCAAAGGAGGAGCAAAGATCGTGGGGTCGTGCCGATCGGAGCACTCGCTGTTGGACTCGCGAGATGGGCGCGGGCCGTGGCCAGCATCTTCTCGGCGTGATGGTAGCGGCCGGAAAGAAAATAGGCCTGCCCAAGACCATATTGGGCGAGGTTGCGCCAGCCGGGATTGCCCGAGCTTTCGGCCAGATCCACCACGTCTTCCCCGATCGCGACAGCTTCGACCGGCGCTCCATAGAAGTTCTGTGCGCCCGCCCTCATGGTCATGGCCGCGACCTTGCGCTCAATGTCGTTGATCGCATCGGCTCGCCGTTCGGCCTCCCTTCCCAGATCCAGGGCTTCCGCGACGCGCCCAGATCCGGCAAAGGCCAGACGTGCTTCCATTCGGATGTCAATGGCGTCCACCTCTCGCGCGTGCGTCATTGGGGTCTTGTCGAGAGATCCCATCGCAATCTCGAAATAGTCGACCGCGCCGGCATAGGCCGAGCGAACCAGGCATTTTCGAGCAGCGCTCCTGCCATGCTCGAACGCCTTCTGCCAGTCCTTTGCTCGCGTCGCGTGATAGCAGAGCGTATCCGGATCGTCGGCCCATGCCTCGTCGCCTTCGAGGGCGGCAAGTATGCTGGCATGGATGCTTTCGCGCACCTTCTCGACCATCGAATCGTAGGTCACCTGCCTGACCATCTCGTGCCGAAATTCGAGCGAGTCCTCCAACTCACTGTCGATCTTGACCAGCAATTCGGCCCGGTCGAGTGCGGCGAGGCAATCCTGCAGGACTTTTTCCGGCAGGGCCGCTACTTTCCGCAACATGGCTTGGTTGGCCCGGCGTCCGAGCGCCGCGGCGATCTGAAGAAGTGACCTTTCCTGCCGAGACACGCGATCGAGCCGTGCCGCGATCACACCTTGAATGCTGCTGGGAATGCCGAGCTCGTCCACAGGACGCACAACGGAAAGATCACCCCACTGGCCAAGAAGCAGGCCGCTGTCCTTCAGACTGCGGCAGACCTCCTCGATGAACAGCGGAACGTTGGCCGTGTGAGAGATGATCCGATTCTTCAGGTCCGTATTCGAGGTAGCGGGGCCAAGCATCTCCGCGAGCATGGCCAGACCCGAATCGTCGTCGAGAGGCCGCATCGCCACGATCTCCGCCTGACAATTTGCGATCCACACCGGCATTCCGTTGGGCCGCGTCGTCAGCAGCACAAGCAAATCGGGGCTTTGCAGCCCGGAGAGGGTGGCCACAATCGTGTCGCTGGCCCGATCGATCCAATGCAGGTCTTCGATCAGAAGGACGGTGCGTTGGCGACGGGCGACGCTCGCGACGATCGCGCAGCTCGCGTCTGAAATCGCGCGGCCGCGGGCGTGAGGCTCCAATTCGTCCCATTGCGGATCGGAAATCGGTAAGTCCAGGACCGCATCGATGGCGCGCTGCTGCACCACCGGCAACGCGCCTCTGGGATTATCCGTCCTGGTCTGATCCCTCCCAGCTGCATCAAATACCGACAGCAACAAGCGCTTGAGGGCGCTGTACGGAGCGCCCTGGAGATTCGGGCTGCACTCGGCATCGATCAGCCGCCAGCCGCTGGCTCGAAGGTCCTGGGCGAACTCATGTGCGAGCCGCGACTTACCAATGCCGGCATCCCCCATCAGCAGAACCGTTTGCCGGCCGGCGGCGACCCTTTCCGTCGCGCGCCATAGCAATGCCCGCTCCGTCGTGCGGTCGACGAAACGGGAAACGCTGCGCGCACGTCGGACCCGCCAGCTCGACAGATCGCTCGCGCCCATGATCCGGTACACGGGCATGGGCTCGCCAAAACCACGGAGCGCTTTTCGGCCCAGGAATTCAAAGCGCACATGTCCGTCCGCGAGCTCCTGGCAGGCTTGCGAAACATAGATCTGGTTCGCCTCGGCCGCGGCTTCCAGCCGGGCTGCCAGATGCTGGGCGGCTCCGCCGATCTCATAGACTTTGGAAAATTCGCTGGCGACCATGTAGGCCACTACATGGCCTGAGTGGAGGCCAACCCGGACCTGAAGCCCCGGGTCCCCCAGGCTGCCGACACGCCGGACAAGTTCGATGGCTGCGTGGCACGCTAGCGGGGCATGGTTGTCGTCGGCGATCGGAGCGCCGAATACCGCGGCCAACCCGTCGCCCAACTCTTTACTGACGATGCCGCCAAACTGGCGCACCGCGCCTCTCATCGCCGCAAGAGCCGGTTCGAGACGCGACACCGCCGCCTCGGGCTCCAGCTCGGCAACAAGTCCCGTGGAATCGACGACGTCAGCGCGCAGAATGGTCACAAAGCGTCGCTCGCTGTCGGGATCAACACGCTCGCGCACCGCCGCTCCGCATTTGGAGCACCAGCTATCGCCGGGATCAATCGTCGACTGACACGCGAAGCAATGCATTTCAGCCCCTTCAACGAACTGCCTCGGCAGTCCCGCTTCCAACGCCTGCGAGGCGTTTGGCGTACATTACCCATAGAGGAATGCATGGCAATCGGGCTTGCGCGATACGCGATGTTACCGGATCGTGGCTCTCTGGACGAAGTGCAGTCGTGGGTGGTAGCGTGCCTGCACACAACGAATGTGTGATCGGCGGCAGCGTGACGCGTATTTCGGCCGCCAGCACCAAGTTTTGACAACAGGCATATCGGGGAAAGAGGCGATGGCCGGACTGGTATATAGCGGCAAGGCATTTCGAGACTTGATGAACAGAAATTACTATCCCCTGGCGAACATGAAAAAGAGCGTCGCCAAGCTCAAGGAATCGGACGACATCGATCTGCCGACGCTGGAATATGGCCAGTACCACCTGATCCTGAACCCGCCATCCAAGTGGCCGCAGGGAAGCGCCAAGTACTGGCACAAGGAGAAGGGCCGGGCCCGCGTCGACCTCAGCACCCAGCCGAACACGGCCCCGCTGTCCAAGGACGAGCCCGGTGTCATCCCTCTGACGCGATGCGATCTGCTCGATGCGTGCGTCCGGAAATGTTTCAATTCCGAACCGCCGATCCCGATGAAGACGAACATCATCACGCACAAGGCGAGCGATGCCTATGCGCACCGCCACGAGATCCGGCTGGAGTGGGAGTACAGGAATGGCGAGGACAAGGCGCCGACGCTGCTCTATCTGACGATGGTCTGTCCGCACCGATCGTGATCTTCAGAAGCATTCTTCTTGGTTCAAGAACCCATTGCCGCCCGCGCGACAGGCGCGCGGGCGCCTTATTGCGACTGACGCCACTCGCCCAAGGCCTGCCGTCCGGCGCTCTACCCCTTCGAGCGCATGCCCCCGTGACAACGTCGTTGCCAGCATGGCGTAGCCGAGAGCTGGCGCCACGGCGGCAACGCGTCGCGCCTGTCCTGGCCGCCGTCATGGGCCTGTCGCACGAAGATGCTCGGTTACGCCTCACTGTTCGCGCGAATCGCTTCCTCAGAAGTCGTCGTGCGCCGTGACAGGAGCGGCCAATGCCCGTTGGACTGTTGGAGGTTGAAGGTACGATTGATGTCGGCCAGTTCTGGCCGGAGGGGCGGTCGGACGCCGACACCACCAAGGTCGTGGTGGCCATCGCGCCGGACGCGATCCGCTTCCGCAAGAACGACTCTTCGCCATTCCAGCCGACCCACGCCTTCGGGGGCGCCAAGGTCAAGGGCCGGACCACAACGGCACCGATCAAGAACGGCAAGCTCACCGTCCGCCTCCAGGGCATCGACGCACCGGAGCTGCACTACCAGCCCTCGCCTCTCTCGACGGCCGAGAAGAAGGGGCTGACGGAGGCCAAGCGGCAGGCCTATCACGAGGTCACGCATTCCTACCGGCAATTCCTCGGCGCCACCGCCAGCAAGGTGCTGCACGATTTCCTCAGCCGTCCCGGCGAAGTCACCCTTCCCTGCCGCGTGTTCACCCATGTCGATGCGCCGAACGAGGTGTTCGACACTTATGCGCGGCTGGTCGGCGACATCGAGGTGACGATTGGTGGCGAGACCATCGACATCAATCACTGGCTGGTCGAGCAGGGCTTTGCCTATCCGACGTTCTACTCCTCGATGAATGAGGACGAGATCAGGGCCTTCCTCGCGCTCGCCAAGACGGCGCGCGCGAAGAAGCTGCCGGTCTGGAAACATCTCGCCAAGACGATTGGCGCCTTCGACTTCGGCCTGCGCGAGCCCAGGGCCGGCGAGACCGCTGTGCTCGCGACCGACAAGGGCCCGGTGATCCTGCCAAAGCTCTACCGCCGCTACACCAACTGGTCGGCACGCAAGAAGGCCAAGATCGCGAGCCAGACCTTCCAGAAGTTTTTGGGCGAAGGCTCCGGTGGCAAGCCCGACACCTGTTACGAGATCGATGACTTCCTGGCGAACGGCGTGCACTCGGCGACGCCGCGCAATTTTGCGGAGTTCGTCGAGGGCGGGAAGACCATCAAGTTTCAGCCGGAGGGGCTGGTGTTTGGGGAGGCGCCGTCGACGCTGGTGGGCGCGGACGGGAAGGTGGTTAGGGAATTTTGAGGGGCGGGCTTTAGCAAACAAACATTTACTGAACAAAAATGGCCCGCTTCATGCGGGCCATTTCGTATCAGATCTGGTCAATCCGAATTTGGTTGCGGGGATAGGATTTGAACCTATGACCTTCAGGTTATGAGCCTGACGAGCTACCGGGCTGCTCCACCCCGCGTTAAACACTTGCTTTGCCTTCGCCAAAGGCCGGGGACGATCGGTTGAGGCCGGCGCTGTTCGCGTGGCTTGCTTCGTCCGTCCCAAAGGCTTCCTTGGAAGGCGACCCGGGGCAAAGCCCGTCGGGTGCGGGGCGTATGTAACAAGGCGGGCCGCCTTTGGAAAGGGCTGCGGGAACGTTTTTTTCGACTTTGTGACATGCGGATGGACCGGTTTTGGGGCCGCTTGGCATGCACTTGCCAGGAGTTCCGCATAGAGCCAGCTTGGCCGCAGCAAAATCAGGGTGCATCGTCATTTTTGGGGAATGCTGCCAGGACCGTGCCTGGACCACCCCTTGGACAGTCCCTGACAAACACCCCGCTGTGCAGGCACTGGAGGATGCCTTTCGTGCCATGGTCGCGCGGGCGCGGCCGAGCCGGGTCGCGGCGGCCGCGGGACGCAATCTGATGCCTGTTGCTTTGTCCGGGACGAGATCGGAGTAAAGCTCTCGCGCGCCAATAGCGCAGCGTAACTCAATTCAACAAGAACCCGCCGTCCACCGTCACCACACTGCCCGTCATGTAGCGCGAGGCGTTCGACGCCAGCAGCAGGATCGCGCCGTCGAGATCGGACTCGGCGCCGACGCGGCGCTGGGGGATGCGCTTGGTCAGGCGCTCGCCTGCGGGCGTCGACCAGAAGGCGTGGTTCATCTCGGTATCGATATAGCCGGGCGCGAGCGCGTTGATGCGGATGTTCTGGCCCGCAAGCTCCAGCGCCATCGCCTTGGTCGCTTGGAGGATGCCGGCTTTGGAGATCGCGTAAGGAGAGACCGCCTTCAGCACGCCGGTGCCGAGCACGGAGGCGATGTTGACGATGTTGCCCGGCTGCTTGCGCGCAATCATGCGCCGCACCACTTCCGTCGCGAGAAAGTAGGCGCCCTTCAGGTTGGCGCCGATCACGGCATCCCAATCAGCCTCGGTCTGCTCGGTCGCGAGCTTCTCGATGGCGATGCCGGCATTGTTAATCAGCACGGTGACAGGCCCGAGCGCGGCTTCCGCCGCATCGACCGCCCTGGCGATCGACGCGGTATCGGTGACGTCGAGCGCGACAGCCGCGGCGCGACCACCCGTGCCGCGGATCTCTTCTTCCAGGCTCTTCAGCTTGTCGGTCTGCCGCGCCGCAAGCGCGACGGATGCACCATGCGCCGCCAGCACCCGGGCAAATTGCCGCCCCAGCCCCTGGCTCGCGCCGGTCACGAGGATGGTTTCTTTACTGACGTCGAATAGGTCTGCCATGACGATTTCCTTGGGCGTAATCCCTGAGCTTTTGAAGCCATCAATACAGACGATTTTAGCGATCTGAAACCGGAATGATCGGCTTGGCGTTCATTCGTTCCAGCGCAGCAGCGTTCGCCGAGGTGGGCTCGCAGGCATGAACAGTTTCGATCTCGCGGTCTATTCGGCACTCGCCATCGCGGTCGGCCTCGGTTTCAGGACCGGGCTGCTGCGCAGCGCCATGACCATCCTCGCCTATCTGCTCGCCGCGCCGATGGCGGTGGCGCTGATGCCGCTGATCGCGCCGCAGATCGCAGCCAACGCGAATTCACCGCTGCTCCAGAACTGGATCTGGTTCTTCGCCATCTTCGTGGTGATCGGCATGCTGCTCGGGCATATCGGCCGCACCGCGCTGAACGACACTATCGGCGAGGCCGGCATCGGCGACCGGCTCGGCGGCGCCGCGCTCGGCACCATCAGGGTCGGCCTCGTCGCCACCACGCTGGTAGCGGTGTTCGACCAGATCGTGCCGGCCAACCGCCAGCCGCCTTTTCTCGCCGGCTCGCATCTGCGCCCGCTGTTCTCGACGGTAGGACAGATGGGATTCAAGTCGCTGCCGCCGGAGGCGGCTGCCGCGATCGACCGCCTCAAGCAGGAGCGGCGCATCTGAAGCGCGATAAGATCGCGCTTTGTTGTTTGGGCATGATCTCTTCGGAAAACCGCGATAAATTCTTCCGGACCATGCCTGCGCATTTGCATCGCCGCAACGCGCGCCATGCATTTTGAAGCGGGCCCGTCCCTTATCAGCAGCGTTGAGGTTGGATAGAGTAGCCGCTGTCCAAAACCAATCTGACATTACGGGAGTGAAACAGTGGATCTTGGGATCAAAGGTCGCCGCGCCATCGTCTGCGCATCCAGCAAGGGCCTCGGGCGCGCCTGCGCCATCTCGCTGGCCGAGGCCGGGGTTCATGTCACCCTAACCGCGCGCGGTGCCGAGGCCTTGAAGAAGACGGCCGACGACATCCGCAAAGCCTATCCCGACGTGACCGTCACCGAGATCGTCGGCGACATCACGACGCCGGCAGGCCGCGAGGCCGTGCTGAAGGCCTGCCCCGAGCCTGATATCCTGATCAACAATGCCGGCGGCCCGCCGCCCGGCGATTTCCGCAACTGGACTCGCGACGATTGGATCAAGGCAATCGACGCCAACATGCTCACCCCGATCGAGCTGATCAAGGCGACGGTGGACGGCATGATGGCGCGCAAGTTCGGCCGCATCGTCAACATCACCTCGGCCGCCGTGAAGGCGCCGATCGACATCCTCGGCCTTTCCAACGGCGCGCGCGCCGGCCTCACCGGCTTCATCGCCGGCCTGTCGCGCAAGACCGTGATCAACAACGTCACCATCAATGGCCTGTTGCCTGGCCCGTTCGAGACTGACCGCCTGACGGGCACCGCCAAGGCCGAGGCCGACAAGCGCGGCGTCACGCCGGAGCAGATCCTGGCCGAGCGCGCCAAGCAGAACCCCGCCGGCCGATTCGGCCAGCCCGACGAGTTCGGCTATGCCTGCGCCTTCCTGTGCGGCGCCAAGGCCGGCTTCATCACCGGGCAGAACATTTTGCTGGATGGCGGCGCGTTCCCGGGGACGCTGTAGTCGCGCATCTCGCTCTCCCCGTTCTTACGGGGAGAGCACTCTCCGTCTCACCGCTGCTTGGTCGGCTCGTCTTCGTCCTGCTGACTTGGAGCCGAGGAATCAGCGGTGGTGCGCTCGTCGGTCCAGTCGATGCCGAATGCGTCGAGACCGTCGGCGAGCAGATCGCCCAGCATGGGCTCGCCGAGCAGATAGCGCACCGTTTCGCGGCGCGGACTGCGATATTCACTCCGCGCCTCCACTGCGCGGGTGCGCAAATCGTCCCAATCATCGATCGTGCCGTCGCCGCGGCCGAGCCAGGTCAGCGCGACGAGATCGAGCTGCTCGTCCTCGTTCAGGGCAATCATGAAGCTCCCGAGCTCTTGGACGACGGGATCGGAGCCGTCGTCCTCGAGAACGTCGAGCGCATCGTCATCGCTCGGGTTCGAGCCGGAATCCGGATCGGAATCGCCCTCCTTGACGTCCAATTCGCGCGCCTTCTCAATGATGAAAGCGACTTTTTCAGCGGATATTGCAAGCTCTGGCATGGCTCCTCCTCCGGTTCCCGCGATAACGCCGCATCGCGTCAGATGATCCATTGCGCTCCATGGCGGAAGGCCGCATGTTTCGGCACCAAAACAAGAACATGGGAAGGCGCCGATGCGGTGGAAGGTGGGCAGGGTCAAAATCACGAAGGTGGTGGAATTGGAGACGGTCGGCTCGACCCGCTTCATCCTGCCGCTCGCAGGGAACGCAGAGATCCAGAAGTTGCCGTGGCTGATCCCGCATTTCGCCACCGAAGAAGGCCGGCTGAAGATGTCGATCCATTCGCTGGTGGTGGAGACGCCGACGCGCCGGATCGTGGTCGACACCGGGCTCGGCAACGACAAGCAGGGCCGCAACGTCCCAACCTGGAATCATCGCAGCACACCATTTCTGGAGACGATGACAGCGGCAGGCTTTGCGCCTGACAGCATCGACACGGTGCTGTGCACGCATCTTCACGTCGATCATGTCGGCTGGAATACGACGCTGGTCGACGGCCGATGGGTGCCTACATTCCCGAAGGCGCGGTACGTCTTCGGCAAGACCGAATACGAGCACTGGCGCGACCACTCCGCTGAACCGGACAAGGCAGCGGTGTTCAATGATTCCGTGCAGCCGATCATCGATGCCGACAGAGCCGATCTTATCGCGAGCGACCACCGGCTCTGCGACGAGATCAGCATGATCCCGACGCCAGGCCACAGCCCCGGCCATATGAGCATCCTGATCCAGTCCGACGGCGAGCAGGCTCTGCTCACCGGCGACGTCGCTCATCATCCTTGCCAGATGGCGCATCTCGACTGGTCCTCGACCGCGGATTCCAACCAGGCGCAATCGGCCGAAACGCGGCGCGACTTGTTCGGCCGCTTTGCCGACACGCCGACGCTGGTGATCGGCGGGCATTTCTCGGCCGGGCATATCAAGCGGGATGGAGATGCGTTCAGGTTTGTGGCGCTGGGGTGACGGTACTCCTCATGGTGAGGAGCGCGTCTTCGCGCGTCTCGAACCATGAAGGCCCCGCCCGCGGCCATCCTTCGAGATGCCCGCCTTCGACGGGCCCTCAGGATGAGGGGGTGTAATGCGGAAACGCCCGGCAGTGAGCGGTTGAATTTCCCGCCGCCCTGTTCCATGAAGCTGTTCAACCGATCGGTCCATTCCCAGGGAGAAACGAGAATGAAGCTTGTTCGTTATGGCGAGAAGGGTGCGGAAAAGCCCGGCCTGATCGACAAATCCGGCCAGTTGCGCGACCTGTCGGCGCATGTGAAGGACCTGACCGGTGAGGCCTATGCGCCGGAATCTCTGAAAAAGCTGGCGGGCCTCGACCCCGCCTCGCTGCCCGCGGTGTCCGGCAAGCCCCGCTTCGGCGCACCCGTCACCGGCATCTCGAAATTCGTCGCCATCGGCCTCAATTACAGCGACCACGCCAAGGAGACGGGCGCTGCAATCCCGACCGAGCCGATCATCTTCATGAAGGCCAACACCTCGCTCTCCGGCCCGAACGATCCGGTCGAGAAGCCGCGCGGCTCGACCAAGCTCGACTGGGAAGTCGAGATCGCCGCGATCATCGGCACCCGCGCCAAATATGTCTCGGAAGCCGACGCGCTGAACTACGTCGCCGGCTATTGCGTCTGCAACGACGTCTCCGAACGCAACTTCCAGACCGAGCGCCTGGGCCAATGGACCAAGGGCAAGTCGCACGACACGTTCGGCCCGCTCGGCCCATGGCTCGCCACCAAGGACGAGATCAAGGACGTGCAGGAGCTCTCGATGTGGCTCGACGTCAACGGTCAGCGCCGCCAGACCGGCTCGACCAAGACGATGATCTTCTCGATGGCCAAGTGCGTCTCCTACGTCTCGCAGTTCATGACGCTCTTGCCCGGCGACATCATCACCACGGGCACCCCGCCCGGCGTCGGCCTCGGCATGAAGCCGCCGACCTTCCTCAATGTCGGCGACGTCGTCACGCTCGGCATCGAAGGTCTCGGCGAGCAGCGCCAGGAGATCATCGCGGCGTAGGCGTCTCCGCCTCATCCTGAGGAGCGCGCAATGCGCGTCAAGGATGCGCCAATAACACGGTCACTCGACGCATTGGCCGGGTGACGAGAGAACGCCTCCCATTCCATCCTTCGAGACGCGCGAAGAGGCGCGCTCCTCAGGATGAGGCTTGTATGTTTGGATAGAGGTTATTCAGATGAAACTCACCTTCTCCCCCGCCTCGCCCTTCGCCCGCAAGGTGCGCATCGCTGCGATCGAGCTCGGGCTGATCGACAAGATCGAGCTCGTGCCCGCAACGGTCGCGCCGGGCATGGCCAACGAGGATTATTCGCGCATCACGCCGCTGAAGAAGCTGCCGGTGCTGATCACCAACGACGGCGACGTGATTTTGGACTCCTACGTCATCGTCGAATATCTCAACGAGATCGCCGGCGGCAGCCTGATCCCGGACTACGGGCCGCGGCGCTGGAAGACCAAGACCAACCACTCGCTGCTCAACGGCATGCTCGATTCCATGCTGCTGTGCCGCTACGAGAAGATGGTGCGGCCGCAGGGCCTGCAATGGCAGGCATGGTCGGACGACCATTGGAACAGGGCCTGGACCGGCATGGCACGCTTCGAGAATATGCCAGAGGTTCTGAACGGCCCGTTTGACATCTCGCAGATCGGCCTCGTTTGCGTGCTCGGCTATGCCGACTTCCGCTTCGCCGATTGCGGCTGGCGCAAGGCCTATCCGAAGCTCGACGCCTTCCATCAGAGAATGCTGGAGCGGGCTTCCGTGAAAATCTCGGCGCCGCCTCCGGCATAATTCGCAGGAGCTCTCATGAGCCTCAAATACTCCGTCGGCGAGCTCACCATCCATCGCGTCATCGAGCAGGAAGTCCCGTTCTTCCCGGCGCTGGAGTTCATTCCCGGGCTGACGGCGGAGGTGCTGGCCGAGAACCGGGCATGGATGCGGCAGGCCAAGGCACTGGACGAGCAGGACACGCTGATCCTGTGCTTCCAGTCCTACGTGGTGAAGACGCCGCATCACACCATTCTGATCGACAGTTGCATCGGCAACGACAAGCCGCGGCCGCAGCGGCCGAAATGGCACATGAAGACCGACGACACGTATCTGCGCGGGCTCAATGCTGCCGGCGTATCGGTGGACGACATCGACTTCGTGATGTGCACGCATCTGCATGCCGATCATGTCGGCTGGAACACCCGGCTCGAGAACGGCCGCTGGGTGCCGACCTTCCCCAAGGCGCGCTACGTCTTCGCTAAGCGTGAGTTCGACTACTGGACCGAGCAGAATGCGAAGGCGGAGATCCCGCCCTTTGCCGACAGCGTGCTGCCGGTGGTGGAGGCGGGGCGCCACGAACTCGTCGGCAGCGACCATCAGATCGGCGATCACATCCGCATCCTGCCGACGCCGGGCCACACGCCGGGCCATGTCGCCTTCACTGCCGGACGCGGCAAGGACGATGCGGTGTTCTCCGGCGATCTCATCCACTCGCCGTTGCAGGCGCTCTATCCCGAGCTGTCGATGAAGTTCGACGTCGATCAGGCGACCGCGGCGAAAACGCGCCGCGGCTTCCTGGAGCGCTATTGCGACACCGACACGCTGTGCTGCACGGCGCATTTCCCATCGCCGTCGGTGGGCAAGATCAAGCGCAAGGGCAGCGGCTTCGTCTGCGCGGCGGCCTAGCGGAACGGCCTCTCTTCACATGCCCGGGCTTGTGCCTGGCATCTAGGTTCTTACAATCAACGGCAACGAAGAACGTAGATGGCCGGGACAAGCCGGGCCATGACGAGGAAGCGCCTATGGCCGATCTCCCCGACATCCCGCTCCCCGCGGGCATCCGCGCACGCTATGTCGATGGCATCAACGGCTTGCGCATGCATGTGCTGGAAGCCGGGTTCGAGACCGGGGGCCGGCCCTGCATGCTCCTGCTGCACGGCTTTCCCGAGCTGGCCTTCTCCTGGCGCAAGGTGATGCCGGTGCTAGCTGGGGCGGGCTATCACGTGATCGCGCCGGACCAGCGCGGCTATGGGCGCACGATGGGATGGCGCGCCGAGTACGACGGCGATCTCGCGCCCTTCTCGCTCTTCAACCTGGTGCGTGATGCGCTCGCCCTGGTGGCGGCGTTCGGCTACCGGCAGCTCGATGTGGTCGGCCACGATTTCGGCAGCGCGGTCGCGGCCTGGTGCGCCCTGATCCGACCCGACGTGTTTCGCTCGGTGACGATGATGAGCGCGCCGTTCGGCGGACCGCCGCCGCTGCCTTTCAACACAGTCGACACGCCGGCAAAGCCCGCGGCCGAAGACGCCGTTCATCGCGAGCTCGCAGCGCTGCCGCGTCCGCGAAAACACTATCAATGGTACTATTCGACACGCGCAGCCAACGCCGACATGCACTGCGCGCCGCAGGGCGTACACGATTTCCTGCGCGCCTATTATCATCACAAGAGCGCGGACTGGTCCGACAACAAGCCGTATCCGCTGGCGTCATGGTCGGCGAATGAACTGGCGAAGCTGCCGACCTACTACGTGATGGACCTGAACGAGACGATGGCCGAGACGGTGGCCAAGCAGATGCCGTCGCCGGCCGCGATCGCCGCCAATCAATGGCTGCCGGATCGCGAGCTCGCCTACTACAGCGCCGAATATGGCCGCACCGGATTCCAGGGCGGGCTGCAATGGTATCGCTGCGGCACCTCGGGCGCTTTCAATCGCGAACTGCAATTGTTCTCTGGCCGCAGCATCGACGTGCCCTCCTGTTTCATCTCGGGCAAGCAGGATTGGGGCACCTATCAGCGCCCCGGCGCGTTCGAGGCGATGCAGGCGCGCGCGTGCACGAAGATGCTCGGCTGCCATCTCGTCGATGGCGCCGGTCATTGGGTGCAGCAGGAGCAGCCGGCCGAAGTCAGCCGGTTGTTGCTGGACTTCCTCGCCAAGGCCCGCACCGGCTGATTTGACCGGGGAACCGCGGCGGCCTATAGTTTAGAATAGTTCTAAACTAATGGCAGGGCCGTCGTGAAGAACTTTGCCGACCTGACCGAGCGCGAGGTGCTTGCGGTCGCGATTTCCTCCGAGGAGGAGGACAGCCGCATCTACATGACCTTCGCCGAGGACTTGCGCGAGCGCTACCCGGACACGGCCAAGATCTTCGAGGAGATGGCCGAGGAGGAACGCGGCCACCGGCATCGCCTGCTCCAGCTCTACGAGGCGCGGTTTGGTACGCATCTGCCGCCGATCCGCCGCGAGGACGTGAAGGGTTTCCTGCGCCGGCGCCCGATATGGCTGACCAAGAACCTGCCGCTCGACACGATCCGGAAGGAAGTCGAGACCATGGAGCTCGAAGCCGAGCGCTTCTACGCGCGGGCTGCCGAGCAGGCCGAGGATGTCGGTGTGCGCCGCCTGCTCGGCGATCTCGCCGAGGAAGAGAGGCATCACGAGAACCGGGCCGTCGCGCTCACCGACGAGATCCTCAAGCCCGACGTGCGCGCCGAGGAAGACCGCACGCGGCGGCGGATGTTCGTGCTGCAATATGTGCAGCCGGGCCTCGCGGGCCTGATGGACGGATCGGTCTCGACGCTCGCGCCGCTGTTTGCGGCAGCCTTCGCCACGCATCAGAACTGGCAGACGTTTCTGGTCGGCCTTGCGGCGTCGATCGGCGCCGGCATCAGCATGGGCTTTGCGGAAGCGCTCTCCGACGACGGCTCGCTCACGGGGCGCGGCTCGCCCTGGCTGCGCGGCCTCACCTGCGGCGCAATGACGACGCTCGGCGGGCTCGGCCACACCGCGCCCTATCTCGTGCCCGACAGCTGGGCCAACGCATTCTGGGTCGCGACCGCCATCGCCTGCGTCGTCGTGTTCTTCGAATTGTGGGCGATCGCCTTCATCCGCTCGCGCTACATGGACACGCCGTTTCTCCAGGCCGTGTTCCAGATCGTGCTCGGCGGCGCCATCGTGCTGGCGGTCGGGATCGTGATCGGGGCGGCGTAGTAGCCTCACCCTCGGTTGGCCGGACGATGACGCTGGAGAGAGCTTGGCGACGCCCGAGACGCTTACTCCTGCACTCTCTGCTGCAACCGCGCCATCGCGATCCCGTCCCGCGCCAGCTGATCGGCACGCTCGTTCTCCGGGTGCCCGGCATGGCCCTTGACCCAATGCCAGCGGACCTCGTGCTGCTTCAGCGCGGCATCGAGACGCTGCCACAGTTCGACATTCTTCACCGGTTTTTTGTCGGCGGTGCGCCAGCCGTTGCGCTTCCAGCCGAAGATCCACCCCGTGATGCCCTGACGGACATATTGGCTGTCGGTATAGAGATCGACCGTGCACGGCCTCTTCAGTGCTTCGAGCGCGGAGATCGCCGCCATCAACTCCATCTGGTTGTTGGTGGTGTGGCGCTCGCCGCCGTTCAGCTCCTTCTCCTTGTCGCCGAACTTCAGGATTGCGCCCCAGCCGCCCGGACCGGGATTTCCCGAGCAGGCGCCGTCGGTATAGATCGTGACGTTGGGACGCTCGCTCACGCCACCAGTCCTGACGGCATCAGCCCATAGTCGCGCACGCTCGTCACGCTCTGGTGGAAGCGCAGCTTGCGGACATATTCCAGCGGATCCTTTGGCCGCACCAGCGCGCCCGGCGGCACGTTGAGCCAGTCGACCAGCCGCGTCAGCAGGAAACGGATCGCAGCGCCGCGCGCGAGCAGCGGCAGCGCCGCCTCTTCGGCTTCGGAGAGCTTTCGCACCCGGCCATAGGCATTGAGGAAGGCGCGCGCCTTGGTGACGTTGAAGGAATGATCCGGCTCGAAACACCAGGCGTTGAGGCAGATCGCGACGTCATAGGCCAGTATGTCGTTGCAGGCGAAGGTGAAGTCGATGATCCCCGAGAGCCGGTCGCCGAGAAAGAAGACGTTATCGTTGAAGAGGTCGGCGTGGATCACGCCCTCCGGTAGATTGGTGGGCCAGACCCCGCTCGAGAGATGATCGAGCTCGGCGGCGAGAAAAGCGCGCAGACCCGGCTGCACCTCGTCGGCGCGGCTTGCGGCGGCATCGAACAGCGGCCGCCAGCCCGCGACCGAGAGCGCATTGGCGCGCTTGATCGCAAAGTTGGCGCCAGCCAGGTGCATCTTCGCCAGCGCCTCGCCGACGCCGGCGCAATGGGCCACATTCGGCTTGCGCGGCCACATGCCCTCGAGAAAGGTGATGATCGCGGCCGGCCGGCCCGCCAGCTCGCGCAGCGCCTCGCCGTCCCTCGCCTTCACCGGCAACGGGCAGTTGATGCCATGCTCGGCGAGATGCGTCATCAGCGCGAGGAAGAACGGCAGGTCGTTCTTCGCCACGCGCTTCTCATAGAGCGTGAGGATGAACGAGGCCTGCGTGTTTCCCTGGCGCGTGTGCAGCAGGAAGTTGGAGTTTTCGACGCCCTCGGCGATGCCCTTGTAGGAGAGCAGTTCGCCGAGATCGTATTGCTTCAGGAAATCCGCAAGCTCATCGGCGGCAACGTCGGTGTAGACCGCCATGCAGATTTACTCTGCGGCGGCTTCGGGGCGCACCGAGCGCGGCAGCGGGAAGAACTCGTTCTCTTCCGCGGCCGAGACCGTCTCCACATGCAGCGTGTAGCGCTCTGCGAACGCGTCCATGATCTCCTCGACGATCACTTCCGGCGCGGATGCCCCCGCGGTGATGCCGAGGCTGGCGATGTTGTCGAACTTGCCCCAGTCGATGTCGGCGGCGCGCTGCGCCAGCACCGCGGTCTTGCAGCCCTCACGCTCGGCGACCTCGCGCAGGCGCTGCGAGTTCGACGAGTTCGGCGCGCCGACCACGATCAGGGCGTCCACCACCGGCGCCACCTTCTTCACCGCGAGCTGGCGGTTGGTGGTGGCGTAGCAGATGTCTTCCTTGTGTGGCCCGTTGATGTTCGGGAAGCGTTCCTTGAGCAGCGCCACGATCTCCGCCGTGTCGTCGATCGACAGGGTGGTCTGGGTCACGAAGGCGAGGTTGTTGGGGTCCTTTGGAGTGATGGTCTTGGCGTCCTCGGCGGTCTCGATCAGGGTCACGGCGCCGACTGGAAGCTGGCCGAGGGTGCCGACCACTTCAGGATGATGGGAGTGGCCGATCAGGAAGATCTCGCGGCCCCGCTTGAAGTGGATCGCGGCCTCGCGGTGCACCTTGGTCACCAGCGGGCATGTCGCATCCAGCGAGAACAAATTGCGGGACTGGGCATCGGCCGGAACCGACTTCGGCACGCCATGGGCCGAGAACACCACTGGCGCGGTGGTATTCTCAGGGATTTCCGCGAGCTCCTCGACGAAGATCGCGCCCTTCTTCTTCAACCCATCGACGACGTACTTGTTGTGCACAATCTCGTGGCGAACATAGACGGGAGCACCGTATTTATCGAGCGCCCGTTCCACGGTGTCGATCGCCCGGACCACCCCGGCGCAGAAGCCGCGGGGAGAACAAAGCACGATCTTGAGGTCTGGTTTGGCTGACATTGAGCGATCTCGGGACCGAATCACCCGTTTCGCCTTCTGGCGGGGGGCGGTCGATGGATGGATTGGGCTTTAAAACAGTCTGCCTGGACTTTACAGGCACTTCAGAGGGAATTGGGCCCCCTTTCGGGCGCTGTCAAGGCACTATCTATAGCAGAACCATTGCGTGGCTACCCCCTCCGGGCTTATATAGCGCGAATTCCCTGTCATCGCTGATGACCACCGGTTTCGCCTCCAGAGGGGTGGGCGAAGCACAAAGGAGATTTGCCATGAGCAACGCACCTCTGATGCCCAAGGCGACCGCCGTCTGGCTGCTCGACAACACCGCGCTGACCTTCGACCAGGTCGCCGATTTCACCAAGATGCATCCCCTCGAGGTGCGCGCGATCGCCGACGGCGACGCGGCCCAGGGCATCAAGGGCATGGACCCGCTCTCCAACGGCCAGTTGACCCGCGAGGAGATCGAGAAGGGCGAGAAGAACCCGGACTACCGGCTCCGCCTCCAGGAGAGCAAGGTGGTGCTGCCGCCCCAGCCCAAGCGCAAGGGCCCGCGCTACACGCCGGTCTCGCGCCGCCACGAGCGCCCGAGCGCCATCCTCTGGCTGCTGCGCAACCATCCTGAGCTGAAGGACGCCCAGATCATGCGTCTGGTCGGCACCACCAAGAGCACGATCGCGAGCGTGCGCGACCGCACCCATTGGAACACGTCGGCGCTGACCCCGATCGACCCTGTCACTCTCGGCCTGTGCTCGCAGATCGAGCTCGATTTCGAGGTGCAGCGCGCAGCCAAGGAAAAGCCGATCGACGCAGCCTATGGCGGCGCCACGCTGCTGCCGGCCTCCGAGACCACCCGCAAGGACGAGTACGAGCCCGCGCAGAAATCCAGCGACGACCTCAATGTCGACGCGGTATTCGCCAAGCTCAAGACGCTCGGCGGCAAGAAGCAGGAGAACGAGCAGGAGTAGGCTCACTTCCCTGCACTGCATCCGGTTCGAACGCGGCGGGAGCGATCCGCCGCGTTTTTGTTTGCGAGGGGAACTTTCGCGACGCCTCTGCCGGGAACGATGCGGCCGACCTCGCATTGTTTCCAGCGCGGAGGATCAGCGATGCGGGACGACGAAGATCATTTTGCGTTGATGCTGGGACGCGCTGTCCTGGCAGCGTGGGGCGACATGCCCCGGGATATCCAGGAAGCCTTGTTCGAGATTGCCGTCAGAGACCGCCCTGGCGATCGCGACGACCTGGCGAAGCTGCTGCATGATCGGCATCCGCGGACGGTGCACGCCGGCTAGCCGCGTCCCGTGTGTTCACATTCGCCGATGTGACGGCGCCAACCGCACCGTCAAGGTCAGCATCTCCTTCAGCTATTTGTAGCGCGTTGTTGCGCGAGTCAACGTCGGAACAGAGAGCGGACAACGATTTCGACTGCTGCGTTGCAGGCGCATCATGGGAGACGTGAATGCGAGCAAGCGGCGCGGCACGATAATTCCGGGTCGGCACTCACGGCCGTTCGGGATGGTTCAGCATGTATTCGCCGAGATCACGCTGACGGCGATCGGCACGCGCGGTGGCCGCATTGCGCTGGACATCACGATCCTTGCGGCAGGCCACGTATTCCGGCGAGCCCTGCGCATAACCGCGGCTCTGGCACACCGCGTCGTCATCGTCGCCGCCGACCGCTATAGGCGTCTGGTAACGCGCGGAGCAGGCGGAGAGTGCGATGGCGAGTAGGAAGATGGCGCCATACTGCGCGAGCTTGGCTGACATTGATCGGTCCTGTCTCATTCGTCATTGCCGGGCTTGACCCGGCAATCCATCGAAATCAAGGCAATTGCCTGCTCATTGATGGATGCCCGGGTCAAGCCCGCGCATGACGACCGGAGCGCACAATTCACACCCGTCCCTTCAGCGCCGCGCCGATCTCGTCGAGCACCTTCGGATCCTCGATCGTCGCCGGCATGGTCCAGGCTTCGCCGTCGGCGATCTTCTTAATGGTGCCGCGCAGGATCTTTCCGGAGCGCGTCTTGGGCAGGCGGCCGACGGTGATCGCAAGCTTGAAGGCGGCGACCGGGCCGAGCTTGTCGCGCACCAGCGCGACGATCTCCTTCTCGATCTCGGCGGGCGCACGCGTCACGCCCGCTTTCAGCACCAGGAAGCCGCAGGGCACCTCGCCCTTGATCGCATCCTTGATGCCGAGCACGGCGCATTCGGCCACGTCCGGATGCGACGCCAGGATCTCCTCCATGCCACCGGTGGAGAGGCGATGGCCGGCGACGTTGATGATGTCGTCGGTACGGCCCATGACGAAAACATAGCCGTCCTCGTCCTTGTAGCCGGCGTCCGAGGTTTTGTAATAGCCGGGGAATTCGCTGAGATACGCTTCCTTGAAGCGCGCGTCCTGATTCCACAGCGTCGGCAAGCAGCCCGGCGGCATCGGCAGCTTGATGACGATCGAGCCCATGGTGTTGGGGCCGACCGGCTTTGCGGATTCGTCGACGATCTCGACCTGATACCCCGGCATCGGCACCGTCGGCGAGCCGTGCTTCACCGGCAGCATGCCGAGGCCGACCGGGTTGCCGGCGATGCACCAGCCGGTCTCGGTCTGCCACCAATGATCGATCACCGGCACCTTCAACTGCTGCTCCGCCCATTCCACCGTCGGCGGATCGGCGCGCTCGCCGGCGAGGAACAGCGTGCGGAATTTCGAGAGATCATATTGCCGGATGAATTTGCCTTCGGGATCCTCCTTGCGGATGGCGCGGAAAGCGGTCGGCGCCGTGAAGAAGGCGACCGCCTTGTGCTCGCTGATGACGCGCCAGAACGCGCCGGCATCGGGCGTGCCGACCGGCTTGCCCTCATACATGATCGAGGTCGCGCCGTGCAGCAGCGGGCCGTAGACGATGTAGCTGTGACCGACCACCCAGCCGATGTCCGAGCCGCACCACCAGACCTCGCCCGGCTTGACGCCATAGAGGTTGAACATCGACCATTTCACCGCGACGAGATGGCCGCCATTGTCGCGCACCACACCCTTGGGAATGCCCGTTGTGCCCGAGGTGTAGAGGATGTAGAGCGGATCGGTCGCGGCAACCGGCATGCAGGGCGCCTTCTTGCCGTCGTTCAGCGCCTTGCGCCGCAGGCTCGCCCAATCATAGTCGCGTCCCGGAGTGAGGTCGCAGGTGTGCTGCGGACGTTGCAGCACGATGCAGGCCTTCGGCTTCGCGCTCGCGAGCTTGATCGCCTCGTCGAGCAGCGGCTTGTACTGCACGATACGGCCAGGCTCGACACCGCAGCTCGCGGAGAGAATGAGCTTTGGCTGCGCATCGTCGATGCGGGTGGCGAGCTCCTTGGCAGCAAAGCCGCCGAACACCACGGAATGCACCGCGCCGATGCGCGCGCAGGCGAGCATCGCGACGACCGCCTCCGGCACCATCGGCATATAGAGGATGACGCGATCGCCCTTGGCGACACCAAAATCCTGCATGATTGCGGCGAGTGCCTGCACCTCGCTCAAGAGCTCGGCGTAGGTGAATTTGGTGATGCTGGCCGTCAGCGGCGAATCATGGATCAGCGCGACCTGGTCGGCGCGGCCGCGTTCGACATGGCGGTCGAGCGCATTGTAGCAGGTGTTGACCACGCCGCCGGTGAACCAGCGGCCGTAGGTTCCTTGCGTCGCATCGAAGATCGTTTTCGGCGGCTCGATCCAGTCGATCTCCTTGGCCGCCTCGGCCCAGAATCCTTCCGGATCGGCCAGCGAGCGCGCATGGACCTCGTGATAGAGACTCTTGCCCTGGATGTTCATTCCCGCGCTCCCGTTCCCTTTGGTCGCCTCGTCTTGACCTGACGGCAGGAGAAGCGTCCCGCCAGGACCAGGATCAAGTGCCGGCCTTGCTTGACGCGTATTTTCCCGGGAACGGGCCGCGGTTCAAGCCGAAAAGGATGGGCCTTTTGGAGGAGAGGCGTAGAGCTTGCGCGCATCGGCACTCCCTCTTCCGCCTGCGAGGAGGCTGGGGTGCCTCCGCGTCGGGAGGCCTATGGAGGAAGTCTGCAAGGCGATAAAGCCCTCACCCGCCGCGCTCTGGAAGATGCTTCGCACCGCCGGGGAGACATCGATCTCTTCCGCAAGCGGGAGAGCTAACCGAGCCCGCCGTGCGACTTCGGTTCTTCAGTGCTTCTCAGCTTGCCATCGCATTGAGCCACTGCAGGCGGTCCTTCGGGACCTTCTTCAGATCATAGCCGGGGCGGCCGAAGCTCGCGTTGCGCGTCGTGAGGAAATCGCGCTGGGTTTTGCGCAGGTCGGCCGCCAGACGCGCTGTCGCAGCCCGCAGCACACGCTCGTAGGTCTCGGCGATCTGGCGGTCCAGCACGCCGAGTTGCGGATCGGCACAGATCACCTTCTCGACCTCGCGGAGGTGCGCACATTCGCTTCGGCGCGCGCGACGAGGGCCGCGGAGCGATCCGACGCCGGATTTGCGGTCTGGTGGCAAAGGATGGGTTCAAATCGGGCGTGCGGAGAGCTGCCCGCACTCCCTCGCCCCGCTTGCGGAGAGAGGCGGAGGTCCCGTCAATATCCGTCCACACCGTTCAGCCGCTGCAGGCGCTCCTGCATCGCCTTCTTCAGGTCGTACCCTGGCCGGCCGAATCCGGCATTGCGACGCGCGACGAATTCATCCTGCGCGCGCTGGAGCGTCTTGGCTTCACCCGCATTGCGCGTCTCCCGGACCACGCGCTCATTGGCGGCAAAGATCTCCCGGTCGAGATCGGCGAGCTCGCGATTGCCGCAGATCGCCCTTTCCACGGCGCGTCGCGCACGGGCGCAATTGAAGCTGGGCTTGCCGGCGACCGCCATCTGCGCCCCGATCCGCTCGAGCTCGCGCGCCATTGCCTTGTGATTGGCCTTGGCCTTCTCGTGGTTGGGATCAATCTTCAATGCCGCGCCGAAATCCTGCACTGCCTTGGGCCTGTCCCCCTTCTTCAGCCAGAGCTCACCGCGCGCGTTGAAGATGTCGGCGAGACCGGGATCGAGCTGCAGAGCCCGGCTGTCGTCCGCGATCGCACGGTCGATCTGCTCGTGCCGCGCATAAAGCGCGCCCCGCGCGACCAGTGCCTTGATCAGGTCTTCCTTCGCGGTCTTCTCATCGTCGATCACTGCCGCGCAGGCCGTGAGGGCCTTGTCCATATCGTCGGCCGCGGTCGCCGCAAGGCATGGCGCGACATCGACCTGCGCCACCGCGACCGGCTCGCCGCCCGTCGCGGCATGGGCCGCGGCGACCGAGAGCGCGCAGAGCAACCCCGCGCCTGACAGTCGAATGAGAAAGGAACGCATGTTCGTCACGGTCGGAACGTCTTGCCTTCAATCTTGCCGGTCGCCCCACTATCCATCATTACGGCCGGATTGGTGCTAGCTTGTGGCGCCGCTCAAATCGGTTTCGGGAATCATCGTGTCGACATTCGAATGGATCATCGTGCTTCTGCTCGGCGCCGTCGGCTTATCGGCGCTGGCGCGGCGGATCAAGGTCCCCTACCCGACCTTCCTCGCCATTGGTGGCGCGCTGATCGCTTTCGTGCCGTCGAGCCCGTCCTGGACGCTGGAGCCGGACCTGGCTTTGGCGCTTTTTGTCGCACCGGTCCTGCTCGATGCCGCGTTCGACACCTCGCTGCGCGATCTGCGCAACAATTGGGTTCCGGTCTCGACCCTGGTCGTCGCCGCGGTCGGCTTGACCACGGCCGCCGTGGCCTATGTCGCGCACCGGCTGATGCCCGATATGCCCTGGGCTGCCGCGGTCGCGCTCGGCGCCATCGTGGCGCCGCCGGACGCCGCGGCTGCGGTCGCGATCCTCAGCCAAGTGAAGCTGCCCCACCGGATGGTGAAGGTCCTGGAGGGCGAGAGCCTGCTCAACGACGCGACTGCGCTCTTGATCTATCGCATCGCGGTCGGCGCGGTTGCTACCGAGCACCTGACGTGGAGCCAGGTCGCACCGACCATGGCGCTGGCGCTGGTTGGCAGCGTCATCGCCGGCCTGCTCGCGGGCCGCATTGTTCCGCTGTTCATCGAACGGGTGAAAGAGGCACCGAGCGCGATCATCTTGCAGTTCGCCACCACCTTCCTGGTCTGGATCGCCGCCGAGCATCTCGGGCTTTCCGGCATTCTCACCATCGTCGTCTATGCCATGACGATGGCACGCAGGGCGGGGCTGCGCATGCCGGCGCGGCTACGGGTGCCCTCCTATGCGGTGTGGGAGACGATGGTGTTCGTGCTCAACGTGCTCGCCTTCATGCTGATCGGCATGCAGATGCGACCGATCTGGACGCGGCTCGATGCCGACGTGCGCTGGGAATATTGCGTCGCCGCCGCCTGGATCCTGCTCACGGTGGTGCTGGTCCGGCTGCTCTGGGTGACGTTCTACCGGACGACGCTCCGCGCGCTGATCGCGCAGCGGATCTATCGCCCGAAGGATCCGAAGCAGGTCGCCTCTGCCAAGGGCGGCCTCATCATCTCCTGGTGCGGCATGCGCGGCCTCGTCACGCTCGCCACCGCTTTTGCCCTGCCGGAACACTTTCCACATCGGGATTTCATCGTCTTCATCGCCTTTGCGGTGGTGCTGGGTTCGCTGGTGATCCAGGGCCTGACGCTGCGGCCGCTGATCCTGACGTTCGCCCTCAGGGACGACGATCCCGTCGGCATCGAGGTCGCGCGCGGACGCGCGGTCGCCTATCGCGCCGCGCTCGACGCCATCGAGAGCGATCCGTCGGAGGAAGCGGAAATCCTGCGGCTCGAATATCGCGCGATCCTGATGCAGGCGGAAAACGATCCGAACGGCGGCATCGCCAATGGCGAGCTGCCCGCCGATCCCCTGCGCCGCCGCGCCATCGAAGCCGCGCGCAAATCGATCTTCGACCTGCGCGCGACCGAGGTGATCGGCGACGACGCGTTCCACAAGCTTGAGGAAGAGCTCGATCGCGCCGAATTGAGCGCGGGGGGATAGTCTCATCGTCCCGGATCTGCGCTTACACTTGTGCGGGACGACAGCGGGATTGAACCAAACCCCGCCTTGCCAGACTCATTCCAGATGACGACCCTGATCGACGACCGTCGTGTCCGCGCGCGTGATGCGTCGCCAGCACGATATTTCTATCCCCATATGTCGCTCGCTTGCGCGGCTACCGCGTTTCTGGGCTTTGCACCGACCTATTGGGTGCCGCTTGCCAACCGGACATTCTCCGCAAGTCCCGTGATTCATTTTCACGGTCTCTTGTTCTTCACCTGGTCACTCTATTTCGTGCTTCAGACCTGGCTCGCAGCCTCGGGCCGCGTGGCCAATCACCGCGCACTCGGCATCGCCGGAGTCTCGCTCGCGACCGCGATGACGATCTTCGGCTTCCTGGCCTCCGTGCATGTGATGCAGCATTCCGCCACGCTCGGGCAGAAGGAGGCCGGCATCGCGTTCTCGATCGTCCCGATGAGCGGGATCGCGTTTTTCGCGATGGTATTCGTGCTCGCGATCGTGAACGCGCGGAGACCCGAGGTCCACAAGCGCCTGATGCTGCTCGCGGCGGTGTCAATTCTGGATGCCGCGATCGCGCGCTGGTTCCTCACCTTCCTCGCGCCTCCAGGACCGCCGGGGCCGCCGCCGGTGCCCGTCACCATCGCGCCGGCCGCCGTCGCCTCGCTCCTGCTCCTCGTCGCCATGGTGCGCGACTGGCGCACCATGGGCCGCGTGCATCTCGTCTACATCTACGGCACGCTCGCACTGCTGGCGGTGAAGGTGCTGAACTGGCCGGTCAGCGAGACGGCGGCTTGGCACGCGTTTGCGGGCGGGATTCTGGCGCTGGCACAGTAGGTAGCTCTCACCTCCGCTGTCGTCCCGGATGAGCGAAGCGCAGATCCGGCACGACGGCGGCGCCTAGGCCCCCGCCTTGCAGGTGATCCCGCCATCAACCACGAGCTCGATCCCCGTCACGTATTTCGACTCGTCCGACGCCAGGAACAGCGCGGCGTTGGCGACGTCGAAGGCATCGCCCATGTGGCCCATCGGCACCTGCGCATCGCGCGCGCGCCACATCGCCTCGACGTCGCCCTTGGCATAGCTCGCGGCAAGCCCGGCAGAGTGCTCGACCATCGGCGTCTTCATCAGGCCGGGCAGGATTGCATTGACCCGCACATGATGGCGCGCGAACTCGATCGCGGTGGTGCGCGTCATCTGGTTCATCGCCGCCTTCGAGGCGCCGTAGGTGACGTAGGAGATGCCCATGTGGCGGATCGAAGCGATCGAGGAGATGTTGATGATCGAGCCGCCACCCTGCTTCACCATCACGGGAATGACGTGCTTCATAGCGAAATAGGCGCTCTTGAGGTTGACGCTGAAGACACGATCCCAGCTCTCCTCGGTCACCTCGACCACGCTGCCCATCTCGGCGATGCCGACATTGTTGTCGAGCACGTCGATGCGGCCATGGGCCTTCAGGCACGCCGCCACCATCGCCTCGATCTCGGCAGGCCGCGAGACGTCGGCCGTGAATGCCGTCGCCTTGCCGCCTTCGCCATTGATGATCTTCGCGGTCTCCTCGGCCGCCGCACCGTTGCGATCGACGCAAAACACCTGCGCGCCCTCGCGCGCAAAGGTCACCGCGGTCGCCTTGCCGTTGCCCCAGCCGGGTCCAATCGAGCCGGCGCCCACCACCATGGCAACCTTGCCGTTGAGCCGATCCATCGTGATCTCCCTTATTTCTATTGTTGTTCGCAGATGCTCATTTTGGTGACGTTAGCACCGATCGGATGGCCGACAATCTCTGACAATGTCCGGCACTTTCCAGCATGGCACAGCCGCCACTCCCCCGCCGTGCCCGAATTGCCCAGCACCACCTCCGGCATCGGCGCGCGGTTCGGCTGCCACTGAAACCAGCCGTCGACCAGCCGCGCCGCGGGCGGCGGCTCCATACCGGGGCCAGTGCCCTTGACGCGGGCCTGCACCAATTCGAGGCCGGCGGGCGTGGCCCGCCAGTCTTCCTGCCACTCGACCTTCGCGATCGAATGCGTCCAGGCCAACGTGAAGGCGGACAGCGCCAGCGCCTTGACGCCGCCTGCCGTTGCCAAGCAGAGGCTCACACTGCCTCGACCGCCGCCGGCGGACGCCGGTGCCATTGCCACAGCACCAGCGCCGCGGAGAGCACGAAGCCGGCCGTGTCGCTGAACGGGAATTCGCCGAGCAGGCAGAACGCGGCGCCGAGCGCGACCAGCCGCTCGACCAGCGTCAGCCGCGTGAACAGGAAGCCGATCGCGACCATGCCGAACAGCGCAATCGCCACCAGCGCCTTGAAGCTCGCGAGTGCCACCGCGCCGTAGAAGCCGAGCTTGGCCGCCATGGGATCGCCGGCCTGCAGCATCAGCGCAGGCGAATAGACGAAGATGAAGGGGATGACGTAACCGGCGAGCGCGATGCGCATCGCCTCCCAGCCGATCTTGTCCGGGTTCTCCTTCGCGATCGGTGCCGCCGCCAGCGCGGCGAGCGCCACCGGCGGCGAGAGGTCGGCCATGATGCCGTAATAGAACGCGAACATGTGGCTCGCGATCAGGGGAACGCCGAGCTTGGCGAGCGCCGGCGCGGCGAGCGCGGCGGTGATGATGTAGGTCGGGATGGTCGGGATGCCGGTGCCGAGCAGAATCGACAGCAGCATGGTCATGATCAGCGCCAAGAACAGGCTCTTCTCGCCGAGGCCAATCACCCAGCCGCCGAAGATGGTGCCGACACCGGTCTGCGACATCATGCCGATGATGACGCCAACGATGGCGCAGGCCATGCCGACGGTGATGGCGGATTTGGCGCTCTCGGCCAAGGCATCACGGCAGGCGCGCAACGCCGCAAAGCCGCCGCGCACGAACGCCGTGATCACGATGAGCCCGACCACGACGCAAGCGACCGGCACGATCTGGAGGCCGTCGCGCGACAGCGCGGCGACGACCAGCGCGAGGCCGATCCAGAAGATGTAGCGAATGACCGTCGCGGACATGCCGGCCGTGATGCTGGTCCCCAGGATCAGCGCCACGGTCAGCGCAAGGCCCATGCTGCCGGCATAGAGCGGCGTAAAGCCTTCGAACAGCATGTAGACGAGCGCGGCGAGCGGCAACACGAGATACCAGCGCGTCACCAGCGCCTTCCAGGCGCTCGGGATCTCCGAGCGCTTCATGCCGACGAGCCCGTGCTTGCCGGCTTCCAGATGCACCATCCAGAACGCTGAGGCGAAATACAGGATCGCAGGAATTGCCGCCGCCTTCACGATCTCCGAATATTGCACGCCGAGCGTCTCGGCCATGATGAAGGCAACCGCGCCCATCACTGGCGGCATGATCTGCCCGCCCATCGAGGCCGTCGCCTCGACGCCCGCCGCGAACGCGCGGCGGTAACCGAACCTGATCATCAAGGGGATCGTGAACTGGCCAACCGTGACGACGTTGGCAACCCCGGAGCCGGAGATCGTGCCCATCATGCCCGAGGCGAACACAGCAACCTTGGCAGGTCCGCCGCGGGTGCGGCCGAACAGGCCGAGCGAGACGTCGGTGAAGAGCTGGATCATGCCGGCGCGCTCCAGGAAGGAGCCGAACAGGATGAACAGAAAGATGTAGGTCGCCGAAACGTAGATCGGCACGCCGTAAAAGCCTTCCGTGCCGAACGACAGATGCGTGACGATCTGGTCGAAATCATAGCCGCGATGGTTGAGCGGCGACGGCAGATATTGGCCGAAGAACCAGTAGACGAGACAGGCGCCGCACATCAGCGGCAGCGCCGCGCCCATCAGCCGCCGCGTGCCCTCGAAGATCAGCACGGCCAGCAGCGTGCCAACGACGAGATCAAGCCGCGTGGGATCGCCGTCCCGGGCGATCAGGTCGGCATAGAAGATCCATTGATAGAGCCCGCAGAAAAAACCGGCGCCGCCGATCACCCAGCCGAGCGCACGGCCGAAATTACTCTTGGCGGTGAAATTGCCGATCAGGCCAAAGGTGAGCAGCACGAGGAAGCCGACATGGACGCCGCGCACCACCTGGCTCGGCAGATAGTTGAAGGCGGCGACATAGAGCTGGAAGGTGGCAAACGCGATTCCGATCCAGTAAGCGAGATGGCCCCACCAGCCCGGACCAAAGCCTTCCGGAAAGCCGTGCTCGAAATTGTCGAACTCGACCTTGATGGGCGCAGCTTCGGTGCCCTCTGCCTGCAACATCGATATGTCCCCGCGCCCTGAAATCGTCATGCCCGGGCTTGACCCGGGCATCCATCGAAAGATGAATCCTGGTGGATGGATGGCCGGGTCGAGCCCGGCCATGGCACCTGTATTACTTGATCAGCCCCTTTTCCTTGTAATAGCGGATCGCGCCGGGGTGCAGCGGAACCGGGCTGCCGCTGGCGGCCGTCTCGAGCTTGATCTCCTTGCCGGCTGCATGCGCGTTGGCGAGCTCGGGCAGCGACTCGTAGACCAGTTTCGTCATCTGATAGGCGAGATCATCCGACACCGCCGAGCTGGTCACGAGGTAGTTCACGACGGCAGCCGTCGGCACGTCCTTGTCCTGCCCGGTGTAGGTGTTGGCCGGAATGATCGCGGAGATGAAGGGCGGGCCGATCTTGTCGACGGTCTCCTTCGGCACCGACACCACCGTGATCGGGCTCGAGGTCGACAGGTCCTTCAGCGAGGCGACGCCGAGGCCGGCCGATTGCAGCGTCGCAGCGAGCTGGCGGTTCTTCATGAGATCGACGGACTCGGCGAAGGGCAGATATTCGACCTTTCCGAGATCCTTGTAGCTCATGCCGGCGGCGGCGAGGATCGCGCGGGAATTGAGCTCGGTGCCGGATTTGGGCGCGCCGACCGAGAGGCTCTTGCCCTTGAGGTCGGCGAGCGTCTTGATGCCGGACTCAGTGGTCGCAACGATCTGGATGTAGTTCGGATAGATCGCGCCGATGGTCCTGAGCTTGTCGAGCTTGGTCTTGAAGCCCGCCTCCTCCTCGCCGTTCCAGGCGGCTTTGAGCGAGTCACCCAGCGTGAAGGCGAGCTCGCCGCGGCCCTGCTGCAGCAGGATGAGGTTCTCGACCGACGCCTTGGTGGCCTGCACCTGCGTCTTCACATTCGGAATCTTATCGCCGTAGATCTTTCCGATCGCGACCCCGAGCGGATAGTAGACGCCGGAGGTGCCGCCGGTCAGCACATTGATGAAGGATTGCGCCTGAGCGCAAGGCGCCGACGCCGCCAGAGCAAGAGCCGCGGCTACGCCGAAGATCGTCCGTTTCATGGTTGTTGTACTCCCCAAACCGGCGGCGAAATTGGCCGGATGAAGGGGACGGGTCAACCCATCCAAAAGGCAAAACAGGACTGCGGTAAACGGCCGTTCCGGCTCGATTTTTTTGGGGAACCCGGCGGGGTGCGGCGAGGTGGCGCAGCGCTCGCCTCTCCCGCTCGCGGAGAGGTCGCGAGGCTCTCTCCTCTAGGGGGATTGCCCCGACCGCGGATGCCCGCTCTCGCCAACACTCCCCGCAAGCAGGAGGGAGCGCACCCTCACTGGAAGGTCATGTCCAGGCACTTGGAGATATCGGAGCCGAGGCCGGAGGAGATGATGATGCAGCCGCGCACCTTTTGCGCGCTGGCATCGGCGGCCCAGACCGAATAGCCGCCGGGGCCGAAGAACGAGTTGGTGTTCGGCGGCTCGGTCTCGGTGGCGTCGAAATCGTATTTGCCGTCGGTCTCGAAGATGCGCGGCTTCCTGGTGCAGCCGCCGTCGGTCTGGACGTTGATGACTTCCTTGTTGTCGCGGGTCAGCGCCAGCGAGACCTGGCAGCGGAAATATTCCGAGGTCTTGGTGTTGAACAGATAGGTGTAGGACTTGCAGGTCGCGGTGTTCAGCTTGCCGGGGGCAAGGCCGCGGCTGCACGAAATGCGCTGGTTGTGGCTGAGCTGGTAATCATCGGCCCGGGCGGCTGGTGCCAGCGCCGTCAGTGACAATGCAGCAGCCCAGCAGAGTTTAATCACATGGCGCATCCGAATCATCCCCACCCATAATTTGTCGAGTTGCGTTCTAGACGGAAAGCGGAACATAGTCGCGAGGGGACGAAGGGAAAATCACAAACCGCTGGGCGAGACGTGATGCGCTGCGGCGCTTTCGCGAATTGACCCGGAAATACCGTTCGTGATTTGTTCAAACCCAGAATGTCCCGACGGTGGGAGGATGGGAATGACGGGATTTTCAACCAAGTCATTTGCAATTGCAGTCGCGCTCGGCGCCGTTGCCGCGCCCGCACTGGCGCAGACCGCGGCAACGCCGTGGGAGCTCAAGCCCGACACGGGCTACGCCTACGACAAGGAGGGCAAGACCTATTCCTATAAGATGGGCACCAGCAATGCCGGCGAGCTGCTGAAGGGCGCCAAGAAAGTGCCGAAGGGGACGCTGTTCTTCATCGGCCACAACGGCCAGCTCTACATGCGCACCGGCCCGTATCTCGAAGGCGACGGCAAGTTCAAGTTCGGGCCGGATCAGTAGGGCTTGACCTGGTGGGCGATAGCGGCGCCACACACTCGGCGTCATCGTCCGCGAAGGCGGACGATCCAGTATTCCAGTGGGTACGCTTCGCTTTGCCTACCTACGACAGCGCTCACTAAAACGCCCCCGCCAGCTCCTTTGCGCCGGCCTTGCTGCTGTTCGAGTCCATGCGATCATCCGTCACCGCCAGCAACTTCGCCACCGTGTTGTGGCGGATCGCGACCGGATTGCGCTCGTAGCCGCCGCGCTGGAAGAAGTTCGAGGTCGGCACCTGTTCGCGCATCGCCTGCGGCATCGTCACCATGTCGAGGCCGGTGCCATCGCCGGTGAGGTTCATCATCTCGAGCTCGGCCGCGCTGAGCGGCCGGGTATAGCCCTTGGCCCGCGCGAACAGCACCGAGGTCAGGAGCTTGTGGGTTTGGAGCATCGGGCCGACATCGACGTCGAGCACCATGGCATGCATGGCCCAGCCCTGGGCGGTGTTGCCGATCTTCTCGTGCTCGGACCAGGTGTCGGGCACCGACTTCGCATGCGCGACCATTTTCTTCAGTACCGCGAGCTTGTGCTCGAGCGCCTGGCGCGCCGGGCCCGAGCTGCGCGCCACCTTCTCCGAAAGCGCACGGATGAATTCATGGCCCTGCTCGGCCAAGAGCTCGACACTGTTGGTGGTGAGCAATTGGTTGTAGCCCATCGCGGTCGAGATCGCGCGCTTGCCACCATGCTCGATTCCCGCCTGCACGTCGTAACTGCCGGTGCCGCCGGTCTCGAACGAGTAGACCCGCACGGCCTGCTCCCGCGTCAGCCCCGAGGCGAGCGCGTAGCGCGCATAGGCGCGCTTGAACTCGACCTCGTTGGTCGGGCGCTGCGGCGTGAACTGGTAGAGCTCCTGCGCTGCGCGCAGGAAATCAGCGACCACCGGAATGGGCTTTCGTGGCGGGCGCTCCGGCGCTTCCTCCGGCTCCGGGTTCACCGGGCGCTTCGGCCCGCTGTAGAGCGGCGGATGCTCCAGCACGTAATCGTCGAGCGTGATCTGTTGGCCGCTGCGCCGCTTGGCGTTGCGGGTGCGGCGCTTCTCCGAAATCTGGCTCCAATAGGCGCCCGCTTCGGCGTCGAAGGCGGCCCGCGCCGCCTGATATTCCGCGAGCTTGCGGCGATATTCGAGCACAGCCGGCGAGGCCCCACCTTGCGCAAAAAACTGCGACAGGAGCTGAGCGTTGGCATTGCTGACGGCGGGCGGAAGCGCATCGGCGCCGCCGCGCGCGGCGGGTGCGAGCAGCACGAGCGCGAATGGAACCAGCGTCAGGGCGCGTCGAATCGGTGGGTGATGCATGCTGCCCTCTTAGCAGGCATCCGGTAACCGTCACGTTAACGTGTCGTTTACCATCGTCATTTCCAGGCGAACACCGGTTGTTCCAGCTCAGTCACGCGGGTGTGCCGGCCCGCCAGCACCTCGCGGAATTGGTAGATGAGCGCGGCCGTCGGCGCGTGGATCAGGCTCGCCTGATGATGGAAGCGAATCACGCGTCGCGCGCTTTCGGGGATCGCGACGAAGTCGAAAGCGTCCTCGCGCTCGATCGTGGCGAGCGCGACGCGATGGACGGACGCCACCTCGTCCGGGTTCGGCCTGATCACGGCGCTATCCGACGCCCAGACCACGACCGGCGTGATCAGATAGCCGGAGCGTGTCGGATAATCGTCGAGGGTGCCGAGCACGTCGGCGCTGGTGAGGCGAAGGCCAAGCTCCTCGTCGAGCTCGCGCAGCGCCGCCTCGACCGGCGTCTCGCCGGGATCGCAACGTCCGCCCGGCAAGGCCCATTGGCCGCGATGGGCACGCAGATGCGATGCGCGCAGCGTGAGCAGCAACGCAGTGTCATCGCCCTCGCCTGCCGCGGTCAGCGCAACTGCCACCGCGGCACGCTTCAATGCCGCCGGCGCTTCTTCCTCAGGCAGGCGCGCGAAGGCCGCGCAGGCGGCGGCGATATTCCGCCGTGTGGCATCGTCGAACGGTCTCATGATGCTTGACTACACCACGTCCGGCCTCGATGAAATGAGATCGCAAGGGCCGCACAGGAATGGACGACGACATGACCAACAAGGCCGCCGCAAGCCTGAAATCAGAGGGCTGGACCATTCTCGAGACCACCGGCTTCATGCACCTGATCGGCCCCTTGTGGGAACGCAAGGTCGACGGCCATTACGAGTTCGCGCTCGCCACCGAAGACAAGCACCACAACCGCCGCGGCATGGTCCAGGGCGGCGTGATGATGACCTTCGCCGACCGCACCTGCGGCATGACCGCCCGCTACGTCTCCGGCAAGGAGTTCATGGCGACGGTGCAGCTCGACACCCATTTCGTCGAGGCCGGCCAGATCGGCGACATCCTGATCTCCCGCCCGCGCGTCGTGCGGGCGACGCGCAGCCTGATCTTCATGAGCACCGAGGTCTCGGTCGATGACCGCTGCATCGTGATGGCCAATGGCGTGTTCAAGTTCTTGAAGGGGCCGGGGTAAATTCCACACCCACGGCTGTCATTCCCCGCGAAGGCGGGGAATCCAGCACGCCGCGGCCCCTCAATCAATCACAACCGTCTCGGAGTACTGGATCGCCCGCCTTCGCGGGCGATGACACTAAATATGAGGCACAAGCGTGCCCACCATCATTGCGAGCGCAGCGAAGCAATCCAGAATCCCTCCGCAGACACATCTCTGGATTTGCTTCGCTACACTCGCAATGACCGGCGTTGCTGGCTATGCTGCCCTCCACCAATATCGAGGACAGCCCATGCAATACCGCCAGCTTGGCCGTAGCGGCCTGAAAGTGTCGCCGATTTGTCTGGGCACCATGATGTTCGGCGGGCCGACGGATGAAGCCGCGTCCAAGCGGATCGTCGCGAAGGCATTCGATGCCGGGATCAATTTCATCGACACCGCAGATGCTTATGCGAAGGGTGCATCCGAACAGGTCGTCGGACGCGCGATTGCCCACAATCGTCACGCCTGGGTGCTCGCCACAAAACTCGCCAATCGCATGAACCATGATATGGGAGACGATCCCAATCGCGGCGGGCTGTCGCGGCGCTGGGTGTTGCAGGCAGCGGACGAGAGCTTGACGCGGCTCGGCACCGACCACATCGACATCTACTATCTGCACAAGGAAGACCACGCGACGCCGCTGGAGGAGACGGTGCGCGCGATGGGCGACCTGATCCGCGCGGGCAAGGTGCGCTATTTCGGCGTGTCGAACTACCGCGCCTGGCGCGTCGCCGAGATCTGCAACATCTGCGACCGGCTCGGCATCGACCGGCCCGCGGTGAGTCAGCCCTATTACAACGCGATGAACCGCATGCCCGAGGTCGAGCATTTTCCGGCCTGCGCCTATTACGGCCTCGGCATCGTGCCCTACAGTCCCTTGGCGCGCGGCGTACTCACCGGCAAATACAAGCCCGATGCGCCCCCCGACAAGGAGACGCGCGCAGGCCGCAACGACACCCGCATGATGCAGACCGAATGGCGGCCGGAATCGCTCCAGCTCGCCCAAGAGATCAAGCATCACGCCGAGAACAAGGGCATCACCGCCGGCCAGTTCGCGGTCGCCTGGGTGCTGAACTCCGCTTTCGTGACCTCCATCATCGCCGGCCCCCGCACGGAAGAACAGTGGAACGACTACATCCGCGCGCTCGACTATCGCTTCACCGCAGAGGACGAGGCACTGATCGACCGGCTGGTCGTGCCGGGCCATCCCTCGACGCCAGGCTACAACGATCCCGCCTATCCGATCGAAGGACGCCGGGCGCGGATGGCTTGAACTGCGGAGACGACCATGGCTCACGAAGACCGCTACGGCCTGCCGCTCTCCACCACATCCGATGCGGCAGCCTCCGCCTATCGCGACGGCGTCGACCTCATGCTCTCGGGGTGGACCGGCACGGCAGAGGCGCTGGAGCGCGCGATTGCGACTGACCCGGATTTCGCGCTGGCCCATATCGCCCGCGCCCGCGTGCACGCGTTCTACCAGCAGGGCGATCTCGCGCGCGGCAAGGCGGCGATCGCGCGCGAGCTCGTGGCCAAACGCGGCACCGAACGCGAGCGCTCCCATGTCGAGACGCTGGCGTTGGCGATCGCGGGACGGCTGCCCGAGGCGATCGCGGCGACGCGCAAGCACGTCGAGACATGGCCGCGCGATGCATTGGTGCTGTCGCTGCCGCTCGGCGCGTTCGGTCTGTTCGCCTTCTCCGGCATGGCTGATCACGACCGCGCCCGGCATGAGCTCTGCGAGAGCGTCGCGCAGCACTATGGCGAAGATTGGTGGTTTCTCACCATGTATGGCTGGGCGATGACGGAGGATGGCGACGTCGCCCGCGGCCGCGGCTCACCGAGCGCGGCTTCGGACTGCGCCGGGCGAACGCCCATGCCGCGCATGCCGTGCTGCATGCGATGTTCGAGGACGGCTCGTTCGAGGCGGCCGATCGTCTCGTTGACGACTGGATCCCGTGTTACGACCGGGCCGGAATTTTGCACGGTCACATCCGCTGGCACCAGGCGCTCGGCGCGCTGGAGCACGGCGATGCAGCCCGGGCGCTGTCGATCTATGCCGACGTGCTCCAGCCGTCGGTGACGCAGGCGCCGCCGCTCAACGTCATCACCGACGCCGCATCGCTGTTGTGGCGCCTCTCGACCTACGGCCACACCGTACCGAAGGCGCTCTGGCTCGATGCCGATGCCACCGCGCAAGAGCTGTTTCCGAAGTCGAGCCTGCCGTTCGCCGACGTCCACATGGCCCTGCTCGCCGCCGCAACGCAGAATCACGAGGCGCTTGCCGCGCGCCTTGCGGTGATCGAACAGCGGCTCGCGGACGGCAAGCTGCCGGCCGGCCCGGTGGTGCCCGCGATCTGCCGCGCGCTTCTGGCCTTTGCGGATGAGGATTACACGGCGTGCGTGAAAACGCTCGCGCCGGTGCTGGCTGACGTCGTGCGCATCGGCGGCAGCCACGCCCAGCGCGAATTGATCGAGGACACCTACCTCGTCGCGCTGATGCGCAGCGGCGAGCTCTCCCGCGCCCGCGCCGTGCTCGACGCCCGCCTGCACCGCCGGCCATCCTTGCGCGATCGGCGTTGGCAGGCGGCGATGGGCTAGCTCTGCCACCAAAAAAACACTAGCCTGACGGCAAGTGCCGGCTGGGACAGGCTGGGCGATTTCGGCGAATCGCCGTTGGGATGACGCGGTGGTATTCCAGATGGGTTGGGCAAGGCACACGGGATCGCAGCCAATTTGCGGTTCGATGCTTATCGGACGGAGCTTTTCCCTGGTTCTCTGGCATATGAGCCTTCCGATGCGCCTCCGCCGACCGGTCCTCGGTGCCGCCCTCATTGCCCTGGCAAGCCCTTGCTTTGCCGAGTCTTCCGCTCCCATTCCCGTCAAAAATCCGCTCGAGCAGCAGAACGCCTTCATTGACCTGCTGGCGCTGATGTCGGGCAAGTGCAAGACGCTCAAAGTCGCCGGGCGCACCTATGCCTGCAAGACGATCGCCTACGCCCATGGCGACAAGGGCCGGGTCAATTTCGCGGTCGCGGTCGACGATCCCACCGACGCAAATCATGTGGTGTCGTTCTCGGGCGAGAACGGCAAGCGCGCCGACGACAATTCCTACGAGCTGCCGATCGACCGCATGCTGCTCAACTCCAAGGACCGTCCCAAGGTCGACGGCCTGCCGGTGCCGTCCGAGCAGACCTCCACCGGAATCTGCCGCCAGACCGGCAATTTCGCCGCCAGGAAGGTGAACGACGTCACCTGCTCCGCCACCGACAGCGAAGGCCGGCGCTACGAGCTCTTGTTCGTCTCCGACGGCACGCCGGTCAGCGTGCGCCGTATCCGGCAATCGGCGCCGTCGATTCAGGATCCGTTCAAGTAGCATCCTCTGTTCGCGGCGGCATGATGGCAGCGGCGCAACAACGCCTACCTTGCGACAATAAATCCGACGACACGGGTCATTCGCACGAACCGGACGTCAGACGCTGCGTCGTTTCGACGCCCGCTCTGGTGGGAACGCGTTGCATGCTCATCTGTTGTCACACGACATTCAACCGGAGTGATGACATGAAGTATCTCTTTGTCGCGATGGCCATCGGTGCTGCGGCGCTTGCCGGGGGATCTGCGGCGAACGCGGCCAATAATTCGAGCGCGAAGCAGAACGCGCAAGACAGCCGATCGACCGACATCAGCGCGCAGCACAGGCACCATTATCACGGCCATCGGCACCATCATCACTGGCGTCATCACCACCATGGCCATTATCGCCCCCATTACCGCAGCTACGGCTATTACCCGCGGCACCACGGCTATTATGGCGGCGGCCCGTACGGATATTACGGCGGTGGTCCCGGCGTAACGTTCAGCTTCGGCGGCGGTCGCTGGTAAGACGAAAAGGGCCCGCAAGGCCCGCAGAGATGCGGGCCTTCTTTCTTAGCTCCGCAAGATCATCCCTGCCGTCTCCAGGCCGCTCGTCAGCGCCGCTTCAACCGTGCCCATATCGCGGCCGCGGTAGAGCGCTTCGCCGGACAACAGCACCAAGCCGTCGGCGCGGGCGAGTATCGCTTGCGCCTCGCGCGTCCGCGGCGTCGCCCAGGAATAGGCGCCGCGGGCAAAGCGATCGTGCGCCCAATTGCTCGCGGCCGCCGCCACGAGATCGCGCGCGATGTCCTCGCGTGACCGCTTGAAGATGGCGGCGAGCGAATCGAGCCCGGCCTCGATCAGTCCTTTCGAATCGAGATGCGACAGCGCCGCCGTCCGTGGACCGCCGAACCAGCCGGTGAGCAGGGGATGCTGGTCAGGATATCGCGTCCACCACACCGGAATCGCTTCGTCGGACAGCAGGAAGGTCATGTCGACGAGGTCGTCTTGTCGGTCGCGCCACCATGGCCGCGCGAAGCAAAGCAGGATCTTGATGACGTTGCCGAAGCCGATGTCGTCGGCGGCAGCAAGCCTCGCGCTTACGCTCGCCGGCAGCGCGATCTCGCGCAGCAGCGGCAGCGGCACGGTGAGGATCGCCCGGTCGCAGACAAGCCCATCGCCGCCGGCGCAGCGAATCGCTACGGCGCCGCCCTCTTCCACGATCGCCAACGCGGCGCAACCGAGCCGGATCGCAACGCCGCAGGCGCGGCACTCGGCCGCCAGAAAATCGATCAGTGCGGCATAGCCACCGTTGATGCGCGCCTGCGGAGCGTGACCGCCATCCATCCATTCCTCGCGCAACGCCAGCGTCGAAGCACGCTCGGGGTCTGCCGCGTCATAGCCCTCGACCATCCGCTCGATCGAATGGCGCAGCCGCGCATAGTCCTCCCCGGCAAAATGACGGCGCAGGAAATCGGCCACAGTCAGATCATTCTTCAAGTCCCGCAGCGCGGCTTGCAGCTCCGCCTCATGCGGATCGTGGCGGTCCTCACGCGAGAGGCTTGTGCCGTCAAAGCTCCATTGCGTCCCTTCGATCTCCTGAAGGAACAGCCCGGCTTCGCGCAGCAAAGCCCGCGTGACCGGCGCCTCGCCATGGACGAACTCGGCTCCGCCGTCGGCGGGATAGCCGAATTGCAATCCCGGCAGCGGATGGATGCGCCCGCCGCAGCGCTCGCGCGCCTCCAGGATGGTCACGCGTCTGCCCGCACGCGCCAGCTCCCGCGCTGCCATCAGGCCGGCGGCGCCGGCGCCGACGATGACGATGTGCTCCGATGATTCCGACATGCCGGCGCTTACTTGGCCACGGCCTGCGGGTCGTTCTGGATCAGATAGCGCAGCAGCAGGACCCCGCCGCCGAGCTCGCGCGTGCTCTCCAGCGTCATCGCCACGATGGGCGCACGCTTGTCGCTGTCCGCGGCCGCCGAGTCGAACACGAAGGGCGCGCCGCTCGCGCCATCCACCGCGGGGCTGAGGATCAGATTGAATTCGTCGATGAGACCCGCGCGCAGGAACGCGCCATTGGCGATACCTCCGCCCTCCACCAACAGACGCTTCACGCCGAGCTCACGGCTGAGAATGTCCAGCGTCAGCGCCAGATCGATCTCGGACTTGCCGGCGAAGACGTAGGACACACCCTCGCCGCGCAGCCCTGCGAGATGCGAATCCGGCACGCTTTCGGTTAGCAGGACGACAATTGGATCCCCGCCGATGTCGGAGCGGCCCCAGCCGATCTTGCCCTGCGCATCGAGCACGACCCCAAAGCTTTTCGCATCGCGTCGTGCGAACCAGTTCTCGCGCGGAAATTTCTCGCTCGTCCCGGTCGGATACGGCTTGCCCTTGGCGAATTCCGAGCCAGTAACGCGGCCGATCACCCAGGCGTCGCCGCCGAGCTCGTCATGGATTTTCTCGAACCAATCCGTGCCCGCACCCTTCGGACGCCAGCGGCTGGGATGCGTGCGGCCATCCAGGCTGGCGTGCATCAGGCAGATGACATAAGGCTTCATGTGATTCTCCGGTCTCAGGCCGCCGATCCGCCAGCCTTGGCACGCTGCTCCGGCCCCTCCGCCTTCGGATTGACGCCGAGGCCCTTGTCCGCGTGCCAACTGCCGGCGAGACGGCGGAGCGGACCGAGATTGGCAAGGCCGTCGGGCGAAACGTCCTCGGGCTCGGTGAAGATGTCGGCGGGAGTAGGGAGCATGGGGGCCTCGCGGGATTGCGAGGAGCAGCAATAGCACGGAGGCGGGAACGCGGCTCGTGCTCAAGTCTCACAATTGCGAATGGACATAGGCGCCACGCGCAGACGGTTGTTGGAAGGACCTTGCCAAGGGAGCGAAGTGGAGCTGAGCCTCCTCACGGCCCGTCGCCACGACTTTGGTGGCGCCGCGGCCGCAAGCGCCGCGCGGGTGCTGTTCATAGCGCGAAGCCAGGTGAAGCAGCCTTAAGCTTTGGTTGGGGCAAAGCTCAATCCTTCTGACGACATCAGTTTGACCACGGAGGCGGCTGGAAGGCGATAGCATTGGTCATCGGTCCCGGCCTCTCACATCGCGCGCGCCAGAACGATCGTGCCGGACAGGATGAGGACCGCGCCCGCCGCATAACTCAATCGCCGGCCGAGCGGCAGCAGTTTCTCAGCGGCGACATAGAGCGCAATGCCGATGACCCAGGCCAGATTCATCGCGCCGCCGACGAACAGCAATGCCATCAGAAACCAGCAGCAGCCGACGCAATAGCTGCCGTGGCGAACTCCCATCCGGAATGCTCCGCGCGTGCCGGGCCGCCAATGCCGGCTGAGAAACAGCAGCGGGCTGTCGCAGTAGCGCAGGCAGGCATGTTTGAGCGGCGTGAACTGGTAGAGGCCTGCGGCCAGCAGAATGCTGCCGCCCAAGATTGCGCTGGTGCTGGCCATCGCCATCGACAGCAATCCCAAGCGTTCCAACGCCGATTGCGCCACGACCGCGACAACACTGAACCCCGCCCATGTCACGAGATAACCGGCGAGAAAGATCCAGGCGTCGATTGCGGCCCGGGATGCAGTCTCCTGCTTGCGCTTGACGGTCGCATACAAGAGAACGGTGGGTGCCGCGCTCGGCGCCATCATCGCGATCATCATCACCCACCACATCACGAACAGCAGCGCAGCGTAGAGTGGCGTCCACGGCATTGGCGCCATGTCCGGCATGGCGGCCATCATCTCGGTGTCCATGCCGGCGCCCCCGGCGAGATAGGCCCAGGCGAGCGCCGCCACCGTAGCGGTCCCGATCGCGACGATCAGCCGGTCGCGGTGAAGTAGGCGTTCCAGCATCACGCGCCCCCGCATGGACTTTTCCAGGATCGCGATGAGGCGCCGACACCGAGGCCTCGTCTCGATGTCAGCGCCGCATCATGCCGCAATGCCCTCGGGCGTTTGCACGACATGGGCGAGCGAGCTGTGCGTGCCCTGGGTCTCGAACGGGATCGCACCGGTCGAGCGGATGTTGGCGGACGCGACCTCGGCAGCCCTGTGCTCGAATCCCTCGGGCATCACCACCTGGATGCGATGCGGATCACCCGTCACCGGATTCCTGATCGGCTCGACGTCGGTCTCGAGCACGCCCGTGGCGATGAGTTTTGCGACGCGGCCGTCCTTGTCGAAGGAAAATTCGAAGGGGGCAAAAATCGGATCGTGGATCTTGGTGACGATGAGGCTGACAATCTGAAAAAACGTACCCTCGGCCGAATGCTTGCCTGAAAAGATATTGAACAACGCTTGGCGCTGTTCCGGCGCGGCGCGTTCGTCGATGATGGGCTGGATTGTCCCGTTGCCTTCATGCAGCGGGCCGGGGAAATCGACCGTGATCGCGAAGCAGAGACCGTCGAGCCTGGTTCCCTCGAAATGTCCTTTGGCGATCCGCATGCCGAACATTCCCTTGCAATAGCCCTTGGTGGGCGGCGCATTGAAATCGCAGGGGCAGCCAAACGCGCAGGTGCAATTCTTCATCCATTCGCCTTCGAGACGCCAGTCCGATGCAGCCATGGCACATCTCCCAATGTGAGCGAGGGACGCGGCAGCCGTAGACGAATTTGTTCAGCGTTATATCGAGGCGTTGCGAGAAGATGCGAGCGGGATCGAATCCGATCAGAAGGCCGGCATCGCGGGAAAGTCTGTGGCCAGCTGCCATTTACCGTCCTATGGCCAAGAGCATATCAGCTGCAGCCGGGCGCGTACAGCGAGCGGATGCGGCAGAGCAGCGGGCTCTTGGGACGTCGAACTGCCACCTTTCAGGCCATCTGCAGCGATGCTGGCTCAGTGCCGCATTGAAGTGACCCGGCGGAGATGGCGCTCATTTGCGCAACGCCGGCTTGCTAGAGGGTTTGGGCGTCGATGCCGATGCCGACGTTACCCGGCGCCGTGATGAGCGAGAAGACGGCCTGGCCGCCCAGGACCGAAAAGGGAGAGGTGTAGGTGATGCCAAGAGCAAGGGCGTCCCCATGCGCGTTGAGTCCGGTCACAACCGAGCCGCGCGCGCCATTGCTGGTGACGAAATTCTGCGCCGCTCCGGCGTTCGCCTGGAGGTGCAGGTAGACCGTCGCATATGCCCAGCCAGGAACGGCCAGCGCGCGCGTAACGCGTGCCGATCTTGGCCTTACTTAACTTCGTGCTTCAGCGCGAGAAAGCGTAGTTGGTGCCCAGGGGCGGAATCGAACCACCGACACTGCGATTTTCAGTCGCATGCTCTACCAACTGAGCTACCTGGGCGTGCTCCAAGAGAGGGGCCAAAGCCCATCGAGCGGGCGGTTTATAGTGGGCCGAGAGCGGCCTGTCCACCCGCCTTCGCCTGAAGGCTGCGCCGGGCGCGGCCCGGCTGTGCACAAGGTGGGGCAGTATCGCCGCGGCTGCGCGCGGCGTTCCTGAACTCAACAAATCATTGATATTGCTTTCTATTCTACGTCGTCTACCTCGTCGTCGCGGCCGGGGATGACGTAGGAGCCCTTCAGCCAGCGGTTCAGGTCGACGTCGCGGCAGCGCGAGGAGCAGAACGGGCGGGTCGCCTGCGACTGCGGCTTTCCGCAGATCGGGCAGGTCTTGAGGGGTTTGGCGGGCGTTTTGAGGTGATCGTTCATGGTGTCGGCGCTTACACGAGGTGAAGGAGTTCAACAGCCTGGCGGGAAAACGGGTTCCTCGGCGGCGCAGGCGTTCGCGCGGCGGGCCGGTGGGGCCATTCTACTGCGCATGGGGTTGTTTCGCGATTTTTGTCGACGGCGCTGTCGTGCTCACAGCGCGGTGGCGTTGAGCCAGCCGAAGCGGATCGGAAAGCCCTCGCCGCCGAGCAGGGTCGTGGTCTCGTACAGCGGCAGGCCGACCACGTTGGTGTAGGAGCCGACCATCTTGACCACGAACGAGCCGGCGATGCCCTGCACAGCATAGCCGCCGGCTTTGCCGCGCCATTCGCCCGAGCCGATATAGGCCTGGATGTCGTCTTCCGACAGGCGCTTGAAGCGGACGCGGGTCTCGACCAGGCGCTGACGAAAGGCCTCGCGCGGCGTGACGACGCAGATCGCGGTGTAGACGCGGTGGTTGCGGCCCGAGAGCAGCCGCAGGCACTGCGCGGCTTCGTCGACCAGGTTGGCCTTGGGCAAAATGCGGCGGCCGACCGCCACCACGGTGTCGGCAGAGAGGATGAAGGCGCCGCGCAGCTCATCATCCAGCTGCACCGATTTGAGCGCCGCATCGGCCTTGGCCCTCGCAAGGCGGTTGGCGCAGGCGCGCGGCAGCTCGCCCCGCTTCGGCGTCTCGTCGACGTCGGCCGGCCGGAGCGCGTCCGGCTCGATGCCGGCCTGATTGAGCAGCGCAAGGCGCCGCGGCGAACCGGAGGCAAGTACGAATTTGGGGCGGCCGAGCATCAGGTGATTTGGGGGATGAAGCGGGGTGAATTGCGCGCGGAACCTATCGGAAGGGGGCCGGTTTCACAACCCGGGAACCGGAGGTTTGGTGATTCGAGAGTTGCCAACACGCGTGTGCGTGCGCTCTGTGACGCGGGTGTTACGCACGCCGCATGCTATCCGCTCGCCGCACCCACCTTCGCGAACCGCCTGCGGATGCGCATCAAGAGCTGATCGCAAACCGCGCGATAGGCGGCGAGCTTCTGGTCACGGCTGCCTTCGATGGTGGTGGGATCCTGCGTCGGCCAGTATTCGACCTCGGCGGCAAGCGTGCGGGTCAGCTCCAGCGCCTTGTGGTGGGCCTCCGGCGACAATGTGATGATGAGGTCGAAGTTCAGGCCCTCCCAATCCTCCAGCTCCTCGAAGGTCTGCGGCTTGTGGGCAGAGATGTCCTGGCCGAGTTCGGCCATCACGGACACCGCAAATGGATCGAGGTCGCCCTTCCTGGCACCGGCCGACTTCACGTAGAGGCCCTGCGGAAACATGTGCTGCAACAGGCTCGCTGCCATCGGCGAGCGCACGCTGTTCATCGCGCAGGCGAACAGCACCGATTGCGGATCGCGTGCGCGTGGCGGCGCCGCCATCGCGCTTAGCCTTTCCAGTGCAGGACAGTAATGAGCGTGAACAGCCGGCGCGAGGTCTCGAAATCGACCCGCACCTTGCCCTTCAGCCGCTCCTGGAGCGTGCGCGATCCCTCGTCATGGATGCCGCGGCGGCCCATGTCGATGGCCTCGATCTTGTCCGGCGTCGCGGTCCGGATCGCCTGATAATAGCTGTCGCAGATCATGAAATAGTCCTTCACAATCCGTCGGAACGGCGTCAGCGACAACAGATGCGCGACCACGGGCGTGCCGTCCTCGCGGCGGATGTCGAACATCAGGCGGTTGCCGGTGATGCCGATATGCAGCGTGAACGGGCCCTGCCCTTCCGCACCGTCGGGCGCGAACAAGTTCTGCTCAATCAGGTCGTAGATCGCGATCGCGCGCTCATGCTCAATGTCCGGCCCGGAACGGCCGATCGAGTCCTCGTCCAGCGTGACGCCGACGATGCGATTGGTCGAGTCGTCCTGTTCGGGCGGCCTTGTCATGACTGATTGAGGCGCAATCCAATCGAGCGCGAATGGGCGTCCAGCCCTTCCGCCTGTCCAAGCGTCATCGCGGCCGGACCTAGCGCACGCAGCTGATCCGGGCCGCATTTCAGGATCGAGGTGCGCTTGATGAAGTCGTGCACCGACAGGCCCGAGGAGAACCGCGCCGAGCGCGCTGTCGGCAGCACGTGGTTGGAGCCGCCGACATAATCGCCGATCGCCTCCGGCGTATGCGCACCGAGGAACACCGCACCTGCATTGCGGATCTTGGCGGCGAGCGCATCGGGATCGCTCGTCATGATCTCGAGATGCTCGGCGGCGATCTCGTCCGCGAGCGGGATGGCGCCAGCAATATCCTTCACCATGATGATGGCGCCGAAATCGGCCCACGAGGCGCCGGCGATCGCAGCGCGCGGCAGCGTCTTCAGCTGCGCCGCGACTGCCTGTTCGACCTCGGCGGCAAGCCGCGCGGAATCGGTGATCAGGATCGATTGCGCGCTGGCATCGTGCTCGGCCTGTGCCAACAGATCCGCGGCGATCCAGTCGGCATTGCCGGTGTCATCGGCGATCACCAGCACCTCGGACGGGCCGGCGATCATGTCGATGCCGACCTTGCCGAACACCAGCCGCTTTGCGGCGGCGACATAGGCGTTGCCGGGCCCGACGATCTTGGCGACCGGGGCGATCGTCGCGGTGCCGTGCGCGAGCGCGGCCACGGCCTGTGCGCCGCCAACCCGGTAGATCTCGGTGACGCCGCCGAGATGGGCTGCCGCCAGCACCAGCGGGTTGAGCTTGCCGTCGGGCGAGGGCACCACCATGACGAGGCGCGCAACGCCGGCGACCTTCGCGGGCACGGCGTTCATCAGCACCGAGGACGGATAGGCCGCGGTGCCGCCGGGCACATAGAGGCCGGCGGATTCGATTGCGGTGTAGCGCCAGCCGAGCTCGACGCCGAGCGGGTCGGTGAAACGTTCGTCCGTCGGAAGCTGGCGGCGGTGATAGATCTCGATGCGGTCACGCGCGAGCTTCAGCGCGTCCAGCGTCGCGGCATCACAGGCCTTTGTCGCGGCTTCGATCTCGGCGGCGGTGACGCGCAGGGAGGCGGCATCCAGCGTAAGCCGGTCGAATTTTTTCGTGGCCTCGAGCAGGGCCGCATCGCCCCGCTTGGCGACGTCGTCGACGATTGCGCGCGCGGCGGCCTCGACGTCCGCCGAGACCTCGCGTTTGGCGGCGAGGAAGGCCGCGAATCGCTGGTCAAAATCGGCGCTGCTGCGGTCGAGACGAACGGGCATTTTGGCTGGGCTTCTGCTGGTCTTTGGGGCGGATTGGCTCACCCGACCCCTGCTCAATGGCGCGGCGGGGAAGCGGCGTCAACCCTTGGGCCGGGTCGTTTCCCTCCGCTGTCGTCCTGGCTTTCGCCAGAACGACAGCGGAATGCGTTGGCTTGGCATGCCATTCTCACCCCTCGATCCCCGGACCCGCCCCCAGCGCGTCCGTCCCGAGGTCGGTCAGCTCGCATTCCAGGCATTCGACGTCGAGGCGGATGGCGCCGCCCTGGGCGAACAGAAGCAGGGCACTGCCGCCGGGCTCCTCGCTGCGGCCACCCTGGGGGTGAAACTCGATGCCGACGAGGTCCAGCACCTTGTCCGGCGCGGCGAGGTCGATGTTGCGCGACTTGCAGGCAAGCACGCGGTCGAAGCGGAGCGCGGCGACCAGCCGGCGCGGCTCGGCCTCGCCTTCCAACGTCTGCTCCCAGTCCAGCCGGCTCATGCCGACGACAAGCCGCTTCTCGCTCTGCCGCCAGATGATGTCGGAGGCCTGGACACGGGCGTCCTGGACATGGGTCGAGATGACAGCGAGATCGTCGGCGTCAAGTGCGATCAGTTTGAGCTGGGGAGACATCGCCGACGCTTCTCCTTCAAGGGCGGACGGGACTCAACGCGCGCGAGCGCCGAAATTTCCGCGCCAAACTATCTGCGCAGCGGACTAGAGGCTATTGATATCCTCCATTTTCAGCATCTTACCTCTCCCGGGCGACGCGGATCATGGCGCGGTGACGAGCGATGGTGAGATCCGGCGGAGCACGCGAAGCTTCACTCCTTGAAGAACGCCAGGAGGTCCGCGTTGATGGTCTCGGCGTGCGTGGTCGGCATCCCGTGCGGGAAGCCTTTGTAGGTCTTGAGGATGCCGTTTTTCAGCAGCTTGGCCGACAGCGGTGCGGAATCGGCGTAAGGCACGATCTGGTCGTCGTCGCCGTGCATGACCAGCACCGGCACGTTGATCTTCTTCAGGTCCTCGGTGAAGTCGGTCTGCGAGAACGCGACGATGCCGTCGTAATGCGCTTTTGCGCCGCCCATCATGCCCTGGCGCCACCAGTTCTGGATCACCGCTTCCGACGGCTTTGCGCCGGGACGATTGTAGCCATAGAACGGGCCGGCGGGGAGGTCGCGATAGAATTGCGTGCGGCTGGCCGCGAGTTGCGCCTGGAGACCGTCGAACACGCTCTTCGGCAGGCCGCCGGGATTGGCCGCGGTCTGCACCATGAGCGGCGGCACCGCGGCCAGGAGCGCCGCTTTCGCGACGCGGCTCTCGCCGTGGCGCGCGATGTAGTGCACGACCTCGCCGCCACCGGTGGAGTGGCCGACATGGATGGCGTCCTTGAGGTCGAGATGCGCGGTCAGCGCGGCAAGGTCGTCGGCGTAATGATCCATGTCGTGGCCGTCGGCGACCTGCGCCGAGCGGCCGTGGCCGCGGCGGTCATGCGCGATGACGCGGTAGCCGTGCGAGACGAAGAACAACATCTGCGCGTCCCAGTCGTCGGCCGAGAGCGGCCAGCCATGGCTGAACACGATCGGCTGGCCCGAGCCCCAATCCTTGTAGAAGATCGCGACGCCGTCTTTGGTGGTGATGGTGGGCATTGCTAGGCTCCTTGAACGATCAGACAAACGCCATCGGCCTGAAGCGGCGCCAGGCGCCGATGGTGAGCAGCACGAAGAACACCAGCACGATGCCCTGTACCACCGCGAACACCGGACCCGAGGGCGGCGCCGGCGGCACGGCGGGCGCGAGCGCGGCGAGCGCCGGCACCTTCAGGAACGACTGGATGACCAGCACGAAGACGTTGAAATAGAGCGAGACCATCGCGGTCACGATATAGATCGGGCGCCAGGCGCCTGCGAGCTTCATGCCGTAGAGCGCGATGCAGGCGATCGCGAGCAGCAACAGCGAGATGATGCCGATGACGTGCGACGGCAGCAGCTTCTCGAAAGGAAACAGGAAGCCGGTCGCGCTGGTCAGGATAGTGAACAGCAGGAAGATTGCGGTGAGGCCCGGCATCGACTTCGAGCCGAGCAGGCCGAACATCACGACGAGGCCCGCGACGATGGCAATCAGGCTGATGACGGCATGGATCATCGTAAACGCAGACAGGCTCAACCCAAGCACCATGACGTCTCTCCTACGTGTCCAGCATTGAGGTCAGGCGATTGATATTACGGTCCTCATCGGATTGCCACATGCGATGGCGCCGCACATGCGCCCCGAGCCATGCGCCATCGTGCGAAAAGACAAACGCGTGCTCGGATTTTTTGCAGCGCTGTCACAAACGACAGCAGGTTTTCGACGAACTTGATTCATCTTCGAAGAGCGGCCCGCGATATGCGGGCCGCCCTTGCGCGTGGTTCACACTTCCTTGGTGTCGAAGATCAGCAGGTCGGCGCCGCCGCTGGCGAATTTCGGCACGTCGCCCGCTGCCGCTTTGCCTTCTGCGCTGCCGAATGCCGCCTGAATGGCGGCCACGCTGTCGAAGGTGAGAATGGCGACGAGGTGGACTCCGGAAGGACCAGCGGGAGAGCCGACCGGGCCGGTGCTGACCGCGTACTTCTTCAAGCCGGGCAGTTTCTTGGCGAGCGGGATGTGGGTCTCGGCATAATGCTTGTCGAAGGCCGCAGCATCCTTGGGCGTCTTGTAGAGCACGACGAGTTCAGCCATTTAGTCCTCCCTTGAACATATTGTGTTTAGACCCTCATGGTGAGGAGCGTGCGAAGCACGCGTCTCGAACCATGAGGGCCGGATCGTGGTTCGGGGCCTGAGACGCGCGCTTAGGCGCGCTCCTCAGGATGAGGGGATAGTCTGTAGCTGCCGACAAGATGGCAAGCTACATTCCCTTGTCTTCTGCTTGCCTAAAGCGCCGGTTTTGCGGCGTCGCCGAGATAGCCGTGCAGGGAGGCCACGACCTGCGCGCCTTCGCCGATGGCGCCGCCGACGCGCTTGACCGAGCCGGAGCGGACGTCGCCAACGGCAAAGACGCCGGGCACGGAGGTCTCGAGCGGCGCCACCAGCCGGCCCTGATTCTGCTCGGATTGCGCGCCGGTCACGATGAAGCCGCCGCGGTCGAGCGTGACGCCGCAGCCGTCGAGCCAGTTGGTGGCGGGATCGGCGCCGACGAACAGAAAGAGATTGCGGATATCGGCAGAATCCTCGTCATCGGAAAGCCGGCTTTTCCAGCGGATGCGGCGCAGCAGCGAAGCCTCGTCGCCTTCGAGCGCGGTGATCTCGGTGTTGAATATCAATTCGATGTTCGGCGTCGCTTCGATGCGTTCGATCAGATAGCGCGACATGCTCGCGCCCAGGCCGCCGCCGCGGATGATCATCAACACCTTCTTCGCATGCCCCGACAGGAACACGGCGGCCTGGCCGGCCGAATTGCCGGCACCGACCAGCGCCACCTCCTCGCCGGCGCAGAGCCGCGCCTCGACAGGAGATGCCCAGTACCAGACGCCGCGTCCTTCGAACTTGTCGAGGTTCTCGATCTCGGGCCGGCGATAACGCGCGCCGCTCGCGACCACCACCGCGCGTGACCGCAATGTGTCGCCGCAATCCAGCGCCAGCGCGAACGTACCGGCGCTGCGCGAGCAGTCCAGCGACTTCACCGACATCGGGATCATGATTTCGGCGCCGAATTTCTGCGCCTGGGTGAAGGCGCGACCCGCAAGCGCCTGGCCCGAGATGCCGGTCGGAAAGCCCAGATAATTCTCGATGCGCGCGCTGGCGCCGGCCTGACCGCCGAAGGCGCGGGTGTCGAGCACGGCGACGGACAGCCCTTCGGACGCCGCGTAGACCGCCGTCGCAAGGCCTGCCGGTCCACAGCCGACGATTGCGACGTCGTAGATGCGGTCATCCTTCGCGCCGCCGATCATGCCGATGGCGCGGCCAAGCGCGGTTTCGCTGGGGTTGCGCAGCACGGTGCCGTCGGCGGTGACGACGAGCGGCCAATCCTCCGGCTCGGGCGAATAGCGCGCGATGATCTCGGCGGCGTCATGCTCGCTGTTGGGGTCGAGCAGATGATGCGGCTGGCCGTTGCGGGTGAGAAAGCCTTGCAGGCGCACCACGCCGGCGGAGTTCGACGGACCGATCAGCACGGGGCCGCCAATGCCGCCCTGGATCAGGCTCACCCGGCGCAGGATCAGCGCGCGCATGATGCGCTCGCCAAGCTCGGCTTCGGCCACCAGCAGCGCGCGCAGCCGGTCCGGGCGTACCAGCAGCACCTCGACATCGCCCTCGGCGCGTCCGTCGACCAGCGCCGGCCGTCCCGAGAGCTGGCCGAGCTCGGCGAGGAATTGCCCCGGCCCCTGATCGATCACGGGCGTGACATGGCCGAGCCCGTCGCGCTGGGTGATGACAACATGGCCAGACAGCACGACGAACATGCCGGGCCCGGGCTTGCCGGTCTCGAACAGGAACTCGCCGTCGGCATAGCTGCGGACCTCGCCGAAATGCCTGATACGCGCGATCTCGGCTGATGCCAGCGTCGGAAAGGTTTGCTCGGGACGGGTGAACCGCGACATCAGCGCGTCGCGGTCGGTTCGTTGCTGTCCGTCCTGCCCCATTGCCACTTCGATGCACTCCAAAATGTTAGCCGCCGGCCTTCAACTGCCGGTCTCGCCGGCGGTCCCCTTACCCAGGGAATCATCGTCGTTCTGCGAAGGCTCGGTCCCTGCGGCGCGTTCGCGCGCCTGCACCTTCCGCCGCTTCAGGTTTTCGCGCAGCGCCGATTTCAGCCGGTCCTGCCGGCGATCAGCGGCCCGCGTCTTGTCAGTCTCGTCGCTCATCGTGGCCCATCACGTTGTCGGCGGCAGGATGCCACCGAATGACGACATCTCAAGAGGTACAAGAGGCCGGCGCAACGAAGCCAGCGAGATTTGGTCGAATTCGAGGGCGGGACCAACTGGCCAGATGGCTGGGGCTCGCCGGCAGAAAAATCACCCCAAAATCGGTCATTTCGGGGCAATAAGGCCGCCTCGGTCGGGCAACCGCGCCGATTTTCTCGATTTGGCAGGGCCGGCAAGCTTGCACATGAGGGGGCCTTGTGGCATCCATCGCCCCGCTTGGCGGGCCTGGTGGCGGCCCGATTCTGTGCCAGCATCTGCTGCCGTAGCTCAGTGGTAGAGCACTCCCTTGGTAAGGGAGAGGTCGACAGTTCAATCCTGTCCGGCAGCACCAGTGTTCCACACATGACAAGGCATTCTCGTGGCTCGATGCGCCCGAGTTTTGCTCTATTCCGCGCCCCTCTTCGGTGAAGAGGGCGCAGGGAAGGCCGGGTGCCGGCTGGCACCCACGGTCCGCTGTGCGAAAGCACACGCAGAAAAACTGCACAGCGGCATACAGGTGAAGCCGAACACACGGCCTTCCCTGCGCAGTGGTTTGACGGCTTATGCCTGCTCTCCCCGGAGCCGAGTTCCTTCTGGCCTCCGTCACCTCGCGAATTGGCGATGCCGCGAGGCCCGGTTGAGCCTCAAAGCATCTCCGCAAGGCTTGACCGTAGCAACGACGGCCAGGACCACACGGTTTTGCCGTACGCAGCAATCCGGCTTCACCCAAAGGGCTTCGCCGGACACGGGCGCCGTCCGTCCGCACGCAGTCAAGGACCTCACGAGGTTCATCTCGCCCTGGCCTCGCCTAGGCATGCCCGACGCTGCCGCGTCCACCGCACCCCCGCCCACGTTTCGTGACGACGTACGATCGTCCCTCTCCTCGGGCCGGGATGGGTGGGAGAATGCCGCAATTCCGAATTTCGGTAAAGTGGAATATTTTTACGGCAGGGGATTGATGAGGTTTTGTATGGGGCGGGTGTTTTGCCCGACGGGTAAAAATTGCAGTGACCCGATATCAGCTTTGTTACGGCGGCTTTCCCTTGAACCTGTACGAGCGACCAACGAATAGACTTGCCAATAGCAATGCAACGATGCCGCCGAAGCCAACCCACGCGCCCCATGGACCGATGTTGCCATGCCGGGAAAGCCCGACCATACACATGCATACCAGTCCTGCCGTAACTCGCAGAATTTCCCAAACAACCCGCTTGCCACCACTTATCACGGACCTGAGCAGCGCTAAGACAACGAAGACCACTAGCCCCCCTGCGAGGAGATTAACTATTAACTTGGCCGTAAAAAGCTGGTCCATACTCTTAATCGGCTCGACAGTTTTGAGTGGCTTCTTGTTTCAATATCTCGCAATAGCGACGCACTTGAGGCGCAACCAATTCCTTCACGAGCGTAGCGCATGCGAGTTGTTTTACTCACAATCCGCTAGGCTGCTTTATGGCTCGCTGTTTAACGGAGCGTTAGTGAAGCACAGACCAAGTCGACGTCTGCTAGCTCGTAAGATGGCTAGAGCGAAGCGAAACCCATCGAGGCCTTGCCTCAGTGACGAAGCATGATGGGTTTCGCAAGCGCTGTACCCGTCTACGGACGGTCAATTGTCGTCACGCATCCGCTGTCCCATGAAGCGCTCGTCGGCACGGCGCAGCCGTCGGCACAATTCGCGATTGATGTTCTGCAGGACGATCACATAGGCGTGGATATCGGCCTTGTAGCAAGCGTAGAGCTTTTGGGCGGTCAACTCGTACAGCACCGTCGGCCCTTCCGCCATCACCGTGGCGGAGCGATTCTGCATTTCAATCAGCGTCATTTCACCAAAGAAATCACCAGGCTCCAGAGCGGAAATTGGGATGACGCTCCCCGAATTCGCCCGTTTGCGCACCGCCAGCCGACCGGATTTGACGATGAACATCGAGCGTCCCTGCTCGCCCTCCGCCACGACGGTTGCTCCGGCATCAAAGCGGCGCTCGACCAGCATCGAGATCAGGAGGTCGAGACTCGGTTTCGGGAGACCACCGAAGAACGGCGTGGCGAGCAGGAACGCCTTCAGATCAGGAGCGCTGACAGCCATCACGCAAGGATACGCCCCGTCGCCATCTGCGGCAAGCAGAGCAGCAGACATCGGCGCTGACGATGCCCGACGTGTTCGCAAGAAGAGGCCAACAAAATACGCGTAGGATGGCTAGCGCGATCTGTCCGCCGTAGCTCAGGCAGTGAAAACGGTAGCGAAATCCACCAAACCCGTTCGGCGGCGAAACGTGGCGGATTTCGCAAGTGCTCTACTCATCCTACGCTTGCCGCCACGCAACACTCCCGCCGCGCACCGTTCGCTTTTTCCAGTGGCGCAACCCGGATGGAGTGCAAGCGTAATCCGGGGCCATTAGCCGCGGACGCAATCCGTTTGACCCTCAAATTCATGGTGATAATGTCGTAATCTGCCGTCTGTCCGGGAGGACACAATGGGATGGTTTGACCGGCTGTTTGGAAGGACGTCGGCGCCTACGACCCCACTCTTTGCGAGATTTAGGCGGAAATCACGGGCACCGACTGATCCCGATCTTCTGAAGATTGCCAAAGACCGAAAAGGGCATATTTCGCGGAGAGCCGTGAGAGATGAATATAATCGGCTGCTTCTGGAGAAGTACGCGCACGACAAATCGTGATCTCTGATCACGTCCAGCTCGTGCGATCGGGAGAGCGATTTGTCCGCCGTAGCGCAAAGAGCCAAGGCGGCAGCGAAGCCCGTCGAGGCTTGCCGATGACGAAGCACGATGGGTTTCGCAAGTGCCCTACCCATCCGACGCCTACTGCCGCGCAATGCCCTCTCCGCGCAGCCTCCGCTTTCTCCAAACCAGATCAGCCATCACTTTGATGGCCGCCCCGAGAACGAGCGCACAAAGCACAACCTTCGAGATCGTCTCCATCGTCCCCTCGATCAGCAGGCAATGGGCCACGCTGGCTGCGACGATGACGATCGCGAGGGGAATATGGACGATGCGCCAGGTTCGCAGCCGCAATCCCAGCCGCCGCCGCAAGAGAGCCAGAAGCGCGACAGCGAAGATGGCCCACATGGCGACCACGCCAAAGGGCGAGAATGGCGTCGGCGATGAGAAGGTAAGGGCGTCGATCATGTCGGGCGGACTGGTGATCCAGAGGCCGGCGACATGGATCACCACCGCAAAGGCCAGCGCGCCGCCGATCCAATGATGGGCACGCCGTCCGCGATAAGCCGACAGCCCCGGCAAATATCCGCCGATCAATAGGGGCTGAACGAGCACAAGACCGAGGGCGACGATCCCTGCGAAGCCGGCGAGGATGTAGACCGGACCGCGCCAAGCGAGCAGGTCGCTTCCTGCTGCGGCGGCGATCGGCACGCAAATGGCCAAGGCAAGGGCGACCCAGATCAGGATCGCCCGGGCCGATTCCCATCCCTTCATTTGCAATTCGCGGCTCAAGCCGGCTGCAGGACGAAGTGCGCCTCGAGGCTGGTTTCCTTTGCGCTCCGCATCACCGGACGCAGAAAGACGGTTTTGAACTCGCCGCTGTCATAGGCGAGGTGGCCATGCGGCTGGCCGAAGATGGGAATGATCTGCGGCATCTCGAGCCGGAACTTGCCGTCCTTGTCGGTGAGCGTGGCGCCATGACTCTGCGGCTCGTGCTCCTGCCCCTCGACGGTGTGCGCCCAGATCTGGATGCGCTGCCCGGCGAGCGGAGCCCCGTCGCCGGCGCGGCGCACGGTACCGCTCATCCAGAAGCCACCCTTTCCGATCCGCTCCACGATCGCCGCGCCCTTGCGATAGTTGTTCGCCCCGCCCGACATCGACTCGGTCGGCGCGAGACCTTCGGCACGGGCGGGCAACAGCAGCCCGGAAACTCCGCTCGCCAAAACCCCGGTTGCGAGCACCGAGCCGCCAGCGGCGAGGAGGTTGCGGCGGTTGAGTACGACCGTGGTCATGTCAGTTCCTCCTGGCAACCGAGCAGTACTCCGGCAAGCTACAACAACAGGCGCAAAACGCCCAGTTGAGACGAAGGGCGCGATAGATCGCAATAACAGTGTTGTGAACGGGCGGCGCGGGCTGCAGCGCGAAGGATGCGCTGCTCCGTCAAGATCAAAGTCGCGCGACAAGTTCGAGCAGCATTCCCACCCCTGGGCCCCTATATGTGAGGCCCGCGCACACGCGCCCTTCACGGGTACCACACATGATCCCCTTCTCCGTGCTCGACCTCGCGCCCATCCGCCAAGGTGGCGACGCCGCGCAGGCGTTTCGCAATTCGCTCGATCTCGCCCGGCATGCGGAGGCCTGGGGCTACAAGCGGTTCTGGCTGGCCGAGCATCACAACATGACGGGGATCGCAAGCGCGGCGACGTCAGTGGTGATCGCCCATATCGCGGGGGGAACGAAAACCATCCGCGTCGGGTCCGGCGGGATCATGCTGCCGAACCATTCGCCGCTGGTCATCGCCGAGCAGTTCGGCACGTTGGAATCGCTCTTTCCCGGACGGATCGATCTCGGCCTCGGGCGGGCGCCGGGCACCGACCAGTTCACAGCAAAGGCGCTGCGGCGCGACCTTGCCACGGCTGCGGAGAACTTTCCGCATGACGTGCTGGAATTGCAGGCGCTGCTCGGCGATGTGCAACGGAACCAGGCGATCCGCGCGGTGCCGGGCATGGGCACGAAGGTGCCGCTGTGGATCCTGGGATCGAGCACCTTTGGCGCGCAGCTTGCGGCGATGCTGGGCTTGCCTTTCGCGTTCGCCTCGCATTTCGCGCCGCAGATGATGATGCCGGCGCTGCGCGAATATCGCGCGCGCTTCGAGCCCTCGGCGCAACTCGACAAGCCTTATGCGATGATTGGTGTCAACGTGTTTGCCGCCGATAGCGACGCCGAGGCGCAGCGCATGTTCTCATCGCTGCAGCAGCAGTTCATCAATCTGCGCCGGGGCACGCCGGGCCCGCTGCCGCCGCCGGTCGACGACATGGATGTGCTGTGGTCACCGGCGGAGAAGGCCGGTGTCGGCCAGGCGCTGTCCTGCTCCGCGGTCGGCTCGCCCAGAATCGTGGAGGAGAAGCTGAAGGCACTGATCGCCGAGACCGGCGCGGACGAGCTGATGACGACGGGCCAGATCTACGATCACGCCGCCCGGCTGCGCTCGTTCGAGATTGCGGCCGAGGTGCGGGATCGGCTGGCGGGGCAGAAGGGAGCGTGAGCGCGTTGGGCCTTGATGTGCTGGAGGCTGACCGTGAGCTGGCCGAACGCGAACTGCATCATCGCCATCCTCGCCGCGATGCGGCGCAGGACGCGCGGAAGATCGTCGCGGCCAACGAGAAGAGGTTCGAAGCTACCAGACGCGGAGATCTTGCTGCGCGAGGCCGGGATTATCGCGCAGGCGATCCGGTCTTAGAGGCGCTGTCAATGGGCTGACGCAGCGCTTCTTTTTGTGGCACAAGGGCGGCCTCCGCCGATCGACCAACGAGGCCACGCATGCCCGCGCCAAAGCCGCCTGCCTTCGAGACCCTGAGCCTGCATGCGGGCCAGCATCCGGATCCCGTAACCGGCGCCCGCGCCGTGCCGATCTACCAGACCACGTCCTATGTGTTCCAGGATTCCGATCACGCCGCCGCGCTGTTCAACCTGGAGCGTGCCGGCCACATCTATACGCGCATCTCCAATCCGACCACAGGTGTGCTGGAGGAGCGGCTCGCGGCGCTCGAAGGCGGTGTCGGTGCGATCTGCACCGCCAGCGGCATGGCCGCGCTGCATCTGGCGATCGCGACACTTTTGAACGCCGGCGACCACATCGTGGCATCGAGCTCACTCTATGGCGGCACCATCAACCTGCTGGCGCATACGCTGCCGCGCTTCGGCATCACCACCAGTTGCGTCAAGCCGCGCGATCTCGACGCGTTCCGCGCCGCGATCGGGCCGACCACGAAGCTCGTGATCGGCGAGACCATCGGCAATCCCGGGCTGGAAGTGCTCGACATTCCCAAGGTCGCGGCGATCGCGCATGAGGCAAAAATTCCGCTGCTGATCGACAACACCTTCGCCACGCCCTATCTCAGCCGCCCCATCGAGCTCGGCGCCGATATCGTCATGCATTCGGCGACCAAATGGATCGGCGGCCACGGCATCGCGATCGGCGGCGCCATCGTCGACGGCGGCCGCTTCGACTGGCGCGGCTCCGGCAAGTTCGGCGTACTGACCGAGCCCTATGGCGGCTATCACGGCATCGTCTTCGACGAGCAGTTCGGCACCGCGGCCTTCATCATGCGCGCGCGCACCGAGGGCCTGCGCGACTTCGGCGCATGCCTGTCGCCGACCAACGCGTTCCAGCTGCTTCAGGGCATCGAGACGCTGGGCGTGCGCATGGACCGGCATATGCAGAACACGCACCTCGTGCTGGACGCGCTGAAAGCCAACAAGGCCGTCGATTGGGTGCTGCATCCCTCGCTGGAGAACCACCCGGACTTTCAGCTCGCAAGGGCGCTGCTGCCGCGCGGTGCCGGCTCCATCGTCTCCTTCGGCATCAAGGGCGGCCGGCCCGCCGGGCGCAAGTTCATCGAATCGCTGCGCATGATCAGCCATCTCGCCAATGTCGGCGATGCCAAGACCTTGGTGATCCACCCCGCCTCGACCACACATCAGCAGATGGATGCCGAGCAGCTCAAGGCCGCCGGAATCGGCGAGGAGCTGGTGCGGCTCTCGGTCGGCATCGAGACGGCAAGCGACATCATCGACGATCTCAACCAAGCGCTGCGCATCTCGCAAAAGGTCTGACGCCATGAAGGTTTCCGTCAACGGTACCGATGTGTTTGTCACAACCGGCGGCCGCGACTTCGACAAGTCGCTGCCGACGGTCGCCTTCATTCACGGCGCCGGCTTCGATCATTCGACCTGGGGGCTGCACACGCGCTGGTTCGCCCATCACGGCTTTTCGGTGCTGGCGCCAGACCTGCCCGGCCACGGGCGCTCGGCCGGGCCGTCGCTGTCGACCATCGCCGAGATGGCCGACTGGACCGCGGCGCTGCTGGATGCGGCCGGCGCCGCGAAGGCCCACCTGATCGGCCATTCCATGGGCTCGTTGATCTCGCTGGAGGCGGCGGCGCGGCATCCGGACAAGGTTTCTGCGCTGAGCCTGATCGGCACCGCCGCGACCATGACCGTCGGCCCGGATCTGCTCAAAGCCGCAGAAGCCAATGACCAGGACGCCGTCGACATGGTCTCGATCTGGGGTCTCGGCTTCAAGGCCGAGCTCGGCGGGAGCCTCGCGCCGGGCCTTTGGATGCATGGCGGCGCGCAGGCCGTGTTGAAGCATTGCGAGCCGGGCGTGCTGTTCAGGGATCTGTCGGCCTGCAATGCCTATGCGAATGCACTTGCCGCGGCTGCGAGCGTGAGGGTCCCGGCCACGCTGATTCTCGGCGAGCGAGACATGATGACCCCCGCGAAAGCCGGCAAGGCGCTGGCGGCGGCGATCCCGCATGCGAAGACTGTCATCGTGCCGGGCGCGGGGCACATGATCATGGCCGAGCGCCCCGACGAACTGCTGGCGGCGCTGAGGAACTGAAAAGGATCAATCGTCCGGGTTATGCGTTGCGGTGAGACATCCCTGTCATCTCGAAGGGAACTCGACCCATGCCAAGACAGGAAATCATTCGCAAAGCGAAGCAGGACAAGCGCGCCGGCAAATCTGCGAGCACGCAGGCCGGCGAATTCGTCAAGGACGAGATCGACAAGATTCGTAAAGGCAAGCACGGCGCGCGCTCGACAAAGCAAGCCATTGCCATCGGCCTTTCCGAGGCACGCCGCGCCGGCGTCGATCTGCCGCCGCCGCGCAAGGGGCGCACCAAGAAATCGACGCGCCGCAGCGCCAAATATGCCTATGAGGTCGGCCAGGGCAAGCGCACCCCGAAGCGCCGGCCGCGCGTGTCGCGCGCCGTGGAAAATGTCCTGAAGAAGGAGCCGCGCTCGACGGCGTCGCGCAGCGCGTTGTCAAAACAGGCCAAGAGCGCCGCGAGCCGGCGAACCGCGGCGTCACGTTCGGCCGCTGCGCGGAAAGCGAGCCGCACCAAAGGCGCCAAGACCCGCTCCGCCGCCGCCAAGAAGGCGGCGCGCACCAGGGCGCGCCGGCGGCGCTAATTCATGTAGCGGCCTTTTGACTTGAACGGCAGTGGCTGACGCCCGACGATCCCGCTGTGATCGGATCGGAGTTTCTCATGTCAGACAGTCTGAAGGGGCGCACGGCGCTCGTCACCGGCGGCTCGCGCGGAATTGGCGCGGCCGTCTGTCGCGCGCTGGCCGAAGCCGGTGCCGCCGTAGCGATCAACTGCCGCGAGCAGATCGGTCAGGCCGAGCAGCTGGCAGGTGAAATCGGCGAGCACGGCGGCCGCGCCATCGTCGCCGCAGCCGACGTCTCGCAGCGCGAGGCCGTGGCCGGCATGGTCGAGCGCGTCACGGCCGGACTCGGACCGATCGACATCCTCGTCAACAATGCGGGCATCGCGATCACGCGCGGCATCGATGATCTCAGCGAAGAGGATTTCGACCGGACCATCCTGGTCAATCTGAAATCCGTGTTCCTGTGCACGCAGGCCGTGCTGCCGTCGATGCGCTCCCGGACGTGGGGCCGCATCGTCAACGTCTCCTCTGGGGCTGCGCGCGGTGCCGGCTCGATAGGGCCGCACTACAACGCGTCCAAGGCCGGCATGGAGGGCCTCACGCGGGGTTATGCCGCGCGGCTGGTGAAGGAAGGCATCACCGTTAACGCGGTGGCGCCATCGCTGATCGAGACCGACATGATGAGCGGACAGCAACAGCTCGTCAGCCGCATCCCGCTCGGCCGCTTCGGCACGGCGGAGGAGGTGGCGAAGGCGGTGATGCTGCTGGTCGACAATGCCTACATGACGGGTCAGACCATCGCGCTGAGCGGCGGCATGGCGTTTAATTGAGGTGAGCCGCCGCCGCGGACTCGTTCTTCCCTTCTCCCCTTGTGGGAGAAGGTGGCCTTCGGCCGCCGTTCTCAAGAACGCCGAAGCGAAGCTTCGGCTATGGCGCCGGATAAGGGGTCTCTGTCCGCGAGATCAGCTGTGAGACGGGCGCTCGCGGAGAGATACCCCTCACCCGTCTCGCCGCTATCGCGGCGAGCCACCCTCTCCCACAAGGGGAGAGGGTAAGAAACGTCACCACATCGTCGCTGCGGCTCGCGCGGGCCAGGCGCGGTCGTACTCCGCGCCGCCGACCCTGTTCTCGCTCATCTCGGCCAGGATCTGGCCGGGCGTCGGCAGGGTCTTTGGGTCGACGCGCTTGTCGGGATTCCAGAGGTCGGCGCGGACGATGGCGCGGGCGCATTGGAAGTAGATCTCGTCCACGCTCATGACCATGACGCAGCGCGGTGCCTTGCCTTCGACCTTGAACGAGGCCAGCAGTTCGGGATCAATCGAGAGATGGGCGCGGCCGTTGGCACGAACCGCATTGCCGGAGCCGGGAATCAGGAACATCAGCGACACCCGGGGATCGCGCACGATATTGCGCAGGGAATCGACCCGATTGTTGCCGCGGCGGTCGGGCAGCATCAGCGTCTTCGGGTCATGAATGCGGACAAAGCCGGGGAGATCGCCGCGCGGCGAGCAGTCGATGCCCTCCGGCCCGATCGTGGCGAGCGCCGCGAACGGCGCCTTCTCGATGTAGATGCGGTAGAGCGGGGTGACATGGTCGGCGACTTTCACGGTCGAGGCATCGTTGGTGACGCCGTAGATGGCCTCCAGCTGTTCGACCGTTTCGATCACCGACATTCTTCCACTCCTCCTTAGCGTGCCCGCCATTACTCATGCCAACCTTCATTCCTGATCACGCGCACGAGCTGTCGGCTGTGATACTCCGCGCTGCCGGCGTTGAGGATGGTGATATCGGCATGCGCCCGCGCGACATCGACACTGCGCGACAGCCGCGCCGCGATATTGCCGTCGCTGTGCCGCGCCCGCGCGGCAAGCCGCTGCGCCAGCACGTCTGGCGGGGCCGTGATCGCGACCACCACGACATTTGCATAGGCTTGGCGCAGCGCGCCGATCACCGTGCGCGAGACATTGACGACCACCGTGCGTCCGGCACGGATATCGTCGTTGATCTCGAGCGGCAGCGCGTAGGAATGCCCGTGCGCCTCCCAGTGCATGGCGAACTCGCCATGCTGCTGACCGCGGCGGAATTCGTCGGGGCCAAGCGCGAGGTTGTCTTCGGCAGCGGAGGATTCCCGCGTCACGAGGCGGCGTGGAAAGACGATGTCGTGATCCTCACTGCACGCCGCCCGCGCCAGTCGCAAAAGCGTGTCCTTGCCGGCGCCGCTGGGACCGACCACAAGCACCAGCCGCCCGGGTCCGATCGCGCCCGCGACCTCCTGCGCCATGGCCGCGGTCTCGCTCATGCGACACGACTCCCTTCGCGCCAGACGCTGCGCACGACGGGGACGCTGCCGGCAACATGCACGCGGATCAGGTCGGCGCGCTTGCCGACCGCGATCTCGCCGCGATCGGTGAGTCCGACCGCATCGGCAGGCGCCTTGGTTACGGTGCGGATCGCCGACGGCAGATCGATCGCCGGCACATGCTCGGGCAGCTGCAGCGCGCCCATCAGCAGGCTCGACGGGATGTAATCCGACGACAGGATATCGAGCAGGCCTTCGCGGGCGAGATCGATCGCGGCGATATTGCCGGAATGCGAGCCGCCGCGCACGACGTTGGGAGCGCCCATCAGGATGTCGATGCCGGCGTGATGCAGACCGCGCGCGGCTTCGAGCGTGGTGGGGAATTCCGCCACGGCGACACCGTCGCGCACGGCATCGGCGACGTTCTCCTCGGTGGTGTCGTCATGGCTTGCGAGCGAGATCTTGTACGCATGCGCCAGCGTCACGATCTCGCGCATATTGGTCGCGGCATAGGCCTTCTGATAGGCAAAGCGCTTCGCGAACAGTTCGTCGAGCTCGGCGTCGGTCTTGCCGCCGCCCTTGCCGCGATAATAGTCGCGCAGCTTGACCTCGTCGCGAAACTGGCGCTGGCCCGGCGTGTGATCCATCAGCGACATCAGCTTGACGTCGGGCCGGCCGATCAGCTCCTTGGCCTCCTCGACGACGCTCGGCATCGGGATTTCACAGCGCAGATGCAGGAAATGGTCGGCGCGCAAGAGGCCGGCATCGCGCGCGATCGTGATCGCGGCGGCGAGCACGCCGGCGCGGCCATCGACTTCCTCCGCGCCGTCCTCGCGCCAGACCCGGAGCGAATCGAACACGGTGGTGATGCCCGAGGTCGCGAGCTGGCCGTCATACGAGATGACGGCGGCGACCGGATTCCAGAACACCTTCGGTCGCGGCACGTAATGGGCTTCGAGATGGTCGGTGTGAAGCTCGATCAGGCCGGGCATGACGAGGTCGCCGCCAGCATCCTCGGCGCCGGCGGGCGCCCTGCCCTCGCCGATCTCGGCGATGCGTCCGTCGACGAGAGCAAGCCAGCCCTGATCGATCACCCGGTCAGCCAGCACGATCCTGGCGTTGGCGATGACCGTGTCCTTCGGCTTGGCGTTCATGTCCATTTCCTTCAAGCCGCGGCGGCGAAGCTGGTGACATCGACGATGCGGTCGGCAATCAGATGCCGGATTTCGTCGTCATGGACAATGGCGACCATGGCGACGCCCTGGCGTTTTTTCTCAGCGATCAGCTCGACCACCACAGTGCGGTTGGCGGCATCGAGCGAAGCGGTCGGCTCGTCGAGCAGCAGGATCGGCAGATCCGAGATGAAGCCACGCGCGATGTTGACGCGCTGCTGCTCGCCGCCGGAGAAGGTCGCGGGCGGAAGCTGCCACAGCCGCTCGGGAATGTTGAGACGATGCAGGAGCACGCCCGCGCGGGCTTGCGCCTCCGCGCGCGCCAGGCCGTTCACGATCAGAGGCTCGGCGACCACGTCGATGGTCGCAACGCGGGGCACGGCGCGAAGGAACTGGCTGACATAACCGATGGTGGCGCGGCGGACGTTGAGCACCTGCCGCGGCTCGGCGGCGGCAAGATCGATCAGCGCGCCGCGGTGGCGGATGCCGATGCGGCCGGAATCGCAGCGATAATTGCCGAAGATCATCTTCAGGATCGACGACTTGCCGGCGCCTGACGGCCCCGACAGCACGACGCCTTCGCCGGGATCGACATGGAACGTCACGCCGCGCACGACCGGCAATTTGATGCCGCCTTGCAGGTGCATCGTAAAGGTCTTCCGGGCGTCGGCGATGTCGATCATGGCAGTCGTTGCAAGGCTCATGTTGGCAGGCTCATGGCGGCAGAATCGAGGAGACGAGGAGTTGCGTATAGGGCTCGCGCGGATCGTCGAGCACCTGATCGGTGAGGCCGGTCTCGATGACGCGGCCGCCCTTCATCACCATCACGCGGTGCGACAAAAGGCGGGCCACCGCGAGATCATGCGTGACGATGATGACGGCGAGGTGCAGCTCGGCGACCAGGCTGCGCAGGAGATCGAGCAGGCGCGCCTGCACCGACACGTCCAGGCCGCCGGTCGGCTCGTCCATGAACACCAGCCGCGGCCCGGTGACGAGGTTGCGCGCGACCTGGAGCCGCTGGCGCATGCCGCCGGAATAGGTGCGCGGCGCATCGTCGATGCGCGCGACGTCGATCTCGACGCGCATCAGCCAGTCGGAGGCGGTGTCGCGGATGCGGCCGTAATGATTCCATCCCACCGCCATCAGCCGCTCGCCGACATTGGCGCCGGCCGAGACCGCCATGCGCAGGCCTTGCGCAGGATCCTGATGGACATAGCCCCAGTCGGTGCGGAACAGAAAGCGCCGCTCGGCCTCGCCGAGCGTCGTAAGATCGCGGGTGACGCCGTCGCGCATCCGGTAAGAGACCCGGCCGGCGCTCGGCGTGAGTTGAGCCGACAGCATTTGCAGCAGCGTCGACTTGCCCGAGCCGGATTCGCCGACGATCGCCAGCACCTCGCCGGGATAGAGCGCAAAGGACACCTCTCGGCAGGCGGCGATGCGGCCGAAGGACTTGCTGAGCGACTCCGCCACCAGCAGCGGCTGGTCGTTTTCGAGCGTATCGAGTTCAGCCATGTGAGCCCGCCCTCTCCTTGTACGGTGCGGCGCTCAGGCTGCCGTGATGGCCGGCGGCCTGCCGGCCCTCGCAATAATCGGTGTCCGAGCAGACGAACATCCGGCCGCCCTTGTCGTCGGTGACGATCTCGTCGAGATAAGAGCTTTCCGCACCACACAGAGCGCAAGGCGCGTTGAAACGGTACGGCTCGAACGGATGATCCTCGAAATCGAGCGACACGACTTTCGTGTAGGGCGGGATCGCGTAGATGCGCTTCTCACGGCCGGCGCCGAACAATTGCAGCGCGGCACAATTGTCCATCTTGGGGTTGTCGAATTTCGGCGTCGGCGACGGGTCCATCACGTAGCGCGCGTTCACCTTGACCGGATAGGCATAGGCAGTCGCGATATGGCCGAAGCGGGCGATGTCCTCATAGAGTTTGACATGCATCAGGCCATATTCGGCGAGCGCATGCATGCGCCGCGTCTCGGTCTCGCGCGGCTCGAGGAAACGTAGGGGTTCAGGGATCGGTACCTGATACACCAGCACCTGGTTTTCATGCAGCGGCGTCTCGGGAATGCGGTGGCGCGTCTGAATCACGGTTGCCTCGTCCGTCGCCGTCGTGGTGGCGACGCCCGCCGTCTTGGCGAAGAACTTTCGGATCGAGATCGCGTTGGTGGTGTCGTCGGAGCCCTGGTCGATCACCTTCAGCACGTCCTCAGGTCCCAGGATCGCCGCCGTCACCTGCACGCCACCGGTGCCCCAGCCATAGGGCATCGGCATTTCGCGGCTGGCGAACGGCACCTGATAGCCGGGGATCGCGATCGCCTTGAGGATCGCACGGCGGATCATCCGCTTGGTCTGTTCGTCGAGATAGCCGAAATTATAGGCGGGCGCGTTCATTCCGCGGCCTCCTTCATGGCATCGGGCGCATTGGCCTCGGCAAATTCCTGGCGCAGCTTGCGGAGCAGGCCGAGCTCGGACTGGAAGTCGACGTAATGCGGCAGCTTGAGATGCTCGACGAAGCCGGTCGCCTGCACGTTGTCCGAATGCGACATTACGAACTCCTCGTCCTGCGCGGGGGCACGCACCTCCTCGCCGAGCTCGCGAGCGCGCAGCGCACGATCCACCAGCGCCATCGACATGGTCTTGCGCTCACTCTGGCCGAAGGCGAGGCCATAGCCGCGGGTGAAGCACGGCGCTTCCGTCGCCGAGCCCTTGAACTGGTTGACCATCTGGCACTCGGTCAGCTCGATCGAGCCGAGCGGCACGGCGAAGCCGACGTCCTCGGCGAAAAATTCGACATCGACCTCGCCGAAGCGAATCTCGCCGGCAAAGGGATGGTTCCGGCCGTAACCGCGCTGGGTGGAATAGCCCATCGCCAGCAGAAAGCCTTCGTCACCACGCGCCAGATTTTGCAGGCGCAGGTCGCGGTCCGCCGGAAAATTCAGCGGCTCGCGGGTGAGATCGCCGACGCTGGCGCCGTCCTCGGCCTGCGGCGAGGACTCGATCAGTCCGTCGCGGCCAAGAATATCCGTCACGCGCGGCGTGGGTGCCGTTGATGCTTCCGCCGTCACTGGCGCTTCCGGCACAACGCCTTCTGCGAGCGAAGGATCGAGCAGGCGGTGGGTATAATCGAAGGTCGGCCCGAGGATCTGGCCACCTGGAATATCCTTGAAGGTCGACGACACTCGCCGCTGCACGCGCATCGCGCCGGTGTCGACCGGCTCGCTCGCGCCAAAGCGCGGCAGCGTGGCGCGGAAGGCACGGACCAGGAAGATCGCCTCGATCAGATCGCCCCGCGCCTGCTTGATCGCGAGCGCGGCGAGCTGGCGGTCATAGAGCGAGCCCTCGCTCATGACGCGGTCCACGGCGAGACCGAGCTGCTCCGAGATCTGCTCGAGCGTGACTTCCGGAACGCTTGGGTCACCGCGCCGCGCGTTTGCAAGCAGGAGATGGGCGTTCTCGATGGCGCGTTCGCCGCCTTTGACTGCGACATACATGCGGTCAGCTTCCCTTGTTCGCGACGCGCGTGGTGCGCGGGATCGCAACCACGGCATCATCGGCAACCAGCACCACATCGAGGCCGCGCGGAAACAGCGCCTCGTTGAACCGCAGGCGCTCGAACAGATCGAACGGCTTGATCGACGCCTGGAGCGTCGTGGCGCTATCGATGCCGGGGCCGCGCAGCTCCAAGCTGCGTCCCGAGCCCAGACTATCGACCTGAAGGATCAATGTGGTCGAGCGATCCGGATATTCGTTGGTGCCGAGCGCAAAGCTTTCGAGCGGCGGCAGCGCCGCGCCGTCGCTGATCAGCGCGAAGCTGGCAATCGAAGTGTCCTGCACCACCGGCGCGCCAGTGTGGAACTTGAGCCATTTCATCACGTCGGAATTTTCTGCCATGCGCGCATCGAGCCAGAGTGGCGTGTCATGATCGAACAGCGTCAGCGCGATCGCGGCGGTGCCGCGCATCATCGTATGGGGCGCTCCGGCTGTCGGAACGATGCGCTGGACCGAACCCGGCCGCGCCATCGCATCCATGACCGAACGAAAGGTCGATTGCGCCGACAGAACCCTGTCGGCGAAACCCGGCGGCAGTTCTGCAATCGTGGTCATGATCTCACCCCTCACCGCGCACCATGGTGTAGAAATCAACCTTCGTCGCGGCAGTCTTCGCCGCTGCCTGCTGGCGCCTCGTCATAAGCTGCTCGCGCAACGGCGCGATAATTTCGCGCTCGACGGCTGCGCCAAAATCGCTGGACTGCACCAGCGCGTCGCACAGCGCGATCAGCCGCGCCTTCTCACCATCGCGGCCGAGTGTGTAGCCGAAGCCGACCTCGCCACTGGCAAGCCGGACCGCCGCACGCGAGACCGTGGCTTCGCCGAGGTTGAACGGTGCACCGTCGCCGCCGACCCGGCCGCGCAGCATGACGAGACCGTTTTCGCCTTCGCGCAGATTTTGATGGGCCGGCAGGGCGAGTGTGCGGAGGCGGGCGGCGATCTCGCCCGCCTCCGCGTGCGCCAGCACGGCCATCGCGGCCTTGCGCTGGGCTTGCTGGTCATTCTGCTGGGTCACCAAATCCACCGAACTTGCCGATTCTAAGTTGTCTATGATACTAGACAACTTCATAAAGGAGCGCCATGACTGTTTCGTGACAAAGGCGTGATTTCTCAGCTAGGCTGACCAGCGATATGAGCATGCAAGACACTGCATCTTCGGGCGTCGCGCTGTGGCGCCTCATCGCCGACGGCATCGAGCGCGGTATCGCCGACGGCCGCTTTGCCGCCGGCGACAAATTACCGGGCGAGATGGAGATCGCGGAAACCTACCGCGTGAACCGCCACACCGTGCGGCGCGCGCTGGCCGCGCTGGCCGAGCGCGGCCTGGTGCGGGCCGAGCGCGGCAGCGGAACCTATGTCGAGGCGCAGAAGCTGGCCTATCCGCTGCGCTCGCGCACCCGGTTCTCCGAGATCGTCGGCGCCGGCGGCCGCGAGCCGCGCGGCCAGTTGATCGAGACCTCCAATGACGTCGCAACCCGGGAGCTGGCGCGCGAGCTCGGCTTGAAGGCCGGCGCGCCGCTGGTGCGGATCGAGGCGATTCGCCTCGCCGATCGCACGCCGATCTGCGTCTCCACCACGTGGTTGTCGGCCGAGTTGTTTCCGGGCGCAGGCGCCGTGTTCGCCGCGACGCGCTCGATGACGAAGTTGCTGGAGCACTACGGCATCCGCGACTACCGCCGCGGCGCGACCCGGATAACGGCCGGCATCGTCGACGCGACCGACGCCGCCCGGCTCGATCTTGCACTGGGACGACCGATCCTCGTGGTCGATGCCACCGACCACGATCTCGGCGGCAGACCGCTGGTGACAAAGCACTCGCGGTTCGCGGCGGAGCGGGTGGAGTTTTTGGTGGAGAACGGGTGAGCCCTCTTCCCCTCTCCCCTTGTGGGAGAGGGTGGCTCGCCGCACAGCGGCGAGACGGGTCAGGGGTCCTCTCCGCGAGTCCAGCTCTCATTTGAATGCGCGGAGACGGATCCCTCATCCGGCGCTTCGCGCCCCCTTCTCCCACAAGGCGAGAAGGGAAGAAGACTGCGGCCGCACCTGAGTTAAGCGATAGCCCTTCGTCCGATAATCGCAAAGCGCAGCTTGCCGGAAATGAAATCGATCGCGGCAACCGCAACCAAGATCATCAGGATCAGGAACGACACCTTCTGCCATTCCAAGACGCGGATCTGCTCGGCGAGCTGGAGGCCAATGCCGCCGGCACCGACAATGCCGATGATTGTGGCCGAGCGGGTGTTGGATTCGATGAAATAGAGCACCTGACCGGCGATCACGGGCAGGACCTGCGGCAGCAGCCCGAAGCGAATCTCGTGCAGCGCGCTGCCGCCGGAAGCGCGGATGCCTTCAACCTGCTTCTGGTCGGCGCCCTCGATCGCCTCCGAGAACAGTTTTCCGAAGGCGCCGAAATCCGACACGGCGATGGCGAGCACGCCGGCGAACGGGCCGAGCCCGACCACATTGATCCACACCAGCGCCCAGATCAGCGTGTCGACGCCGCGGATCGAATCCAGCAAGCGGCGAACGGGAAAGCGCAGGATCTTCGACGGCACCACGTTGCGCGCGGCCAGCAGACTGACCGGGAGCGCGAACAGCGCCGCCAGCGTCGTGCCGAGCAGCGCGATCGACAGCGTCTCGCCCAGCGCCTTCAGATAGACCGGAAACGAGGAGCCGGGATCGGGCGGGATCATCATCAGGCTGATCCAGCCGAGCTGGCTGAGGCCTGCGAGGAATCGTGACGGCGAGAAATCGAGATCGACCAGACCATAGATCAGGATCGCGAACGCCGCGACGATCATCGCGGGCGTTGCAAGCCGCGCCGAGGCCGGCCGGTCGAACACATCGGGATAGCGGGCGCGGATTTCTCGCGACTCGACTTGCTGCGGCCCGGTCACGTCCGCGCCTCCTTGCCGAACAGCCGGCCGCGCAGCCATCCGGTGGTGATGTCGATGATGAAGACGGTCACGATGATGGTGAGCAGGATCGCGCTGACGTCGGAGTAATAGAACTTGCGGATGGCGACGACGAGCTCCTGGCCGATGCCGCCGGCGCCGACGAAGCCCATCACCGAGGCTTCGCGAACGTTGATCTCGAAGCGCAGCAGCGCGTAGCTGGCATAACCTGCGGTGACCTGCGGCACGATTGCAAAGCGCATGCAAGACAGCCAGCTCGCCCCGGTCGAGCGGACGCCCTCGACCGGCTTCATGTCAGCATTCTCCACGATCTCCGAGAACAGCTTACCGAGCGCGCCGGTGGAGTGAATCGCGATCGCGAGCACACCCGCCATCGGACCTAACCCGAAGGCGATGACGAAGATCAGCGCGAACACGATGCCGGGAACGGTGCGGGCGAATTCGAGCAGGCGCCGCACCGTAAAGCGCAGCCAGGGCGCAGGCGAAGTGTTCTCCGCCGCGAAGAAGTTCAGGGCAAAGGCGAAGGTGGCGCCGATCAGCGTGCCGACATAGGAGATCAGCAGCGTCTCACCCAGCATCCTCAGCCATTTGCGCCAGCCCCAGAGCCACTCGCCGAGATCGGTCCAGACCCGCTGGCCGTTGTCGAGCGTGAGGATGCGATCGAAATAGCTGATGAAGTTGCCGAAATAGGTGAACAGCGTGCGCAAATTCACTTCGGCGCCGATCGCGGCGAGGACCAGCGCACCTGCGAAGATACCGGCTCCCAACAGCAGGCGCCAACGCTTGCGCGCGACCGCCTGGCGATAGGCGGCGTTGAGCACCGCAAGCTGCTGCTCGGGAAGGATCGAAACCGCGACGGTCATCTGGTCAGAACAAGTGGTCGATCAAAGAGAAAGAGCCGGGTCCATCGACCCGGCTCCAGTGCATCGTCCCAAACTCAGGACGCCTTCTTCTTACGCAGCGCATCGACGAACTTGATCAGCTCGATCGTGCCATCCCAGTCCTTGTTGGTGGCGGGATGAAAGCCCTTCTTCTGGCCGTCCTGGAGGCGATCGAAGGCCGCCTTGTCCTTGGCCGGCGCGTCGAAGAACGCCTTCGCGATCGCCGCCTTGGCGTCGTCCGGCAGGTCCGAGTTGTAGGCGTATGGGCCGTTGATGATCGGCGCCGACTTATGGATGATGCGGAAATCGTCCTTCTTCATCGGCGAGCCGTCGGCATTCTTCAACATGCCCTTGGTCAGCATCTGCGCCAGCGTCGAATCGTCATCGCTGGTCCACTGGTTGGCGGCGACGTCGACCGTGCCCTGCGCCAGCGCCAGCATCGCGTTCTCGTGGCTGCCGGTGAAGACGACCTTGCCGAAATAGGTGTCGGCGTCGGCGATGCCCATCTTGTCCAGCTCGAAGCGCGGCACGTTGTTGCCCGAGGTCGAGTTCGGGTCGACGAGGCCGAGGTTCTTGCCCTTGAGGTCATCGACCTTCTTGTAGGGGCTGCTCGCCTTGACGAAAAACACGGAATAATAGCCGGTCGAGCCGTCGGCGTTGATGTCGTTGGCGAAGGCATCGGTCTTGACGCCGGTCAGACGGGCGCGGGCGAACGAGGCCGAGCCATAGCTCGCGATATGGATGTTGCCGGCGCGCTGGCCCTCGATCACCGCGGCGTAGTCGTTGGCGATGCGCAGCGTGACCTTCACGCCCAATTCCTTGGAGAGATAGCTCATGAACGGCGCCCAGCGCTCAGTGACGCCCGAAGCGTTTTCCGCTGGAATGACCGCGAAGGTCAGCTCGGGATATTTGGCTTTCCAGTCGTCCGCCGAGGCGGAGGTGGCAAGCGCGAGCGCGGCGGCGCCGGCAAGGATTAATCTGCGAGTGATCATGATACCCTCTTCGTCGGTTGGGGTCGGTTGACGCAAAAGACTTGAACTAATCGGGCGAGGCTCAGGCGGCAGCCGCCGTTCCAAGCGCCGGGACGCCCTCGGGCGCCGGGATGGGCATGCCGCCCATGACGTCGGCAGCCTCGAGATCGTAGAGCTCGCGCGCCACGTGATCGGTCAGCGCGGCCGGCGCGCCATCGAACACCACGCGGCCCTGCGCCATGCCGATCAGGCGGTCGCAATAGCTGCGCGCCAGATCGAGCGAATGCAGATTGCAGAGCACGGTGATGCCGAAATGCTTGTTGATGCGCAGCAGCGCATCCATCACGATCTTGGTGTTGCGCGGATCGAGCGAGGCAATCGGTTCGTCGGCGAGGATGATGTCGGGCTGCTGCACCAGGGCGCGGGCAATCGCCACGCGCTGCTGCTGTCCGCCGGAGAGCTGGTCGGCGCGCTGGGCGGCGAGCGCAGCGATGTCGAACTGCTCCAGCGCGGACATCGCCAGCGCCTTGTCCTGCTCGGGCCAGAGCTGCGACAGCGAGCGCCAGGCGGGCATCGTTGCGAGGCGTCCCATCAGGACGTTGGTGAGGACATCGAGCCGGCCGACCAGATTGAACTGCTGGAAGATCATCGCCGAGCGCGCCCGCCATTGCCGCAGCTCCTTGCCGCGCAGCGCGGTGACATCGGTGCCATCGAACAGGATGCGGCCCGCGGTCGGCGTCGCCAGGCGGTTGATGGTCCGCAGCAGGGTCGACTTGCCGGCGCCGGAGCGTCCGATCACACCGACGAAGCCGCCCGGGGAAACTTGAAACGAAGCGTCGTCCACCGCGGCCTTTGCGCCGAAGCGACACGTCAGACCTTCCACCACCAGCATGCAGGGCTCCAGATTAACTGAACCCACCGCTAACGCTGGCGCTTAACACTTGTGTGACATCCGCGTTGCGGTGCGGCGATCCAACACACGTCATCCCCTGTCATCGCCACGTCATGACGTTGTCATCAAAGCATTGTCATCAAGCCGCTCCAAGAAAAATGCCCCACCCTCGCGCTTCGGATGCAACATGGCCGCCAGAGCTCTTTCGATTCAGCCGACCATTGATCCCTCGGCCAAGCTGCACGAGGCCAGGCTCGGCGCCTACACCGAGGTCGGCGCGCGCACCGTACTGCATGACGTGGCGATGGGCGATTACTCCTATGTCGTCAACGATGCCCAGATCACCTACACCACCATCGGAAAGTTCTGCTCGATCGCGGCAATGACGCGGATCAATCCCGGCAATCATCCGATGCATCGTGCGACCCAGGCGCATTTCACCTACCGTTCAAGCGCCTATTTCGAAGGCGAGAGCGACGACACCGAGTTCTTCGACTGGCGCCGTCAACATCACGTCCATATCGGTCACGATGTCTGGATCGGCCACGGCGCGATCGTGCTGCCCGGCCGCAATATCGGCACCGGCGCGGTGATCGCGGCGGGCGCTATCGTGACCAAGGACGTGCCGGCCTACACCATCGTCGCCGGCAATCCGGCGCGCATCGTGCGGCGGCGGTTCTCGGAGCAGATCGCCGGCCGGCTCGCCAAGCTCGCCTGGTGGGACTGGGATCACGACAAATTGCGTGAAGCGCTGCCCGATTTCCGCAAGCTCGGGATTGAAGATTTCCTCGCGACATACGAAGCACGGGCGAGCTCTTTCACCGGTCCTCCTGCCAGCAAACCAAGCGCGGTCGCGTGACAGACATTTTCCTTGAAGGCGGCCGGGCCCTGATCGGCGCCGAGCTCGTCGAAACCTCACTTCTCGTGTCCGGAACGGACATTGCGTTGGTCGATGTCCCTCGCGGCCGCGCGCGGCTCGCGATTGATGCGCGCGACCTGCTGGTGCTGCCAGGCATCGTCGATCTGCATGGCGATGCCTTCGAGCGCCAGATGATGCCGCGCGCCGGCGTCGATTTCCCGATCGACGTCGCGCTCGCCGACAGTGATCGTCAGGCGATCAGCAACGGCATCACCACGGTGTTCCACGCCACGACCTGTTCGTGGGAGCCTGGCCTGCGCAGCGCTGGCAATGCGCGCGGCTTGATGGAGGCGATCGAGCGGCAGCGTCCGCAATTCGCCGCCGACACCCGCTTCCATCTGCGGCACGAGACCTACAATCTCGATGCCGAGACCGAGATCAGCCAGTGGCTCGCGGAAGGCCGCGTCGACCTGTTCGCCTTCAACGACCACATGGACGGCACGCTTGCCGATATGGCCAAGCCGCGCAAGCGCAACCGCATGGTGGAGCGCACCGGGCTGTCGAGCGAGGAATTTGACCGGCTGGTCGAACGTGTGGTGGCGCGCGCCGCCGACGTTCCGGCGTCGCTCTCGCGGCTCGCGGCGGCGGCCCGCGCCGCCGGGGTGCGGATGCTTTCGCATGACGATGCGACGCCGGCGATGCGCCAGGAGTTTCGCGATCTCGGTGCGATGATCGCCGAGTTTCCGATCAACGAGGAGACAGCGCGGGCGGCAGCAAGCCACGGCGACGCCATCGTTTATGGCGCCCCGAACGTCGTGCGCGGCGGCAGTCACACCGGCTGGACCAGAGCGTCGGACATGGTCGCCAAGGGTCTCTGCTCGGTGCTGGCCTCGGACTATTACTATCCGGCGCAGCTGCTGGCCGCATTCCGGCTCGCCGCCGACCGCGTGCTGCCGCTGGAGCAGGCCTGGGATTTGGTCTCTGCCGGACCTGCGCGTGCAACCGGCCTTACCGATCGCGGCGCCATCGCGCAAGGGCGCCGCGCCGACATTCTTTTGGTCGACGACAGCGTGGAGTTGCGGCCGCGGCTGATCGCCGTGATATCAGGCGGCAAGCTGGTGCATCTCACCGATGCGACGCGGCTGCTTGCGGCAGCGGCGGCGCCGCGCGAGGCTGTCGTTGCGGCTTAGATTGGTTATGCTGAGGCGATGACAGGTTTTCCCCGCTACGCGATCTATTTTGCGGCCGGCGCCGACAGCGCCCTCTCCCGCTTCGGCGCCGAGCTGCTCGGCTATGATGCCTACAGCGGCGACGAAGTGCCGTTTCCGCGCGAGGCACTGGATGTCGCGCCGGACTGGCGCGATATCAGCGCCGATCCCCGCAAATACGGCTTTCACGCCACACTGAAGGCGCCGATGATGCTGGCGCCGGGCAAGAGCGAGGCCGAGCTCGCGGCGGCCTGCGCGGCATTTGCTGGTAAGGAGCGACCAATTCCGGCGATACGACCGGTCGTCGATGCCATCAGCGGCTTCATCGCCGTCATTCCGGCCGAGCCTGTCGGCGCGCTCGGGCAGCTCGCCGCCGATTGCGCCCGCGACTTCGATTCTTTTCGTGCGGCCCTGACGGCGGAAGACCGCGCACGACGCAGGCCCGAGAAGCTGAGCGAACGGCAGCGCGATTATCTCGATCGCTGGGGCTATCCTTATGTGATGGAGGAGTTCCGCTTCCACATGACCCTGACCGGCCGGCTGGATGCGGAGCGGCGCGGACCGATTATCGAGATGCTGCGGTCCCGGTTTGCAGCGCTCGGTCTCGACACGTTGGCGATCGACCGCATCGCGCTGTTTCGGCAGCATGATGCCGCATCGCGCTTCCGCATCGTCGGCGAGTGGGCTCTGACGTAGTAGATTTCAGCGCCAGCTCGCAAGATTGAAGGCGAGCGCCACAATCCCAACTACAATGAGGCTGGTCGCCCAGATCACATCCAGGTTGAACCAGCTTCGGGAGACAAACCTCAATCCCAGATAGCGGTAGACCAGCCACGCCAGGCATCCGCCCGCGCTGATCATGGCGGCAACGTGCACCAGAGAGACCAGCACCGCCATCCCGAGACTTGCCTTCACAAGACTTGCCTTCATCAGCGCGCCGGCAGCGGCATGGCCGGCATCGAGTCCAAAAGCCTGGCAGAGACCGAGATAGATCGGCACCAGCATCAAGGCGGCGCCGTGAGCAATGGCAACGGCAAACGACCAGAGCGCCAATTGCGTTGGCGGAATTCGTGCCAGCGTGCGGGGATGGCGCCGCGCAATCAGCCGATAGACGCCGAAGCCGATGACGAGAAGGCTCGCGCTGATCTGGATCGAACGCTGCCACTCGGCCAGCACGAGCAGCAGCGCGAACGGCAGCAGCACGAGAAGCGTTGCCAGGAGATGCCCGGCCGAGAGGGCCCACAACGCACGGAAGAGCGCGCGCGGGCTCTTGTCCATGAGCCCGGCCGAAACGGCGAGCGGCCATCCCATGCCCGGATTGACCCCGTGATAGAAGCCGCTCGCAACAAGAGCGAGCCAAAGCCAGCCAGGCGCCGGGCTCGCCTGTCCCCAATCTAGGCCGACGGGTAGCAAAAGGAGTCCGTCGAACAATCGCCGCCCTCCAGCCTGATCTGGTGCGCACGATATCCGTCGGGGAAGCTTACGAAGTAATCCTTGTGGAGCTCGAGACCGCCGTCGCGACCGACATTGGCCATGACTTCCACGCCCGGAACTCCGTCGGGATAGAACTGGTCATCCCAGGTGGAATAGAGCGAATTGGTCCAGTACACGCGCCTGCCATCGCGGCTGATCTCGACCATCTGCGGACCTGCCGCAAAGGGCTTGCCGTTCGGATGTGGCGTGCGGCGCGCGATGCCGCCGATGTGGACGGAGCCTGCAAGCTTCGGCTTTCGCGGATCACTGACGTCGTACTGGCGCATTTCACCCGTGCCCCAACACGAGACATAGAGAAAGCGATCATCCATCGACAGGTCGATATCGGTCACCAGAGGCGGCACAGCACCAAAGCCCTGGAGCAGCGGCGGGAGCTTCTCCTTTGGCGCGGGCTCCGGCTGGATCGTCGCCGTCTTCTCCACGTGGAATGTCCCGCCTTCGCGCCACCAGGTCCAGATCGATGCTTCGAGATTGGTGGTGTCGACCACGACGCCTACGAAGCCGTATTCGCGAACCGGATCGTGCGCGGGCCGCACCTCCAGGGCCATCTGATGATTGGCGCCGAGGTCGATGGTCTGGACGTTGCGACGGGCTCGAAGATCCCAGAAGTGGAGACGATGGCCGTATTTATTCGCAAGCAGATCTTCCGGGACGATCCCGTTCTCGAACTGCGGCGGCAACGCCCATTCACTCGTCACCATGTAGTCGCGCGGCAGGTTCCACCAGAAATCATAGTGCAACGTCTGCGGACCGCGGTCGATCTCCCATCGTCCCAGGACCTCGAACGTCTCGCAATCCATGATGAAAACGCCCGGAGGGCCGTTGGTGCCGTCTTGGCCGCCGCCGCCCAGCGTGCTCACATAGATGCCGTCCGGCCCGCAATGGATGGTATGCGGCCGCGAGTAACCGGTCTTTTTGAAGACTTCTTCGGGCTCGATGATCTTGTGAATCTTGGCTTTGGTCGGACCTGGCTTGGTGTCGATGATGTAGATCCGCGACGAGCGCAGTCCGGGGATGATGAGATAGCGCCGCTCGATGAAGGCATGTCCCGCGAGCGGCGACAAGGCGGAGGAGCAGGCATTCCAGCCGAAGTGGTGAAACTCATCGCCCTTGTTGGGCATCGTCACGGTATGGACGATTTGGCTGTAGGTCGGCGATCCCGGCTTGACGTCGATGACCGCGAGAGCATCAGGTTTTGAGAAATCTGGACTGAGCAACAGCGTGTAAGCAAAATTCTCCGCTGGTGCTTCCATCGCAAGCTTGGGCGATGCGTGAAAGGTGGGATCCGGCCTCATCGTCATGGCACTGCCTCCCTGTTCCGTCGGTTCACGCCAACCTGGCTCGAAATAGCGGCAAAAGAAGAGCTGTTACGCGATGTCCTGGATTCTCCGCAGGCCTGGTTGGCGAACGTACAATATGTCATCGCCGGGCAGCGGGAAACCACCCGAACCGCGCTAATTCGACGCCTTCAGCCGAAATGGGCGGACCCGTCGTTGCGAGCGAAGCGACGCAAATCCAGACTTTCTCCGCCGAAACAGTTTGGATTGTTTCGTCGCTTCGCTTCTCGCAACGACGGTGGAGAGCCCTACTTCCCCCACCGCAGCGCCAGCGCGTCGCGCTCCTTGGCCAGCTCCAGCAGCCCCGCGCGCGTCGCCGGATGCAGCGGCTGCAGCGGATGGCGCACCGTGTCCGACTTGATCACGGCACCGGCCTGCATCATGACCTTGCAGGCGATCAGGCCGCATTGGCGGTTCTCGTAATTGATCAGCGGCAGCCAGCGCTCGTAGGCCGCCTTGGCCTCCTCGCGCTTGCCGGCGAAATAGGGATCGATGATCTGGCGAATGCCGTCGGGATAACCGCCGCCGGTCATCGCCCCGGTGGCGCCGGCATCGAGATCGGCGAGCAGCGTGATCGCCTCCTCGCCGTCCCAGGGGCCCTCGATGTCCTTGCCACCCGCATCGATCAGGCTGCGCAGCTTTGCGGCAGCGCCGGGCACCTCGATCTTGAAATAGCGGATGTTGGAGAATTCGCGCGACAGCCGCGCAAGCAGCTCGACCGAAAGCGGCGTGCCGGCAACGGGCGCATCCTGAATCATGATCGGAATGGTGATCGCGCCCGAGAGCACCTTGAAGAATTCGACGATGCCCTTCTCGGGGACGCGGAAGGTCGCGCCGTGATAGGGCGGCATCACCATCACCATGGCGGCGCCGGCCGCCTCGGCCTGCCTGCTGCGCGCCGCGCAGACGGCCGAGCTGAAATGCGTGGTGGTGACGATCACGGGAACCCGCCCGGCGACATGCTCCAGCACCGTATGCATCACGGTTTCGCGCTCGGCATCGGTGAGCACGAACTGCTCGGAGAAATTGGCGAGGATGCAGATGCCGTGCGAGCCGGCGTCAATCATGAAATCGATGCAGCGGCGCTGTCCTTCGAGATCGAGCTCGCCGCGCTCGTCGAAGATGGTGGGTGCGACCGGGAACACGCCGCGGTAGGGGCGCTGGGCCTTGTGTGGGGTGACCGGCATCGAACTCTCCATCCCTGATGTGTCTTACGTCTGGCGCCGCGCACACGCTGCGAGGCGGCACAGATGTACCCGCCGCGGCGACCTGCGGCAATGCCGAAGGCGCGACGTTGGAAATCAGGAATGAGGCGAAACTACGCGGTCTTCACCGCTCCCAAAAAGCCCTCGACCGCGACGCGGAGACGATCGGCGTCAGCCGACATCTTCTTGACGGAGTGAGACAGCACCGTGCCGGCGTTGCCGGTCTCCTGGTTGAGCCTGGCGACGCTGCCGATGGTGTCGGTGACCTCGCGGGTGCCTTGTGCGGCCTGCTGGAAGTTGCGCGAGATCTCGGTGGTGGCCGCGCGCTGCTGCTCGACGGCCGCGGCAATCGCCGTCATCTTCTCGTCGATGCCGCTGATGGCGCCGCCGATCGACCGGATGGCAGCAACGGCCTGGCCCGTCGCGCCCTGGATCTCCTCGACCTGACGCGAGATCTCTTCCGTCGCGGTCGCCGTCTGCGCCGCGAGGCTCTTGACCTCGCCGGCGACCACGGCAAAGCCGCGGCCGGCTTCGCCCGCGCGCGCGGCCTCGATCGTGGCGTTCAATGCCAAAAGGTTGGTCTGGCCGGCGATGGCGTTGATCATCTTCACGACCTCGCCGATGCGGCTCGCGGTCTGGTCGAGGATCTCAACGGTCGCGTTGGTCTGCGCGGCCTGCGACACGGCTTCGCGGGCCTCGCGAGCGCTGGCCTGCACCTGCGCGGAGATCTCGCCGACGGACGCGGAGAGCTCCTCGGTCGCCGCCGCGATGGTCTCGAGATTGTTGGTGGCCTGCTCGGCCGCGGAGGAGACCGCCGCGGTCTGGCTGCTCGATTGTGAGACCAGCGAGCGCACGCCGCTGGCGGTGTCATCGAGCTCCCGCGTCGAGGCCGCAACACTCTGGATGACAGCCTGCACGGTGTCGTCGAAGCTGTGGCAGGCGGAATCGACGGTGCCGGAGCGGGCGAGCTGGAGCGCCTGCTGGGATTCGCGTTCCCGGCCGAGGCGCTCGGCGGTCGCAGCACTTTCGCGCAGACTTTCGAGCGCGGCGGCCATGGTGCCGAACTCGTCAGGATGCCGGGATTGCGGCACCGGCGTCGCATAGTCGCGTGCGCTGATGCGGGCGATGGCGTCGAGAATGGCGCGCACCGGGCGCATCAGGCGATTGCGCACCACAAACACACCGGCCAGGGTCACGGCCAGCGCCACGAGGAATGCCAGCGACTGCACGATCAGATTGGTGAGGGCTTTATTCTGAACGGTCTCCGCGCGCGCGATCGACTGGTCGAGGGCTTTGTTCGCGACAGCGACGATGGACGCGAACGGCGACTGGCACAACGCGTTCCATTCCGAAGCGGGCATCGCGGGGCGGCCGCTGCCGTCGAGGTTCTTGGTCAGTTCGCCGATCTGCTTGAGCACTCCATCGGTCTTGGCCCGTGCCTCCTTGGCCGCATTGGCGAGGTCCGCCGTCACGTCGGGCGCAGCCAGCAGCTCCTCCATGCCGGTCCAGCCGGCGCTGACGATGCCGTTCCAGCTGGCCACGGTCTGCTTCTGGGTCTCGTCGAGCGGCTTGGAGCTGTTGACGTTCGGGCGCAGGGTCGAGCACTGGATGCCATAGCGGTCGCGCACCTGCCAGGCGAGGCGGCGAGCCTGGATCATGCGGGCGATGAAAGGATCGTTCATCCAGGCGCGGTTCGACACCGCCGTGGACGCGAGATTGGCAGTCTCGATCACCTTCGTGACGGAATCGTACCAGGCGGCGGTGCGCTCCACCTTGCGCTCGCCGCGCGGCAGCCGGGCCTCCTCGTAGAACAGCTGGAATTTCGGCGCGGCCTCGCTCCAGCGCTGCTTCAAGGTGTTTGCGAGCTCGTCGCGCCGGCCGAATTCCACGGTGGAGAGCGCGGCGATGATGGCGTCAAAGCCGGCCTGCTCTGCCTTTTCGGCGGCGCCGAGCTTGGCACGCGGATCGTCCTCGCCGAGCAGCGCGCTCTGGGCATCGCCGCGATTGTTGCGCAAGGACAGCACGCCCTGGAAGATCGCCTTGTCCGCGTTCGCAAGCCGTTCGGTCTCCAGACTGTCGCTGTAGCGGCCGAAGGCCCCGAACATCTGGATCGCCGTGCTGGCCAGCGCGCCGGCGGCCAGCAGGGCCATCAAAGTCAGGAGAAGCGAGCTTACCGATTTCTTAAACATTGCCATGGGTCGGGGGCCTACTCTTCACGAGCAGCCACCTTGCACCGCGACATGCCAAGGTTTGGTTAAGGCTTTAATCGAATACCTGGGTTGTGCCCGCTGCGCCTGCGGCAGGCCGCGTTCCCTCACGCAACCCTGGTGAAATCCGGCGGTCGGCGCTCGGCAAAGGCAGTGAATGCCTCGCGCGCTTCGGCGGTACGCAGGCGCTGCGCGAACTGCTCGCCCTCCGCGTTCAGCTGCGCAACCAGCGCCTCGCCATTGCGCATCAGCTTCTTGGTGGCGATGAGCGCACCGGCCGGCTGGCGGGCCAGGCGCTGCGCGAGCGCAAGCGCCTCGGCATCGAGCGTGTCGAGCGGCACCACCCGGTTGGCGAGGCCCCATTCCAGCGCGGCCTGCGCCGGCACGGTCTCGCCAAGTGCGAACATCTCGTAAGCTCGGGCGTAGCCGATCCGCGCCGGCATCAACAGGCTGGAGGCCGCTTCCGGCACTAGCGCGAGGCTGACGAAGGGCGTCGACAATTGCGCATTGTCGGCGAGCACGACGAGATCGCAATGCAGCAGCATGGTGGTGCCGACGCCGACGGCGCGGCCCTGCACCGCCGCAACCAGCGGCCGGGTGCAACGTGCCAGCGACTGAATGAACCGCACGACGTTGCGGCTGCCTTCCGACTTGCCCGCTGCAACCGCGGCAAATTCGCCGACGTCGTTGCCGGCAGTAAACATGTCGCCCTCGCCGCGGATCAGGATCACGCGAGCGGACGGATCGAACTCGGCGGATTCGATACTGTCGGCGAGCTTGCCGTACATCGCGTCCGTCAGCGCGTTCTTCTTGTCGGGGCGCGCCAGCGTGAGGGTAAGAATTCCGCTGTTGTTCTCGATCCGGACGTGCTCGGTCATTCGTCTGCTCCTCTTGGAAACTTGTCCTGAATGCTCATCAGCCAGCGTGCGACGATGTCGATCTCCGCAGCCGTAAATCCCTCCGTCAGCGCCGCGTTGACCTCCGCCGCGCCTGCTTTCGCCTGCGCCAGCGCGCTGCGCCCCTTCGGCGTCAGCCAGATCCGCCAGGCGCGCCCGTCCTCGTGGTCGGCCCGCCGCTCGATCAGTTTGGCGGCTGCCGTGCGATCGACCAGGCCGGAAATACCGGCCGGGCCAAGATCCAGCGCCGCGCCCGCCTCGCCGATCAGCACACCATCCTGCTTGCCGAGAATGAACAGCAGCCCGGCCTGCGCCGGCGTGACCTCGCTCTCGGGGCGAGCCGCCATCCAGCGCTGCAACCGGCGTTGCGCGACGCTCAGCAGGTAGATCAGGCGATGGTGGCTCGCTGCGGCTTCCTTATTTCGCATACGAAATATATAATGCGAGGCCAATCGCGTTGTCAAAGAGGGGTTGCCGATGCGGCATGGCCATGGCGATCGCGGTCGTGCCGATCGTCAAGCCGACGCGGCACGAAGGCGGCGAGTGGGATGGCGCATTGAAATTCCATCGGGAATTTGACGCACCCGTTGGCGCTTGACGGCCGCCCTCCTTTATGTTCCATATTTGTTCTTCACTCGTTTTGGTTGCAATAGGATCATTTCATGACGAAGGATGCGCGCGGCGAGCGCGAGCCGGCTCAGCTCGTGATTCACAATGATGACGAAACGCCGGACGAGTTTGTCATCGGGTTGCTCCGCCAGGTTTTTGGCAAATCGGAGCGTGAAGCGGCCGCGGTGATAGCGCGGGTCGAGCGGGAGGAGAAGGCCACTTGCGGTCCGTACCCGCAATCGGTCGCCGAGGCGCTGTTCAAGTCGGCTCAGCAATATATCTGGCTCGGCCAACATCCGCTGAGGATCACGCTTGAAGAGATTAAGACCCCCTGCGAGCTCTGCGGCAAGCCTGAGGGACAGACCGATGTTCGGATCGGGAGCCGCACGGTCTGGCTGTGCAGCGACTGCATTCGCGCAGCAGACACCGTGAACACACCGCAAGAGCCGGAAGAGGAGTTCGAATACGCTTGCGACGTGCTTGACTGGCATTTTGCCAACGTCTCGCGTAGCAATCTCGTGACCACCATCCGCCAGTTTCCCGGCCATATGCGGGTCGATGTCCAGGCAGCGATCGAGGGACTGTTCGGCAAGTCGATCCGGCTGTTCGGGCTGAACGAAGAACAGCGCTACGAAACGCTGTCGATCTCACGGCTCCTCCGCGATGGCCGCAATGCGCTCGCGATTGCTCCGCTGCAATATTCCGACGTGGATGTCGGCGAGAAGAGCCCGGTCAAATGTCTCGATAACGGCCTCTGGCTGTGCGAGCAGGATGGCCTTCGTTACGCGGTCTTGCTGTGTGCCCACCGCGAATACAGCCGAGAACCGGGAATTCGGATCGAGATCCTCGTGCCGGCAGGCACCGCGGGCGCGGCACTCGTGCAGCAGTGTTTTGGCGAGCTGGAGCAGGCCGTGCAAGCTGCGCGCAGCTATCGCGGCAAGATCCTGTCCCTCGACGCCGATTCCGACTATCGCGGCCGCTCGCGCGGCATCACGGTGCATCGGCTGCCGCCGGTTGCGCGCGATGAGGTGATCCTGCCCGAACAGACCCTGCGGCTGCTCAATCGCAACGTTCTGACTTTCGTCAACACCCGAGATCAATTGCGCCGGCTCGGCCAGTCGACACGTAAGGGCATCTTGCTTTACGGACCGCCGGGCACCGGCAAGACCCATACGATCCGCTATCTGGCAACTCATTTGCCCGGGCACACGACACTGATCATCACCGCCGAGCAAATCGGGCTTCTCGGCGCTTATATGAGTCTGGCACGGCTGCTCCAGCCGTCGATGGTCGTTATCGAGGATGTCGATCTCATCGCCCGCGACCGCGACGACATGGGGCCGTGCGAAGAATCCATGCTGAACAAGTTGCTCAACGAGATGGACGGGCTGAAGGAGGACGCGGACATCCTGTTCGTCCTGACCACCAACCGGCCTGAGGACCTCGAAGGCGCCCTCGCCGGCCGCCCGGGCCGCATCGATCAGGCCATCGAAGTCCCGCTGCCGGACGAGACCGGCCGCGGCAAGCTGGTCCGGCTCTACGGCAAGGGGCTGCCGCTCGACGATGCAATCATCGCAGAAGCGGCCCGCCGCAGTGAGGGCACGAGCTGTGCCTTCATCAAGGAATTGATGCGACGGCTTGCGCAAGGGAGCCTCGCGCGAGACGGTGGCAATTCCGTCGTGTCTGCCGACATCGACGAGGCGCTCGACGACATGTTGTTCTCCGGCGGCAAACTCAATGCGCAATTGCTCGGAGGCGCACAGGCGATGGCGACGAGATAACGCCTACCCACCGAAGTGGCGGGCTTGGACTGAGCGTTTACGGCGCGCAGGTGAAGCTCGAGGCCTCCGTCACCGGGCCCGACTTGTAATGAGGCCAGGCCGGCCAGCGGCACAGCGGCATCGCGCGCAGCGTCGCGAACGACGGCGCTTCGACCTTCTGCTCGGCGACTTCGAGATCGCCGGGCGCCTTGCCCTGCTCGACCCAGTCGACCAGCACGTTCAGCATGTCAACATTGGCCGGCGCGCCGGAGCCGACATGGTCGACCCCGGGCGCGGTGTAGAGCCGCGCGAACTCCGCGGTCTCCGCCTTACCGAGCTTGCGCTCGACGCTGTCGAAATAGCGGATGCCGGCATAGGGGCTCTGCGCATAGTCGGCCATGTGCTCGAGCATGATCAGCCGGCCGCCGCGCATCCGGAAGCGGCTAAGGTCGGGATCGGTCGAGTCCATCAGCGTGGAGATCTCGAGCAGCCGCGCCTTGTGCTCCTCAACCTTGTAGGTCGTGACGTCGAGCTTGGGATCGCGCGCAAATACATATTGGATGCCGCCGGCGCCGTAGATCCAGGCGATGCCGTTGTTGGGCGCAGGCGGCTGCGCGGGCGGCGCGGTGCCGAGCCACCATGCGACCCAGCCGCCGGTCGGGCCGATTGCCGGCGTGTCCTCGCCGGAGACGCCCCAGCCCGGATAATCGTCGAGACCATTGGCGAGCGCGAACGGGAATTTGTAGGGCGCGTGCAGCGTGTTGACGGCCTTGATCTGCGCGTCAGTGAGGCACTGATCGCCGCTCTCGCCCGCCGCGCAGCGCAGCGTCTCGACCTTGAACGCCGCCTTGCAGGAAACGGGATCCTGCACCAGCGCATCGTCGGAGCCGTCGGCCTTGTCGCAGGCCGCGCGCACGGCATCACCGACGAGCTTGACCTGCGCCGGATTGATCCAGCCCTCGCCCATGGTCACGAGGCCCGAGCGGGTGCCGGCATGCTGCAAGCCGACCCAGTTGATGACGGGGACGCGGGCGAAGATGCCGTCGAAATCGTCGGGATAACGCTGCGCCATGGTAAGGCCTTCGCGGCCGCCTTCGGACGAGCCCATGAAGTACATCTTGTCCGGCTTCCTGCCGTAGGCGCGCTGCATCAGCGCAACCGCAGCATCGCGCACCTTCTTGTAGGCGCGATGGGCGAAATTCTCGAACGCTTCGTCGTTGAGCGCGAACAGCTGCGGCGGCTCGCCCTGCTTGGTCTCGTGGCCGGAATCGGTGCCATAGGTGACGAAGCCGCGCGCGAGCGGTGACGGCTTGTCGAAGGGATAGGCCGGCGGCAGCGCAAGGCCGGTGATCAGCACGCCGTTGAAACCGCCGCCGCCATATTGCAGCGAGCGCCCGTTCCATTCGGCGGGAAGGTTGACCTGGAATTTGATCGGCGGCGCCTTGGGGTCGGTGGGATCGATGTGGCCGAGCACCTTGCAGAAGCGCGGATTGGCCGGCGTGATGCGCCCCGACGGGGTCGGCCCGCGCTCGGCGACGGCGAGTTGCGACGGCGCCAGCAATGTCGCGGAATCAATCTTCACCGCATCAGTGCCGCCAACAAGACCGTTGCAGACCGTCTCGGCGTCGTCTGTCAGCGTCGCCGCCGAGGCGCTACCCGCAATCAATGCAGCCGCCGTCCCTACGAGCAGCGCACGGAGCTTCGCACGCATTTGCGCCATGGTTCCCCCTGTTTTCTGTTCTCGTTCGATCCGTCAGGAGGCCGCATTGAAGGCGACCTACCGCCGGCCGTCAATGATGCGCTAGTGCTCGAACACCAGCCGCGCGCCGACCGTGCCCTCGAGGCTGCGGATCTGCTGGAGCAGCGCTGCCGAATCCTGACCGGCCAAGTCGGCATCGAGCACGACGTAGCCGAGATCGCCGGCGGTCTCCAGATATTGCGCAGCGATGTTGATGTCGCGTTGGAGAAAGACTTCGTTCAGGCGCCGCAGCATGCCGGGTACGTTGCGATGGACGTGGCTGAAGCGCGCGCCAGAGGGCCGCAAGTGCAACTGCACCTCCGGGAAGTTCACCGCGCCCATGGTCGAGCCGGTGATGAAATAGTCGACCAGCTTGCGCGCAACCTCACCACCGATCCGCTCCTGCGCCTCCTCGGTCGAGCCGCCGATATGCGGCGTGAGGATGACGTTCTCGAGGCCCTGCATCGGGCTGTTGAAGCGATCCGCGTTCGAGGACGGCTCGACCGGAAACACGTCGACGGCCGCGCCAGCGAGATGGCCGTCGCGCAAGGCGCGCGCGAGCGCATCGAGATCGACCACGGTGCCGCGGCTGTTGTTGATCAGGAACGAGCCTGATTTCATCGCCCGCAGCTCCTTCTCGCCGATCATGCCGGCGGTCTCCGGCGTCTCGGGCACGTGCAGGCTGACGACGTCGCTCTGCGCCAGCAGCTCCTCCAGTCTCTCGACCGGCTCGGTGTTGCCGTGACGGAGCTTGTCGGTGCGGTCGAAATAGATCACGCGCATGCCCATGGCCTCGGCGAGCGTCGAGAGCTGCGAGCCGATATTGCCGTAGCCGACGATGCCAAGGGTGCGGCCGCGCACCTCGCGACTGCCGGTCGCCGACTTGTCCCAGCCGCCGCCATGCGCCGACGCCGAGCGCGGAAAGATCCGCCGCAGCAGCATCACGATCTCGCCGATCACGAGCTCGGCGACGCTGCGCGTGTTGGAGAACGGCGCATTGAACACGGGAATGCCGCGCTTGCGCGCCGCCGTCAGATCGACCTGGTTGGTGCCGACGCTGAAGCAGCCGACCGCGAGAAGCTGGTCGGCGGCCCCAAGCACCTCATCGGTGATCTGGGTGCGCGAGCGGATGCCGAGCAGCGACACGCCCTTGAGCGCCCGCCGGAGATCCTCGCCGTCCAGCGCCTTGGTCAGGCGCTCGACATTGGTGAAGCCCGCGCTTTTGAATAGGTCGACTGCGCTATCATTGACGCCTTCGAGCAGCAGCGCCTTCGCATTCCGCTCGGGGCTTTGGCCTGGGGCTGGCATTGTATCTCCGTAAGTAGCACCTTTGCCGCAGCTCATAGACCGCGGACGGTGCGCGGCACAATAGGGCCTAGATACGGGGAGAAGATGGCGGGCGCCCGTCATGCTTGCGTCAGCAATTCCGCCATCCGAGAGGGTGACGGGCAACAGACTCAGATCACATAAAACCCGTGCGTTCCGTCCCGGCGGAGCTGCTCGACCAGGCCGTACTCCCAGTTCAGATAGGCCTGCATCGCACCTTCCGCGACGTCGGTGCCTTCATAGGGGCGGCGGTAACGATGTGCCGGATCGGGCTTCGGCAATACGCGCGACGGGCCGATCTCGAGCGCACCGTCATAGCCGCCTTCGAGCACATAGACCTCCCAGCCCATCTGCGCGAGCCAGGACGCCGTCACGTCGGCACGGACGCCCTTGTCGTCAGTCAGGAGGATGCGCGCCCCACGCACCGGCGCGGCCATGTCGGTCTCCTGGACGAGCTGACCGCCAGGATAGTGGCGGAAGCCGGGAAGATGGCCGGCCGCATATTCCTCGGCATCGCGCACGTCGAAGCGATAGAGCGTGCGCTCGGCCTGCGCGACAAGCGCCGCCGCCTCGCTCGCGCCGATATGACGAACGCCGGCGCGATAGGCCACGTCGCGGGCATTGGCGGGGCCGCCTTCGAACGGCCCGATCGCGCCGCGCCTGTCGGCGCCGTGATCGAGCCTGTGCCGCGCCAGCGTCCAGCCGATTGTGCCGTTGCGCAGCGCGCACACTTTGTTGGGCACGCCGGCATTGATCAGCGACTGGGTGCCGATGATCGAGCGCGTGCGGCCGGCGCAATTGACGATGATCGTGGTGGCGGGATCGGGCGCGGCGCTGCCCGCGCGCAGCACCAGCTCCGCGCCCGGCACGCTGACCGAGCCCGGAATGTTCATGGTCGCATATTCGTCGAAGCGGCGAACGTCGAGAATGGCGATGTTGGCCTTCTCGGCAATGAGTCTTGCCACCTCGTCGGCGCTGAGGGAAGGCGTGTGGCGGCGCGCCTCGACCAGTTCGCCAAATGCTTTTGAATAGGAATTGACGTCCTCGAACACCTCGTAACCGGCCTTGCGCCAGGCCTTCAGCCCACCATCGAGCACGCTGATGTTGCTGTAGCCGAGCGCGGCCAGACGTTCGGCGCCGGTCGCAACCAGCTCTTCCCCATCATCATAGAGCACGATCGCCACGTCCTTGCGCGGCAGCCTGACCTCGGCTTCGACCGCGATCCGGTCGGCAGCCATGTTAGCAGCGAACAGCGGATGGCCAGTCGCGAACGCCGCCTCGTATCTGAGATCGAGCAGCGCGATTTCTTCACGCAGCAGCAACGAGCGGCGGATCTCGGCGGGAGTGACGGTCGGGAGCTTCATGGCATGGACTCGATATGTGGGCCGGAAGCTTTTGAACCATTGCAGCGGTGTTGGCCAGCCATATCGGAGAGCAGGAGAATCGCGAATTCGCCGCGTAGATCCGTCTAGTCGCATTCGTATGTGGCGACGACCTGCGAAAAATCGCGCCGGGCAAGAGCATCCCGATCGATCCAAAAATGCAGCACACCGCCGACGTCGGAGTGCCAATCAAAGAACGCAAGATCGCCTTGTATCTGGAGCAACAACATGTCTTCCAGATGCTCCTCGGTCGCATCCTGCGGGCCGCTGCCATACCCCAGCATCTGATGAAGCGCCGTGCTGAAGTGGCGGCGCTGCCCTTCTTCGACAGTTGGCGTCTTCCAGTGATTCTGCCGCGCGAGATTCGCAACATAGCTGAGAGGGACGTCATCGCAACCATCGGCACGTTGGGTCGCCATGCAACGAATCGTGTGGTTGATGGCGTTGCCCAGGTCCCTCGGGAGTTCGCTCGCGTATGTGCGCACTTGCCCGTCCAGCTTCTCGTAGGCTCGCACGACATCGAACCACCAGGATCTGAAGCTCGCTTTTGTGTCCAAATCGATGCCATCCATCTGGGTGAGCGCCCGACACCGCTCGAGCCACCCGACGGCACCAGCGCGAAGCCGCTTCAATTCCATGGTTGCTTCGTCGGTGAGCGGCTTGCCGTAGTATCCACGCGTCAGATCGCGTTGGACGTGCGACAATACCGACCGAACCACGTAAGTGATCAGTAGCCAGTTGAAGGGCCAATCCTCGTCCTTCTCGTATTTGGCCGCACCTCGGAATTGAAGCAGATCACTCTCCGGCGGCTCCCCCGGACCCAAAGCCTTGCATAATTCTTCCACCATAAGCTCACCTCCGACTGCGTCCTCGCGGAAGTAGAAGTCGCGGAATAACCGGAAGGAGATCGGATATTTGAACTCGACCTTGGAATGAAAATCGAAGTTGGGGTCGAGCCATTTGACTTGGTAATCACCATCAGTGCCGGCCAGCGGCATCAAATTTGGCGGCGGCGCACGGTCAGGATAAGCGCCACCGTCGCTCGGACCATAGAGGACACGGCAAGGTGGACGCCCCTCGCCGACGAATACCGAACTGCAAAAGAAATAGAGTGTGCCGCGTTTCGGAAGCGGCGACCAACCTGAACCGGGCAGTTCGGCCAAGTCAATTTGAGCCACGAACGTGAGCGCAACTGTCTCCAAGGTTTCGTTTGCTCTGACTTCCGCCGTCGGCCATTCGAATTGCGGGGGCAGCTTGGGAAGACCGCCGAAGAAGCTTCGCGAAGGATGAGCAAGGGGCACGGGCAGATCGCTACGTCGAACGAGCACCGCAGGCAGCGCCGCTTGTTCAAGTTCGTCTCGTTCGGATCGCGCCATCAAGCCCCCTCACGACCTTAGCGTGTATCATGAGGATCGAACCATTTCGCGAAACCGCACACAAGTGTTTCTTAGTCGCAGCGGCAATACCCAGCTCGTCATGTCCTTAAGACGGACTGTTCGGGAGCCGCTGAACGCTGAACCTCACTCGCCCGGAACGAGCCGGCCGGGCGGCGGCTGCGCCGGGCGCCGAAGCCTGCGGCGGGACAGGTAGAGCAACATGCCCGTGACCGAGAACAACGGCATTAAAGCCGCGGCGATCATGAAGGCGACCTTGCCCGGCCGCCCCAGGATGGCGCCGCGATGGATGTCGAGCACGTTGGCGACAATCCTCTCGCCAAAAGTTTTGTTGGCTTAGCGCTCCGCGGAGACCAGTTGTTCACCGTGGGCCCGTCGCGATTCTGCGTGATCTCACGCGACAGCGGGAGCCATCAGTTCATCGAGCTTTCGCTGGAACGCGGCGCCGTCGGACAACGCGCGGAGCGGCGGACGCACACGCAGCCAGCTGGTATCGCCTGTCTGCGCCGCGAGAATGGCCTTCAGCGTCGCGACCAGAGATGGCGTCTTGACCACGACGTCGATCGCGGCTTGCATGCGCGCTTCGACATCCTTGCCGTCGACCATGGCCTTGACCAGCTCCGGCACGACATTGGCCATGCCGCAGATGGTGCCGGCACCGCCGGCGGCGATCGCACGGGCGATGTCGGCTTCGTTGCCGACAGTAATCGCGAGGTCGGGCGCGGCGTTGCGGAACGCCTGGAATTGCTTGAAGTCGCCACTGGAGTCCTTCAGGCCCGCAATCAGCTTGCCGTAGCGCTTGCGCAGATTCGCAGCGACACTGGTCGGGATCGCGACGCCCGAGACCTGCGGAATATGATAGAGCGAGGCGCGCAGGCGATCGTCGCCGACGCCGTCGATGATCGCGGCGAAGGCATCCTCGATGCCTTCAGGGGTGACGTTGCGATCGACGTAAGGCGGCAGCAACAGGACGTGACGCAGGCCGAGGCCGAGCACGGCGCGCGTCAATGCGATGCCGTCGGTGATGGCGGGGAAGCCGCCGCCGATGCCGATACGTTCCGGCGCGACGCCGGCCTTGAGCACGGCTTCGATGGTCGCGATACGTTCGGCGGCATTGAACGAGGTGCCCTCGCCAGTGGTGCCGAACAGCACGACACCGTCGATCCCTCTACTGAAGAGTTGCTTGGCATGAGCCGCGAGCTTTGTGCTGTCCACGCTGCCGTCCGTCGCCAGGGGCGTCACTGATGCCACCCAGAACCCGCGAATTGCCTCCATCATGATACCACCCATTGCTGCGCTTCAGACTAAGCCCCTGATTTCTCGCGATCTTCAGGCCTGTCGAAGCGGTGTTTTTGCTTTACTTCTTCTGATGTACCTTACATACAAGGCGAACGCAATCCCGCGGCGATCGGCGGCCGCAGATCGTGAGGAGGTCTCGCATGGACATGGCGCCCAACATTGAGCTTCCCGACCAGTTGCTCTGCGCACTTCGCGACAAGCTCGGCGCGGCCGCGGTGCTGACCGGCAGCGACGTGCCGGCGCGCAATTGCAACGATTGGAGCGCAAGCCTGCCGCAAACGCCGCGCGCGGTGATCCGTCCGCTCGATGCGCAGGGCGTTGCCGATGCGATTCTGGTCTGCCGGCAGGCGCGGCTTCCCTTCGTGCCGCAGGGCGGATTGACCGGGCTGTGCCGCGGCGCATCGCCCGAAACAGGCTGGGTCGCAATCTCGCTCGAGCGCATGACCGGCATCGAGGAGATCGATCCTGCGTCGGCAACGATGACGGTGAAGGCAGGCACGCCGCTGGAGACGATCCAGAAGGCCGCAGATGAGGCCGGCTTCTTCTTTCCGCTCGATCTCGGTTCGCGCGGCTCCTGTGCCATTGGCGGCAATCTCTCGACCAATGCCGGCGGCAACCGCGTGATCCGTTACGGCATGACGCGCGAGCTTGTGCTCGGGCTCGAAGTGGTGCTGCCCGACGGCACCATCATCACCAATCTCAACAAGCTGATAAAGAACAACGCCGGGTACGATCTGAAGCATCTCTTCATCGGCTCGGAAGGCACGCTCGGCATCATCACCCGCGTGGTGCTGCGGCTGTTTCCAAAACCGCGTTCGACCATGGCTGCGCTCTGCGCGCTGAAGGACTATGCCGCGGTGATCGCGCTGCTCGGCGCCGCACGCAGCGGGCTCGGGCCGCTGCTGTCGGCCTTCGAGGTGATGTGGCCGGACTATTGGGACGTGATCACGATTCGCGCCGGCGTGAAGCCGCCGGTCGCAGCAGGCCACGGCCTCTACGTGCTGGTCGAGGCGCAAGGCACCGACGAGAGCATCGACGCGCCGCGCTTCCAGACCTGGCTCGAAGAGCTCATGGAGCGCGGGCTGCTGACTGACGCGGCGGTGGCGCAATCGCTGGCGCAAACGCAAGCGTTCTGGCGCGTGCGCGACATCTGTGCCGAGTTCGGCCAGGTGCTGGGGCCGCACATCTCCTACGACATCGGGCTAGCGGTGGCGCGGATGGACGAGTTCGCGACGCGCTGCAAGGCCGCACTCGCCGATGGCATCAAGGGCTCCGAGAGCGTCTATTACGGCCATATCGGCGACGGCAATCTGCATCTCGTCTCCTGGGTCACGGGTCTCTCCGTCGCGCAGCAGCCGAAGGAGGAAATGGACGCGATCATCTACGGTCTCGTGCGCGAGATGGGCGGCAGCGTCTCCGCCGAGCACGGCATCGGCACGCTGAAGAAGAAATGGCTGGATCACGCCAGGAGCGAGCCTGAGATCGCGCTGATGCGCACGCTGAAGGCCGCGCTCGATCCCGAGCATCTGCTCAATCCCGGCAAGGTGATCTGACCGAACAGCCCATGAAATCGCTGAAGCTCGATACGCCGAAATCGCTGTCGCAGCGGGTGATGCAGCGGCTGCGCCAGGCCATCATCGACGGTGAGTTCGCGCTCGGCGCCGCCATCTCCGAGGAGATGGTGGCAAATTCCTTCGGCGTCAGCCGCACGCCGGTGCGCGAAGCGATGGGCCAGCTGCAGGCGCAAGGCCTCGTGGTGATCCGGCCGCAGGTCGGCAGCTTCGTATTCACGCCGAGCGCGGAGGACATCCATGCGCTCTGCACCTTCCGCATCGCGCTCGAGCCGAAGGCCGCTGAGTTCGCCTTCCGCCACGACCGCGACGGTGCTGTCGCGGCGATGAGCGCAGCGATCGCCGCGATGGAGCCGGCGATCGCGGCAAGAGACAACATCGCCTATGGCCGCGCCGACGCCGCTTTTCACGAGGCGCTGTTCGCCCATTGCGGCAACCGCTACCTCGCCGAATCCTATCAGCTCGTCTCCGGCCGCGTCGCCGCGCTCCGCACCAATTTGACCTCGCCGATCGACGTGCGCACCCGCTCGTCCTTCGACGAGCATCGCAGGCTGCTCGATCTGTTCGCACGCGGCGAGCAAGCCTCCTTCGAAGCACTGATGACGACGCACATCACCAATTCGGGCGTGGTCTATGCCAAGGCGCTGAAAGTAGAGGCGCTGAAAGTAGAGGCGGTGAAGATGAAGATGGAGGCGCCGAGGGTGGATTGAGCGTCGTCACGGCTCCTCCGCCGGTCCCGGCCTGTCCAGAAAATCCAGCGCGGTGTTGATCTGTTCGAGCTGGTGCTCGAGCCTGTCGCGGTCTTCGACCGACTGCGCTGTCTCGAGCTGTTCCACGAGCTTCTGCTTCCGCATCAGCAAGTTCTCTATGACGGTGCTCACAATTCCCCCATCGCCAGAGGCGACGTCACGAACGCCGAGATGGTGGAGGCGCGCGCGACTCGGGCCCGGTTAGAACCCTGAACCAGAATGTTCGCAGCGGCGATTGGTTCCCGCGGGCGCCACCCGATCTGGGCGGCCGCGAGGCTGGAACTCCGCGCTCAACTCGTCATGACGATGCCGCCAAGCTGCATCGGCGAGACATCGGCAAAGGCCGCGCATCGATCGGTTGTATTCACCCGCCCGGAGCCCTATGCCTATCCGTATGGACACCCAGATCGTCACCGTCGAAAAGCCTCTGATGACACAGGCGCGCCCGCGCAAGCCGGCACCGTTCCTCCCCATGAGCCGTGCCGAGATGAATGCGCTCGGCTGGGATGCCTGCGACATCGTGCTGGTGACGGGCGATGCCTATGTCGATCATCCGAGCTTCGGCATGGCGATCATCGGCCGGCTGCTCGAGGCGCAAGGTTTTCGCGTCGGCATCATCGCGCAGCCGGACTGGCACTCGGCCGAGCCGTTCAGGGCATTGGGCCAGCCGCGCGTGTTCTTCGGCGTCACCGGCGGCAACATGGATTCGATGGTGAACCGCTACACCGCGGACCGCCGCCTGCGCCATGACGATGCCTATACCGCCGGCGGCGAAGGCGGCAAGCGGCCGGACCGCTGCACCATCGTCTACGCCCAGCGCTGCCGCGAGGCGTTCAAGGACGTCCCGATCGTGCTCGGCGGCATCGAGGCCTCGCTGCGCCGGATCGCGCATTACGATTACTGGTCCGACAAGGTGCGCCGCTCGGTGCTGGCCGATGCCAAGGCGGACCTTCTGCTCTACGGCAATGCCGAGCGCGCCGTCGTCGAAGTGGCGCAGCGGCTCGCCGCCGGCGAAGCGCCGCGCGAGCTCGACGACATCAGGGGCGTCGCGCTGTTCCGCAAGGTCCCTGCGGATTACACTGAGCTGCACGCCGACGATCTCGACTCCGCCGATGAAGGCGCATCGCGCCAAAAAGGCTCCACGGTGATCCGCCTGCCGGCCCTCGAGCAGGTCGAGCAGGACCGCGAGGCCTATGCGCGCGCTTCACGCGTGCTGCACCGGGAGAGCAATCCCGGCAATGCGCGGCCGCTGGTGCAGCGTCACGGCGATCGCGATCTCTGGCTGAACCCGCCGCCGATCCCGCTCACCACCGAGGAGATGGACGCGGTCTACGACCTGCCTTACGCGCGCGCGCCGCATCCGTCCTACGGTGATGCAAAGATCCCCGCCTGGGAGATGATCAAGTTCTCGGTGACGATCATGCGCGGCTGCTTTGGCGGCTGCACCTTCTGCTCGATCACCGAGCATGAGGGCCGCATCATCCAGAACCGTTCGGAGGGCTCGATCCTGCGCGAGATCGAGAAGATCCGCGACAAGACGCCGGGCTTCACCGGCGTGATCTCCGACATCGGCGGCCCTACCGCCAACATGTACCGGATGGCGTGCAAGGATCCGAAGGTCGAGGCGGCGTGCCGGCGGCCGTCCTGCGTCTTCCCCGAGATATGTCCGAACCTCAACACCTCGCATGACGATCTGATCCGGCTCTATCGCAAGGTGCGCGAGACCCGCGGCATCAAGAAGGTGATGGTCGCCTCCGGCGTGCGCTACGATCTCGCGGTCGAGAGCCCCGAATACATCAAGGAGCTCGTCACCCATCACGTCGGCGGCTATTTGAAGATCGCGCCGGAACATACCGAGCGCGGCCCGCTCGACAAGATGATGAAGCCGGGCATCGGCGCCTACAACCGCTTCAAGCGGATGTTCGATGAAGCCGCCGAGCAGGCCGGCAAGAAATATTATTTGATCCCCTATTTCATCGCGGCACATCCCGGCACGACCGACGAGGACATGATGAATCTCGCGCTCTGGCTGAAGAAGAACCGCTATCGCGCAGATCAAGTGCAGACCTTCCTGCCCTCGCCGATGGCGACCGCCACCGCGATGTACCACACCGGCGTCAACCCCTTGCGCGGCGTCCGCCACGGCGGCAGCGACAAGGTCGAGGCGATCAAGGGCCTGCGCCAGCGCCGCCTGCACAAGGCGTTTCTGCGCTACCACGACCCCGACAATTGGCCGGTGCTGCGCGAGGCGCTGAAGGAGATGGGCCGCGCCGATTTGATCGGCTCGCAGCCCCACCAGCTCGTCCCCGCGCACCAGCCCCCCGGCACCGGCAAGGCCGCCGGCACGAAGCGCCCGGTGCGCCCCGGCGGCAGGACGCAGCGGTTTACAACCAAGGGCGTGCGGGTGATGAAGTAGCGGGACGAGGGAGCTTTCGTGCCCCCCGCAACAAAAAATGTCGAAAACAACCCCATGCACAGTAGCCGCCCCTAGCGGGATCAATGGCTTGGACACCTTGCAGAGACGCTGACCCGTCGGGCAAAAAGTCGTTGCCCCGTCGGGCAACACAGGCGCATGATGGCATCATTGGGCAGGCGGGATAGAGCGAGCCCGGTCTCTGCCCGCATCGATATCCTCGAGCTTCACACCGCGTCCCGCGCGCAGGCTGTCACACGCCTGTTCGACGCGTGCAGGGGGATATACTCCCCGGGGAATTAGCACTTTGGCACCGTGTGACACCGGCTTCACCCTTCGCGGCTGGTGGTCCACGCCCGAGCCGTCACAGCTTCGTCAACACGGCCGACACCAAATCCGAGGCGCTAGGGCGTGCATTTATCGATCAGCCCCCAAGCAGGCTGCGTCCGTTCTGCCTTCGAAAGCAGACCTGGCCGGTTCGCCTTTGGAAGTCAGCTAAGGGCCACATGCTGAAGCGAAGAGACTTCACGCCCCTAATCCGCTCTCCACCTCAAAGCAGACGGTCGTTGCATGGTCGGGCGAGGCAGCTACAGGCCAAGAGGGTGCATCGGCGCGAGAGCCAGCAGTTGGTGTTAAGTTGTCCGCTCTATGATACAATTTTCACCATGGCACAGGTTGCGACATCACTCTACGACCTCAGCGTTCCGACTTTCCTGCAGACCGCTAGGGCCGTCGGAGGCTTTCTCGACCGCACGACCAAACATTGCGCCGAGACCGGGGCCGGCCTGGAAGAAGTTGTGAAGGCCCGCCTCTTCCCCGACATGGCACCTTTTCACTTCCAGATCGAAGCCCTGACGCATCATGCAATATGGGGGATGGAGGCTGTGAAGACCGGCGTGTTCGCCCCACCGCCCCTGGTCGGCGCGATGCCGTTTGCCGACCTACGAACGATGGTCGGCCACGCAATAGTGGCGCTGGAAGCGTTCTCACCCGATGAGGTCAATAGTTGGTCCGGCAAGAATCTGGACATCGAAATCTATCAGCCGCTCGACGTGGACAATCCCACAACTTCGGGCTGGGTCCCGCGGACATTGGCCCTCACGCCAGAGACTTTCCTCCTCTCGTACTCACTACCCAACTTCTATTTCCATGCTGTCACAGCGTACAACATCCTGCGCACGCGGGGCATACCGCTTGGAAAATACCATTTCCAGGGACAGTTGCGCACCAGACCGATCTAAGCCAACGGCGCATGCACTCTAATGGAGGCGAGTAGTCGGCTAGCAGAGCATGCATCTTGCCGACGGCACGCGCCCATAGATGCCCGCTCCGGGTCACGAGCAGCGATCGCGCTGGGGCCGAACTATGTCCAGTTAGTCCCAGCGAGCAGACTTACGGATGGAGCATTCGGTCTTCAGCAGGCCAACAGGCGACATTCTGACGAGCGACGCCGCGAAGCGAGGCGGCTTACTCGCGTCGTCAAACCTTGACCACTGAGATGACCAAGATCGCAGCCAGTCCCGGCAACAAGATTGAACTCGCCACGATGCCCAGAAGCAACGGGCGAATGAACGTCCCGATCATTGATCTCTAGTCCGGGACTTGGGGGCTGTAAACACGGGATCGCCAATGTGTTAGGCTTTGCCCAGCCGATCAGGGAGAAAAGCCATGACCGCCGAGTTCGATGAAGACCGCTTCAATATGGCTATCCGTAAGTTTCTGAAGCATGTCGGAGTTACATCGCAGCGTGAAATCGAGAATCTAGTGCGTAGCGGGGCGGTGAAAGGTGGCGAGCTCAAACTGCGAATGACGCTGTCCGCTGAGGGGACGCCGCTGAAACATGTTGTCGAGGAAACAGTCGCACTCTGACGAGGGCACACCGACCCAACGTCCGTTCAGGGTCAGAACCAGCCGTTTAATAGCGAGGACCGCCGTTGATAGCGTCTCGGCGCTCTGACGTGATCGAGAGCCATCGGCGAAGCTCAGGCGTTGGCGGCCGAATGACTTGCTTTGCGCGACGGCCAATCGATCTGGCATGTCGGAAGAACCCATACGCGGTGAGCAGGATCACAACCATTGTGGTCGCGAAGTAACCAGCCTCAAAAAAGACGATACACCACGCGACGAAGAACACGACCTGCCAGAGCAAGGCGAACCCGAGATAAGTTTTGCCGGTTGGGATGCCTTTGCTCATACTGATCACTTATGCATCCTTGCAATCCGCGGCACCCCCCAAGTTGATCCTTCCGGCTTGCGACGAGCCCATGGTAAAGATTGCGTTGCGCGTCGAAACGCGGAACTTCCGCTCCGGGTCAAAAGCGCCTATTGGGCAGCTGGAGTGCCATTTCCGGTTTGCCCTGACGAGGAGATGGCTGAACGGTGAGACCCGACTTCGCATTCGGCCCACAATCGGACTCATCCAGTGCAGAACAACCATCAAAGATCTTCCCGCAGTGCGCCTTGAAAGAGCCGTGGGTAAGCAGCGGTGGGTGCCCAGCTCGATTATAGATCGAGAGGGCAGTTCAGTTGGACTTAAAGCCCTGAAGAAGGTTGCCAGGTAGTACGACAGCCAGAACGACGGTGATATCGATGACTGTTAAGGCGGCCTGTTTAGCTGAACCATGGCGCATGCCAACGCCTCCTTCAGTTCGACACGCCGAGTACCCTCCATGGTCGCCTGTTTTGGCCTGGCGCTTGGAACTCGATGGCCTGGCCAACCGATAAGTCGAACAACGCAGTTCCAACCGGCGCAAGAACCGAGATGCTTAGCGAAGGATTGTTCCAGGTTCTCCAGCATCAGACACGAAGCATGCGATGCGGCGGGTGCCCCGGCTAACTGGCCTTGGTGCGATACACCTTGCTGTATGTAAATGCGTGCCATGGCCGAAGTTGCCAGATTTTCCCGCGGGTCCAGCGAACGGGCCAAGTCTTAAAAGAAGAGGGGCTGGCAATGCACTACGTCCGCGCGCACGAAGTTGTAGTTCTTCACGACCGCCTTGAAGCGCTCGTTTTTCAACTTGCCGAGTTGGAACAGTTGCGAGCGCAAGTGCTTTTAGCCGAGCAGAAGGCGGAGAGAACTGGAGGAAAGTGCGAGCGCGGGGAGGCTCACGGGAAGCGCCAGTTGCCTGCGAAATAGGGCCGCTGCCGGAAGGCAACAACCGGTGCTCCGGTCTGCGCCTCTTTGCGGCAGGTAAGGGACATTACCAGCACAGAGGCAAGATTTTCGGTCTCCGTCGGTTGAATTCAGGCGACGATAATGAGCCAGTACGTAGAGGCGCGTTACGCGCTCCTGATATTGCAAGAAGCGCGGGAGACCTGCGAAGATCAAGCAGCAATATTGCTCAACAATCTAATGCAAGACCTTAGGCCAGCACAGCAAGATGACCCGCGTCGTGCCGGTGCGTTAGCTTCTATCCGGCATTTGGCCGTAATTTTACGCGAGCACCGGATGCCCGCATCGTCTTATTGGGAAGCGGCGCTAGACGCTGCGCAGGCATGGCGAGACCATGCAGAGCGATGACGGGGCCTCGGCTCTGGGCTGTCGGGCGAAGATGTTTTCCAAATGCGTCGCTGTCGGCAACATTTGGTCGTCTGTTCAGCGTCAAAACGCGACGCCGACCCCAGAGGCCCGAACGCCTGCGATGGGTCAAACTGCGAAATGACGGCGTTGTCTGCTTAGGTCTGCTTCTCCCCAAAGGGCGGCACTTGCGAGTACACGCCTTCCGCTCTGTCCAACTTTCCTCCAGCCGTATCGCAAACTCCTGCGATCATACTTACTTTTCCTCCATGAAAAAGATTGGATTCTTGTCCTTCGGACACTGGACGCCCTCGCCGCAGTCACAGACCCGCTCGGCCGCGGACACGCTGCTGCAATCGATCGAGCTTGCGGTTGCGGCGGAACAGCTCGGCTTGGACGGCGCCTATTTCCGCGTCCACCATTTCGCCCGGCAGCTCGCATCACCCTTTCCGCTGCTCGCCGCCGTCGGCGCCAAGACCAGCAGGATCGAGATCGGCACGGCCGTGATCGACATGCGTTACGAGAACCCGTTCTACATGGTGGAGGACGCAGGAAGCGCCGACCTCATCGCCGGAGGGCGGCTCCAGCTCGGCATCAGCCGCGGCTCGCCCGAGCAGGTGATCGACGGCTGGCGCTATTTTGGCTATCGCCCGGCCCAGGGCCAGAGCGATTCCGACATGGGTCGGCGCCACGCGGAAGTCTTCCTCGACCTGCTCCGCGGCGAGGGTTTTGCCGAGCCCAATCCGCAGCCGATGTTTCCCAATCCGCCCGGGCTGTTGCGCCTCGAGCCGCATGCGCAAGGCTTGCGCGAACGCATCTGGTGGGGCGCCGGCTCGAACGCCACCGCGGTGTGGGCAGCAAAGCTCGGCATGAACTTGCAGAGCTCGACGCTGAAGAACGACGAGACCGGCGAGGCTTTTCATGTGCAGCAGGCGGCGCAGATCCGCGCCTATCGCGCGGCGTGGAAAGAGGCGGGGCACAGCCGCGAGCCGCGTGTATCGGTGAGCCGCAGCATCTTCGCGCTGATCGACGATCGCGACCGCGCTTATTTCGGCGGGGAGCGCGGAGGGGAGGATCAGATCGGCTTCATCGACCCGCGCACCCGCGCGATCTTCGGCCGCTCCTATGCGGCGGAGCCTGACGTGCTGATCGAGCAACTGCGCCAGGACGAGGCGATCGCGGAAGCGGACACGTTGCTGCTGACGATTCCCAACCAGCTTGGCGTCGCCTATTGCGCGCATGCGCTCGAGGCGATCCTGACTCAGGTGGCGCCGGCGCTGCGGTGGCGGTGAGGCAAACGACCGGCAGCTGTCGCTCGTACGATGCCGTTCAGTTTTTAGAAAGCGGGCGACGTAGGGCTGACGAGGTCGTCGAGAATTCCTTGCAGCTATGCAGCCCCGGCTTCTTGCATTCAGAAACCGGGGCCTTTGCATTTAGTGCATGTGGCCAATGAGATAGATGCCACCGCCGACAACCAGGATCGCCGGCACGGCCCAGAGAATCAATACAGGCATTATCCTCTCCTCCGAATAACTGCTCCCGAGGAAGAAACAGGAAAAAACGGCAAACGTTCCGCGTTCCTGCGGAACGGCCGAGCTGATGGCGAGTTCATCGCAGCGCCGCATCAAGCGGCGAGGGAGAATGCGATGAAGAAGTTCATGCTGATTTCGGCCGCCGCTCTGCTCGTGTCGACGAGCGCGATGGCGCAAACCACCGTCACCACGACGACCGGGGCCGGACACGGCGCGACCGTGCAGATCGAGCCGGAATACCGCACCAAGATTCGATCTTACGTCACCGAGCACAAGATCCGTCCGGTCGAGACCCGCGAAAAGATCGTGGTCGGCTCGCCGGTCCCGCGCGACGTCGAGCTCGCCAGCGTGCCGGCCGATTGGGGCCCGTCGCTGACGAAGTATCGCTACGTCTATTCGGGTAACCGGGTCATGCTGGTGGACCCCGAGACCCGCATGGTGGTCCAGGAGGTGGATTAACTGCGCCGCGCGGCGGGCCGTGGAGGAGCGGCTCGCCGTGCATCCTGCTTTCATTTCGCGGTAGGGGGCCCGATGCCCATCATTCGATATTTCCTGTTTGCAGGCGCATTGGTCGTGGCGCTGCTCTTCGCACTCGATCGCAATCTGCCGCCACTTGGCGAGCGCTCCGTCGGCCCGGAGGTCGACAGAAGCATCATTCGCATCCACTCCGCACGAGCCTTGCCTGAAAAAATCATCTTCGACACGTCCACTCAGATCGCCGCCACCGTCTCTTCGCCTCTGCTCGCCGCCGATCCGCCGGGCCACGTTACGAGCAACGCATTGGCGATGGCTGAACCGCGGAAGCCAGACACGAACACGCCCGCACCTCAGCGCGCCACGACGCGAGCAGCCGGTCTCCGTTCAAATCGCGCAGCTCGCTCGGCGTCCTCACGTCGACTCTACGATCGCCAGGTGATGGTCGGGGCATTCTGAGATGTGCTGATGCAGCGTGATCGCGGCGCAAGAGGCGCGCAGCCGTTCGCGCTCGCTCCAGATGAACGCCAGATGAATAAGAGGATGCGTGGCCGTGTTCGCGGATCGCGGAACTTCACTTCAGGTTGCGCAAGAGCGTCAACGTGTCCGACGCAAGGAACGTTTGCGTGTTTGCCAATTTATCCCGTGCCTGATTTGGCGATTTGTTTTTGGAAACCCTGGAGGAAATGGACATGAGGATCCTGAAGCTTTCCGCGGCTGCGGCCGCGCTGTTGGCCGGCACGGCACTCGCTGTTGCGCAATCGAGTTCGACGGTCGGCACCGGCGGCTCTTCGGCCGGCGGCGGCACCAGCAACTCGACGGTCGGAACCGGCGGTTCATCAGCAGGCTCGGGCAGCGGATCAGGCTCCGCGTCGACGCTGGGCACTGGCGGCTCGTCTGCAGGCGGCGGCACCAGCAGTTCGACTGTCGGTACCGGTGGCTCCGCGGCCGGCAGCGGCTCGGGAAGCGGCTCGGCCTCGACGCTCGGCACCGGCGGTTCGTCGGCTGGTGGCGGCAAGAGTTCGTCAAGCGTCGGCACCGGCGGCTCGGCGGCTGGCTCGGGCTCCAACTCCGCATCGACGGTCGGCACCGGCGGCTCTTCGGCCGGCGGCGGCAAGAGCGGCTCGACGGTCGGCGCGGCCGGCTCGTCTGCGGGCCATGCCAGCGACATGGGCATGGAGAAGGGCAAAGGCCACCACAAGGACGAGATGAAGAAGGACAAGGATTGAGCCTTTACCCGGAGCGGCAGCAATGCCGCTCCTTCGTCTTTGTTGGAGGAGGACGCGCATGAACAGATCAATCATAGCGATCGCAGCGTTGGCTTTGATGAGCGGCGCGGCTCAGGCAACAACCATGGAAAAGACAGGAAAGACGGCTTCGGGCGAGACCTGCAAGGTGACGGTCGAGAAGCACGCTGACGGTAGCATTACCGCGGTCGGCTCATCTGGTTCAGGCACGACCGGATCGACCTCATCGAGCGGTTCGCTGTCGAGCTCAAGCTCGGCCGGCGGATCATCGGTGCACGTGCAGGCCGGCGGCGGCAACGTCTCGAGCTCGTCGTCGACGGCTGGCGGTCCTGGCTCCACCAGTGCCAGCACCATCACCGTCAATGGCTGCACAATCTCGACCTCGTCACCCTAAATTTATAGAGGATTGAAACATGAGAAACTTACTCACGACCGCGGCGGCCGCGGCCCTGCTCGCTGCCGCTTCGCCGGTTCTTGCACAGAAGAGCGTCACCGGCGGAAGCGGCGGCTCGGCTGCCGCGGGCGGCACCTCCGCCTCCACCGTCGGCACCGGCGGCACGTCCACGTCGCCGACCGGCAGCACCGGCTCCTCGATCGCGGCCGGTGGAAGCGCCGCTTCCGTCAACGGCAAGTCCCAGACCGGCGTCAGCATGAACAAGGGCAACGGGCCCGTGCTGAATTCCAACGCGCGGGCGCAGGCCCATGAAGGCGGCACGTTCAGCCGCTCGCATACGCGCACCAAGGTCAAGGCCGGCGAAGAGGTCGGCTCGACCACCAAGTCGATGTCGCATGTACCGGGCTCGAAGCCGACCATGTCGACGACATCGACGACGGCTCGCTAGGGCGTATCGGTTCTGGTTGAATCAGAACCGAAGCTCCTTGTCTTGAAGCTCCTTGACGCGTTTTCGTCGCGAACCAGTATCCACGTCGCTAGAAAACGCGCTCATCCTCACGACCTGCTGCCCGAGTCGCTCGGGCAGCCTTTTTTGTGTTGTTTGTGTTGTCTTCCGGTCAACCGGCACTCAGGCTGTGGCTGATGCGCGTCACGATGCCGTCCCATTGCCGCTTCTCAGCCGCCGGATAATTGATCAGCACGCAATGGACGTAGCGCCGCGAGAAATTGCAACGGTCGTACCAGATCTTGCCGCGCTTGATGCTGGAGACTACGAAAAATCTCGGTGTGATCCGTTTATAGATGATCCCGGACGGCGGATTCTTCCTGGCGAGAAATTCGGCCGGCGAGAGACCTTGATTGGGAACAGCTTGCACGGTGAGATCGGCGCGGCCATCGGAGGTGCGAAATTGCTGGCCGTATCCGTCGGGCTTTCCGGCGGGCTCGGTGAAAAGCGAGGCGGGAATGTCGGCCGACGTTCCGGATTCCGGAATCCGGTAGGTCGTCCAGCTGTCTGCCCCGGCAACGGATGATGTCGCCCAGAGCGCGATGACCACAGCAGCTGCTGTCCTCATGTCGGCCTCATCAATGACGCGGCGCCAGTTGCAATTCCATCAAGGCGATCCTCTGCAAGGCGGCGGGGTTGCGCTCACCCGCACCGGCCGTGCGCAGGATGGATTCGGCGAGTGCATTGACGTGCGAGGAATGCACGGGCTCCGGCAGGGTCGCAATCGCAGCTTCCAGCGCGGTGGTCATCAGCTCGATCACCTCGGGGGAAAACTCGGTATTGGCAAAGTTCTTCATCGGTGGACCGTGCGAGCCGCCTGCTCAACGTCGGGAAAAAGTGGAAGTTCCTGCGGGGCGGCAAGCCCGGCATCAATCCGAGAGGGCGACGCGGATGACTGGGCAATGGCAATTCGATGATGCCCGGCCCGCCGTTACAGAGCGTTCTTTGTGTCCATCCTTCGAGACGCCCGCCTCTGTGGCGGGCCCTCGAGGGCTCGTCTCGCGGCGAAGGGCGATTTTACTCGCGCGACCTCAGAATAATGCGGCCTTCAGCGCCTGTCCGTAGATCATGGCGGCAACGAGGAAGATTAGCGCCCACGCTCCCGCGAAGATCATGAGGATCTTCAGGGTCTCGACGTCGATGGTGATTCTCATTGCACGGGATAGTGCTTTTGCCAGTGCAGCCATCATCGCCAGCTCCGGACCAGGCCGCGCAGAGCGCGGTCTGATTCGTCTAGCGTCATTGGGGGCGTTTGCGTGTGAAACAGATTACACGCGGCGGTCAGCTGAGTTCAGAAGAGCACTTATGCCGAAGACCATCATTGCTTCAGCTCAATGATGTGGCACCAAGTTCGAGGGACGGCTGACGGCCGTGACATGGAGACGCTGGAACGAGAATGCGAAGCACGGCGTTCGCCCGAAGGAGTCCCCCATGCCGACCAAACCGACCATCGCCCGCATCTGGCGCGGCCGTACTCGCCGCGAGGTCGCTGACGCCTACCAGGCCTACCTGCAGGCGGAGGGCATTCCGCCGCTGTTGAAGACGGCGCTCGGCGTGCAGCAGCTGCGCGAGGACCGCGATAAGGAGACGTGGTTCACGACCATCTCCTACTGGGCGGACGTCGAGGCCATGACGGCTTTCACCAAAGGCGAGCCGATCAAGGTGCATCATCTCCCGCGCGATCCGGAATTCCTGATCGAGTTACCGGAACGCATCGAGATCCACCGCATCCTGATCGACGAACAGGGGCTGCGGTGATTGCCACCACGCGTATCCCAGCCGAGCGAGGCTCCGGTTCGGGATACGATGTCGAGCGCATTTTGACCACGGCGCCGTCGCGCGTCACCGCCCCTGATATTCGGCCCAGCAGTCCGCCGTTTCGTAAACGCGGACAGCCGAGATTTGCCGCATGCTCGGCACCAGCCGGTCCCATATCCAGATCGCAATGTTCTCGGCCGTCGGGTTCTCGAGCCCCTCGACGTCGTTCAGGCACCTGTGGTCCAACGCGCCCACGATGTCGGCGAAGCACTTCTCGAGATCGAAAAAGTCCACGACGAAGCCCGTGCGCGGGTCGACCGGTCCGTCGAGCTGAACCTCTACTCGGTAGGAATGACCATGCAGCCGGCTGCATCGGTGCGTCTCGGGCACCTTCGGCAGCCGATGCGCCGCCTCGAATTTGAATGCCTGCGATATCTTCATTGGTTCCCGACAGGGCGCGGCCGATCCGCGATCTCGGATGCCGGTTGCCTGACCGGCGTCAAGGAATGGCGCGCCCGGAACGATTCGAACGTCCGACCCTCAGATTCGTAGTCTGATGCTCTATCCAGCTGAGCTACGGGCGCGTTTTTCGCAAGCAGCGATGGCGGGCATGGCCCGCGACGCATCTCCCGGAGGGCCGGGAGGGGTGCGAAAGAGCGCTCTGACTAGCCGCTCTTGTCCCTGTTGGCAAGATCCGGGATGGGGAGATTTTGCAAGGAGATGACCGTCAGCGTGACCCCGCCAAGCGAGAAGTGCGGAATCTCGCGCCGAAACCTCTGATTCCGCGCCCGTCCCTTTGGGCCGTCCCGGAATGACGAGAGACTGTCGGCTGGCCGGCTACGCCCGCGCCCGCTCGTTGCGGATGGAGAGCAGTTCCACGGGGCGGTCGGGGATGACGATACGGAAGGTGGCGCCGATGGTGCCTTCGACGAGGTGGATGTCGCCGCCATGGGCGCGGACGAGCTCGGCGGCGATGGCAAGGCCAAGGCCGCTGCCGCCGGGGCGACCGGAGGTTTGGAACGCCTCGAACAGGTGCTCCCGGGTTTTCTGGGGCACGCCCGGGCCGGTGTCGGAAACCTCCAGGATGGCGACCGCGCCCTCGCGTTTTCCGGTGATCCGGATCTGCTGCACGCCGCCGTCGCCGGACGAGGCATGGCTTTCCAGCGCCTGGGCGGCGTTACGGACGAGGTTGAGCAGCACGCGGAACAGCTGGTCGGGATCGGCATCGACCGCAAGCCCGCGCTCGATCGCCGAAACCCAGGCGATCGAGGCGTCGTTGGCGAGGCCAGCGGTCTCGCGCACCTCCAGCACCACCGGCTCGATCAGGATCATGCGGCGGTCTGGTGCGGCCTCCTGAGCGCGGCCATAGGACAAGGTGGATTGGCAGAAGGCGATGGCGCGCTCCAGCGAGCGCACCAGTTTTGGCGCGAAGCGCTGCACCCGCGGATCCGGCACGCTGGCGAGTTGGTCCGACAAAAGCTGCGCCGAGGCCAGCAGGTTGCGCAGATCGTGGTTGATCTTGGAGACGGCGAGGCCGAGGGCGGCGAGCCGGCTCTTCTGATTCAGCATCGACATCAGGTCGCGCTGCATGTCGGACAATTCGCGCTCGGCCACCCCGATCTCGTCGCTGCGCTGGCTCGGCACGATGATCCGCGCCGAGCTCTCGGGATTCTCGTGGAAGCCGACCAGGCTCGCAGTGAGCCGCCGCATCGGGCGCACGAAGAGATAATGCAGAGCGAGATAGACGAGGCCCGCGGTCAGCGCCGCGATGATCAGCGCAACCACCACGACATTACGGGAGAAGCGGTACATCTGCTGCCGCAGCGGCAGCTCGTCGGTGACGATCTCGATGAATTGGGCGTTGCCGACGCCCGGCCCAACGATGCGGATGGCTTGGTTGCCGGTCTCCAGCATCATCCGGAACGAGCCGGTGATCGCCTCCCACGCCGTCACGTCGCGCAGATCGATGTCATGCTCGATGGCCGTGGGAAGGTTGTCGCTGGCGAGCAGCCGGCGCTGCTGGCCCATCTTGATGGCGACGGCGCGGGCATTGATGCTCTTCAATATCTGCCGCGACAGCGAATCGGGAACCATGCCGAGCGGCGCGGCGTCCAGCACCAGCGCCGCGGTGTTGGCCGCCGCCACCCGGTCGTTGAGCCGGTTGACCCAGAAGTTGGCGATGGCGGGCACGTAAAGCAGGCTGGCCGCGATCATCACCAGCGGGACGGTAAGCAGCAGCAGCTTGCCTGACAGCCCGAGCCCGCGCGAGCCGCGCGGCCGCATCGCCGGCTGGTCCGGCTGATCCAGATCCTGGATCGGCTGGCGATCTGTGGCTGCCACGAAATTCGCCCCTGTTGGCCTTGGCTGATGCAAGATGCGACCGGCCCCGGGCCCGGTCAAATTACGGATCGCTAATCTGCCGAGGTGAGATGTAAGCGCTGATAAAGCGAGTCGCTACCTCAAGGGTTAAAAACCCCGCACAAACAGCGATATTCACTGGAAACGCGCGCTTGTGCGGCGTTGACGAAAACAAGGCGCTCGCTTATAAGCCGCGCGAATTGTCCGCGATGACCCGGTGCGACACCGGGAGCGGCTCTCTTGGGGCCGGAAAAGGGCCCGTTTTGGGCCGCATCTTCCGGACTTTACCATCAATTCTACAGGCAAATTGCCCGGTCAGCGGAGAAAAACCCGTGAAGCGGACTTATCAACCCAGCAAACTGGTGCGCAAGCGCCGTCACGGCTTCCGTGCCCGTCTCGCCACCGCCGGCGGCCGCAAGGTTCTCGCCGCCCGCCGCTCCCGCGGCCGCAAGCGTCTGAGCGCCTGAGCCGGACCCCCTTTTTCCGGGATTCATCATGGATCGGCTGAGGCAGCGGGCGGATTTCCTCGCCGTTGCCAATGGCGCGCGGGTGAATAGTCCCGCGTTCGTCCTGCAAAGCCGTCGCCGGGACGACGGCGGCCCGATCCGGATCGGCTTTACCGTTACCAAAAAGAACGGCAACGCCCCCGAGCGCAATCGTATCCGGCGCCGGCTTCGCGAACTGGTGAAGCGGTTAGATCCGGTGTCGATGCAACCCCATCATGATTATGTGCTGGTCGGCCGAAGGGACGCGCTCTCGCGCGACTTCGCGACCATGCTCGACGATCTGCGCATAGCATTCGCGAAGCCCGCGCGGCATACGCCCAAGGGACCGGCGAAAGCCGGGCCCCGCGATAAGCCGCAAACCGGATTGATGACGAGAGAATGATGACAGACAATCGCAACACCATCCTCGCCGTCATTCTGTCCGGCCTGGTGCTGATCGCCTGGCAGTATTTCTACAACGTGCCGCAGATGGAGAAGCAGCGCGCCCAGCAACAGACGCAGGCCGAGCTCCAGAAAGGCACACCGCAGCCGACGGCGTCGCCGACGCCGGGTGCCGCGCCGCAGGCGGGCGGCACTCCCTCGGCTCCCCCTGTCGCGAACCAGCCGGCCCAGCCGATCGTCAGCCGCGAGGCCGCGATTGCCGCCTCCCCTCGTGTCAAGATCGAAACGCCTCGTTTGACCGGCAGCATTTCCTTGAAAGGCGCGCGCATCGACGACCTCGCGCTCGTGCAGTATCGAGAAACGGTCGACCCCAAGTCGCCGCCGATCATCCTCTATTCGCCCTCGGGCACGGCGGAGCCGTATTACGCCGAATTTGGTTGGGTGGCCGCGACAAGCGACACGAAGGTGCCTGACCGGACCACCGATTGGCAGCAGGAGGGCTCCAACAGCCTGACGCCGTCCACGCCGCTGGTGCTGAAATTTGATAACGGTCAGGGCCTCACCTTCCGCCGCACCATCACGATCGACGACCGCTACCTGTTCAGCATCAAGGACGAGGTGACCAATGTCGGCAACGCGCCGGTCAAGCTCTTTCCGTTCGCATTGATCTCGCGCCACGGCACGCCGCAAGTCTCAGGCTACTACATCCTGCATGAAGGCCTCATCGGCTATCTCGGCGACCAGGGCTTGCAGGAGAAGGCTTATAAGGCCGTCAGCGAAGCCCCTGCGATCGGCAACGGCGGACACGGATTCGAATTCAACAAGGTCACCAATGCCTGGCTCGGCATTACCGACAAATACTGGGCATCCGCGCTCCTTCCCGACACGTCGGCAACGCTCAAGGCACGTTTCGTCGCCGAACCAGGTACCCAGATCCGATACCAGACCGACTACCTGCAAGATGCGCAGACCGTCGCAATCGGCGGCACGACGACAGCCAACACGCGGCTGTTCGCGGGCGCCAAGGAAGCCGGCGTGGTCGGCATCAACTTCCCGCTCGCAGGCCTCGGCGGCTACAACAAGGAGCTCGGCCTCAACCATTTCGATCTCTTGATCGACTGGGGCTGGTTCTACTTCATCACCAAGCCGATGTTTCTCGGCCTCGACTTCTTCTATCGCTTCTTCGGCAATTTCGGCATCTCGATCCTGCTCGTCACGGTGATCGTGAAGCTGTTGTTCTTCCCGCTGGCGAACAAGTCTTACGCCTCCATGGCGAAGATGAAGTCGATCCAGCCGCAGCTTCAGGCGCTGAAGGAGCGCTATCCCGACGACAAGGTGAAGCAGCAGCAGGAGATGATGGAGATCTACCGCAAGGAGAAGATCAACCCGGTCGCCGGCTGTCTTCCCGTGGTGATCCAAATCCCGGTGTTCTTCTCGCTCTACAAGGTGCTGTTCGTCACCATCGAGATGCGGCACGCACCGTTCTATGGCTGGATCAAGGACCTCTCGGCGCCCGATCCCACCAACCTGTTCAACCTGTTCGGGCTGATCCCGTTCGACCCGACCACGATCCCCGTGTTCGGCCACTATCTCGCGCTCGGCATCTGGCCGATCATCATGGGCATCACGATGTGGTTCCAGATGAAGCTGAATCCGACGCCGCCGGATCCGACGCAGCAGATCATCTTCAACTGGATGCCGCTGATCTTCACCTTCATGCTGGCCGGCTTCCCGGCGGGCCTCGTGATCTACTGGGCCTGGAACAACCTGCTCTCGGTGGTCCAGCAGAGCTACATCATGCGCCGCAACGGCGTGAAGGTGGAGCTGTTCGACAATCTCAAGGCGACGTTCGCGAGGAAAGCGACGTAGGCCGAGGACTTCGAACCTCATCCTGAGGAGCGGCCGCGAGGCCGCGTCTCGAAGGATGGCGACGGGCTCCCGGGCCTGCATGGTTCGAGACGGCGCTTGCGCGCCTCCTCACCATGAGGAACTAGCACTGGGCCTTGAGCATGACCGACGACAAAGATGCGAAGCTGATCGAGGCCGGGCGCAAGCTGTTCGCGCGCGACTGGCAGTTCATCTGGGCCTCGCCCTCGATTGCCACGTTGCCGCCGATGGCGGGGCTGGAGATCGCCTTTGCCGGCCGCTCGAACGTCGGCAAGTCCAGCCTGATCAACGCGCTCACGGGGCGCAACGCGCTGGCGCGCACCTCGCATACGCCGGGCCGCACCCAGGAGCTGATCTTTTTCGAGGTCCCGGGAAAGAGTGACCTGCGCCTCGTCGACATGCCCGGCTACGGCTATGCCAAGGCGCCCAAGAGCCAGGTCGCGTCCTGGACCGAGCTGATCCACAAATTCCTGCTGGGACGTGCCTCACTCGCGCGCGTCTACGTGCTCATCGACGCGCGACATGGTCTCAAGGACGTCGATCTCGAAGTTCTGAAGACACTCGACCGCTCCGCCGTCAGCTACCAGGTCGTGCTGACCAAGGCCGACCAGGTGAAGGCGTCCGAGCTGCAATCGCGCATCGCCGAGACCGAGGCCGGGCTGGCCAAGCATCCCGCTGCATTCCCGAACGTGCTCGCGACCTCGTCGCGGAGTTCGATCGGCATGGCCGAGCTGCGCGCCGCCATGGCGAAGCTCTTGGAAGAGCGGACCGCCTGATGACGGCACAACGCCTGCTGATTGGGCTTGCCGGCTTGATGGGCGCCGCCGGCGTTGCGCTGGCGGCCGCCTCGGCGCATGACGGCGATGCGAGCCGGCTGGCATCTGCCAGCGCCATGCTGCTGTTTCATGCAACTGGCATACTTGCAACCGTCGCCTTGCTCGCGCGCGGCCTTCTGCATGGCGGAATTGGCCTCGTTGCCGCGTTCGGCCTTGCAGCAGGCGCCGCGCTGTTCGCGGGCGATCTCACCTTACGGCAATATGCGGGATCTGGGCTATTTCCGTATGCAGCGCCGACGGGTGGAACGGTGATGATGTTGGGCTGGCTGGCGGTGAGCGTGGCGGCGGTGGCGGTGAAGACGTAGCTCTCTTTCTTACCCTCGCCTGGAGGGAGCGTAAGAGCACTTTGCGCCACGCCCGCCAATCGGATAGAACGCAGCCCGCGTTAGTCCCGCCAGCGAGATCCGCCTCATGACCGACATCTCCCCGCTCGACCAGGCCCGCATCCTGTCCGAAGCGCTGCCGCACATGCAGCAGTATGACGAGGAAACCATCGTCATCAAATATGGCGGCCATGCCATGGGCGACGAGGAGACGGCCAAGAACTTTGCGCGCGATATCGTGCTGCTGGAGCAGACCGCGATCAACCCGGTGGTGGTGCATGGCGGCGGGCCGCAGATCGCGACCATGCTCAAGCGCCTCGGCATCGTCTCGGAATTCGCCGCCGGCCTGCGCATCACCGATGCCGCGACCATCGAGATCGTCGAGATGGTGCTCGCCGGCTCCGTCAACAAGCAGATCGTCGGGTACATCAACGAAGCTGGCGGCAAGGCCGTGGGTCTGTCGGGCAAAGACGGCAACATGGTGAAAGCGTCGAAGACGACGCGGACCATCATCGATCCGGACTCGAACATCGAGAAGGCGATCGATCTCGGCTTCGTCGGCGATCCCGAGAAGGTCGATCTCACCCTGCTCAACCAGCTGATCGGCTACGAGCTGATCCCGGTGCTGGCGCCGCTCGCGACCTCTCAGGACGGCCAGACGCTGAATATCAACGCCGACACGTTTGCGGGTGCGGTGGCCGGCGCGCTCAAGGCCAAGCGCCTCTTGCTACTCACCGACGTGCCTGGCGTGCTCGACAAGTCCAAGAAGCTGATCCCGCAATTGTCCGTCAAGGACGCGCGAAAGCTGATCGCCGACGGCACCATTTCCGGCGGCATGATCCCGAAGGTCGAGACCTGTATCTACGCGCTCGAACAGGGCGTGCAGGGCGTCGTCATCATCGACGGCAAGATGCAGCATGCGGTGCTGCTCGAGCTCTTCACCAACCAGGGCACGGGAACGCTGATCCACAAGTGATGCGGGAACGGGCAAGGAAAGAGGGCGTCATGCCCGGGCTTGTCCCGCCTGCGCGGCCGAAGCCGCTTCGGCGAGGCGAAGGCCCGGCCATCCACGACTCTCGCATTGCTCGGTCATTTCGGAGCGCCCGAAGGGCGAATCCGGAATCTCGAGATTCCGGGTTCGATGCTTCGCATCGCCCCGGAATGACTGGATCGCAGCACCGCCGCTCGCCCCTCACCCGCTGCCTGATGACGCTGCCTGCCGCAGCCGCCTCGTTCTTCTTCTCCTCCGCGCCGGCCTTTGCGGACCTCAAGATCTGCAACCGCATGTCCTATGTCGTCGAGGCCGCGATCGGCATCGACGACAAGGCCGCGACCGCGACGCGGGGCTGGTTCAGGATCGATCCCGCCACCTGCCGCGTGGTGGTGCAGGGCATGTTAACCGCCGACCGCATCCTGCTCAATGCGCGCGCGCTCGGTGTCTATGGCGCCTCGCCGATCCCGCAGAACGGCCGCGACATGCTGTGCGTGGCGCAGGACAATTTCGTCATCGCGGCGGCGCGGCAGTGCCGCAGCGGCCAGACCCAGGCCGCGTTCACGCAGGTGACACCGACGCAAGGCGCGGACGGCAACCTCATTGCCTATCTCGCCGAGGATTCCGAATATGACGACGAGCAGGCGCGCCTCGCCGGCATCCAGCGGCTGCTGGTGATCGCGGGCTACGACGTCGGCGCGATCGACGGCGTCGATGGGCCGAAGACGCAAGCCGCGCTGGCTGCCTTTTTGAAGGGCCGCGGGCTGTCGTCCGACGTGGTGTCGTCGCCAAATGTCTTCAAGACCATGATCGATGCGGTGCAGACGCCGTCGGCGACTGGCCTCACCTGGTGCAACGACACGCCGCACAAGGTGATGGCGGCGGTCGCGACCGACGACGGCAAGTCGGTGACGAGCCGAGGCTGGTATCGCATCGATCCAAAGACATGCCTGCATCCTGATGTGACCGGCCAGCCCCGGCAGATCTTCAGCTTCGCCGAAGCGGTCGATGCCGACAACCGCGTCATCAAGCTGAAGGACCGGCCGCTGAACTGGGGCGGCGACAAGCAGCTCTGCACGCGCGAGACCAAATTCGAGACGAGCGAGCAGGCCGATTGCAGCGCGCGCGGATTTGCGGCAACGGGGTTTGGGGCGGTGGATATGTCGAGCGGCGGCAAGACGCTGCGGTTTGCGATGCCGTGAGCGAGAGTGTTGTGATGAAATCTCCCCGCGCCTTTGCTCAGGTCGACACCTGGGTGTTCGATCTCGACAACACGCTCTATCCGCATCACGTCAATCTGTGGCAGCAGGTCGATGCGCGGATCGGTGAGTTCGTGTCGAGCTGGTTGAACGTGACCCCAGAGGAAGCGCGCAAGATTCAGAAGGATTATTACCTGCGCTTCGGCACCACCATGCGCGGCATGATGACCCTGCACGGCGTCTCCGCCGACGACTACCTCGCCTACGTCCACAAGATCGACCACTCGCCGCTGGAGCCGAACCCGGCGCTCGGTGCAGCCATCGCTGGACTGCCGGGCCGCAAGTTGATCCTGACCAACGGCTCGGTCGACCATGTCGATGCGGTGCTGGCGCGGCTGGGCTTCGCCTCGCATTTCGACGGCGTGTTCGACATCATCGCCGCCGAGTTCGAGCCCAAGCCGGCGCCGCAGACCTACCGCAAATTCCTCAGTCAGCACGCCGTCGATCCGACCCGCGCCGCTATGTTCGAGGATCTCGCCCGCAACCTCGCCGTCCCGCACCAGCTCGGCATGACCACGGTGCTCGTGGTGCCCGACGGCGCGAAAGAGGTGGTGCGCGAGGACTGGGAGCTGGAGGGCCGCGACGCCGCTCATGTCGACCACGTCACGGATGATCTGACGGGGTTTTTGGCCAAGCTGTCGGGGTAGGCCTTATCGCTCAACCATGCATCGTCATTCCGGGGCGCCCGAAGGGCAAACTACGGTGCGCAATTGCGCACCGGAGAATCTCGAGATTCCGGGTTCGATGCTTCGCATCGCCCCGGAATGACGGTGGAGATACCCGGGGCAAGCCCGGTAGCGACGAATGTGCGCTTGACTTGACCTTTCCAAATCCCGAAAAAGCGCCCCAATCCATCAAAATTCCCGTTTCCTTTGAGGAAATCCCGATGTCCCTTGCAGCCCTCGAATCCACCATCAACAGCGCCTTCGACGCGCGCGAGACCATCTCGACCACGACCAAGGGCGAGGTGCGCGAGGCCGTGGACCAGGCGCTGGAAATCCTGGACAAGGGCGAGGCGCGCGTTGCCGAGCGCGGCAGCGACGGCAAGTGGAAGGTCAACCAATGGCTGAAGAAGGCCGTGCTGCTCTCCTTCCGCCTCAACGACATGGACGTCATTCCCGGCGGATCGGGCAAGGCGACCTGGTGGGACAAGGTGCCCTCGAAGTTCGAAGGCTGGGGCGAGAACCGCTTTCGCGATGCCGGTTTCCGTGCCGTCCCCGGCTCCATCGTGCGCCGCTCGGCCTTTATCGCCAAGAACGTCGTGCTGATGCCGTCCTTCGTCAACCTCGGCGCCTATGTCGATGAGAGCACCATGGTCGACACCTGGGCCACCGTCGGCTCCTGCGCCCAGATCGGCAAGCGCGTGCACATCTCCGGCGGCGCCGGCATCGGCGGCGTGCTCGAGCCGCTCCAGGCCGAGCCCGTGATTATCGAGGACGACTGTTTCATCGGCGCGCGGAGCGAGGTCGCCGAAGGCGTGATCGTGCGCAAGGGCGCGGTGTTGGCGATGGGCGTGTTCCTGGGCGCCTCCACCAAGATCGTCAACCGCGAGACCGGCGAAATCTTCATGGGCGAAGTGCCCGAATATTCCGTGGTGGTGCCGGGCGCGCTGCCCGGCAAGCCCATGAAGAACGGCCAGCCCGGTCCGAGCACCGCCTGCGCCGTCATCGTCAAGCGCGTCGACGAGCGCACGCGGTCGAAGACGAGCATCAACGAGCTGCTGCGGGATTGATCGGACGCGCATGACCGATGCTCTCTCCATTGCCCGCGATCTCATCCGCTGCCCCTCGGTAACCCCGGCCGATGCCGGTGCGCTCGGGGTGCTTGAACAAGCCCTGAACGCAGCAGGCTTCACCTGTCACCGCGTGACCTTCAGCGAACCCGGCACCGCCGACATCGACAATCTCTATGCGCGGATCGGCAGCGAGGGCCCGCACATCACCTTTGCCGGCCACACCGACGTGGTGCCGCCCGGTGACGAGAGCGCCTGGAGCGTCGGCGCGTTCTCGGGCGAGGTCCGGGATGGTTTCCTGCACGGCCGCGGCGCGGTCGACATGAAGGGCGGCATCGCCTGCTCGGTGGCGGCGGTGCTGGAGCATCTCGCCGCCAATGAGGGCAAGCCGCGCAAGGACGGCAAGGGCTCGATCTCCTTCCTGATCACCGGCGACGAGGAAGACGTTTCGATCAACGGCACGGTCAAGCTGCTGGAATGGGCCGCCGAGCGCGGCGAAAAGTTCGACCATTGCGTGCTGGGCGAGCCCTCCAACGTCGAGACGCTCGGTGACACCATCAAGGTCGGCCGCCGCGGCTCGCAATCCGGCACGCTCTATGTCGACGGCGTGCAGGGCCATGTCGCCTATCCGCATCGCGCCTCCAACCCGGTGCCTGATATCGCGCGGCTGATCGTGGCGATCTCCGACGAGCCGCTCGACCATGGCAGCGCCCAGTTCCAGGCCTCCAATCTCGAATTCACCTCGGTCGACGTCGGCAACAAGGCCAGCAACGTCATCCCCGGCGAGGCCCGCGCGAAATTCAACATCCGCTACAACGACAACCACACGCAAGCATCCTTGCGCGAATTGGTCGAGGCGCGCCTCGCCAAAGCCTGCGGCAACCGCATCCGCGCCCGCATCGTCTGGGATCACTCGAACTCCAACGTGTTCGTGACCAAGCCCGGCCCGTTCACCGATCTTGCAGTGTCCGCGATCGAAGAAGTGACGGGCCGCAAGCCGGAGCTGTCGACCTCGGGCGGCACGTCGGACGCGCGCTTCATCTCCAGCTACTGCCCAGTGATCGAGTTCGGCCTGGTCGGCCAGACCATGCACCAGATCGACGAGCGGGTGCCGGTGACGGATCTGGAGAAGCTGACGCGGGTGTATCGGGGAATTTTGGCGCGGTATTTTGCGTAAGGTGCTGCTGCTTTGCCTGCGGTGTCTTCGCCAAATCCTCCGCCGTCATGCCCGGGCTTGTCCCGGGCATGACGCTACTGGCGGCATTAGGCTCTAATAATCCACCTTCACCAGATACAGCCCCTGCGGCGGGGCGACGATGCCGCAGGCGGCGCGACTGCGGGCGGCGAGTGCGGCCGACAGATCATCGGCCGTCCAGCGTCCCTCGCCGACCCAGACCAGCGATCCCACCATCGAGCGCACCTGGCTGTGCAGGAACGAGCGCGCAGAGGTGACAATGGTGATCTCGCGGCCGTCGCGTATCACGTCGAGCTGATCGAGCGTCTTCTCCGGCGACTTGGCTTGGCACTCGGTATCGCGGAACGTCGTGAAGTCGTGCTTGCCGAGCAGACGCTGGGCTGCTGCATGCATCGCGTCACTGTCGAGCCGGCGCGGCACGCGCCAGGCGCGACCGACGTCGATGGCGAGATTGGCGCGGGTGTTGATGATGCGGTAGCGGTAGTGGCGCTTGATGGCCGAGAAGCGTGCCTCGAAGGTCTCGGGGACGATCTCGGCCTCGAGCACCGCGATCGGATGCGGGCGCAAATGCGCGTTGAGCCCGTCGCGAAAACGATCCGGCGCAAATTGCTTGCCGATGTCGACATGCGCGACCTGGCCAAGCGCGTGCACGCCGGCATCGGTGCGGCCAGCGCCATGCACCCGCGCGCCCGCGCCGGTCATCGCCTTGACCGCGGCCTCCAGCGCGCCCTGCACCGAGGGCAGCGTCTCCTGCACTTGCCAGCCGAAGAACGGCGCGCCGTCATATTCGATGGTGAGCTTGTAACGGGGCATCGTGTCCAGTTTCACCGTCATTGCCCGCGAAGGCGGGCAATCCAGTACTCCGCAGCCTATCAGATCAACCGAGAAGCCTCGGCGTACTGGATACCCCGCCTTCGCGGGGTATGACAGTGTCAGCTGAATTTCGCGCCCGCCCTCACAGGCACGCCGCGCAGAAAGTCCGCGGCCCGCATCCTGGCCTTGCCTTCGCGCTGCAGCTCGAGGATGCGAACCGCACCCTCGCCGCAGGCGATGGTGAGGTGGTCGTCGAGCACCTCGCCCGGCGCACCTGAGCCGTTCGCCAATTCACATCGCAGGATCTTGACGCGCGCATTTTCGCTGACGTCCACAAGCTCGGTCCAGGCGCCGGGAAACGGCGACAGGCCATGGATGTGGCGCAGCACCGCGCGTGCGGGTTTGGTCCAATCGATCCGCCCCTCGGCCTTGTCGATCTTAGCGGCATAGGTGACACCGTCCTCGCTCTGCTTTTTGAGCTGGAGCCCGCCGCGTGCGAGCGCCGCCATCGCGCGCACCATCAAATCGGCACCTAACCGGGACAGGCGATCGTGCAGATCGGCCGCGGTCATGCTGTCGGTGATCGCGATGCGCTCGGCCATGGCGACGTCGCCGGTATCTAAGCCGACATCCATCTTCATCACCATCACGCCGCTTTCGGCATCGCCCGCCATGATGGCGCGGTTGATCGGCGCGGCGCCGCGCCAGCGCGGCAAGAGCGAAGCGTGCAGATTGTAGCAGCCGAGCTTCGGCGCATCGAGGATCGCCTGCGGCAGGATCATGCCATAGGCGACGACGACGGCGGCATCGGCATCGAAGGCGCGAAACTCGTCGAGCGCTTCCGGCGTCCTCAACGTCTTCGGCGTCAGCACGTGAACGCCGAGTTTTCGCGCGGCTTCTTCAACCGGAGTGGGCTGCAATTGCAGGCCGCGCCGTCCGCCCGGCTTCGGCGCGCGGGTGTAGACGGCGGCGATCTCGTGGCCATGCGCGACCAGCTCGAGCAGCGTCGGCACGGAGAAATCGGGCGTGCCCATGAAGATCAGGCGGAGGGGCATGTGGAAGACCTGCGAAAGGCGCAATCCCGTGACAGTCATTCCGGGGCGGCGCGAAGAGCCGAACCCGGAATCTCGAGGTTCCGGGTTCGATGCTTCGCATCGCCCCGGAACGACAGAAAGCCTACTCTACCCCGCGCGCTTGGCGGCCTTCTCGAACTTCTTCATGACGCGGTCGCGCTTCAGCTTCGACAGGTAGTCGACAAACAGGACGCCGTTGAGATGATCGATCTCGTGCTGGATGCAGGTGGCATAGAGGCCTTCGGCATCCTCTTCGTGCAGCTTGCCGTCGAGATCGGTGAAGCGCACGCGCACCTTCGCCGGGCGCTCGACCTCCTCGTAATATTCGGGGATCGAGAGGCAGCCTTCCTCGTACACTGAAAGTTCCTCCGAGGAGGAGAGAATCTCCGGATTGATGAAGACGCGCGGCTCGTGCCTGGTCTCGCCGTCCTCGTCGCGCTTGGCGAGGTCCATGGTGATCAGCCGCAGCGGCTGCGCGACCTGGATCGCGGCGAGGCCAATGCCAGGCGCGTCGTACATGGTCTCGAACATGTCGTCGGCAAGCTTGCGGATCTCCGACGTGACCTTCTCGATCGGCTTGGAGACCAAACGCAGCTGCTTGTCGGGCAGGATGATGATTTCTCTTAGGGCCATGGCCGCGATTTAAGCTGCGTGTCGGGTGCGGTCAATCCGGCGCGGAACTCCGTTAACCCTCCGCTAACCATAAAACTTCAGATTTCGTTAACCATAAGAATCAACGGGACTTTGGCCATAGACGTTCGCTATTCGTTCGTGGAGCCCGGCGAATCGGCTAGAAGGGTCGGCATGAACGAGATCATCTTCGTGCTCGGCGACTGGCCGGTGCGCACCATCGACGCGCTGATCGGCTTCGGCGCCCTCGTCCTCATCCTGCTGGTGGTGATTGCCGTGGTGATCGCGCGCTCCGGGCGGCGCGGCGCGGAACTCGCGATGGCCAATGCCATCCGTGCCGACGAGCTCGAGGAGCGCCTGAGCGAGGTGCTGCGGGCGCAGAGCGAGGCTTCGGGCCGGGTCGACGCCATGACCCAGGCGCTGGCCGGCCGCCAGGCCGAGATGGCACGGGCGGTCAATGAGCGGCTGGATTCGGTGACGCATCGCGTCGGCCAGTCCATGGAACACTCCACCCGCAACACCATGGAGAGCCTGCGCGCGCTGCATGAGCGGCTCGGCATCATCGACAGCGCGCACAAGAACCTCACCGACCTCACCACCCAGGTGACGACCCTGCGCGACGTGCTCGCCAACAAGCAGTCGCGCGGCGCCTTCGGCCAGGCGCGGATGGAGGCGATTGTCCAGGACGGTCTTCCAAAGGGGTCCTACGAGTTCCAGTTCACGCTCTCGACCGGCAAGCGGCCGGATTGCGTCGTGTTCCTGCCCGACCAGCGCCCGCTCTGCATCGATGCAAAATTTCCGCTGGAGGCGGTGACGGCCCTGCACGATGCCCGCACCGACGAGGAGCGGCGGATTGCCACGCAGCGGCTACGCGGCGACGTGATGAAGCACGTCAGCGACATCGCCGAAAAATACCTCGTCACGGGCGAGACCCAGGAGATGGCGCTGATGTTCGTGCCGTCGGAATCGGTCTATGCCGAGATCCATGACGGCTTTGACGACGTGATCCAGAAAGCGTACCGCGCTCGCGTGGTGCTGGTGTCGCCGTCGCTTTTGATGCTCGCGATCCAGGTGATGCAGCAGATCATGAAGGACGCGCGCATGCGCGACGCAGCCGACCAGATCCGCACCGAGGTTATCAAGCTCGGCGACGATTTGAGTCGTCTGCGCGACCGAGTGCTGAAACTGCAAAAGCATTTCTCCGACGTCAACGAGGACGTCCGCCAGGTTCTGATCTCGGCCGACAAGATCGAAAAGCGCGCCGGACGTATCGAGGAGCTCGATTTCAGCAAGAGCGATGCCCCCGATGCCCCACGGCTGGTAGCGACGGGCGCGGGCGAGGTGTTCCCGAGGAAGCTGCAGGCAGGGGAGTGAGATTTGGGGCACACTGTCATGCCCCGCGCAGGGGGCATCCTGTACGCCGCGGCAATCGTGGTTGAGCCGAGGCGCTGGTGATTACTGGATCGTCCGCCTTCGCGGACGATGACAGCAGTAGGGGTGTCGCATGAGTGCACGCCATTACTACGTCTACATTCTCGCCAGCAAAATTGGCGCAACGCTCTATATCGGCGTGACAAATGACCTCATCCGCCGGGTCGCAGAGCACAGATCAAAAACTCGTCGAGAGCTTCACGGAAAAGTACGACGTCGCAAGGCTGTCTACTTTGAGCAGTTCGATGATCCCGAGAACGCAATAAAGCGCGAGAAGCGCCTTAAGAAGTGGAACAGGGCCTGGAAGATCCGGCTGATTGAGCAGCACAACCCGAACTGGGATGACTTGTATCCCGGAATAGCCGGGCTGCCATAAGGTCGTCATGCCCCGCGAAGGCGGGGCATCCAGTACGCCGCGGCGGTCCTATTGGATCGAGACGCTGGTGGATACTGGATCGTCCGCCTTCGCGGACGATGACAGCGGAGAGGGCGACGACACCTCCCTTGTGGCGGCCAGAATCTGCTAACACCTCCGCATGACCGCACCCGACGCGACCTCCTCCGCCGGCGCTGCCGCCGCCTCTTGGCGTGACAGCCTTGCCGTGTACCTGCAACCGCGGGTGCTGATCGTGCTGTTCCTCGGCTTCTCATCCGGCCTGCCGCTGGCGCTGTCGGGCTCGACGCTGCTGGTGTGGATGCGCGAGGCCGGAGTCGATCTCAAGACCATCGGGCTGTTTGCGCTGGTCGGCACGCCCTACACGCTGAAATTTTTGTGGGCGCCATTGGTGGATGCGATGCATGTGCCGCTGTTCACCCGCGCCTTCGGGCGGCGGCGTGGCTGGCTCTTGTTCTCGCAGATGTTGCTGATCATCGCCATCCTGCTGCTGGCGCTCACCGATCCCGCGCGCTCGCCGTTCTACGTCGCGCTCGGCGCGCTGCTGGTCGCAACCATGTCCTCGACCCAGGACATCGTGGTCGATGCCTTCCGTGTCGAGAGCTTGCCCGAGAGCGAGCAGGCAGCCGGCATGGCCGCTTATGTCGCGGCCTATCGCATCGGCATGCTGGTCTCGACCGCGGGCGCGCTGTTCATCGTCTCCGGCTTCGAGGGCACCGGCATTAGCCGGCAATCGGCCTGGATGTGGGGCTATGTGGTGATGGCGGCGATGGTGCTGATTGGCACCATCACGGCGCTCCTCGCAACCGAGCCCGAGCAATCGGTGCGGGCGGAAGCTGCGACAAAGGCCGAGACCGCGTTCGCGCGCGTGCTGCGCGCCGCGATCGGGGCGTTCTCGGAATTCCTGTCGCGGAAAGACGCGCTCGCCGCGCTCGCCTTCGTCGTTCTGTTCAAGTTCACCGACGCGTTCTCCGGCACGATGACCGCGCCGTTCGTGATCGACCTCGGCTTTTCCCGCAACGATTATGCGGCGATCGTGAAGGGGGTCGGGCTCGCCGCGACGTTGCTCGGCGGCTTTGCCGGCGGTTTTGTCGCGCGGCGTTATTCGCTCGCGACCAGCCTGTGGATCGGCGGCGTGGTGCAGGCACTCGCCAACCTTTCGTTCTCCTGGCTGGCGTTCGTCGGCACCAGCCAATGGGCGCTCGCCTTCGCCATCACGGCTGAGAACTTCACCAGCGCCATCGGCACCGTGATCTTCGTCGCCTATCTCTCCGCCCTGTGCAAGAACCCGTTGCACACGGCGACGCAATACGCGCTGCTCACCGCGCTCGCGGCGGTGGGGCGAACGTATCTCTCCTCAGGTGCCGGCTTCGTGGCTGATACGACCGGCTGGGCGCTGTTCTTCGTGATCTGCGTGCTGGTGGCGATCCCGAGCCTGGTACTGCTGGCCTGGCTCCAGAAGCGCGGGCATTTCAAGACGCTGGGGCCAGTCAGGGTATAGGACCGACGTCTCGCCTTCATCGTTGCGAGGAGCTCTTGCGACGAAGCAATCAAGACCGTTTCCGCGGAAGAATTTCTGGATTTGCTTCTTCGCTCGCAATGACGGCGGAGAAAGCCGCGGCAAGGGGGCAATCGCGAGCCATTCCTACTGCTTCTTGATCAAACTCCACTTGGTGATCACGGCCTCGCTCATCTGGCCGGCATCGCTGGCGCAGGCGATCTCGTCAACCTTGACCGAGATTTCCTTGCCGACGAATGATTTCAGCTGCGCGGCCTGCGCGTCGCTGGAGGTGACGAGCTGGAAGGTTTCGGGGCCGGTCTCGAGATTGCACAGCCCGTTCGGGGGCGGCAGGCGGCGCGGCTCGGAGGTGATCTGGTAGGTTGCAACGCGCTTGCCGTTCTTGAGGTCGCGCACCTTCATCGCATTCAACTCGCCGGAGAGCACGTCGCCGGTGTTGATCGGCTTGCCGGGCTTGGACGGCGGCAGCGCCTCATCGCCCTGCTGCGCGGAGATGGCCGGGCTCACCAGCATCATCATCGTCGCAACCAAAGCCGATCGTATGGCGAAAGGTTTCGTCATGTCGTCCGTTCCGTAAATTCTGGATGGCTAGAACAGGGTACGCTGCCGCATCGCAGCCGATAGCGTACCTTCATCGAGATAATCAAGCTCGCCGCCGACAGGAACTCCATGGGCGAGCCGCGTCACCTTCACATTGGCGTCCTGGAGCAGGTCGGTGATGTAGTGCGCCGTGGTCTGGCCGTCCACCGTTGCGTTAAGCGCCAGAATGATCTCGTGCACCTGCGAATCATGCGCGCGCGCCACCAATGCGTCGATGGTGAGGTCCTGCGGGCCGACGCCGTCGAGCGGCGACAATGTCGCGCCGAGCACATGATAACGCCCCTGGGTGGCATTGGCCCGCTCCAGCGCCCAGAGGTCGGCGACGTCGGCGACGACGACGATGATGGAGGGATCGCGCTTCGGATCGGTGCAGACGGTGCAGGGATTCTGCGTATCGATGTTTCCGCAGGTCTTGCAGACCTCGACCTTGTCGAGCGCGACCTGGAGGGCCGACGAAAGCGGCACCATCAGCGCTTCGCGCTTCTTGATCAGATGCAGCGCCGCGCGCCGCGCCGAGCGCGGGCCGAGGCCCGGCAGCCGCGCGAGGAGCTGGACCAGCCGCTCGATCTCCGGACCTGCAACGGCGCCCATATTACTGGCCGAACAACCCCGGCGGCAGGCCGAGCCCGCCGGTCAGGGCCTGCATCTTCTCCTGCATCGCAGTCTCCGCCTTGCGGCGGGCATCGCCGAAGGCGGTGACGAGCAGGTCTTCCAGCACCTCGCGCTCGTCCGCCTTCATCAGCGCAGGGTCGATCTTGACGGCCTTAACGTCCATCTTCGCAGTCATGCGCACCGCGACGAGGCCGCCGCCGGAGATGCCTTCGACTTCCACGTTGGCGAGTTGGTCCTGCATCTCCTGCATCTTGGATTGCAGCTGCGCCGCCTGCTTCATCATGCCGAGAAAATCAGCCATCGGTGCTCGTCCTTGGAAAGAATGGCTCAGAGCTCATCGTCGCCGTCGGAACCGTCGGGCGGATCGTCACTGCCATAGTCGGCGTTAATATTGGCTTCCGGCAGCTCGGGGGCAAGCCTGCGGACCTCGACGACCTTCGCACCGGGGAAACGCGACAGCACCTCCTGCACGCGCGGATCGGCCTCGGCGGTGCGCGCATGCTCCTGCTTCGCGGCCTGGTTCACCGAGCGCAGCGTCGGCTGGCCCTGCTCGTTGGAGACGATCACGGTCCAGCGGCGCCCGGTCCACAGCTCGAACTTTTTCGCGAGCTCGGAGATCATGGTCTTGGAGGCGTTGGGCTCGAGCGCGACTTCCAGCCGGCCCTCCTCGAAGCGGACGAGGCGCATGTCGCCTTCGAGCGCGCTCTTGGTCATGATGTCGCGCTTCTGCCCGGCCAGCGCGACGAGCTGGGTGAAGCTGGTGACGCGCAGCACCGGCGCTGCAGCTTGCGGATCCGGCGCGGGCGCCGCCATTTGCGGCCGGGCGCTGGCACCGAACGGGGACGGCGCGGATGTCGGCATGCGAACCGGCGCAGCAGACGCGACCGGTGCGGAAGGCGCGCTGCGCGTGACACTGCCGCTGCTCACGACCGGCGAACCGCCGCCGTTCTGCTCCAGCATCCGGATCGCCTCGTCCGGCGTCGGCAGGTCGGCGACATAGGCAATGCGCACCAGCACCATTTCCGCCGCCGCGGCGGGACGCGTCGCGGCCTGCACCTCGGTGATGCCCTTGAGCAGCATCTGCCACATCCGCGACAGCACGCGCATGGAAATCTTGGACGCGAAGTCCCGCGCGCGGACCCGCTCGGTCTCGCCATAGGCGACGTTGTCGGCGGTCGCCGGCACGATCTTCACACGGGTGACGAAATTGACGAACTCGGCGAGGTCCGAGAGCACGACGATGGGATCGGCGCCGACATCGTACTGGTCGCGGAACTCCTTGAAAGCGGCCGCGATGTCGCCGCGCGCCAGTGAATCGAAGAGATCGATGACGCGGGTGCGATCGGCGAGGCCCAACATCTGCCTGACGGCATCGGCCTTCACGGTGCCAGCCGCATGCGCGATCGCCTGGTCGAGCAGCGACAGCGAATCGCGCACCGAGCCTTCGGCGGCGCGGGCGATGATGCCAAGCGCCTCGGGCTCGATCTCGACGCTTTCCTTGGCCGCGATGTTGGCGAGGTGCTTCATCAGCACGTCGGCCTCGACGCGGCGCAGGTCGAAACGCTGGCAGCGCGACAGCACGGTCACCGGAACCTTGCGGATTTCGGTCGTGGCGAACACGAACTTGGCGTGCTCCGGCGGCTCCTCCAGCGTCTTCAGGAAGGCGTTGAACGCCGCCGTCGACAGCATGTGGACTTCGTCGATGATGTAGACCTTGTAGCGGGCGCTGGCGGGGGCATAGCGCACGCTGTCATTGATCTGGCGGACGTCGTCGACGCCGGTGTGCGAAGCGGCGTCCATCTCCAGCACGTCCATGTGCCGGCTTTCCATGATCGCCTGGCAGTGCACGCCGAGGGTCGGCATGTGGATGGTCGGGCCCTTCACCGAAGCATCCGGCATCTCGTAGTTGAGCGCACGGGCGAGAATACGCGCGGTGGTCGTCTTGCCCACGCCGCGGACCCCGGTGAGGATCCACGCCTGCGGAATGCGACCGGTCTCGAACGCGTTGGAGACGGTGCGGACGACAGCCTCCTGGCCGATCAGATCATCGAAAGAGGAAGGGCGGTATTTGCGCGCCAGCACGCGGTAGGGTGCGGCGGCCTGGCTCGCGCTGTCGGGATCGGGAGGGGCGCCAGCGTCGGTCATCGGTCGATCCGCAATGAAATGTCTGTTGGCCGGCTTTTGCGGAAAGGAGCGCGCCAGCGGGGGGCCGCTGGCGCAATTCGCTCGAAAAACAGGTAGGAGACTGACGAGCGACCCGATCCGGACCTCGTTAGGGCTGCTTCCTTCCGGACCTGACCCGGTTGGCGAGTGGCTCGTCCACCGCCAATCTCCCGGTCCCTATTTGGGGCCAAAGGAAGCGGAAAGCAAGTCGGCTGTCCACGGACATAGTTTCCCTGTCGGGGGCCATCCCCAATCCAGCATACCTGCCGGGTACCGCCAGATCGGATGCCGAGCGTGGTCAGGGCACCTGCCCCGGAACCTCAGCCATGTGCGCAAACTGCTTGCGATATTCGGCCGGCGTCACGCCGACGTGGCGAGCGAAAGCGCGCCGCAAGGTATCGGCATCCGCAAATCCACAACGAATCGCCACTTGCTTTGGCGCTTCGTTACCGAACTCCAGCAGCCGCCTCGCGGCGTCGACGCGGGCTTCTTCGACCCAGGTCGCAGGCGTGATACCTACCTCGGCATGGAACAGCCGCGCGAAATGCCGCGGGCTGAGTTCCATGCGTTTGGCCAGATTCGCAACCCGATGGTCCAGACCGGGATTGGCGGCGACCCAGCGTTGGAGCTCCTGCAATGCCGCACGCCCGGCAGGAACGGCCGCGCCCTTGCGGGTGAATTGCATCTGCCCACCGGGCCGCTTGAAGAACATCACGAGTTGGCTAGCGACTTTCATCGCGATCCCGCGTCCAAGGTCTTCCTCCACCAGTGCAAGCGCGAGATCGAGCCCTGCGGTCACGCCGGCTGCTGTGCGAAGTTTTCCGTCGATGACGTACATCGCGTCCTTGTCGACCGTGACCGACGGAAATTTACTCGCGAGGGTATCGGCGACTGCCCAATGCGTCGTAACCCGCCGGCCGTCGAGAAGGCCGGCCGCCGCAAGGAAGAATGCGCCGCTGCACACCGACCCGAACCGCCGCGTCCTGGACGCTCGCTGGCGAAGCCAGCCGACCACACTGGCATTCGCGGGGATCTCGGTAGCGTTCGGGCATCCGGCGACCAGCAGGGTGTCGATCGGCTCCTGGAAGTCGCGGTCGATGATTCGGTCCGGCATTAAGCGGATGCCGGAGGAGCTGAGGATCGGGCCCGGCTCGGTCGCAGCCACGAAAAGCGCATAGGCCGCACGGCCGGCCTGCACGTTGGCCTCGGCGAACACGTCGAGCGGCCCGGCGACGTCGAGAAGCTGCACCCCTGGCAGCGCAACGATCACAACAGTCCTCGATTTTGGCTTCCCATTCATGTCCGCCTCGGTGCAGATTTGTCCGTTTTAGACGTATCGCGTCAATTGCAGACAGAATAGCCCAGACTTAGCTTGCCAGCCACCAGAGATTTTCAGGAGAACGTCATGTCGAAAATCAACGAAGCCGCCCAGATTCCCGACAGCATGCTCGCGCGTGCCATTACCGAATATATCCGCGACACCGAGACGGACCTGCTCTTCAATCATTCCAGCCGCGTCTACCATTTCGGGGCGCTGGCAGGCATCCGCCGCGGACTGAAGTTCGACCGCGAGCTGCTTTACGCCGGCGCCATGTTTCACGATATCGGCCTGATGCCCGGCCATGGCAGCAAGCACGAGCGGTTCGAAGTCGATGGCGCCCACGCGGCGCGCGATTTCCTGCGCAGCCACGGCATCCCGGAAGCGGATGCCTACACGGTCTGGAGCGCGATCGCGCTGCACACCACGCCGGGCATTCCCCAGCACATGCATCCCGTCGTCGCGCTGGTGACCGCTGGCGTCGAAATGGACGTTCTCGGGCTCACCTACGACGAATATCCCGATGAGGAACGCGAGGCCGTGGTGAAGGCATTTCCGCGAACGGCGCACTTCAAGGAAGACATCATCCAGGCGTTCTACGACGGCATCAAGCATCGGCCCCAGACGACGTTCGGCAACGTCAAGGCCGACGTCATCGCCGACAAGGAGCCGCATTTCCATCGCGGCAATTTCTGCAGCGTCATCCGCAACTCCCATTGGCACGGCTGAGCCCTCGGGACCCACATCATGTCGCGGCGCGCCGCCTTGCGCTCACACATCATCGATAAGGAAACCGTTAGATGACTGACAAGCCGCGAATGGGTTAGGCGTCTTCGCGCCTATCGCAAGGCGATCCGGATGGAATTCGGCGATACCAGAGAGGCACGAGGCTGGTCACTACGAGTCTTCGTCAAACGAGTCCCTCGGCAATGGTCCCGGATCGGCGCGCTTGTCCAGGGCGACGATCGCGTATGCAGTGGCGGCGGAGCCTCAACCTTCCCCTCGCTGACTCCGTATCGTATGGTCGGCTCCAACAAGCCCGAACCCGTCGGGCCCATCCGGAACCTCCATGCCCGAACCCGCCTGGTCGCTGCACTCCCGCCTGAAAGAGGACACGATCGACATCGGCGATCTGCCGCTGTCGAAGGTGCTGGTCATCAAGGACGCGCATTATCCCTGGCTGCTGCTGGTGCCGCGGCGGCCCGATGCGATCGAGATCATCGATCTCGACGAGGTGCAGCAGGCGCAGCTGATGACCGAGATCTCCCGCGTCTCGCGCGCGCTGAAGGAGATCACCAAATGCGACAAGCTCAATGTCGCCGCGCTCGGCAATCTCGTGCCGCAGCTTCATGTTCATATCATCGCGCGCCGCACCAGTGATGCGGCTTGGCCGCGGCCGGTGTGGGGCGTGATGCCGCCGCTGGCGCACGACGCCACTGAAGTGCAGAATTTCATCAGCGCGCTCCGCCGCAAGATTTGGTTGGGTTGAAAGAAAAAAATGTCAGCATTCGACGCGTTCCCGCTGGGACAGCCGGCCTTCGTCACCAACGTCCTCGATCGTGCCGCGCATCTGCGCCGTGACGACGAAAAGCTGTTCGCGCTGGAGCAGAAGCCGTCATCGCGCGCCTATGTGGTCTATCGCGACTCGCTCCTGGTGAAGCGCGAGGGCGAGAAGGTGCGGGCGCTGCTGGGAATTGACGAGGCAGTGAAATGCGGCGCCAATCCCGGCACGGTCTTTCTGGGGCTGCGCGACGGCGCAGCAATGTTCGGCATGGGGATGTCGCAGGCGGCGGCCGAGAAGCTCGTCGGCCGCGACGACTACACCGTGACCGAGCTGCGCGGCATGGCGATGCAGGGCGCGCTTCCGCCACAGGAGCTGTCGGCGATCGCGATGGCGAAGTCGATGGTGAGCTGGCACCAGCGCCACGGCTATTGCGCCAATTGCGGCGCGCGCACCAGCATGAAGGAAGGCGGCTGGAAGCGCGACTGTCCTGCCTGCAAGGCCGAGCACTTTCCGCGCACCGATCCCGTCGTGATCATGCTGGTCGCCTCCGGCGACAAATGCCTGCTCGGCCGCCAGAAGCAGTTTCCACCCGGCATGTATTCCTGCCTTGCCGGCTTCGTGGAGGCGGCCGAGACCATCGAGGACGCGGTGCGCCGCGAGATCCTGGAAGAGTCCGGGATCCGCTGCACCGACGTGCACTATTACATGACGCAGCCCTGGCCATATCCGTCGTCGCTGATGATCGGCTGCAGCGCGCGGGCGCTGAACGAGGACATCGTCGTCGATCGCATGGAGCTGGAAGACGCGCGCTGGTTCACGCGCGAGGAGGCCGCTCTGATGCTGACGCGGACGCACCCCGACGGGCTCGCCGGCCCTCATCCCTTCGCGATCGCCCATCACCTGCTCGGCCGCTGGGTGCACGACAAGAGCCGCTCCTGAGCTGAGAGCGCCCATGACCGGAACGGGACACGCGCCGGGCATCCTCTGCATCGGCATTCCCGTGCGCGACCTCACCTTCCGCGTCGAACACGTGCCAGCGCGCGGCAGCAAGGCCCACGCGAGCCAGCTTGCGGAGATCTGCGGCGGCAACGCGCTCAATGCCGCGATTGCCATTGCGCGACTCGGTGGTCGTGTCGCGTTCGCTGGGCCGATGGGCGATGCGCGGGAGACGTCGAGCAGCTTCATCCTCGAACGGATGGCGCTGGAGGGCATCGACGCCAGCCATATCGTTCGCATGCCGGGCCTGTCCACGCCGGTCTCGGCGATCATGATCGAGCCTTCCGGCGAGCGGACCATCACCATCTATCGTGATCCGGCTTTGTGGAGCGTGGAACTGCCGGACCTGGACGAATTGCTGGCCGATTGCCGCGCGGTCCTCGTCGAAAGCCGCTGCGCCTCGTTCGCGACTTCCCTCTGCACCGAGACACGGCGGCGCGGCATTCCCCTCATCGTCGGCGTGGACCGCGCGATGTCGTTGCAGGACGGCCTGCTCACGGCCGCCTCGCATCTGCTGTTCGCCAGCGAACAGGTGCAGGAGACCGCCAGCATCGCCGACGACGGCGAGGCATTGAAGCGCCTCGCCAAGCTGACGCCGGCCTTCCTCGCCACCACACGCGGTCCCCTCGGCACGATCTGGCTGAACGAGACAGGCGAGTTGAAGGAGACGCCAGCCTTCCCTGTTCAGGCAGTGGATACGCTCGGCGCCGGCGACGTCTTCCATGGCGCATTCACGCTGTGCCTTGCCGAGGGTGAGGGGACGCGGGAGGCGCTGCGATTCGCCGCGGCCGCCGCGGCGCTGAAATGCACCCGCCATGGCGGTGGCCTAGCCGCCCCACAACGCGTTGAAGTTGAAGAGTTTTTGAGAGGGCAGCAGGCGACGATGCCCGGTCAGGCGCCAGCACTATAGACTTGCTATAGAATGATTTTCTCTGTATCAGGGAAATTCGCCCCTGAAATGGAACAAAGTTCTTCAAATGACCGACCTTGCTGTCCAGATCCCCGAGACCAGCCGCCGCCTCGATGCCATCGACCGCAAGATCCTGATGGTGCTCCAGGAAGATGCCTCCCTCTCCGTCGCCGAGATCGGCGACCGCGTCGGCCTGTCCTCGACCCCCTGCTGGAAGCGCATCCAGCGGCTTGAGGCCGACGGCGTGATCATCAAGCGCGTGGCCCTCGTCGACCAGAACAAGATCGGGCTCGGCATCTCCGTGTTCGTTTCGGTGGAGAGCGCCGATCACTCGGACGCCTGGCTGAAGCGGTTCGCCGAAGCCGTCAGCGCCATGCCCGAGGTGATGGAGTTCTATCGCATGGCCGGCGACGTCGATTACATGCTGCGCGTGGTGGTGGCGGACATGCAGGCCTATGACGTCTTCTACAAGAAGCTGATCAGCGCCGTGCCGCTGAAGAACGTCACCTCGCGCTTCGCGATGGAGAAGATCAAGTCGGTCACTGCGCTGCCGATCCCGGCGGTGGTCGCGGCATAGAGCGGCAGGCTCGCGAGGGCTCGGCTTTCTTCTACCAGAGATTTACGCTCGGTTAGCTTCGTGAAGCTATGATCCTCGGAGATGGAGTCGGGGAACGTCCTCAGAACAAGCTGGCTGCCGGCAGCAGCGTTGCTGCTGGTGAGCTGGGTCGCGGTCGCAGCACTTTCGCTGCAGGCGCGACCGAACGCTGAGGTGGTGGCAGTGGCATTCCCGCCCTGGTGGGACGCCCAGCAGGCGTTGCTGGCCGCCGCATCGGCGAACGCCGCGTTTGTGCGGATGACGGCCGCGCCGGCCGTTCTGGTGCTGCGTCCCGACAGCCACGATGGATTGAAGAAGCTGCACGAGGCGGGGGCCTGGCTGACCCTCGACCCGCAAGCGATCGATGCCTGTTTCACGAACAAGCCATTGGGGACTGGGGAATGACCTTCGAAGGTGATGAACTGGCGGTCCTGCGCGCGGGCACGAGCAAGATCCTGCTCGTGGCGCTCTGGCTGCATGTCCCGCTCGCGGTCGTGGTCGGCGTGATCTTGGGCACCGGGTGGTTGCTACCGGCCATTTTCATGGCCGCGATGGCCTCGGCCGCAAGCATCGCGTGGTCGGCTGGAGGAAACGGACCTTCGACCCAAATGATCGTTGCCGTTGCGCTGATGGGCGGCGTTTCGATGCTGGTGTTCCAGTTCGCCGGTCACCCGTGGCAGGTCGACATGCACATGTACTTCTTCGCGGCGCTAGCCTGTCTCGTCGCGTATTGCGACTATCGTCCGATCGTCGCCGGCACGGTTGCAGTCGCTTTGCATCACCTGACGCTGAATTTCGTTCTGCCGGCGGCCATCTACCCCGGCGGCGCGGATCTCGGCCGCGTGGTGCTCCACGCCGTCATCGTTCTGATCGAGGCCGGCGTCCTGATCTGGCTCGCGCATACGGTCACCGGGATCTTCGCAATGGCGGCTCAGAAAACCGCCGAGGCCCAGGCTGCGAGCGCCGCTGAAGCCCGCGCCAACGCAGACCGACTGGAGGCAGCACGCGCCAAACAAAAGCGGGACGACGCCCGTCGCAACCTTGCAGCCGGTTTCGAGCACAGGATCAGCGGTGTCGTCGAAGCGGTGGCGCGCGCTGCGGGCGAGATGCAGGACCTATCCGCGTCGATGCGGGGCAGTAACGTCGAAGCGATGCGGCAGAGCACGGCTGCTGCCACGGCTTCGACCTACGCGACGGCCAATGTAGAGACCGTTGCGGCGGCAACCGAAGAGTTCACGGCTTCGATCAACAGCATCTCCGAGCAGGTGACGCGATCGGCCCAAATCGCGGCGAAAGCCGCTGAGGAAGCGCGTCGGACCAATACGGTTGTCGAAATGCTCGCAACCGGCACGCAAAAGATCGGGGAGGTCGTGACGCTGATCCAGAGTATTGCCAGCCAAACCAACCTGCTGGCCCTGAACGCGACCATCGAAGCGGCGCGAGCCGGTGAGCATGGTCGGGGCTTTGCGGTCGTCGCAAGCGAGGTCAAGGCACTGGCCAATCAGACCGCCAAGGCAACTGAAGAGATCTCCGCCCAGATCCAGGACATCCAGGCGGCCACCGGTGAGGCGGTCGGCGCGATCGAGGCGATCGGCGGCACTATCGCCGAAATCGACCGCATCTCCGGTGAGATTGCCGCTGCGGTCGAGCAGCAGGGCGGAGCGACGCGTGAGATTGCCAACAATTTGCAACAGGCTGCCGACCGGACCAGAGACGTTAACAAGAACATCCTCAGTGTCAGCCGGGCATCGGAAGACGCGAGCAAGGCCACTGACCGGCTGCTAGAGGCAGCCAACGGCTTGTCGTCGCAATCCGATCAGTTGAAATCCGAGGTGAACGGCTTTCTCGGTGCGCTGCAGGCGGCGTGAGCCGCCCGCGCATGGCATAGTCGGCTGCACTCGCCTCGACTCAGGCCGCCGCGGTTCGGCGCGCTTCAGATCTTCTGGTTGTACTCGCCGACCTCGGGATGCGTGCGCAGCACGCTGTTCACCATCTCGAACATGTCGTGCATGCGCTGCTCCGAGACCGGGCTCTCGACCACGACGACGAGTTCGGGCTTGTTGGAGGAAGCGCGCACCAGGCCCCAGCTGCCGTCTTCGACCGTGACGCGCACGCCGTTGACGGTGACGAGATCACGGATCGCCTGGCCGCCGATCTTGGCGCCCTTCGCCTGCAACTCCTCGAAATGCTTCACAACGGCGTCGATGACGCCGTATTTGACCTCATCGGCGCAGTGCGGCGACATGGTCGGCGACGACCAGGTCTTTGGCAGCGCGTTCTTCAGGTCGGCCATCGACTTGCCCGGAGCGCGGTCGAGCATGTCGCAGATCGCGATCGCCGAGACCAGGCCGTCGTCATAACCGCGGCCGAACGGCTTGTTGAAGAAGAAGTGTCCCGACTTCTCGAAGCCCGCCAGCGCGCCCATCTCGTTGGTGCGGCGCTTCATGTAGGAATGACCTGTCTTCCAATAGGCGACCTTCGCGCCCTGCTTCTGGAGCACGGGATCAGTGACGAACAGGCCGGTCGACTTCACGTCGACGACGAACTGCGCGTCCTTGTGGATCGCCGACATGTCGCGCGCCAGCATCACGCCGACCTTGTCGGCAAAGATCTCCTCGCCGCTGTTGTCGACGACACCGCAGCGGTCGCCGTCACCGTCGAAGCCGAGACCGACATCGGCTTTGTGATGCAGCACCGCGTCCCGGATCGCGTGCAGCATCTCCATGTCCTCGGGATTTGGATTGTATTTCGGGAAGGTGTGGTCGAGCTCGGTATCGAGCGGGATCACCTCGCAGCCGATCGCCTCCAGCACCTGAGGCGCGAATGCGCCGGCTGTGCCGTTGCCGCAGGCCGCAACGACCTTGAGCTTGCGCTTCAGCTTCGGACGAGAGGTGAGATCGGCGATGTAGCGCGCCGGATAGTTCTCGTGGAACTGATAGGAGCCGCCGGCCTTGTTCTTGAACTCGGCGCCCAGCACGATCTGCTTCAGCCGCGTCATCTCGTCGGGACCGAAGGTCAGCGGGCGGTTGGCGCCCATCTTCACGCCGGTCCAGCCATTGTCGTTGTGCGAGGCTGTCACCATGGCGACGCAGGGCACGTCGAGATCGAATTGCGCGAAATAGGCCATCGGCGTCACCGCAAGGCCGATGTCGTGCACCTTGCAGCCGGCCGCCATCAGGCCGGAGATCAGCGCGTATTTGATCGAGGCCGAATAGCCGCGAAAATCATGGCCGGTGACGATCTCCTGCCTGACGCCGAGCTCGGCGAACAACGCGCCCAGGCCCATGCCGAGCGCCTGCACACCCATCAGGTTGATTTCCTTCTGGAACAACCAGCGCGCGTCGTACTCGCGAAAGCCCGTCGGCTTCACCATCGGCTCGGATTCGAAGGCATAGGTGTTGGGCAACAATACGGACTTCGGCTTCGGGAACATTGAGACGGTCTCGTGAAAAGGGAGGCAGGATTTGCTGCAGCCTTAACGAATGCTGGGCCGCAGCGGAAGGCGGGAATGAAGGCTTATGGCCGATAATTGCGGCAGTTTGGTAACGAAGCGCGCGCGATATAGATGTCTGACCAGAATGGGCTAACGCTGTAGTCGTGCAACCTCCTCTTCAAGGACCTCCCTGAGGGGCGGCAGAGCCCGTTGAACAGTCTCCCACACGAAATGGGCGGCAACGTCCTCATAGTTGTCGCGATAGACATTGCCGGCGGCTGCCATCTGTTTCCACGCGATCGCCGGGTGCCTCGCCTTCAACTCCTCGGGCAGACGGCGGGATGCTTCTGAAATAATCTCCAGACACCGCGTAACTGCGTAGACGGTCCGCAGATCCGCCGCGAATTCCTCGCGATCAAGACGTCTGGCGAATTCAGCCGCCAAATCGATGTGATGCAAGATGTCTCGCAGAGTCGCAGGGATGCGATCAGAAGGCATAGATAGCGTCGGCCGTTGCGGCGGGAGCGACGTATGATTTCAGGCCGTCACGGTTGACGACGTCAACGGGTTCATCAAAAAGCTTGGCAATATATTCCTTGAGCTCGACGTAATCGAAGACCGTGATCCCCGCATTCGGATCGATCTCGACCATGATATCGACATCGCTGCCGGGATGATTTTCACCCCTCGCCACCGAGCCGAACAACGCGACATGCAAAACGCCCCGCTCGCGCAGGGCAGGCTCGAACTGTCGCAGAATCGCTATCGCATCGGGGCCGTTCATGAATCGAATATAGCACCCCGCCTGCTCCGGTGGGAGAGCCTCTTCGGCCGCTAAAGCGAACTTACTGCTCGAGCACCATCTGGCCGTTGGCGTATTCGAAGCGCTTGAGGCGGGACAAGAAGGAAAGGCCGAGCAGGTTCTCCGACAGCGCTGCGTCCGGCAGCACCATGGCATCGACGTCACGCACGATGAGGCCGCCGACCTCGAGCATGGCGATGCGGGTGCGCGCGGCCCTGATGGTGCCGTTGGCAGTGGAGACGGTCGCGTTGTATTCGCTGCGCGAGGGACGCAGACCGAAGCGGGCCGCCGAGGTCTCGTTCAGCGCAACGACGGACGCGCCGGTGTCAACCATGAAGCCGATACGCTGGCCTTCGATCCGGCCCTCTGCCTGGAAATGACCGCGGCCGTCGCGAGAGATGGCGAGGCTGCGGCCGCCGGCCGGCGCGGAGGAAGCGACTGCCACCGTCGTGCGCGGCACCGAGGTGGCGGAGGCGGAGCTCATCTTGTCCGCCATCTGCGCCATGAAGGTGCCGAGGCCGATCATGACGGCCGCGAAGATCACTATGTTACGCATCACACCACTTCCGAGCCGGAAAGCTCGATTTCACCACGCGGCACGCCCGTCCACGAGCGAAGCCACGGCTGGACCGATGCCATTTTGACGAAAAGGATGAGCGGACGGTTAATGCGGCCGCCTGACCTCTCCCCGCCTGCGGGAGAGCGAGAAGACATCTCACGTCCCACGCGGCTTCGCCCGCCTTGTCGGCAGCGCGCTGGCCGGATCATCCGGCCAGGGATGGCGCGGGTAGCGGCCGCGCAGGTCGGAGCGTACCGCATTGTAGCTGCCGCGCCAGAAGCCGGGAAGGTCGCGCGTCACCTGCACCGGGCGCTGCGCGGGTGACAGCAATTCCAGCACCAACGGCACCTTGCCGGCGGCGATCGAGGGATGGGTGTTGAGGCCGAACAATTCCTGCAGCCGCACCGCGATCGTCGGCCCCTGCTCGGCCTCGTAGTCGATCGCCAGCATGCTCCCGGTCGGCGCCTCGAAATGCGTCGGCGCCTCGCGGTCGAGCCGCGTGCGCATGTCCCACGGCAGCAGCGCCATCAGTGCATCGGAGAGATCGCCGGCGGAAACATCCTTGAGCGCGGTCTTGTCATAGAGCGCCGGCACCAGCCAGTCGTCGCGCCGTGCGACCAATCCGTTGTCGGACAGGTCAGGCCAGCTCTCGCCCTCGGCCTTGCGCAGGAACATCACCCGATCACGCCACTGCTTGGCGGCTTTTGACCAGGGCAGCCGGTCGAGGCCGGCGGCGATCAGGCCATCGGCGAAGATGCGCGCCGTTTCCTCCGAGGGCGACACGGCAAGCGTCGCCTCGGAGAGCGTGATCGCGTGCAGCGCGCGCTTGCGCCGCGCCCGCAACGCCATCGCGCCGCGATCGAAGAATATCTCGTCGGTGCTCTCGATATGCGAAGCGAAATGCCGCTCGATCTCGTCCTGCGTGATCTGCGCGGCGAGCAGAATGCGTCCGCTCGCGGCCGTTCCCGTCATTTCGCCGATTGCGATGTAAGGCGCGCGGGCCAGCGAAGAGGTCTGCTCGACGGAAGCGCCGCGGCCGTTGGCCAGCACGAAACTGCCATTGCCGCGGTTGCGCGCGACACGATCCGGAAAGGCATAGGCGAGCATCAGGCCGGTCGAAAGTTCCTCCTGCTGCCCCGCTGTCTCCGATGCCGCCACCTGCGAGGCCCAGCGCCGCGCCAGCTCGCGCGCGCTCGCGGCACGCGGCGAGCGGTCGCGGCGGAACTGGTCGCGCCGGTGCTCGAGATCGACGCTGTCGCCGCCGAGCCCACGCTCGGTGATAATGGCCGCGATCTCAGCAGCCGCCTCGCCGCTGCCGGCGCGATGCGAATCCACGATCATGCGCGCCAGCCGCGGCGGCAGCGCCAGCGCACGCAGGCTCCTGCCCTCCGCGGTGATGCGGCCGTCGCCATCGAGCGCGTTGAGCTCCAAGAGCAGGCTCTTGGCTTCTTTCCAGGCCGGCTGCGGCGGCGGATCGAGGAACGACAGCGCTGCAGGATCGGCAACGCCCCATTGCGCGAGATCGAGCACCAGCGACGACAGATCGGCGCTGAGGATTTCCGGCTGGGTATAAGGCGCGAGCGAAGCCGTCTGCGGCTCGTCCCACAGGCGGTAGCAAACGCCGGGCTCGGTGCGGCCGGCGCGGCCACGGCGCTGGTCCACCGCCGCGCGCGAGGCGCGCACGGTCTCGAGCCGGGTCAGCCCAATGTCGGGCTCGTAGCGCGGCACGCGGGCGAGACCGGAATCGACGACGATACGCACGCCCTCGATGGTGAGCGAGGTCTCGGCGATCGATGTCGCCAGCACCACCTTGCGTATGCCCTTGGGCGCCGGCGCGATGGCGCGGTCCTGCACGGCGGCATCGAGCGCACCGAACAGCGGCACGATCTCGATCGAAGCGTCCTGCACACGTTCGGCGAGAAAGTTTTGAGTGCGGCGGATTTCGGCGGCGCCGGGGAGGAACGCCAGCACCGAGCCGCTATCGGCGCGCAGTGCCGCCGCGATCGCGTCGGCCATCTGCCGCTCTAGCGGTGCGTCCGCTTTGCGGCCGAGATAGCGGGTCTCGACCGGAAAGGCGCGGCCCTCGCTCTCGACGACGGGCGCCTCGCCGAGCAATCTTGCCACGCGCGCGCCATCGAGCGTGGCCGACATCACGAGGATACGGAGATCCTCGCGCAGGCCGGTTTGCGCATCGCGCGCCAGCGCCAGGCCCATGTCGGCATCGAGCGAGCGTTCGTGGAATTCGTCGAACAGGATCGCGGCAACGCCCGAAAGCTCGGGGTCATCGAGGATCTGACGGGTGAAGATGCCTTCGGTCACGACTTCGATGCGCGTGGCGCGCGAGATCTTGGAGCCAAAGCGGACCCGATAGCCGACGGTCTCGCCAGCGCGCTCGCCAAGCGATTTGGCCATGCGGTCGGCACTAGCGCGGGCGGCGATGCGGCGCGGCTCCAGCACGATGATCTTCTTATCCTTGGCCCAGGGCGCATCCAGCAGCGCCAGCGGCACCCGCGTGGTCTTGCCCGCACCCGGCGGCGCCACCAGCACGGCCGCGTTATGCGCCTCCAGCGTGCGCGAGAGGTCATCGAGCACGGCATCGATCGGGAGGGGCGTGTCGAAGCTGCGGGGCAAGTATCTGTCCGTTCGTCGTGCCCGGGTTGGTCCCGTGCATCCACATCCTTGGACTAAAAAACAGACGTGGATGGCCGGGACCCGGCTCCGCGAATGCTTCGCCGGGCTTACAGAATCGGGCCGGCGAAGCCTAGGCGAAAGACGGCAAGCCCAGCCATGACGGAATTATTTGGCGGCAGATCGTCAGCCCTGAACCGACGGGCGGCCGATGCTCTCGTAGACGAAGCCGGCGGCTTCCATCTCCTCGGGGCGGTAGATGTTGCGGAGATCGACGACCACGGGCTTTGCCATGGTCGCCTTCAGCCGGTCGAGATCGAGCGCGCGGAACTGCACCCATTCGGTGACGATGACGAGCGCATCGGCGCCTTGCGCGCAGGAATAGGCATCCTCGCAATAGATGATGTTGGGCAGCTCACCCTTGGCCTGCTCCATGCCGACGGGATCGAACGCCTTGACGCTCGCGCCCATGTCGATCAGGCCGGTGACCAGCGGGATCGAGGGTGCATCGCGCATGTCGTCGGTATCAGGCTTGAAGGTGAGGCCGAGCACCGCGATGGTCTTGCCGCGCAGCGAACCGCCGAGCGCCTGGCTCACTTTGCGCGCCATCGCGCGCTTGCGGTTCTCGTTGACGGCGAGCACGGATTCGACGATGCGCAGGGACACGTCATAGTCCTGCGCGATCTTGATCAGCGCCTTGGTGTCCTTCGGAAAGCACGAGCCGCCGAAGCCGGGGCCGGCATGCAGGAATTTGGTGCCGATGCGGTTGTCCAGACCAATGCCGCGCGCGACCTCCTGGACGTTGGCGCCGGCCCTTTCCGAGAGATCGGCGATCTCGTTGATGAACGTGATCTTGGTCGCCAGGAACGCGTTGGCGGCGTATTTGATCATCTCGGCGGTGCGGCGCGCCGTGAACATCAGCGGCGCCTGGTTCAGCGACAGCGGGCGGTAGATGTCGCCCATCAGCTTGCGACCACGCTCGTCCGAGGTACCAACCACGACGCGGTCGGGGAATTTGAAGTCGCGGATCGCCGCGCCTTCGCGCAGGAATTCGGGGTTAGAGGCGACCACGACGTCGGCTGACGGATTGGCTTCGCGGATGATGCGCTCGACCTCATCGCCGGTGCCGACCGGAACGGTCGACTTCGTCACCACGACGGTGAAGCCGGTGAGCGACTGCGCGATCTCACGAGCGGCGGCGTAGACGTAGGAGAGGTCAGCGTGCCCATCACCACGACGCGAGGGCGTGCCGACCGCGATGAACACGGCATCGGCCTCCGCGACCGGTTTGGACAGATCAGTGGTGAAATCCAGCCGCTTGGCTTTCACATTGTTCGCCACCAGCTCGTCCAGCCCTGGCTCGTAAATCGGGATTTCGCCGCGATGAAGCGCCGCGATCTTCTTCTCGTCCTTGTCGACGCAGGTGACGTCGTGACCGAAATCCGCAAAGCAGGCCCCGGACACCAATCCCACATAGCCCGTGCCGATCATCGCGATGCGCATGAAAATCCCTGTCTTAGATTGGTTAATGAAACCCCGACGCGGGGCGGTTTAGCATTTTCCCGAGGGGAGGGAAGAGTCCGCATGCAAAAAAGCGGCACGGGAATTGAACCGGTAAAGAAGTCTGAAACCGCAAGGCGCCACACTGCCCCGCTGACAGACGGAGAGCGGCGGAACACGCCTCAAAAGGGGACACCATGGCACGATCAGGCACAATCGCTGCAGGCGGCCGTTCCAAGCCCCCTTCTGCCGCGCGTGTCGACTGGGTCGACTACGCCAAGGGCATCTGCATCGTCATGGTCGTGATGATGCATTCGGTGCTCGGGGTTGAGCTCGCCGCTGGCCAGACAGGCTTCATGCATGTCGCCGTCGCCTTCGCAAAGCCGTTCCGGATGCCGGATTTCTTCCTGATTTCGGGCCTGTTCCTGGCCCTGGTGATCGATCGGGACTGGCGAACCTATCTCGACCGCAAGGTGGTGCATTTCGCCTATTTCTATGTCGTCTGGGTGACAATCCAGTTCGGCTTCAAGGCGCCGGCCTTCGCGGCGGAAACGAACTGGCGCGAAGTTGGCCTCTTGTACCTCGAATCCTTCATCGAGCCGTTCGGCACGCTCTGGTTCATCTATCTGCTGCCGATCTTCTTCGTCGTCACGAAACTGACACGCAAAATCCCGCCGCTCGCGATCTGGCTCGCCGCCGCGGCGCTGGAGACGGCACGCATCACGACCGGCTGGACCGTCATCGACGAGTTCTGCGCGCGCTTTGTCTATTTCTATTCGGGCTATCTGTTCGCGCCTTACGTGTTCGCGCTGTCGGATCGCGCACGCAGCCGTCCCGCCCTTGCGCTTGCGGCGCTCGCGGGCTGGGCCTTGGTCAATGCCGGCCTCGTCGCGCATGGGGCCAGCGAATGGAAGATCGTCTCGCTCGTGCTCGGTTTCGCCGGCGCTTGCGCCATCATCACGATCGGCACGCTGCTCGCGCGCGCGCAGTGGCTGAACTTTCTCCGCTTCTGCGGCGAGCATTCGATCGTGATCTATCTCGCCTTCTTCCTGCCGATGGCGGCGACGCGGACGCTGCTGCTGCGCACGGGCGTCATTGGCGACATCGGCACGGTCTCGCTGATCGTCACTGTTCTCGGCGTGCTCGGGGCACTCGCGATCTGGCAGATTGCGCTGCGGCTCCATGCGCACTTCCTGTTCGAGCGGCCCGATGCGTTCTGGATCGCGCCGAAGAAAAAAGCCGGGGCGGTGTTGCAGGCGGCGGAATAGCTGTCATGCCCTCGCGGAGGCGGGGGATGACCGTGGGGATAGCGAGCCAAAAATCCGCCTCCGAAGGCTGTCAAAGCCCGCAAAAACTCATACATTGCGGCCATGCCCAAGACATCCCCGAAGACCACCGCCATAGCTGACACCAAGGCCGCACCTAAGGCGGCCGCCGAGAGCAAATCGTCTGCTGCCAAAGCTGCTGCCAAGCCGGTCGCGGCGAAGGCGGCCGGCAAGGGCGACCATGTCTTCCTGGTCGACGGTTCCTCCTACATCTTCCGCGCCTATCACGCGCTGCCGCCGCTGAACCGCAAGTCCGACGGCCTCCAGGTCAATGCCGTGCTCGGCTTCTGCAACATGCTGTGGAAGCTGTTGCGCGAGATGCCCGAGGACAACCGGCCGACGCATCTGGCGATCGTCTTCGACAAGTCGGAAATCACTTTCCGCAACACGATCTATCCCGACTACAAGGCGCACCGGCCGCCGGCGCCTGATGATCTGATCCCGCAATTTTCACTGATCCGCGAGGCCGTGCGCGCCTTCGACCTGCCTTGCCTGGAACAGGTGGGGTTCGAGGCCGACGATCTGATCGCGACCTATGTGCGGCAGGCCTGCGAGCGCGGCGCGAGCGCGACCATCGTGTCCTCCGACAAGGACCTCATGCAGCTCGTCACCGATTGCGTCACGATGTACGACACCATGAAGGATCGCCGCATCGGCATCCCCGAGGTGATCGAAAAGTTTGGTGTGCCGCCGAACAAGGTGGTCGAGGTGCAGGCGCTCGCGGGCGATTCGACCGACAACGTGCCCGGCGTGCCCGGCATTGGCATCAAGACCGCGGCGCAACTGATCACCGAATATGGCGACCTCGACCAATTGTTGTTCCGCGCCGGCGAGATCAAGCAGCCCAAGCGGCGCGAGGCGCTGCTCGAGAATGCGGAGAAGGCGCGCATCTCGCGGCAGCTCGTGCTGCTCGACGACAAGGTGGGCCTCGAGGTGCCACTCGACGATCTCGCCGTCCACGAGCCGGATGCACGCAAGCTGATCGCCTTCCTGAAGGCGATGGAATTCACGACGCTGACGCGGCGCGTCGCCGAATATTCCCAGATCGATCCCGCCAGTGTCGATGCCGATCCCGGCTATACGAGCGGCGCCAGCGTGTTCTCGCCGTTGCCACCCTCGGACGTCGTGCCCGCGCCGAGCACCGGCACGCCGGCACAAGCGGCTCCCAGCCAACGCAATAAATCGGCGAGCAAGGAGGACAAGGCCGCAAGCCAGAAGGGTGCGCCGATCTCGCTGGCCGCCGCGCGCGAAGAGGCACTGCGCAAGCTTCCGGTCGAGCGCAGCAAGTATCAGGCGATCAAGACGCTCCAGGAGCTCAACGCCTTTATCGCCCGCATCCATGACGCCGGCCACGTCGCGATCGAGACGAGAGCCAACTCCATCGATCCGATGCAGGCCGATCTCTGCGGCATCGCGCTGGCGGTGGCGCCGAACGAGGCCTGTTATGTGCCGCTGGCGCACAAGCAATCCGGCGGTGGTGCCGGCCTGTTCGACGCGGGTCTGGCACCCGACCAGATCAAGCACACTGATGCCATCGAAGCGCTGCGGCCGGTTCTGGAATCGTCAGGCATCCTCAAGATCGGCTTCGACGTCAAATTCACCGCCGTGATGCTGGCGCAGCACGGAATCACGCTGCGCAACATCGACGATGCGCAGCTCATCTCCTACGTGCTCGACGCCGGCCGTGGCTCGCATGCGATCGAGCAGCTCGCCGAGCGCTGGTTCGGCCATGCCATGCTGAAGGAGAGCGAGCTGCTCGGCAGCGGCAAGGGCAAGATCACGTTCGACCAGGTGACGATCGACAAGGCCGCGCCGCTCTCGGCGGAAGCTGCCGATATTGCCCTGCGAGTCTGGCGCGTGCTGAAGCCGCGCCTCGTCGCCGAGCACATGACCACTGTCTACGAGACGCTGGAACGGCCGCTGGTGTCCGTGCTCGCGCGCATGGAGCGGCGCGGCATCTCGATCGATCGCCAGGTGCTGTCGCGGTTGTCGGGCGAATTCGCCCAGACCGCGGCGCGGGTCGAGGCCGAGATCCAGGAGATTGCGGGCGAGCCGGTCAATGTCGGCAGCCCCAAACAGATCGGGGACATCCTGTTCGGCAAGATGGGACTGCCCGGGGGCACCAAGACAAAGACCGGCGCGTGGTCGACAACCGCCCAGGTGCTCGACGAGCTCGCCGAGCAGGGCCACGACTTCCCGAAGAAGATCCTGGAGTGGCGCCAGGTCTCGAAACTGAAATCGACCTACACCGACGCGCTGCCGACCTACGTCAATCCGCAGACCCACCGCGTCCACACCACCTACGCGCTGGCCGCGACCACGACCGGCCGGCTATCGTCGAACGAGCCGAACTTGCAGAATATCCCGGTGCGCACCGAGGACGGCCGCAAGATCCGCCGGGCCTTCGTCGCGACGCCCGGACACAAGCTGGTCTCCGCCGACTATTCGCAGATCGAGCTGCGGCTGCTGGCCGAGATCGCCGACATTCCCGTGCTGAAGCAGGCGTTCCGCGACGAGCTCGACATTCACGCCATGACGGCGTCGGAAATGTTCGGCGTGCCGATCAAGGGCATGCCGAGTGAAATCCGCCGCCGCGCCAAAGCGATCAATTTCGGCATCATCTATGGCATCTCCGCATTCGGCCTCGCCAACCAGCTCGGCATCGCCCGCGAGGAAGCGGCCGCCTACATTAAGAAATACTTCGAGCGTTTCCCCGGCATCCGCGCCTATATGGACGAGACGCGCGACTTCTGCCGCAGCCACGGCTACGTCACCACGCTGTTCGGCCGCAAATGCCACTATCCGGATATCAAGGCCTCCAATGCCTCGGTGCGCGCCTTCAACGAGCGCGCCGCGATCAACGCACGGCTCCAGGGCACCGCTGCCGACATCATTCGCCGCGCCATGACGCGGGTGGAGGACGCGCTGGCCGAGAAGAAGCTCTCGGCGCAGATGCTGCTCCAGGTGCACGACGAACTGATCTTCGAGGTGCCGGACGACGAGGTCGAGGCGACGCTGCCGGTGGTGCAGCACGTGATGCAGGACGCGCCCTTCCCAGCCGTGCTGCTATCAGTGCCACTGCATGTCGATGCGCGGGCGGCGACGAACTGGGACGAGGCGCATTGATCCTACTTTCACCGGATGTTGCGTGGCGCACGGTTTCACGTGCGCCACGTCCGGGACCCGAGTACTCAATTGTCCTCCGAGCAATTGTGCGATGGCGAGGCGATCCCACGCATATTAGAACCGTGCCGTCTGCCGCACCGGTCGCCCCATGCCCCACACCCCCGCCCTGCTCGGCTTTGCCCTCGTTTGCCTCGGTCTCGTGCTCACGCCCGGGCCGAACATGATCTACCTGATCTCGCGCTCGATCACGCAGGGGCCGATGGCGGGCATTATTTCGCTCGGCGGCGTGGCGCTGGGTTTCGTGTTCTACATGCTGTGCGCAGCTTTCGGCATCACGGCGCTGCTGCTCGCGATTCCCTTCGCCTATGACGCACTGCGCTTTGCCGGCGCCGGTTATCTGCTGTGGCTCGCCTGGCAGACGGTGAAGCCGGGCGGACGCTCGCCGTTCCAGGTCAGGAAGCTCGCAATCGACAGCCCGCGCAAATTGTTCGCGATGGGCTTCGTCACCAACCTGCTCAACCCGAAGATCGCGATGCTGTATCTGGCGCTGCTGCCGCAGTTCATCGATCCCACTGCCGGCAGCGTGCTGGCGCAGTCGGTGGTGTTAGGGGCGATCCAGATCGCAATCAGCGTCAGCGTGAATGCGATGATCGCGCTCGCAGCCGGATCGATTGCGCTGTTCCTCGCAAGTCGGCCGAGCTGGATGCTGGTGCAGCGCTGGCTGATGGGCACGGTGCTGGCCGGGCTCGCTGTGCGGATGGCGGTCGAGGCGAAGAAGGTGTGAGCTTTCTGACCCTCTCCTGGAAGGCCCTCCAGGGGAGGGTAAGCGAAATTAATCCAGCTTCGCCTCCATGCCCCGCTTCACGGCGGGCCGTGCCATCAGCGCCTCGTACCAGCGCTTGACGTTGGGGAAGTCGGCGAGGTCCACCTTGTGGCGAGGATGGCGCCAGGCCCAGCCCAGGATGGCAAAATCGGCAACCGAGAGGTCGCCGGCGACGAAGTCGCGACCCTCCAGCCGGCGGTCGAGCACGCCATAGAGCCGGCGCGTCTCCGCCATGAAGCGCTTGAGGCCATAGGCGCGGTCCTGCTCGTTTTCGAGCGCGATGAAATGGTGCACCTGTCCGGGCATGGGGCCGAAACCGCCCATCTGCCACATCAGCCATTCATAGACGGGGATGCGCCCGCCAAGCGATTTCGGCAGGAATTTGCCGGTCTTTTCGCCGAGATAGAGCAGGATGGCGCCGGATTCGAAGATGCTGACGGGCTTGCCGTCGGGACCCTCGGGGTCGACGATCGCGGGGATCTTGTTATTGGGGGAGAGCTTCAGGAACTCCGTGGCCATCTGCTCGCCCTTGGTGATGTTCACCGGGATCACCTTGTAAGGCAGCCCCATCTCCTCCAGCGCGACCGAGATCTTGCGGCCGTTCGGCGTGTTCCAGGTGTGCAGTTCGATGCTCATGCCTTGCTTCCTTGCCCCTGAAAGGTTCGGCCCTCACCTACTCCAGAAGGTTGCACCCCCACAACCGGCGGACCGGGATAGCCGATCCCTGTTGACGGGGGACGCCCCCTCTGGAATGTGGCGGCGGTCGCGGATAAATTCCGCCTCCTCCAAAAATGCTTCCGAGGGACCGCCGTGTCGAAATCAGCCTCCCGCGCCCGCCTGTTCGAAATCATCCGCCGGCGTTCATTCGGCCGCGGCGAGGTGACGCTCGCGTCGGGCCGCAAGAGCGATTTCTACTTCAACCTGAAGCCGACCATGCTCGACCCCGAGGGCGCGACGCTGCTCGCCGAGTTGACCTACGAGGCGCTGAAGGACGACCAGCTCGATTTCATCGGCGGGCTCGAGATGGGCGCGGTGCCGCTCGCCGGGGCGCTGGCGCAGATCTCCTGGATCAAAGGCCATCCGATCGCGGCATTCTTCGTGCGCAAGAAGCCGAAGGAGCACGGCGCCAAGCTCGCGATCGAGGGCCTGCCCAAGGGCGAGACCTTGGCCGGCAAGCGCGTCGTGATCGTCGAGGACGTCACCACCACCGGCGGCTCGGCAATGAAGGCGGTGGAATCCGTGCGCGAGACCGGCGCCAATGTGGTGCTGGTTCTGACCATGGTCGACCGCGAGGAAGGCGCCACCGACACGTTCGGTGCGGCCGGCCTGCCGTTCCGCTCGCTGTACAAGGCATCCGAGTTCTTGAAGGCTTGAGGCCGCGAAACAGCCCCGGCCGTCATGCCCGGGCGTGGCCCGGAAGCAACGATTTGTCGGAAGCTGTGCCCGGCCTCAAAGAGGTCACGGCCTCGACTTGAAACCGCCTCCGCTCAACTGCTCATTTACCATCCCGCTTTATGGTGAACCATGTGCCAAGACCTCGCTGGTCTCGGCCGGTTCAGTAGCGTCGGGTGGAGTAGCGCATTGCGTACAATCTCGTCCCATGCGCGCCGGCGGCGTCGCGCGATGTTTGTGGCCGCCAGCCTTGCCGCTCCGCTGCTCGCGGCCCCGGCCCCGGTTGCGGCCGAAGGCCTGTTCGACTTCTTTTTCGGCGCCATGCAGCAACAGCGCCCGCAGCGCGAGGTGCCGCAGCAGGCGGGCTCCTACGCCGATCCCTTCACCGGCCAGCAGAATACCGCAACCCCGCAATACGTGCCGCCGACCCGTTCGGCGGCGGCCGGCGGCTCCGGCCCGGCCTTCTGCGTGCGCAGCTGCGATGGTAAATATTTCCCGCTGATGCGCGGGCTCGCCTCGCCTGCCCAGATGTGTCAGGCGTTCTGTCCTGCAAGTGCGACGAAGGTTTATTTCGGCTCCTCGATCGAGGCGGCCGCGTCGCAGACCGGCGAGCGCTACACCGACAGCGAGAACGCGTTCGCGTATCGCAAGGCGCTGCGCGCCGACTGCACCTGCAACGGCCGCGAGCCGGTCGGCCTCGCGCCGGTCGATCTCGCGCTGGATTCATCGCTGAAAGCCGGCGACGTGATTGCCACGGCCGACGGCCTCGTCGCCTATACCGGCATCCGTGTCGGCAACGACCAGGCTGCGGACTTCACCCCGGTTGCCTCTTATCCCGGCCTCACCGCACAGGTCCGCGCGCGGCTCGGCGAGATGAAGGTGGCGCCGGTGCGGGCCGAGACGGTCGCGGCGGATGCCCCGGCCGCCGAGATCGTGCGCGAGGCGCTGCCTGACGTCACGGTGCCGAAGACGGCAAAGCCGGCCAAGCGCGCAGGGTTGGATTAGTGGAATGAGTTGTCATTCCGGGGCGATGCGTCAGCATCGAACCCGGAATCTCGAGATTGCGGGTTCATCGCTGCGCGATGCCCCGGAATGACGGCAACTGAGCCGTCACCTCCCGATGATCACCCCGATCACATTCGGCGCCGCCAGATATTTCTCCTCGATCGCCGTGCGCGCAGCGGCGCGGTTTTCCGGCGTGAGGAGGCCGCGCTTCTCGGCCAGGATCATCCAGCAAAAGCCCCACCAATCGGTCAGCATGCCCTGATCGTCGACGAGGTCATAACCCTGCTCGGCCGCGAAGATGCGCGCATGCGCTTCGTCCAGCGTGTCGAGGAACAGATGGTCGTCGGTCGAAAACAGCTCGTCGCTGATATCGTCGATGGTGTAGCCCCAGATCGACTGGCACACCGCATTGAACTCGCGGTCGAACTGGTCGTCATCGATCCTCTGGCGCCGCGCCGCCCGATGCAGAAGCGACAGCGACCGCGCAAAATCGGCGATCCGGGTGAGGGCAAATTGATCGAAGGCAATGGTGGACATGTAGTCCTCGCAAAGTCTGACGGACGCTAGATATTGTGTCGGCACGGCGCCGAATCACTATGATATATCAAAGACTTGCTAAAGTGTTCTTAATTCGTTCTGATGAGTCCAGAAGGTCGTCCCGGCCTTTGCCGAGAAACAACCCGCGTGAAAGCCTTCGCCCAAACGAACGCTGATTCCGCGGTACGATCCCTCGCCTCACCTCGCCGCCGACATCAACTTGTCTCCGCACGCGCTCGCATAAAACTTGCCGCCGCATTGGCGCTTGATGGCGGCGCAGCGTGCTGCTGACGTTGCGTTTTGCGGGAGGGAGACGGCGCAACTGAGGCCATCGGCGCTGCGGCCCGGCCTGCCGGCGGCGGAGGCGGCGGTGGAGACGGTGATGCAGACGACGAGCAAGGTCGCAGTGGCGATTTCGATCAGCAGTCTCATCAGAGGTCTCAACGGTCTCCTCCATAGTGATGGCTGAATTGGCCTGCATTCTAGCAGCAAATCCGTGTTTCTCCGTGCTCGTCCGGGTTCCCAAGCCGGCGCGTTCCTTGCATAAGTTTAAGCCAGCGCAGTGCACGGCCGCACCAGTGACGGTTCCGGCGCAGAAGCAAGACGCGTAGGGTGAGTGTTCAGTCGACCAGGAAGTGAAGGCCTTGCAAGATCAATCGTTCCAGCCGAATTTTCCCGCTCCCGGACAGCCTATCGACGAGCTCGCGCTGGCTGAGATCAAGGGCGCGATCCTCGCCAAGCTGCGCCTTGCCATCGGCAAGGACGCAGGCATGGCGACCCGGCACGATTGGTACCAGGCCGCAGCGCTCGCGCTGCGCGACCGCATCGTGCATCGCTGGCTGAGCGCGGAGAAGCTGAGCTACGATGCCGGGCGCAAGCGCGTTTATTATCTCTCGCTCGAATTCCTGATCGGCCGCCTCTTCACCGACGCGCTCAACAATATGGGGCTCCTGAAGATCTTCGAGGTCGCGCTCGGCGACCTCGGTGTCTCCCTGCCCGAGCTGCGCAAATGCGAACCGGATGCGGCGCTCGGCAATGGCGGCCTCGGCCGGCTCGCCGCTTGCTTCATGGAGAGCATGGCGACGCTGTCGATCCCTGCGATCGGCTACGGCATCCGCTACGATTACGGCCTATTTCGCCAGATCATCAATCAAGGCTGGCAGCAGGAATATCCGGACGAATGGCTGAGCTTCGGCAATCCCTGGGAATTGCAGCGGCCGGAGGTGATCTACGACATCAATTTCGGCGGCGCCGTCGAGCATGTCGACGATAAGGGCCGCGACCGCGCCATCTGGCATCCGGGCGAGACCGTGCAGGCGATCGCCTACGACACGCCGATCGTCGGCTGGCGCGGCCAGCACGTTAACGCGCTCCGCCTGTGGTCGGCGCGCTCGCCCGATCCGCTCAGGCTCGATGCCTTCAACAAGGGCGACTATGTCAGCGCCAGCGCCGAGCAGGCGCGCGCGGAGGCGATCTGCAAATTCCTCTATCCGAACGACGAGAGCCCGGCGGGCCGCGAGCTGCGGCTGCGGCAGGAATATTTCTTCGTCTCCGCCTCGCTCCAGGATCTGGTGAAACGGCACCTCGCCTCCGACGGCCAGCTGCGCAGCCTCGCCAGCAAGGTCGCGGTCCAGCTCAATGATACTCATCCGAGCCTTGCGGTCACCGAGCTGATGCGGATCCTCGTCGACCTGCATAATTTCCGCTGGGACGAGGCCTGGAAGATCACCGTCGCCACGCTCTCCTACACCAACCATACACTGCTGCCCGAGGCGCTGGAGACCTGGCCGGTCGAGCTGTTCGAGCGACTCTTGCCGCGGCATCTGGAGATCATCTACCGCATCAACGTGCAGCATCTGGCGCTCGCGGAAGCGCGCTGCCCCGGCGACATCGACTTCCGCGCTTCGGTCTCGCTGATCGACGAGAAGAGCGGCCGCCGGGTGCGCATGGGCCAGCTCGCCTTCGTCGGCTCGCACCGCATCAACGGCGTCTCGGCGATGCATTCCGACCTGATGCGCGAGACCGTGTTCCACGATCTCAACCATCTCTATCCCGGCCGCATCACCAACAAGACCAACGGCATCACCTTCCGCCGCTGGCTGATGCTGGCGAACCCGAAGCTGACCGATCTCTTGCGCGAGACCTGCGGCGAAGCCGTGCTCGACGATCCCACCCAGCTCAGCCTGATCGAAGCTCGCGCCAGCGACGTCGAATTCCAGAAGAAATTCCGCGCCGTCAAGCACGCCAACAAGGCGGCGTTGGCGCGGCTGATCGGCGAGCGGCTCGGCATCAAGGTCGATCCCGGCGCGCTGTTCGACGTGCAGATCAAGCGCATCCACGAATACAAGCGCCAGCTCCTCAACGTCATCGAGACGGTCGCGCTGTACCAGTCGATCAAGGACGATCCCAACGGCAATTGGGTGCCGCGGGTGAAGATCTTTGCCGGCAAGGCGGCGGCGAGTTACCGCTATGCCAAGCTGATCATCAAGCTGATCAACGACGTCGCAGAGGCCGTCAACAACGATCCCGCTATCAGCGGCAAGCTCAAGGTCGCCTTCCTGCCCGACTACAATGTCAGCCTCGCGGAAGTGATCATTCCCGCGGCCGATCTGTCCGAGCAGATCTCGACCGCCGGCATGGAGGCCTCCGGCACCGGCAACATGAAGCTGGCGCTGAACGGCGCTATCACCATCGGCACGCTCGACGGCGCCAATATCGAGATCCGCGACCATGTCGGAGCTGAGAACATCGCAATCTTCGGCTTGGAGGCCGGCGACGTGATGATCCGCCGCAAGCAGGGCCTGGATGCGTCCGACATTATCCGCAACTCGCCGAAGCTCCAGCGCGCCATCAATGCGATCGCGACCGGCGAATTCTCGCCCGGCGATCCCGGCCGTTTCGAATCCATCGCGCACGCGCTGCGCTATCTCGACCATTACATGGTCAGCGCCGATTTCGATTCCTATTATGAGGCGCAGCGCGCGGTCGATGCGCGCTGGCAGGTGGCGCCGGCCTGGACGCGCGCCTCGATCCTCAACGTCGCGCGCATGGCGTGGTTCTCGTCGGACCGTACCATCCGCGAATATGCCGAGGAGATCTGGAACGTGCCGGTCAATCCGACCACGCCGCTGCTGCCAAATCTGCGCGACGTCGCAGGCTGATTTTCCGCGACGTGAAATCGGCGTTACCTGCGAGGTTATTGCATCGGGCGCTGCGGATGATGATATGGTCGTCATCATCTCCAAGGCGTCGATATCGAGGCCGCTACCTCAAGCGCCGTCATTGCGAACGCAGCGAAGCAATCCAGAATCCCTAGTCTCGATTTGCTTCGCTGCGCCCGCAATGACGTTGGTGAGACACCGAGGACCAACAATGCACGCCAAGCTCCCGCACCCCTTCGATGACGCCACCCGCGTCAGCGCCGGCGACTCCAGTTGGCAGGGGCATACCAGCGACGATTATTGGGCCTTTGTCGGCCCGTTCGGCGGCGTCACTGCCGCGACGATTTTGCGCGCGCTGATCGACCATCCGGACCGCGCCGGCGATCCGCTCGCGCTCACCGTCAATTACTGCGCGCCGATCGCCAAGGGTCCGTTCGATCTCGACGTGCGCCTGGTGAAGGCCAATCGCTCCAGCCAGCATTGGAGCGTCGAGCTGAGCCAAGGCGGCGGCGGCGTGGCAACGCTCGCCACCGCGGTGTTCGCCGAGCGGCGACCGTCCTGGGAGCAGAGGGTGGCGAAGTGCCCGGATGCCAAACCGTTCGAACAGACGCTGCCGTTTCCGAAGATCTCGGCGTCCTGGGCCAACCAGTATGAATTCCGCTTCGTCGAGGGCGAGATGCGGATCGGCCCGCCGCAGACCGAGCCCGCCAGCACCTATTCGAAAATCTGGATCAGCGACCGCACGCCGCGCAAGCTCGACATGCTGTCGCTGATGTCGATGTCGGACGCCTTCTTCGGCCGCATCTTCCACGCACGGCGCGAGCTGGTGCCGTTCGGCACGGTATCGCTGACGACCTATTTCCACACCGATGCCGAAGAGCTTGAGGCTGAGGACATCACCCGCGTGCTGGCGACGGCCGATGCGAAGATCTTCCACAAGAGCTATGGCGACCAGAACGGCGAACTGTGGTCCCCGAACGGACGGCTGCTCGCGACTACGACGCAGATCGCTTATTTCAAGGCGTAGCTGCTTCCGCAAAACTCGTCATTGCGAGCGCAGCGAGCAATCCAGACTGTCTCCGCGGAGAGATTCCTGGATTGCTTTGCTGCGCTCGCAATGACGCTGGAGAGATATCGCGTAAGCAAAAAGGGCGGCCTCGCGGCCGCCCTTTGCATTCCAAGGCGCGAGGCCTACTCCGCCGCGAGCTTCAGGTCGGGCGCGGCTGCGCGCACTTCGGCGTCGACCTGGGCTTCGAACTTGGCGAAGTTCTTCTGGAACATGCCGACCAGCGCGCGAGCGGTCTTGTCGAACTCGTCCTTGTCCTTCCAGGTGTTGACCGGGTTGAGGATCTCGGCCGGTACGCCCGGCAGCGCGGTCGGGACCGCAAAGCCGAAATATTTGTCGGTGCGGAATTCGACGTTGCGAAGCGATCCGTCGAGTGCGGCGGTCAGCAGCGCGCGCGTCACCTTGATCGGCATGCGCGAGCCGACACCATATTTGCCGCCGGTCCAGCCGGTGTTGACCAGCCAGCAATCGACATTGTGCTGGGCAATCAGCTCGCGCAGCATGTTGCCGTAGACGGATGGATCGAGCGGCAGGAAGGGCGAGCCGAAGCAGGTCGAGAATTCCGGCTGCGGCTCGTTGCCGAGACCGCGCTCGGTGCCGGCAACCTTGGCAGTGTAGCCGGACAGGAAGTGGTACATCGCCTGCGCCGGCGAGAGCTTGGCGATCGGCGGCAGCACGCCGAACGCGTCGGCGGCGAGCATCACCACGTTCTTCGGCTGCGGCGCGCGGCCGGTGTGCGAGGCGTTCGGGATGAAATCGAGCGGGTATGCAGAACGCGTGTTCTCGGTCTTGGAGCCGTCGTCGAAATCGACGATGCGGGTGTCCTCGTCGAGCACGCAGTTCTCGAGCACTGCGCCGAAACGCGTCGACGCCGCGTAGATCTCGGGCTCGGCTTCCTTCGACAGCTTGATGCACTTGGCATAGCAGCCGCCTTCGAAATTGAACACACCGTTCGGGCCCCAGCCGTGCTCGTCGTCGCCGATCAGGGTGCGGTTCGGATCGGCCGATAGCGTCGTCTTGCCGGTGCCGGACAGGCCGAAGAAGATCGCGGTATCGCCCTTGGCGCCGACATTGGCCGAGCAGTGCATCGGCATCACGCCGCGCTCGGGCAGATAGTAGTTCAGCGTGGTGAAGACCGACTTCTTCATCTCGCCGGCATAATAAGACCCGCCGATCAGGACAATCTTGCGGGCGAAATCGATTGCGACGACGTTCTCCGAGCGGCAGCCGTGACGTTTAGGATCGGCGCGGAAGCTCGGCATGTCGATGATGGTGAGCTCCGGCACGAAGGTCGACAGCTCGATCGCCTCGGGGCGGATCAGAAGCGTGCGGATGAACAGCGAGTGCCAGGCGAGCTCAGTGAAGACGCGCGTCTTGATCCGATAGGCCGGATCGGCGCCGCCGTAGAGATCCTGCGCGAACAGCCTCTTGCCTTCGGCGTGCTTGAGGAAATCCTGGTAGAGCGTCTCGAACTGCTCTGCGGTGATCGACTGGTTGCCGGCCCACCACATCTTCTTGTCGGTGGTGGCGTCACGCACCGTAAACTTGTCCTTCGGGCTGCGGCCGGTGAACTCGCCAGTATCGGCGCAGAGTGCACCGTCCGCTGACAGCACCGCCTCACCCGCGGAGAGCGAGTACTGATAGAGTTGCGGCGCACCGAGGTTCCAGTGAACCTGCTTGAGATTCTTTAAACCGAATTTATCGGCGCCGAAGGCACCGTTGCGCACGCCCGTCTCTTGCACGAAAAAGTCCTCCTAGAACCCGCGACACTCAGCGCGACCAAGCTTTGGCACCATCGCGGTCACCGTGAATAATAGGCCCGTTTGGCCTCGGCTGGAACGACCTAATACTGATGAACGCTGGCGTTGCCAAGCTGATCCCGTAGGATTTGGTTTATTCAAAGACCGCGCCAAACGTCGCGCATGTCAGCTCTGAGCAAGCGCATCAAAAAGTCCGAATGATCGCGCAACCAAACGCGCGTTCGCGGGTTACGTCAGGTTATTGCGACGCACAATGCCGAGTTGGCTTCCCATCTTACCTCGGCTTTGCCGATGCGTGCGAACCGCTCCCACATCGCGGGTAGGCATTGCGGTGACGAGGCGGCATCGAGATAAGTCAGCATCACACGCGCAAGGCTTTGCCGCGACCGATCTTCGGTAGTTCTTGTTGACGTGGTCAAACGCGTGGCCGCTTCCGAATTCACCGCTCAATGCGACACAAGAAGCGCGCAGGCACCGGCATAGAAGAACGAGCGCGCCAATCCCGACCGGGCCTCGGCCCGGCTTGTCGCCCGCGATGTGTTGCAGGTCGACAGCACAATCCGGTCCGCATTGAGCTTGAGCTGGGTGACTTCGCTCGCAGTGAGCAGGCCGTCGTCGAGCTCCGATGGCTGATCGGGATCAAGAGTGCAAGCGAGGGCTCACCGAGTCCTTTTGATGTCGCAGCGAAAAGGCCGTGGGTAGCAAAGTTGATGATGCCATCTTGAGCAAGCGCTGCACGCTCGAGCGTCGTTTCACTGGCGTCGCAGCCGAGGTGGATGTCGGCATCCGTCGCCGACATCGCTCGCCACCGCGTTCAACTCGGCGGTATTCGGCAAGCACCCATGAGCGGGTTGATCCACGCGCCCGCCGCGGCAAGACTTCCTTTCTGGGCAAGGGCTGGCGTGGTGATCAATGCGCTCGCCGCGGGCGCGAGGTCTGCGATCAGCGCCGGCCGATTCCATCTTGCGAGCACCATTCTCGCTGCGCCGTCGGACCGATTACGGTCTTGGATCGCAGCGATGAGCCGCGACGTTCAACGTGTTGCGCCTTGGTCCAGCTTCTTGCGCGCGTCACCGGCGAGGCGGACCAGCATCTTGCGCAGTGCCGTGCCATCCGTCACCCGCTCCGGGAACTCCAGCCGGAGCGCGGTCTGATCCATTTGCATGTCGAGACCCTCCGGATCGCAGCCGGTGCAGCGCCAGTCACCCTCGGGCGCGCCGAGGAGCCTCGTCGCATAGAGGTTCATGGCGTCGCGATGGTCGGCATTCATGTGCTCCACGGCGCCCTGTTCCGCCGCCAGGAGATCCTCGGCGCCGGTGAGGTCCGTGAGGAACTGCTCAGGCTTGAGGTCAACGATCCGGCCGAAGCCGGCGACCAGATGGGCTCCCGTGGGCCGGATCCGAAAGAAGGAGAAATCCTTAAACGAAACAAAGCCTTCCGCCGACGGATGGGCATTGAGATAGCGCCGCTGAAGCAAGTCCTTGTCGGCGTCAGCCTGCTCGGCCCGGCCGGACAGCATGATCCGGGCCCCTTCCAGGGGATCGCCGGCCGCGCGCTCGTCCAGCATCAGCGAGACCCTGCTGTCCGCCAGGATGTTCCTGGTGTGCACGGCGAGGCGCGAGATCAGCAGGATCGGTGAGCCATCGGGGTGGCTCGCCAGATTGACCAGGGAACAATAGGGATCGCCGCTGCCGGCCATCAGGGTCGCCAGCGCCCCCTGCCGCGGCCGTCGCAGCAGCGATTTGGCGAGTTTCGCGGGGTCGAAATCCGGGGTCGGTTGCATCGGCTTTCTCGGGTCGGGTGGTTGCAAGAGAGGCCTTTTCTCGGGTAAACGGGGGTCAGGTTATGGGTCGAGATGCGGCGAATCTGCCGCGTTTCGTGGAACTTGGTCACACTTCAGCCCAGCTTGCATTGCTCGGTGACAAAGTTCGAACGCCGATTTCGGCACCCATGTATGCGGCGCATCACTGGATTGCTCGCCGTTTCAAGCCACGACCCAAAACGGAAAGCAGAAAGCAGAGGCTCATGCCCACAATCGCTTTGGTCGACGACGACCGCAACATTCTCACATCCGTCTCGATCGCGCTGGAAGCCGAAGGCTACCGCATCATGACCTACACCGACGGCGCTTCCGCACTTGACGGTTTCCGCACCACCCAGCCCGATCTCGCCATCCTCGATATCAAGATGCCGCGCATGGACGGCATGGAGACGTTGCGCCGTCTCAGGCAGAAGTCCGACCTGCCGGTGATCTTCCTGACGTCCAAGGACGAGGAGATCGACGAGCTGTTCGGCCTCAAGATGGGCGCCGACGACTTCATCCGCAAACCGTTCTCGCAGCGCCTTTTGGTCGAGCGCGTCAAGGCGGTGCTGCGCCGCTCGGCGCCGAAGGACCCGACCGTCGCGCCGAAGGAGAACGACGCCAAGGCGCTCGATCGCGGCCTTTTGCGCATGGATCCGGAACGGCATACCTGCACCTGGAAAAACGAGCCGGTGACGCTGACCGTCACCGAATTCCTGATCCTCCAGGCATTGGCGACCCGGCCCGGCGTGGTGAAGAGCCGCAATGCGCTGATGGACGCCGCCTATGACGACCAGGTCTATGTCGACGACCGCACCATCGACAGCCACATCAAGCGGCTGCGCAAGAAATTCAAGGTGGTCGACAACGAGTTCGAGATGATCGAAACGCTCTACGGCGTCGGCTACCGCTTCAAGGAAGCCTGAGACTCGCGCAGTTTCACGAAAGAGGAGAGCATCGCTGGTTCTGATTCCATCGGAACCGGGATGGCTCTAGGATGCGGGGACCTTCTCAACGAGCTGTCCTAACGCGGGCGTAAGCATTGCTTGACCGAACGCAGCCTGATCCAAACCAGAGCGCCGAGGATATCGCATCCGACGGCGTTCCGGAGCACGTTGCCGAAGACAAGCCGCAGGGCTGGCGGCCGCTGAACTGGCTGAAGCGCGCCGGTCAGTTCTTCTTCGCGCTGTCCTTCTCGAGCCTGACCCGCCGCATCGTCTCGCTCAACCTCGCCGGCCTGGTCGCGCTGGTCGCCAGCATCCTGTATCTGTCGCAATTCCGCGCCGGCCTGATCGACGCGCGGGCGCAGAGCCTGCTGGTGCAGGCCGAGATCATCGCCGGCGCGATCGCGGCCTCTGCGACCGTGCAGACCAACGCCATCACCATCGACCCCGACCGGTTGCTCGATCTCAAGCCAGGCGAGACCTATGGCGGCTCGGACGAATATTCGCCGCTGGATTTCCCGATCAATCCGGAGCGGGTGGCGCCGGTGCTGCGCACGCTGATCTCGCCGACCAAGACGCGCGCGCGCATCTACGATCCGAACGGCAGCCTGCTGGTCGACAGCCGCAACCTCGAAAACGTGCTGCGCTACAATCTGCCGCCACCGGCCGAGAAGCCCGGCATCGTCGAGCGCGGCATGGTCGCGGTGCGAACCTGGCTGAACCGCGGCGACCTGCCGCTCTACCGTGAGCTCGGGCCCGAGAATGGCAATGGCTACGCGGAGGTGGGCGATGCGCTCCACGGCCAGAAGCGCTCGATGGTGCGGGTCAACGCACGCGGCGAGGTGATCGTCTCGGTCGCGGTCCCCGTGCTGCGCTCGCGCGCAATCCACGGCGCCTTGATGCTTTCGACCCAGGGCGACGACATCGACCAGATGGTCACTGCCGAGCGCCTCGCCATCCTGAAGGTCGGCGGCGTTGCCGCAGCGGTCATGATCATGCTGTCGCTGCTGCTTGCCAGCACGATCGCAGGTCCGGTGCGCCGGCTCGCCGACAGCGCCGAGCGCGTCCGCCGCCGTATCAAGGCCCGCATCGAGATTCCCGATTTCACCCGCCGCCGCGACGAGATCGGCCACCTCTCGGGCGCGCTGCGGGACATGACCAGCGCGCTCTACAGCCGTATCGAGGCGATCGAGATGTTCGCCGCCGACGTCGCCCATGAACTGAAGAACCCGCTGACCTCGCTGCGCTCGGCGGTCGAGACGCTGCCGCTGGCGCGCAACGAGACCAGCCGCGCACGCCTGCTCGAGGTGATCGAGCACGACGTCAAGCGGCTCGACCGTCTGATCTCGGACATCTCCGACGCCAGCCGCCTCGATGCCGAATTGCAGCGTCAGGATGCGATCCCGGTCGACGTGCGCCGCCTGCTGACGACACTGGTGTCGGTCGCCAACGAGACCAAGCTCGGCCACGACGTCGCGGTCGAGACCCGCTTCGAGGGCCGCGGCCCGACCGACACGTTCTCCGTGACCGGTCACGATTCGCGGCTCGGACAAGTGGTCTCCAACCTGCTGTCCAACGCGCAATCCTTCTCGGAAGCCGGCAGCAAGGTGCGCCTCACCTGCCGCCGCGTGCGCGGAGAGATCGAGATCGTGGTCGACGACGACGGGCCCGGCATCCGCGAGGACGCGCTGGAGCGCATCTTCGAGCGCTTCTATACCGATCGTCCGCACCAGGGCTTCGGCCAGAACTCCGGCCTCGGGCTGTCGATTTCCAAGCAGATCGTCGATGCCCATGGCGGGCGGATCTGGGCCGAGAACCGCGCAGGCCCGCTGGATGCCGAAGGCGCGCCGACGGTCGCCGGCGCGCGCTTCGTGGTGAGGCTGCCGGCGCTATGAGCGACGGCGGCCCCAGCGTGCACGCCTCCGCCGTCAAGGTCGGGACTTTTGCCGTGCTGATCCGCGGTCCCTCCGGCTCCGGCAAGTCGCGCCTTGCCTTCGATTTGATCATGGCGGGCCGGTCAGGCCTGATCGAAAGGGCCGTTCTGGTCGGAGATGACCGTGTCCATCTGGCGACAGTCGGCCATGAAATTGAAGTCCGCCCCGCTCCGGTCTTGGCTGGCCTGATCGAGATCCGGGGCTTGGGAATTCGCCGCTGCGACTTCGTGGAGCACGCGATCGTCGGCCTCGTGGTCGATCTGGACGCACCGGATGCCGAGCGTCTGCCTGCGACAGAATCGCTGAAAGCCAGCATTTCTGGTGTCGAAATACCGCGCATCCCGGTCGAGCGCGGCTATTCGCCCCTCCCGCTGGTTGTCGCGGCCTTGACCACTACCAAGAGTTCATCTTCCGTTAACCCCTCAGGCGATTGTTTGAAGGGAAATGGTAACCATATGAACCCCACTATCGCGACCGAGTAGACCGGCGCAGCTTCCCTCATCCATCCGTCTAGGTTCAGGGAGATACGCAACATCCCCTCTTGCGCGGGGGCTCTGGATGGTCAAAGTGGCGCGTTCGTGCGGTGCACCAAAAGCGCCCGCGAGGAGTTTTCCGATGATTGGTCTAGTACTTGTGACCCACGGGCGCCTTGCCGACGAATTCAAGGCAGCGCTTGAGCATGTCATGGGCCCACAAAAGCAAATCGAAGCGATCACGATCGGTGCCGAAGATGATTCCGATCTCTGCCGAAGCGACATTATCGAGGCGGTTAACCGCGTCGATTCCGGCGACGGCGTTGCGATCCTCACCGACATGTTCGGCGGCACGCCGTCGAACCTCGCAATATCCTGCATGAGCCGGCCGAAGGTCGAAGTGCTCGCGGGCATCAACTTACCCATGCTGGTGAAGCTCGCCAAGGTGCGCGAGGAACGTCCGCTGCCCGACGCGATCGCGATGGCCCAGGAAGCGGGCCGCAAATACGTCACCATCGCCAGCCGCGTGCTCGCCGGCAAATGAGCGACGACGCGCCGCAAGCCGCAGCGGGCGTGCCCGCAGGCGCGATCTCCAAGGAGCTCCTGATCATCAACAAGCGCGGCCTGCACGCCCGCGCCTCGGCGAAATTCGTCCAGGCCGTCGAGCGCTTCAACGCGCAAGTGTGGGTGACGCGCGGCGGTGAGACCGTCGGCGGCACTTCGATCATGGGCCTGATGATGCTTGCCGCGGGTCCTGGCACGACCATCACGGTCGCCGCGGCCGGCGAGGAAGCCGAAGCGGCGCTCGCGGCGATCACCGAACTCGTCGAGAGCAAGTTCAACGAGGAAGGGATTTGAGCCAAGCGCTCGACGCCGGGTGGGCCAAGGCGCAATGCGCCGTGGCCACCATCTCTCTCATCGTGTGCTGAAATTGATGGGCACGCTTCGCGTTGCCACCCTACGATATCCCGATCACTTTCCCGGCGGCACGATGTAGACGTTCCAACTCATCGCCGGGCCGGCCTTGCCGTGGGTGAAGCGGCGCGTCGTCATCACCATGCGCTCGGCATTCGGCGCGATCGCCGACACCCATTTCTCGAACGCGGGCAGGCGTTCGTCGGTCGGATCGAACACGCCGATGAAGCCGTAGGTCTTGACATCGTCGAGCGAGGTCAATCCCGACGCCCAGGCTTCGTTCGGCGTGAACGGGCTGGGGTGATCGGGGCTGTAGAACACCATCGGCTGAATGGTCTCCATCGTACCGGCAACGACCGCCCAGCGTGAGGCAAAGCGCGCGTGCCAGGCCTGCGTCAGCTCGCGCGCGAGCTCCGAACGCGCGCCATAGGTTGCGGTATTGCCGGCATTGGCCGCCATCTCGCGCGCGGCGATCCACGGCGAGGCCGCGAGCGTGGCTGCGCTGAGCACGAGCCAGATCGCGGCGATGTTGAACAGCACAGAGCTCTGCACCCGCAATGCGGGGATCGCGACCAGCGCCAAGGGCACCAGGAAGAACAGCGAGATGCCCCAATCGGTCTTCATGTAGATGCTGAAGGCCAGCGCGCCGAGCGGCGGACCGAACGCCACGATGATCTGGATGATCCAGATGTTCAGCGCCTGCGAGAGGTTGACGCCCGGGTTGACCCCGCGCGCCCAGGCCCGCGTGACGATGCGCGACGGCGCCCGCACCAGCAGCGTGAGCCACGGCGGCGCCAGCGCCATGGCGAGCGCGGCCAGCGCGACCGGCAGGGCCAGCAGTGCCAAATTATGCAAGACGTAGCCCGCGACGAGCTGATGCACCTGGCTCGAGTCCTGGAGGCTGTAGGTGTCGCCGGCATAGGTCAGCGGCACGAAATGCGCATCCGCCAGCCAAACGAAGTGCGGGATCATCGCCACCGCCATCGCCGCGACCGCGACCCATGGCGCCGGCGACGACAGGAAGCGCAGCCGCTCGGGATGGATCAGCGCGGCAAGGCCGATGGCGCCGATCATGGTCAGCACCCAATATTTGGTCATCAGCGCCAGCGCACCGGCAAGCCCGAGAAGGATTCCGGATTGCCAGCTCCGCTTCGCGAAGGCGTTGAGGTAAGCGAGCACGAGCAGCGGCAGCGTGACGAGCTGGAGCAGATCCGGATTGTACTTGAAACCCTTGAAATTGAAGATCGGATAGAGAGCGATCATCACCATGACCAGGAACGCGCGCCGCGCGTCGACCACGCGCAAGGCAACCATCCAGCAGACCACCATGCCGATACTGACGGTCGCCATCGCAAGCGCATAGGTCGCCCAATCCGCCGCCGGAAACAGCTTGAACCAGAGGCCGGCGACCCAGCCCGACAGTGGCGGATGCTTGCCGTAACCCCACAGGAATTTCTGGCCCCAAGCATAAGCTTCTGCGACGTCCATGTGAACGTCCTGCGCCGCCTTGAGATTGATCAGGATGAAGGTCCAGAGCACTGCATGCAGGATGGCGAGCTGGATCACCAACCAGAGGCGGGCCTCGGGCCGGATCGCGCAGGCAACCAACCAAGCCCGGAAGCGGGCATAGCTCACCCGGGTCTTCGCGCGCGCTTTGGCAGAGGGGATCGAAGTCGTCGACATGAGCGGTTGCCTAGCGTGTTTTGGCCGATCGTGGAATGAGCTTGGCGTGAACAAAGGCCCTGAAAATACAGCAATATGGTTGCCGCACGGGGATGTGAGTGGTATCCCGCGCCCATGACGACCGTCCCCATTTCCAACATCCGCAATTTCTCCATCGTCGCCCATATCGACCATGGCAAATCGACGCTGGCCGACCGCCTGATCCAGATGACCGGCGGCCTGTCCGACCGCGAGATGGCGGGCAAGGAGCAGGTGCTCGATTCCATGGACATCGAGCGCGAGCGCGGCATCACGATCAAGGCGCAGACGGTGCGGCTCCAATACCGCGCCAAGGACGGCAAGGATTACATCTTCAACCTGATGGACACGCCCGGCCATGTCGACTTCGCCTACGAGGTCTCGCGGTCGCTGGCGGCCTGCGAGGGTTCCCTGCTGGTGGTCGACGCCAGCCAGGGCGTCGAAGCGCAGACGCTCGCCAACGTGTACCAAGCGCTCGACAACAACCACGAGATCGTCCCGGTCCTGAACAAGGTCGACCTTCCCGCCGCCGAGCCCGAGAAGATCAAGCAGCAGATCGAGGACGTCATCGGCATCGACGCCTCCGACGCGGTGATGATCTCGGCCAAGACCGGCTTAGGGGTCCCCGATGTGCTGGAAGCGATCGTCACCCGCCTGCCGCCGCCGAAGGGCGATCGCGAGGCGACCTTGAAGGCGCTGCTGGTCGACAGCTGGTATGACGTCTATCTCGGCGTCGTCGTGCTGATCCGCGTCGTCGACGGCGTCATGAAGAAGGGCAGCCGCGTGCGCATGATGGGCACCGGCGCTGCCTACGACGTCGAGCGCGTCGGCTTCTTCACGCCGAAGATGCAGCAGGTCGACGAGCTCGGTCCCGGCGAGATCGGCTTCATCACCGCCGCGATCAAGGAAGTGGCCGACACCCGCGTCGGCGATACCATTACCGATGACCGGAAGCCGGTGACGGAGATGCTGCCCGGCTTCAAGCCGGCGATCCCGGTGGTGTTCTGCGGACTGTTCCCTGTCGATGCCGACGACTTCGAAACGCTGCGCGGCGCCATGGGCAAGCTGCGGCTGAACGATGCCAGCTTCTCCTTCGAGATGGAGACCTCGGCTGCACTCGGCTTCGGCTTCCGCTGCGGCTTCCTCGGGCTGCTGCACCTCGAGATCATCCAGGAGCGGCTGTCGCGCGAGTTCGATCTCAATTTGATCGCGACCGCGCCGAGCGTCATCTACAAGATGAAGCTCACCGATGGCCAGGAGATCGAGATCCACAATCCCGTCGACATGCCCGACGTGGTCAAGATCGCCGAGATCGACGAGCCCTGGATCGAGGCGACGATCCTCACGCCCGACGAATATCTCGGCAGCGTGCTGAAGCTGTGCCAGGACCGCCGCGGCGCGCAGAAGGAGCTCACCTATGTCGGCTCCCGCGCGATGGTGAAGTACGACCTGCCGCTCAACGAGGTCGTGTTCGATTTCTACGACCGCCTGAAGTCGGTCTCCAAGGGCTACGCCTCGTTCGACTATCATCTCACCGACTACAAGCCGGCCGACCTCGTCAAGATGCAGATCCTGGTCAATGCCGAGCCGGTCGACGCGCTCTCGATGCTGGTGCATCGCACCCGCGCGGAAGGGCGCGGCCGCGCCATGGTCGAGAAGATGAAGGAGCTGATCCCGCCGCACATGTTCCAAATCCCGATCCAGGCGGCGATCGGCGGCAAGGTGATCGCGCGCGAGACGGTGCGCGCGCTCCGCAAGGACGTCACCGCAAAATGCTACGGCGGCGACATCACGCGTAAGCGCAAGCTTCTTGAGAAGCAGAAGGAAGGCAAGAAGAAGATGCGGCAGTTCGGCAAGGTCGACATCCCGCAGGAAGCTTTCATTGCCGCGCTGAAGGTGGATAGCTGAGGCGGGCTTAGGCCTGTTTCAAGCGTGACGAGATTGGTTGGTCCGGGACGTTTGGGACCCGAAAAAGATAATATCGAAAAACAACCCCATGCACAGTAGCCGGGGTCTTGTTTGTATTGCGTTTTTTCGATTTTACGAAATCCATTTGACCCGTCGGGCAAAACAGGGGCATGATGGCATCATCGCAACGGGCGTGAGGCCGGCGCCGATCAGCACGCAACATCTCGACCGCCGACCGACTAGCCTTCGATCTCGGGATCCGAACGCCACATCGGTGATGGCTTTGCGTCGGCTTCCGGGCCCCCTGCGGGAATGCCGGCGAAACAATTCGCCGCGGTCGGCAAACTGCATTGGCAAAGGCCCGCGAACATCCTCGGACTTCCGAAAGGCATGGCGCAAGTTGACGGTTCGACCAATCAACTTGATCCCGCCTCTCTTCGGTTGCCCTGGATGCTAACTGAGTGTCTCAGCGGGCGGTGCACACTGGCTCCTACACGGTCTGCGGTAAGTTAGGTCGCATAGGAACAATTGGTGAACTCCGCCGTTCGTCGCGCGAGGAGACGTACCTGAAGAGGGAAGCCGTGATGCCACGCGGAGACAAACGCAGCTACATCCATAAGCAGAAGCGATAGGCCGAACACATCGAGGAAGGCCACGAATCCCGAGGTGTACCCGACACGGAAGCCGAACGGCGGGCCTGGGCGACCGTCAACAAAGAAACCCATGGCGGGAAGAAGAGCGGGTCCCGCAGAGGCACCGAAGCAGACACCTCGCCGTCACGCAAGGGCGGCAGACTTGGTGGAAAAGCGCCAGCCAGCCGACCGGCCGATGAACGTACCAGGTCAGCCAAGAAGGCTGCTCAACTCGCAAACGCCGCGCGGCGTGAAGGAGGCACAATGTCGACATGCGAAACCTGCGGCAATGATTATGACAAGGCTTTTCAGGTGGTGATGAACGGCCAGGCGCACACGTTCGACAGCTTCGAGTGCGCAATTCATGCCTTGGCGCCAACGTGCAAGCATTGCGGAACGCGCATCGTGGGGCACGGCCTGGAAAAGAGCGGCACCTACTATTGCTGCGACCACTGCGCCCAGAAGGAAGGCGTGACCGACCTCCGCGATCGTGTGTAATGGACGACCGACGAGCCTGCGGTCTCCGCTAGCCATGCCTTGCTTGAGACGATCTCAGGACGAGTTGCGCCATGGCGCCCGCACATAATCGCCTTGTTACGGTGTTCGGTGGAACGGGGTTTCTCGGCCGCCGCGTTGTTCAACACCTGCTCCGGGCACCTGAGTTTTTCGTTCGGATTGCATCAAGACATCCCGAGCGAGGCAGACAGCTTTTTGGTCATGACGACCCACGCCTCCAATCTGTGAACGTCGATTTACGCGACGAGGGTTCGATAGCCGCTGCTGTTGATGGCGCATACGGCGCCATCAATACAGTCAGCCTCTATGTCGAACACGGACAGGAGACTTTTCATTCCGTGCATGTGGAATCAGCCCGGCGACTGGCGGCCCAAGCACATCAAGCTGGCGTCAAGCGGCTTATCCACGTTTCCGGAATCGGCTCTGACGCCACTTCGCCGTCCCTCTATATTCGCAAGCGTGGCGAAGGCGAACTCGCGGTCCGCGCAGTATTTTCTGAGGCTACGCTGGTTCGCCCGGCGGTAATGTTCGGCCCGGATGATGCGTTTCTCACCATCATCCTCAAGCTTGTCCGCCGATATCCGATCTATCCGATGTTCGGCCGCGGATTGACGAGATTGCAGCCGGCCTATGTTGACGATGTGGCCGACGCGATCACAAGAGCGCTTCTGAGAGCCGAAACAAGCGCAATCACATATGAATGCGCTGGTCCTCGCATCTACACATACGAAGAGCTTCTCAAAAAGGTTGCGCACGCAGCCGGCCGCAGCCCTATGCTCGTTCCAGTGCCGTTTGCTGCTTGGCATGTAGCGGGATGGATTTCGGAGCTGCTTCCAAGGCCACCCATCACCCGGAATCAGGTGGAGTTGATGCAGCTCGACAACATAGCGTCAGTGGGAATGCCAGGATTTTCCGAGCTTGGAATCCCGCCGCAGTCAGTCGAACAAGTTGTACCAACAATGTTACGGGAAAGTATCGGTCGAACCAGCTCTTGAGGCTGGTGCCTTTGATGATGGCCAGGAGTATGGATCGCGGTCCACTGATGGCTCTTCACAAACAGCCTCAAAACCCAGCGCGATCAGTGCGCAATAACCAGGATTAGCACCGCGAGCACGACGGCCCCGAGCAGCCCGGTCAGGAAGATTGCTCTCCTTGCCGGTGTAGCGAACTCGCATTCGCGCAAAATGGCGACGCCTGCTGAATAGCGGGTATCGGCTCATGCATCAGGAAAGCTGTGTTGACGCATAACCATCCGCCACGAGTCAATTAGCGGCATAAGAACAGCTCCCTCCGCCGCGTCACCGCACGTGTCGTTCGATTTTTGCGAAGGGGCTCAGGCCGAGGTGAAGGCATCGAGCCCGTCCCAGCTGGGCTACCGCTAGCACGGGATTTTGAACTGGAAAGGTCCGGCCCTAGAGGATTACGGTTCTCCTATCTTCTCGGAGGAGTACCGCCATGAGCCTCAATCAAGGTCACGATATCCAATCAGCGAGCCCGCGCAGTTCGATCGACATTGCGCGGGAACTCGGGCCCGTGTTCCAACGACGGGCCGAGCAGGCGACGGACGAAGATTGCTTTGTAGCCGAGAACTATGAGGACTTGAAATCGTCGGGATTGCTCGAAGCCGGCGTCCCCACCGAGCTCGGGGGCCGTGGAGCGGAGGTCGATGAGCTGGCCGAGATGCTCCGTGTCCTGGCGTATCACTGCGGATCCACAGCGCTTGCATTCTCCATGCACACCCACCAGGTCGCCATCACCGCTTGGCGCTGGCGGCATCAGAAAGTGACGGCGGTGGAGAACCTGCTGACACGTATCGCCCAGGAACGCATTTTCCTGCTCTCAAGCGGCGGTTCGGATTGGGTCGGCGGCTCCGGCAAAGCCGAGAAGGTGGACGGCGGCTATAAGATCACCGCTCGAAAGGTTTTCTCCTCGGGCTCGCCAGCCGGGACTCTCATGATGACGGGCGCGGTGCTGCAACAGGAGTGTGAGCCGCCAATGGTGCTTCACTTTGGTGTGCCGATGAGCTCACCCCAGGTGAAGATCTTGGACACTTGGCGAGTTTTGGGTATGCGCTCGACCGGTTCGAATGACGTGATGATTGATGGCTACGTAGTGCCTGAAAGTGCCGTATCGGCGCGTCGCAAGGCTGGTGAGTGGGATCCCTTATTCCAGACGATCGCAACCATCGCACTGCCACTGATTTACTCGGTCTATGTGGGCGTTGCCGAGAGCGCACGGGATATTGCTCTCTTGCTCGCGCGGCGCAAAGAGCTCGATCATAACGTTGTACAGCTGGCTGGCCGCATGGATACCGAGCTTGCTGGCGCACGGATGGCACGGCAAACCATGCTTGCAGCTGTGCGCCTGAATAAGCCGTCGGCCGAAACAGTGAACCAGGTGGTGATCGGCCGCCATCTCGTAGCGCGGCATGCAATCGCAGCGGTGGAGTTAGCAATGGAGCTCGCTGGCGGCGCGGGGTTCTATCGCGCGGCCGGTCTAGAACGGCGCTTCCGCGACATACAGGCCGCACGCTATCATCCCCTGCAGCCCGGCGCCCAAGCAAGATATACGGGTGCAATGGCTCTTGGGCTCCCAGTCGACCAAATTTACTGACGTCCCTACAGCGGGACGAGCGCCTGGTGTCTCGGCCAGTGCAGCGTCTGCGCGATAATCGCGGCCTCGCTCGATCACGACATTGCGCAGGAGATCTTCAATACGCCGCCCGGCATCCTAGCCTGGGGCGCGATCGCGCATGAGGCGCGCGGTCGAGGGCAGTTATCGCGTCACGGCACGCTGGGATCTTGCCTCGGGCTCGCGGCAGGCGAGCACCTCGAGGTAGCGCGCAAAATTATCGAGGATCGCCTGCCAGCCGCCTAGTGATTCGCTTCGCTATCGAAGACGACGCGGACGACAATGCCATTTGGGCCCGGCACGAACTCGACCTCGGCTTTTCGATCGCCGAATGCGTATTCGATCCGCTTGTGCTCGACGATCTCAGTGTAGGTGCCGGCGAAGTCGCCGAAATGGCTGTAGACCCCGACGAGCTTGTCGAGCTGAGGGGCACCGCCCCGCGTGCCGACCGGATAGCCGTCAGCCGCGCCGTAAAGATCGGCATCGGGACCGCTGTCTGAAAAGACCGGCCCCGGCTCGCCGGTTCGAATGTCCTCTGCGCATACTGAAGGTGCCCAGACTGCGGCGGCGAAAATGACGGGCAAGGCAAGCCTGCGGCGCCCACGCGGCCTGCACAGCGCTCCCCATTTCATTGGATTTGCCTCCTCGCACGTTGATGTGTGTGCGCTTGTGAGAACAACATCGCAGGCCGGTGATGTGAGGTATGATATCATTGCGGACGGGCCGTGTCAGCCCGCGGTGGCAACCCGCCTTGCTCTCGCCCGGCAGATAGGCCACCATCCCCTGCGCGCACCATCAACAAAATCAAAAGCGCTAGGGAAACGCATGAGCAAGCCGTCAAGCTTCGACTATGGCTGGGTCGTTGTCGCCGCGGGTGCGCTGATGACCTGTGTCGGATTCGGCACGATGCTGTCGCTGGCGGTGTTTTTGCAGCCGATCTCGGAAGCGATGGGCTGGTCGCGCGCCGGCGTGTCGGCGGCGGCGACGCTGGATTTTCTCTGCATGGGGGTGGCCGCGTTCCTCTGGGGCACGCTGTCGGGCCGGTTCGGCACCCGCATCGTAGTGCTTGCCGGAAGCCTGCTGCTGGGGCTCGGTCTCGTGACCGCGAGTCAGGCAGCAAGCCTGTGGCAGTTCCAGCTTTGCTTCGGCGTACTGATCGGCATTGCCGCCGGCAGCTTCTACGCGCCGATGATGGCGCTCGCGAGTGCCTGGATCGAGCAGAACCGCAGCCTCGCGGTGGCGCTGGTCTCTGCCGGCATGGGCGTCTCGCCAGTGACGATCGCGCCGACCGCGAGCTGGGTGATCACGGCCTATGACTGGCGCACCGCGATGCTGGTGATCGGCATCGCCGCCTGGGCGCTGCTGATCCCCGCCTGCTTCCTGGTGCGTCCGGCGCCCGCAGTGGCAGGCCCTGCAGCGGCGGACGCAGCGCCGGAGGTCGAGCTGACCGCGGCGCAGGCGCTGCGCACACCGCAGTTCGTCGCGCTCGCCGCTGCCCATTTCGCCTGTTGCGCCGCGCATTCCGGTCCGATCTTCCACATGGTGTCCTATGCGATGGTCTGCGGCATCGCGCCGTTGACGGCGGTGACGGTGTACAGCGTGGCCGGCGTCTCAGGCCTCGGCGGCCGCCTGCTGCTGGGCGCGCTGGCCGATCGCAGCGGCGCAAAGCCCGTGCTGGTCGGCGGGCTGCTCGTGCAAGCCATGTGCATCGCGACCTATCTTGCGGTGGCGCAACTCGGCGAGTTCTACGCGCTCTCGGTCGTGTTCGGCCTCGCCTATGGCGGCGTGATGCCGCTCTATGCGGTGCTGGTCCGCGAATTCTTTGGCGCGCGCATCATGGGCACGGTGTTCGGCGCGGTGTCGGCCTTTGCCAGCCTCGGCATGGCACTGGGGCCATGGGCCGGCGGGCTCGTGTTCGACAATTTCCAGCGCTACACGTGGCTGCACGCCGGCTCGTTCACGATCGGGCTCGCAGCGGTCGCGGTGGCACTGAGCTTTCCGACCAGACGCCGGCCATCGCTCGACTTTGGCCGCGCTGCGGCCTGACGAGGTGGCGCATGAACAGATCGCGGGCCTTCGATCTCGTCGAACGTGCCCGGGCGATCGCGCCGCTCATCGCGCGTGAAGCCGACGAGATCGAGCGGACGCGGCGGCTGACGCCTGCTGTGGTCGCCGCACTGATCGAGAACGGGCTCTACCGCGCGCTGCTGCCGCAAAGCCTCGGCGGCAGCGAAGCCCCGATCGATATCTTCATGCAAATGCTGGAGGAGATCGCGACGGCGGACGCCTCGACCGCCTGGTGTCTCGGCCAGTGCGGCGTCTGCGCGATGATCGCCGCCTGGCTCGATCACGACACCGCGCAGGAGATCTTCAATACGCCGCCGGGCATCCTTGCCTGGGGCGCGATCGGGCATGCGGCGCGTATCGTGGACGGCGGCTATCGCGTCACGGCGCGCTGGGATTTTGCCTCCGGCTCGCGGCAGGCGAGCTGGCTGGGGGCGCATGTCCGTATCGTTAATGCCGACGGCACCCCGCGGAAAAATGCCGATAGCTCGCCGGAGGTGCGCACCATTCTGTTTCCGGTCGCGAGCGCCGTGCTGCACGACGTCTGGCAGGCGATCGGGCTCGCCGGCACCGGCACCGATTCCTACGAGGTCACCGATCTCTTTATCCCCGAGCGTTTCACGGCGTTCCGCGACGTGCCGTCCGCGCTGCGCGAAAAGCGTCCTCTCTATAGAATCGGCACCGGCTCGACCTTCAGCCTCGGCTTTGCGGCAGTCTCCCTCGGCGTGGCGCGCGCCACGCTGGATGCGGCCATCGCGTTGGCGCGTGGAAAACACCAGTCACTCGCGGTCAGCGCCATGCGCGATAACGGGGCGGTCCAGGGACTGATCGGCCGCACCGAGGGCGATCTTCGCGCCGCCCGCGCCTATCTCTATGCCACCGCGCACGCGATGTGGCGCGATCTCAGCGCGACCGGCGAATTCAGCCCGACGCATCGCAGCGCGGTTCGTCTCGCCGCGACCTGGACCATCCACCAATCGGCGAAGGTGGTCGACGCCGCCTATCACATGGCCGGTGCGACGGCCGTGTTCCGCAGCAATCCGTTTGAGCGACGGTTTCGCGACATGCATGCTATCGCGCAGCAGATCCAGGCGCGCGACACGCATTATGAGGATGTCGGGAAGGCGATTCTCGCGGGGCATTGATAGCGTCCTCGTCGTCCGCATCAATGCCGCGCTGTGCGGCGAGGAGGATGATCTCCGCATTCGGCCTTGCCTTGCTGAACAGAAGCCGTGACCCTCATGGCAGCCCTCGGTGCGGAGACAGCAGAGCTCGAGTTCGGTCTCTACACTTTCGGCGGTGATGGTGACCTCGAGGCCCTTGCCCAGGCTGATGATGGGCGGATGATCGCTGGCGGTTCGCGCCGTCCAATCCCGAAGCTGGCTTCCTCTAATCGTGACGATCCGCCATCTCGCTGCGATCCGCCAATTCCGCGCGAGCGCTGTCGGTCGCTGCCCACCACTCACCCAGCGCATCTATCAGCGGCACGAGCGCGTGGCCGGACGGGGTCAGATCATATTCGACGCGCAACGGATATCCCTCGAACTCCGCGCGCTGGACAATGCCGGCGTCCTCGAGCTTGCGAAGCTCCAGGGCCAGCATCTTGTGCGAGATGGTAGGGTTGTCCCGGCGCAGGTCGCTGAATCGCTTGGTGCCCTCCTTCAGATAGTAAATCAGAAGCGTGGGCCAGCGGCCGCTGAGCACCTGCATCACTTCCTCGATGGGACAGCGGGAAACGAGATCTTTCATTGAGGGCTCGTGGTTACCAAAAAGTGCGTAATTTACTCGGCGGCACGGCCGAGTAGGTTCTGACTTCGCTGCGCAGCGTGATCATCAGAAGTCACGGAGAACAAGGCCATGGAACCGATCTTATTGTACGGCTTCCCGTTGGGAAGCTCTATGGGGCTCGTCGCCGCGCTCGAATGGCTGGGCAAGCCCTACCGGCTGTGTCGCGTCGATATGCTTGGCGAGATGCGCGAGCCTTCCTACGCCCGCATAAACGCCCGACACGAGACGCCGGTATTGATCACCGCGGAGGGACACGTGCTGACGGAGACTATGGCGATTGCCGCCTGGCTCGAGGCCCGAGATCCGGAGCGGCGCATCAGCTTCGACCCGCTCTCGCGTGAGGCCGACCGGATGCACCAGTTGTTGGCATTCCTAAATACCGGCTTCACGGCCGCATTCAGCCCGTTGTGGTTTGCGATGGAAATGAAGTCGCCCGACCCGGCGATGCAATCGGCGTTGCGGACCTGGGGGCGCGAGCGCGTGATTGAGCGCCACGACAAGCTCGAGCAGATGATTGAGGGAAGCACCTTCCTGGTCGGCGACCGCCCGACCTTGGCCGATGCCGTGTTCATCGGCGTAGCGCGCTGGCTCGAATTTCATAAAGTTGCCGACAAGGAACGGTGGCCGAAGATGGCGACTCTGCGCCAGCGGCTGGAAGCCGATTCCGCCGTCATTTATGCGGCCGATCTGGAGAAAGGGGCGACCAACCGTGGAAACGGGGCGCGCGCGGGCGACGTTGAACTCGCGGAGGTCATCGAGCGGTTCGGAACATAGAATGCCGCGCCGAAGGTCGTCGCGGCGGCATCCGAAGACACAGGTTACGGCGGGCTGAAAGTCTAATTCTTGGCCCTTGAGACGGCGTTGGGCTATAAAGTCCCGGCATGAGTCCCCGCCGTCTCACCCTCCTCCTGCTTCTGGCTGCGCTTCTGATTGCCGGCACCGCGCTGGCCCAGGACAAGGGCAGCGTCACCCCGAAGCCGCTGCCGCCGCTCGCCAATCCGAACGATCCCACGCTCGCTGCCAAGGAGCTGTTCGCGCGCAAGCTGCTGCCGTCGAAAGGATCGGCGCATGTCTTCGGCTCCTACACCAAGGGCTGCATCGGCGGCGCCATGCAGATGCCGCTCAACGGCGACAATTGGCAGGTGATGCGGCTGTCGCGCAACCGCAACTACGGCCATCCCGACATGATCGCCCTGATCAAGCGGCTCGCGGCCAAGGCGCACAAGGACGCCGGCTGGCCTGGCATTTTGGTCGGCGACATTGCCCAGCCGCGTGGCGGGCCGGCGCTGTCGGGCCATGCCAGCCACCAGATCGGTCTCGATGCCGACATCTGGCTGACGCCGATGCCGGACCGCCGGCTCTCGCGCGAGGAACGCGAGGAGATGTCGGCGGTGATGATGGTGCGTCCCGATCGACTCGATATCGATCCGAACGTGTTCACATCTGGCCATGTGCTGGTGCTGCGCGACGCGGCGCGGGAGCCGGCGGTGCAGCGCATCTTCGTCAACGCCGCGATCAAGAAGGCGTTGTGCCGCGAGGCCAAGGGCGACCGCGCCTGGCTATCGAAGATCCGCCCCTGGTGGGGCCACGACTATCACTTCCATATCCGCATGCACTGCCCGGCGGGCGCTGGGGACTGCGAGGGTCAGCCGTCGCAAGCCGAGGACGAAGGCTGCAAGCCTTCCGATCTTGCTTATTGGTTCTCGGATGCAGTGCTGCACCCAAAACCGCCGCCGGAGCCGCCGAAACCGAAGCCGCCGATGACGCTCGCCGACATGCCGACCGCATGCAAGGCGGTGCTGCACGCGCCGGATGCGAAGCCGTGACAGGCGCGCGGTAAAAACTCTGTCAGCGGCTGGTCCATGACCTCACGAATGCGCTATGGTGCAGCGTCGCGCTGCCGTAAGCGTGCGACACCCGCCGGGACGCGCATCCCGCTCCAGCCCATCCCGTCCGCACGCGCGGCGCTATCGCCGTGCGCCAGCCACCGCGAGAACTCCATGCGCATCAGTGCACGCAATCAGATCAAGGGCAATGTCGTCGAGGTCACAAAGGGCGTCACGACCTCGCACATCCGCGTCGACATCGGCAACGGCACGATCGTGACGTCCTCGATCACCAACGAAGCCGTCGACGACCTCGGCATAAGGGCAGGCGGCAAGGTCACCGTTGTGATCAAGGCCTCCGACGTCATGATTGCCGTGGATTGACCCTCTCGGCCGGGGCTTGGGTTGACGTGGTCCAGGACGGGCATGTCCTCAAGCCCGTGGCCTTTAGCGCGCGACCGATTGCGACGGCATCCGCAAGATCATGAAATATCAGCTGTCGGCACAGCTCTTCGTGCTCCAGGTCAGCGGCGCCAAGGACAATTCGGTCTCGATCGCGATCCTGCCGGCGCAATAGGCGCGCCTGGTTAGACAAACGCTCGCCTTTGACCTAAGACATGTGCCTGCTATCTTTGGGCAGCGATATCCCTGCCTGGCCGTAAGCCGCCGTGGGGCTCCGTGGAACAGCGCGTCCGCCCGTCGCATCAGACCCACCCAACGCCAAATTTGCGCGCGTCACCGCGCGCGAGTTCGCACGGAGCGCTATCCATGTTTCGTATTGCCGCACTTGTCACCGCCTTCGGCATCCTCGCGGGCGCGAGCCTGTCGCCCGCTAGTGCCGAGGACAAGACCATCACCGTGTTCGCCGCCGCCTCGATGAAGAACGCACTCGACGAGATCGACGCCGCCTACACCGCCAAGACCGGCGTTAAGTTCAGTGTCAGCTATGCTGCGAGCTCGGTGCTTGCGAGGCAGATCGAGCAGGGCGCGCCGGCCGACGTGTTCGTCTCCGCTGACACCGACTGGATGGACTACGCCATCGCCAAGAAAGCCGTCAACGAATCCACCCGGGTCAACCTGCTCGGCAACAGCATCGTGCTGATCGCGCCGAAGGACTCCAAGGTCGACAACGTCACGATCGCGCAAGGCCTCGACCTCGCCAAGCTCGCCGGCGACGGCAGGATCGCGACCGGTGACGTGAAATCCGTGCCGGTCGGCAAATACGCCAAGGCTGCGCTCGAAAAGCTGGGCGCCTGGCGGGCCGCCGAGCCGAAATTCGCCATGGCCGAGAGCGTGCGCGCCGCGCTGACGCTGGTGGCGCGCGGCGAGGCCGTGCTCGGCATCGTCTATGCGACCGACGCCAAGGTCGAGCCGGACGTGAAGATCGTCGGCACCCTCCCGGCCGATTCTCATCCCGCGATCATCTATCCCGTCGCCGCGACCACGACCGCGAAAAGCGAGACCAGCGACTATCTCGCCTTCCTGCGCTCGACGGCCGCCAAGACCATTCTGGAGAAATACGGCTTCAAGTTCCTTATCAGCCCCACCACATGATATCTCCGGCTTGATGTCCGAGATTTCACCCGCGGAATGGACGGCGATCCTGCTTTCGCTCAAGGTCGCCGTCATCGCAACGCTGGTGGCGACGCCGTTCGGCATCGCGCTGGCATGGCTGCTCGCGCGGCGCGATTTCTGGGGCAAGTCGCTGCTCGACGCACTCGTGCATCTGCCGCTGGTGCTGCCGCCTGTGGTCACCGGCTATCTGCTGCTGCTTAGCTTCGGCCGCCGCGGTCTCGTCGGCGGTTTCCTCGCCGACAATCTCGGCATCGTCTTCTCTTTCCGCTGGACCGGCGCTGCGCTCGCCTGCGGCGTGATGTCGTTTCCGCTTCTCGTGCGGCCGATGCGGCTGTCGATCGAGGCGATCGACCGCCGGCTCGAGCAGGCCGCCGAGACGCTGGGCGCGGCGCCGTGGAAGGTGTTCTTCACGGTGACGCTGCCGCTCGCGCTGCCCGGCGTGCTCGCCGGCATGGTGCTCGGCTTTGCCAAGGCGATCGGCGAGTTCGGTGCCACCATCACCTTCGTCTCCAACATTCCTGGTGAGACCCAGACGATCTCGTCCGCGATCTATTCGCTGATCCAGACGCCCGACGGCGACGCCGCGGCGGGACGCCTCGTCATCGTCTCGATCGTGCTCGCGCTCGGCGCTCTGATCGCGGCCGAGTGGTTCGCCCGCCGCGCCACCGCGCGGCTGCACGGGAATTGACCATGCTGCATGTCGATGTCGAAAAACAGCTCGGCGAATTCTCGCTGCACGCGTCATTCACCAGCGAAGGCCGCGTCATCGGGCTGTTCGGCGCCTCGGGCGCCGGCAAGACATCGCTGGTCAACATGATTGCAGGCCTGTTGCGGCCCGACCGCGGCAGCATCGTGATCGATGGCGAAACCGTCGAGGACACCGCGGCCCGCATCCATGTGCCGACCTGGCGCCGCCGCGTCGGCTACGTCTTCCAGGATGCGCGGCTGTTTCCGCATCTCAATGTCGCGCAGAATCTCGACTATGGACGGCAGATGAACCGCCTCGCACCCGATCCGGCCCAGCACAAGCGCATCGTCGACCTGCTCGACATCGGCGCCCTGCTCGGCCGCCGCCCCGGAAAGCTCTCCGGCGGCGAGCGCCAGCGCGTCGCGCTCGGCCGCGCGCTGCTGTCGAAGCCACGCCTCCTGCTGCTCGACGAGCCGCTCGGCGCGCTCGACGAAGGCCGCAAGCTCGAGATCCTGCCTTATCTGATGCGGCTCCGCGATGAAGCCAACGTGCCGATGGTCTATGTCAGCCACGACGCCGCCGAGCTGCGCCAGCTCGCCACGCAGATCGTGATGCTGAAGCAGGGTCGCGTGACCTCGTTCGGCGGGGTGAAGGTGCTGACATAAAGACGCAGCGGCCATATCATTCAGAGCTACCAGCCTCGCTCGACGTTGCGCACCTCACCGGTCCTCGCGTCAACATAGACTTCCATCCAGCGGCCTGCACGATCCCGCCCATCAATCTCCCATTCGTCGCCGAGGAAGTTGGTGTGCGAGACCGTCACGACGCCGAGATCTGTCGCGACATCGAGCGCGACCTGCATCGAGATCTGATCGCCGGTATCGTAGGCCATCGCCGGTGCGGCAGCGCCGAGCGCGAGGGCTGTTGCGATCGGAAGGATGAACTTTCGCATGGCATACTCCTGTCGGTCCAAGCTGTTACGCGGCTTAGAACGAGCGGCATGGCAGAGTGTTCCGGGTTTCGACGTCACGAAATCGCGCAAATCTTCGGCCGTTGCGGCGATTTGGTGGCGGTTCCTCATCGTGATTGTCCTGGCAAAAGCCGGGACGACAGCCAAGTCAAACCCCCGCCACCGACGCCCAGACGTCGGCGAGCTTGCGCCGTAGCGCCTGCGCACGGGTCGGCGGCGCCGGGGTCTCGTCCTCTTCCGGCAGGCGCAGGCCGACGACGTTGACGCGGCCGCCGGAGATCGAGCGCGCGACCAGCACAATCGTATCCAGCGCAAGCTCGGCGCCCTCTTTTGGCGCGTGATCGAGATGAACGTCGAAATAATCGGCCAGCGTCAGCTTACTTTCCTCCTTGTCGACCTTCACGCCGTAGATCTCGGCGAGCTCGGCGAGCGTGTGCTCGCCCGAGACCATGAAGTCGCCGAGCAGATGCGGATCGGGCGCCGAGCTCGGCTGCATGTCGACGAAGAAGCGGTCGAGTGCCTCCGCCTTTTCCGGCGGCGCCAGCAGGTAAATGTAATCGCCGGGCGCGATTGGATCGGCCTCCACCGGCATCAGGATATTCTCGTTGCGGATGACGAGCGTCGGCTTGGACCAGGATGGAATCAGGCCGCGGCGGAAATACAGGCTCTTCGGCCGCACCGGATAGCCGACCAGCTGCTGCTCGAGCTGGCCCGGCAGATCGAGTTCGACGCGGCGCGGCCCGCGCTCGGCGCGCGGCAGCGCCACGTGCAGCTTGCGCGCGGCGGGCGCCAGCGTCCAGCCTTGCAGCAGCAGCGAGATGATGACGACGACGAAAGCGACGTCGAAATAGAGATACGCCTTGGACAGGCCGACCAGCATCGGGATCGAGGCCAGGAAGATCGCGACCGCGCCGCGCAGGCCGGTCCAGGCGATGAAGACCTTCTCGCGCCAGTTGAAGCGGAACGGCGCCAAGCACAGGAACACGGCGAGCGGCCGCGCGACCAGCATCAAGACGAGCGCGACGCCGACGGCCGGCAGCACGCTGGCGCCAAGCCGGCTCGGCGAGACCAAGAGGCCGAGCAGCACGAACATCACGATCTGCGCCAGCCAGGTCGCGGCGTCCAGGAAGGCCACCACCGAATTATGCGCGCGCGTCGGCCGGTTGCCGATAATGATTCCGGCGAGATAGACCGCAAGAAAACCGGAAGCGTGCATGATCTGCGAGCCGCCGAAGATGACGAGCGCGCCGGTCGTCACGAACGGCGCATGGAGGCCCTGCGGCAGCGCCACCTGGTTGAGCGCGATGACGACCAGGCGTCCACCGATCACGCCGACGACGGCACCCAGCACCGCCTCCTGGACGAACTCCATCAGCACATGGCCGGGCGAGCTCGAGCCGAGCGAGATGTACTCGACCAGCATGAGCGTGAGGAAGATCGCAAACGGATCGTTGGTGCCGGATTCCGCCTCCAGCGTCGCGCCGACGCGCGGGCGCAGGCGCAGGCCCTGGGTGTGCACCAGCAGAAAAACCGCGGCGGCGTCGGTCGAGGCGACCACAGCGCCGACCAGCAGCGATTCCGACCAGTTGAGATCGAGCGCGTATTTCGCGAATGGCGCCGTGATCAGCGCCGTCAGCAGCACGCCGATGGTCGCCAGCACCACTGAGGGCGCGAGCACGGTGCGGATGCTGGCAAAGCGCGTCCGCAAGCCGCCGTCGAACAGGATCAGGGCGAGCGCGACCGAGCCGACCAGATAGGTGGTGCGGACGTCGTCGAACTGGAGCTGCCCGGGCCCGGAATCGCCGGCGAGCATGCCGATCGCAAGGAAGACAAGCAGCAATGGCGCGCCAAAGCGCAGCGCGAGCAGGCTCGAGAGGATGCCGGCCATGACGAGAACAGCGCCGAGCAATATGGCGAGGCTGACGGAGTCGAGGGAGGCCATCCACCTTCCGGGTAAAAATCGCTGGATTTGCATCCTTATCGTCGGCGGACTCGCGCGCCAACCTATTTTCTCCCGCTCGCGGCAATCTGCCCGCATTTTGCGGCCTTAACGCGCATCACTTCGCGGTGTATCGATGGTCCGGCCGTGCCCTTTGTGGGATTCTGCGGCGCCCTCGAATCAGAATCCTCCCGCCCGCTTTCCCGACGAGACCGACCCGATGGACATGGACCTCAAGGACTTCATGGAGTTCGTGCAGACGACCGGGCGCAGCGTCGGGGCGGAAATCTCCTCACCCTGGTTCTACCTGCAATTCGGTCTCATCCTGGCCGCCGCCGGCATCGCCTATGCCGCGGAGGCCGCCATTCGCAGCCGCCTCGACATGACGTCGCTGGCGATGCGCTGGCCGCTGCCGCTCCGGCACTTCGTCCGGGTGATGGTCGCGAGCGCCTCGACCGCGGTTTTCACCCTGCTCGTGATCATTTCGCGCGTGGTGATGTACCACGCGACCTGGCCGAGCCGCAGCTACCTGTTGATGGTCGCGGCCAAGCTCGGACTGGCGTGGCTGGTGATCCGGCTCCTCACTTCGGTGCTGCGCAACGCCTTCATCGTCAAGCTGGTGTCGATCACGGCGTGGTTCATCGCCGCCCTCTCCATCCTCGGCCAGCTCGATGCGACCGTCGAGCTGCTCGATTCCTTCGCGATCGTGCTCGGCGGCCTGCGCCTGACCCCGCTCTTGGCGCTCAAGGCCGGCGCGCTGCTGCTGATCGCGCTCTGGCTGACCAACATCGCGAGCAATTTCGCCGAGAGCCGGATCAATGCGACCACCGATTTGACGCCGTCGGTGCAGGTGCTGCTGGTCAAGATCATCCGCATTGGGCTGCTTGCGGTCGCGATCGTGATCGCGCTCGGGGCGGTCGGGATCGATCTGTCGGCGCTCGCGGTATTCTCCGGCGCGGTCGGTGTCGGCATCGGTATCGGCCTGCAGAAGATCGTGGCCAATTTCATTTCCGGCATCATCCTGCTCGCCGACAAGTCGGTGAAGCCCGGCGACCTCGTCACCATCGGCGACAATACCGGGCGGATCAGCGCGATGAAGACGCGCTATATTTCCGTCGCGGCCGGCGACGGGCGCGAATTCCTGGTGCCGAACGAGGATCTGGTGACGCAGAAAGTCGTGAACTGGACCTACACCGACAAGAACACGCTGGTGAAGATCGCCTTCGGCACCAATTACGACGCCGACCCGCGCCTCGTCTGCAAGCTCGCCGCCGAGACCGCCGCCGCCCACCCGCGCGCGCAGAAGGGCAAGCCGCCGAACAGCATTTTGACCGAGTTCGCCGAGGCCGGCATGAAGTTCTCGCTGACATTCTGGATCGCGGACCCCGACGGCATGGACAACGTCAAGAGCGACGTGATGCTGGCGCTGTGGGACGCCTTCAAGCGCGAGGGCATCCGGGTTCCCTATCCCGTCCGCGAAATCCGCGTGCGCGGCGCCCTGCCGGTCGAAACGGCCGTAGAAGTCCCGAATTAGGCCCGCTTTCGCGCGCAAACATCACGCTTGGCTTGCATGAAGGCCCGCAATCACTAGATTGGAGCCTGAAATCAGGCCTTTCCGCCGACATCGAGCCCCTTTGGAAGATCGCGCCCGCATGAGTTACGTCGAAGCCACCGAGACCTCCCTGCGCAAGACCGGACAGATCAAGCTGCATGGGCCGAGCGCCTTTGCCGGCATGCGCAAGGCGGGGGCGCTGGTGGCCAAGTGCCTCGACGAGCTCACCGATATCGTCGGGCCCGGCGTGCCGACCTCGCGCATCGACGAATTCGTCCGCGACTTCGCCTTCAGCCACAACGCCTATCCGGCGACGCTGATGTACCGCGGCTACCGGTACTCGACCTGCACCTCCCTCAACCACGTGGTCTGCCATGGCATGCCCGGCGACCGCCCGCTGAAGGAAGGCGACATCGTCAACATCGACGTCACCTTCATCGTCGACGGCTGGTACGGCGATTCCAGCCGGATGTATGCGGTCGGCCCGATCGCGCGCAAAGCCGAGCGGCTGATCGAAGTCACCTATGAAGCGATGATGCGCGGCATCGCCGCGGTGAAGCCCGGCGCCACCACCGGCGACATCGGCCACGCCATCCAGAGTTTCGTCGAGCCGCAGGGCATGAGCGTGGTGCGCGATTTCTGCGGCCACGGCCTCGGGCGCATGTTCCACGACGAGCCGAACATCATCCATATCGGCCGGCCCGGCGAGGGCGTGCAGCTCAAGCCCGGCATGTTCTTCACCATCGAGCCGATGATCAATCTCGGCAAGCCGCATGTGAAAATCCTCTCGGACGGCTGGACCGCGGTCACCCGCGACCGCTCGCTGTCGGCGCAGTTCGAGCATTCGGTCGGCGTCACGGCGACGGGTGTCGAGATCTTTACGCTATCGGAGCGGCACGGCGAGAAGCAGATCGGGTGAGGCTTTGGGCCGCCGGCCTACAATGAACGGCGTTTGCCATCGCAATTGACGGTTGCAAAACTGCGGTTCCGCGGCAATGCTGGCGGCCGATGCCCACCAAGCCGGACCACGACAAGAGCAAATCTGAGGATACGCCGCACTATCACGGCCATCGCGAGCGGCTGCGCGAGCGCTTCTACAGCGCGGGCGCGGATGCGCTCAGCGACTACGAGCTATTGGAGATGGCGCTGTTTGCCGCGCTGCCGCGGCGCGACACCAAGCCACTCGCAAAGACCTTAATCAAGACTTTTGGTTCGTTCGCCGAGGTCGTGCATGCGCCGGTGGCGCGCCTGCGCGAGGTCGAGGGCATCGGCGAATCCGCGATCAACCAGCTCAAGCTGATCGCAGCAGCGGCGCACCGCGTCGCCAAAGGCGACGTCAACAGCCGCAACGCGCTGTCGTCCTGGAACGAGGTGATCGACTATTGCCGCACCAGCATGGCCTTCGCCGACAAGGAGCAATTCCGCCTGCTCTTCCTCGACAAGCGCAACCAGCTCATCGCCGACGAGGTGCAGCAGACCGGGACCGTCGACCACACCCCGGTCTATCCCCGCGAGGTGATCAAGCGCGCGCTGGAGCTGTCGGCAACCGCGCTGATCCTGGTGCACAACCACCCCACTACCCCCTATTCGATCACGCTGGATCACGCTTGATCCCTCTGAAACACCTATAAAATAGTACTTTTCTCACGTTGCGCACTGGGGGTGGCTATGGCAAATTGGGAGCGGTTAGAGGGATAGCGAACGGCCTTCCGCTCCCAGCAAACGATCCCCCTTTTTCCCCGACCGATCCCAGTTGCGGAACAGAAGAAATGCCATGCCAAGCCTGACTGATACCGCGATCCGACACGCGCTGAAGCGCGTCGAACTCAGCCGGAAACAAGAAAACCTCGCAGATGGTGAAGGCCGCGGCACCGGCCGACTTCTCCTCGTCCTCAAGCCGATGCCGAAGCGTGTGACCGCAGACTGGATGGCGCAGCAATGGCGCGACGGCAAACGCGCTAAAAAGAAGCTTGGCGCTTATCCGTCGACGTCCTTGGCTCAGGCGCGCGATATCTTCAAGCGCGACTACGCCGATGTGATCCAGAAAGGCCGCAGCATCAAGATCGCAACGGATACTCGTCCCGGCACCGTCGCTGATCTGTTTGAGGGCTATGTTGCGTCGCTCAAGGCCGCCGGCAAACCGTCCTGGAAGGAGACAGAGAAGGGCCTCAACAAGATCGCTGGAACGCTCGGGCGCAACCGACTGGCTCGTGAGATCGAGTCTGAAGAGATCGTCGAACTTATCCGGCCGATCTACGAGCGTGGCGCCCGCTCGATGGCCGATCACGTGCGATGTTACATCCACGCGGCCTATAGTTGGGGGATGAAATCCGACAACGATTATCGGAATACATCCCCGCGCCGCTTCCGTATCCCATTCAATCCGGCCTCGGAAATTCCGACCGAACCCAAGGTTCAGGGCACGCGCTGGCTCGACGAGGAAGAGTTCGTGCAACTCTATCGCTGGCTGGAATGCCCCGATACGCCGGTTCATCCCTCCTATCCCCGCGCTGTGCAGCTCATCATGCTGACCGGTCAACGCGTCGAGGAAATCGCGCGCCTGCATGTCGATCAATGGGATGCGCCGGAGAAGATCATCGATTGGTCCAAGACCAAAAACCTTCAGCCGCACGCTGTTCCAGTGCCATCGATCGCCGCCGAATTGATTGAGTCAATCAAGCCAAATAAGTACGGCTGGTTCTTTCCCTCAGCGAAGGACCCGTCCAAGCCCGTGAGCCACGGTACGCTCTATAGCTTCGTTTGGCGTCAACGGGACCGCGGCGTGATCCCCTATGCAACGAATCGGGACCTCCGGCGAACCTTCAAGACCCTGGCTGGCAAGGCCGGGGTGTCCAAAGAAATTCGAGATCGTCTGCAAAATCATGCGCTCCAGGACGTCAGCTCCAAGAACTATGATCGCTGGCATTACATGCCCGAGAAGCGCGCGGGAATGGCAAAGTGGGACAAGTTCGTGCGCGCCATGCTGGCGAAGAAGCGCTTGAAGGTGGCCGCGTGAGCAGGCGACCTTCCAAATCCCTCTCGGCCCGAAAAAGGGCCAAACCGACGACCGAAATTGACGCGCGAAGCTATTCGGCGTTCGTCAGCGACCTTAAACGGAAGATCGCGGAGGCGCGGCATCGTGCCGCTCTCTCGGTGAACCGTGAGCTGATCCTGCTTTATTGGAACATCGGACGCGATATCCTCGCGCGGCAGGACCGGGAGGGATGGGGTGCCAAGGTCATCGATCGTCTAGCCGACGACCTTGGCCGAGCCTTCCCTGAGATGACCGGGCTCTCGGCCCGAAACCTGAAGTATATGCGCGCCTTCGCGGAGGCGTGGCCGGATGGCGGATTTGTGCAACAGGTTGTTGCACTTTTGCCTTGGGGCCATAACGTCCGCCTGCTGGATGCAGTCAAGGCGCCCGAGGAGCGCGCTTGGTACGCCCGCCAAGCGATTGAACACGGATGGAGCCGCAACGTCCTCATCCATCAGATCGATAGCAACCTCTTCGCCCGCCAGGGCAGCGCGCTCACAAATTTCTCGCGAACCCTGCCAGCCGAGCAATCAGAGCTCGCCCAGCAGATCCTGAAAGACCCCTACACTTTCGACTTTCTATCGCTCGGCCCCGAGATGCTCGAGCGCGATCTCGAACGTGGGCTGATCGAGCACCTCCGGTCGCTCATCCTCGAACTCGGTAAGGGCTTCGCCTTTGTCGGCAGCCAGTATCATCTCGAGGTCGCCGGCCAGGACTATTATCTTGATCTGCTCTTTTATCACCTCCGGTTACGCTGCTTCGTGGTAATCGAACTGAAGATCGAAGACTTTAAGCCCGAATTCGCAGGGAAGATGAACTTTTATCTCTCGGCCGTTGACGACCAACTCCGGCACCGGGACGATCAGCCGACGATCGGCATCATCCTCTGTAAGGGCCGTAACAAAGTGATTGTCGAATATGCTCTGCGCGACGCGAGCAAGCCGATGGGCGTAGCGCAATATCAGCTATCACCTGCTCTGCCGCCCCAGCTTCAGCAAGACCTGCCTACCGTGGAGGAGTTCGCTCGTGAATTTCCGCTCATGTCCGTCGTCAAGATGCGCATGGAGATCGAGAGGGCCTTGCGCAACTTCATGCGCGACCACGGCTTTGCTTCGACTCGACCGACCGGCCTCGGCGACATGCTGCGCGAATTGCATCGTCGCAGCCTCGCCCCCGTCAGCACGCCGCAGCTTCTGGACTCCCTGCGGGTCATGAACGAAGCCGCGCATGGTATGGACGTCGACCCGGCGACCGCGCAGCGAGCCGTCGATGCCGGCACGGTTTTTCTGGCGGAACTTCGAAACATGGGTGGAAACGGCTCCCTTGACGGCGAACCATCATGATCCATGACCTGTTCCTTCGCCGTTACCCTCAGCAGATCTATTGGGGCGATCGGCCGACCGCTGAGATTCACCAACTCTTCGTTCAGGTTGCACACATCATCTTCGGCGACCTTGTTGAGCCTTTGCAGCTCAACGATGACTTCTTCAAACGCGCGCACGACGCGCTCGCACGCGAAACAGGACGCGGGCGTCTCTACGACGCGCCGTCCTGGGACGCCGCTTGCGGGGAATTCCTGACCGAGGTGTATGACCTATGGAAGGATCGTCATGGGACCGCAGACACCTTTCTAAAAATGCGTCTCAGCTTGGTCGAGCTGCTCTTCCGTTTGGCGGAGGAGCGCGCTCGCCAACTCGGCCGAGCTGCCCCAGACGCAATCCCCATGGTCGCACGGGCCGTGGATGAGCTGAACAGTCGCTTCCGGCAGGCCCGGATGGCGATGCACTATCACAACGGGATCCTGCAGTTTGCGCGAGACGAGCTGACCGAGACGCGCATCGCGGAGCCCTGCTGGGCGTTACTGCGAGATGCGAAATGGGCAAACGTCGATCGCGAACTCAAGGAAGCGATCGAGCACGCCGACGGGCAGCGCCAAGATGCCGCCTTTCATGCGGCAAAGGCGCTCGAAAGCACCATCAAGATTATATCCGACGACAAGGGCTGGTCGACGGGCCGCGAGCGTGGCGCCGCCAACTACATCGACAACCTTGTCAGCCAACAGAACGGACGATTCATCGCCCCGTGGGAGGGGGACCTGTTGAGGGCCTACTTCATTCACGTTCGGAATCCGCATGGCCATGGCGCGGGGAGCCGACCACCACCCGCCTTGACGCCTGACCAAACAGATTGGGCTATTGAGACGGCGATGGCATGGATCAAGAATCTGGTCCGCCGCACCTGATCAAATCTGTGCAGTTGCAACATAGGTGCGATCAGCGATGACGAACTCGTGCAATTGCGTCGGCGGCATCGCGTTCCAGCGATGACCGAGCGCTATAGCGAAAGCCGCTGGTCCCGCGAAAAAAAGCTGAATCCCTTGAGGCCGCAGGCGTGCAACTGCGGCATCTGCCGACCGCTTGATAGTTGCGACACCGACCTGCGCAGCCTTGGCCGACGGAATTGGACGATCGAGAAAAAATCTCAGCACCGACTCGCTGGGGACGTCGATTGTCTCATTAAGATCGGGCGCTGGGTCGCGCAGAATCCCGATCGAAATGACCAGTTGGTCTCCGTGCAGTGCTGTCGGCTCAGCGATTTGCCAAGTTGGCGCGATGTCGCTCATTGAAGGCCGATCATCAGTCGCCCACGCGCCCGCCCTTGTCGGTATTTCCAGCTCGAATCCTATTGCCGCGCGCAGCGACCAGCCGAGGACGATCGCCGTCGTCAGACGATAGGAGCCACTGAGTGCGACCCGGGGCACGGTGTGGCTGCGAAGCCACCGCGCCGTTCGATCCAGCGGCACAACCAGATCATCCGTCCACTGCTTCTGCGGCGGGAATTTGCCGTCGCGACCGGAAAACCCACTGGCGTCGATCTCTAGGCTGCGCTCGTTTCCCTCGTTTCGGTCCGATCGGATATGCACTGGAAGGGCTTGCGGGAGCGGGAGCCGCGTCCCGAGGGCGTCTTCGATTATCCGCAACAGGACAAGTCGTCCGATTGGGGAGCCGATTGATCGTCGCGCCAATGCGCTCAGCGCTTCGAACGCCTCCGCGACCCGTTTCTGCGGCGCCTCGAGGGACGGATAAGTTCGATCGAGTTCAACCCCAAATGTCGCCAAAGCTGCATCACGGTCTGGCAGATTACGCTCGCTGACCTCGACCGATTCGGCGATGAACGCTCCCAATGGAACGCCATAGGTCTCGATGAGCCGATTCCGCAGCTCGGCATCGCTCGCCGCCATCACGTCGGCGAACGGCGCGTAAAACGGGCGAGCCTTGCGGACCCGGCTTGGATCCCGTGCGAGCCAGGCGACGGAGGGGGACAGCCGCGGCGTCACCAGTGTGTGCACGCGTGCCGCATGCGGAAAGGCGGTTTCGAATTGCAGGAACGTCTCAAAGACCTCGCGTACCCCTGCCGGCGTCAGCGAGCCGGCCTTCGCCTGGAAACGCTCCAGCAATCGCTCGCGCGGCGCATAGGGAGTAAAGAACCGCGCCTCCAAATCCTCCAACCCTTCGAATATGATCTGCTCAAAGGCGGGGTTGGCCAGCCAAAGCGGCAACCGGGCAAGGCCATCCCAAAGCTGGTAATCGAAACCATCCTGGGCGATCACGCCTCCCATTCCTCGGGCGTCAGTCAATGCCGGTGCATTATCACTGCTGCTCAACTTAAACCTCCAGCGAAACTGCGCGCTCGGCTCCTTGCGGATCAAAGAGCCACGCGCCAGCTGTCAGCGCCTCTGCATCTAGCCGGACGATCATCAAAATCGCAAAGTAGCCCACAAATTGCGAGTCCCGGACGAGGTCCCGCATCGTCGCCACATCCGTACCGCTGGGCTGCACAGCAAAACTCGGATGGCTGTGCCACTCACCAATGTAATTGTACCGCGTATATCTGTGCTCTGTCCGATCGAAAAAGCGGACGGCGTCCCTTGCCGCCTGCAACAGATCCACGATGAAACGCGCGAACGTACCCGGCCGGGACTGCACGGTCAGCTCGGTCACACGGAAATCCGATGGCGCAAGCTGTTCGCCGAACAGCTGACCGCCGATTTCCTTGACGCCTGCCTGCTTAAGAGCGGCAACGAGCCTGTGGGTCTGATCAGGCGCCAGCGCTATTTTCACCGAGCCACTCCTTAAACAGATTCACCGCGAACGACCTGGCCTCAGGATCGCCGGCGGGCGGAGCCCGGACCCCGCGCTCGCCCACACTCAGGCGGATCGTGTGGCTATGTCCGTCGAACAACCACGCCTTTCGGTATCCGAGCAACAGCCAAGCGGAATCGATCGAAGGCGGAGTGCCGTCGAGGATATCGAGGATCACGCGCGCTGCATGGCCCGCGGTCATCGTGATCGCGGCGTCATCGGCGATAACTGGCGTGCCATCCTCCGCCAGCATCTCGTACCGGCGCGGACCTGCCTCTGGCGGTTTGACACCCTGCACATCGCACCAGGCTAGAAACGTCGCCCGGCCCTCGACAAAGGGTGGGTCACGGCTCGGCACACAGGTTGCGATCAGGGCACCGAGGCCGCCTTCGAATACTTCAACCGAGACAAACGCTTTGTCATTGGCTTCTGCGATGGCTGCGAGAAACAGCGCGGTCGCCGGATCGCCTGTCGCATCGACGATGACCTCTCCTTCGGCGACCGCCTCGACCTGCCACGCGTGAGTCTTCGCAGACCGCTGCCAGTTCAAATTGACGTCGATCGCGTTCACGTCCGCGCCCGGTGCGATCCCGAGCAACCGCCGCTTCAGCCCATGCACTTTGCGAAATCCAATGTCACGCCAGTCAAGCGCATGGCGCTCCAGATTCCCGGGAAGGAGCACATCACCATCAACCAACGTCAACCGATGCACCCCCGAACGCAGGATCGCCTCGCCAATCTTGGACCCGACCGAGCCGGCACCGACGATCGTAACGCGCTTGGCCCCGACTTGCGCCGGGCGCGCCGACCGCGCACCGTCCTCATCAGGCAGGACAAAGACCCGGCGGCGGTGGGTCCCGCCGTCGGCGACAAGGTGAACCACTTCAAGCTCCGCGCCCTTGAAGACGACGACGCCGGCGGTCGAAGCCTCGGCCGCCGCCGCCGTCTCCGGATCGAAGCCGGTGGCGCCAATCAATCCTGCCCGATCGAGGTCGCCAGCCGGTGGCGAAGGCGCGTCGGATACATAGACAGCCACCTCGAAACGCCAGCTATTGAGGTCCGGCCCCGGCGGTCGCCGGGCGGCCTGTCGGTCCTCCTCATCATGGATCATGATCGGCCAGACGTCGTCGTAGGCCATCCAGCGCAGGGCACTCAGACCGCCTGCCCTGCCGGCCCGGATCCGTGCCGCGCAGCCCGAGCCGATCAGAACCGGATTGGCGCCCCAGTCATAGGCTTGCAATTGCCCGATATCGTGAGCCGATGGCGCGCGATGCTCCCCTTCTCCCAGGGGGTTCTCCACCACGAGGAGATTGTGGGCGCTGCGGAGAACATCCACACCGGTCGCGCCGGAGATCCAATTATCGGGCCGCAATTCGAGGCACAGCGTGCCTTTTCCGTACTGATGGGTGGTCCAACGGATTTCTCCTTGCGGTTCGACCCACGCCGGAACTTCAGGGTATTGGTCTGGATAGACAAGCCGGATCGGATAGCTGTGACCGTGCGCGATCAGAAGACCTTCGGCGCTCAACCTGCCTTCGTGAAATCGCCAGCGATCGAGCTCAAACCAGCTCTCTTCGCGCGCGAGCGCTTCGATCGCGGCTTTCTCCGCTGCCAACCTCGCCGAATCGGCCAGCCACCAGAACTTCAAGCGAAGCCACGCGGCTTATTGGCGGGCGCTGCCATCGCATTGGGAAACGTGTAGCCGGCAGGTACGGGGGATGCCGCAGCGAAGCCGCCGTAGGATGCGGCCTTGGCCACAGTCGCAGTCGCCTTGAATCTGTCACCGAAGACGCGCCTCCATTGGCGGGTCGCCTCCTCCATGTCCTCCGCTTCCTGAGCGCGTCGCGCAATGTCGGCATAGACACGGACCTTCTCAATGAAATCTTTCCACTGCGCGACGGTTACCTTGCCAAGGATGTCGTTTGACGGATCGGCTGGGTCGGCAATGAAGGGTTTCTGGTCGACCGCAGCGAGAAACCCGTACGCATCATAGAAATTCTTGAGCAGCCGTGCGAACGCCTCGCCATAATGCGTTTCTGTTGTCGGTGCGTGAAGCGAAACGAGCACTTCGAGCACGAAACCCTTCGGGCGGCGGCCACTGGGGTTCACACGGCGCCACCACTTGAAAAGCTTCACCAGCGGCTTGAAGCGGCCATCGAATTTCTCATTTTGTTTCGCGCTCCATGAGGTGTGCACCGGTGGATTGGTGAACTTCCAGGTGCCGTTGTCGCGATCCGGAATCATATATCCGTTCCAGGTCTGCACCACCGGGACGATATCCATGTCGGCCTGCCAGGTCTCAACTCGCACGGAACGCTTATTGATCCGCTCCACGACATAGCCATCGTCGCCAGCTTCCAGCGCGCGGCAGACCTCCTGCAGCACGTTATCGGGATGATCGCTGGTCTCAAAGTTCGTGACGATGATGATGTCGACGTCCGGACGCTCCTCACCATCAGCCGATGTCCGCGGCCGGATTGACGTGCTCCGGGCGTAACTCCCTGACAGAAAGCTCGTGACGTACCTGTCCTTGAACTTCTCCTGTGTTCGGAGGTGATCTCGAATGCCGGTATGGCCGCCGGAAGCCTGAGACTTTGTGGTTGGACTCGGCTCAAGGTCTGCGAGCAGCTCGGTAAAACGCGCCTGCGGAACTGGCATATGCCCCCCAATGTTCGCTATTCGTTCAATATTGGATGCTCGGGCCGCTGCGCAAGTACTCGGTCCAACGAATTAGACCGAAATACACTGTTTTTGTTCGCAAATTCCCAGAAATCCAGCCTGGGAGCAGCCAATTTCCTGGAACTCCAAAGGACCATAGTGATCCAGTTTGTTCCCAGCGTGGAGTCGGACCGGCATAGGCCGCGTGGCGTCAGCCGACACCCGGATGCGGAGCGAGAATCCTGGGTTCATCGAGCGCACCGGCCGGTTTCCGGTTGCGAACAAAACAGGAAATAGGAATCGTGTTAGGTCCACGGTCGGCCGATTCGAATAACGCGCAAGCTCTACATCGACGTTTGCGTTCAAAACGGCGGTAGGGAGATTGATGGATTCGACTCGCCGCAAACGACAGTTGGATACCCTCGAGAAGCGTTTCGAGCTCGATGAGAGCTTTTTGTCATCCCCGAATACGGCCACGCTGAAATCAGGAGTGATCCGCGCTACCGATCGTCGGACCGGCGACCCGGTGGTTCTCAAATACTGGGTGAAGACAGGGACTGCGGTCGACGCGGACTTCAGAGAGCTTTGGCGTCACGAAATGCGCCAAAGCGAGCGGGTGCGCGCTTTCCCCCGCGCGGACGAGGTGGTCGTCGAGGTAACGGCTTCGGGCGAAAGCGACGACGCGTTCTATATCGCCATGCCGGGCGACGTGGCTCCGCTCGAATATTCTGCGAGGTTCGTCCGTCCTGATCATTGGCTCCGGAACATGCAAGGGGCGCGCCAACGCGCACTACTCTGGAAGAACGTCCGCCGATTAGGGGAAGCCCTTGGCGCGGTCCACGGCCAAGGGCTGGTCCACGGAAGGATCGATAGCCGAGCGGTCTACTCCGCCGGAGCGGCGACCAAGCCGGACTTCCGCCTCGGCGGATTTGAATTCTGTTTGCGCGTGGCCGAGATCAATAAGGCGCCCTTGCGGATTATCGCGAAGAGCCGCCCAGTGGGATCGGTCATCTTCTCCTTCTTGGACGACTGGCGAGCCCTTGGGCAGGTTGTGACCGACTTGGTCGGGCTTGATGCAAGTACGCTGGAGCAAGAAGAGATCCAGTTCGTCGAGGGACGGACCAGGCTCGATCTTCGGTCATCAGAAATAGATCTGATGCGAATGCTGTTCCAACCGGAACGCAATCGCATTCTTGACGCTGCAACAGTTACCAGCCGAATAGACGCCATTCTAAATGAATTGGACGTGGAAGCATTTGCCGACAACGGCCGCTACGTTCTTGCTCTTCGACTGGGACAAACAAGTCGGTTATCTGCGACGTTGAATGCAGCGTCAGGCGACGCATTCGACACAGACGACGCGGATCGCCAAATGGATTTCATTCGCGCCGATCTGGAGACAGGTGCGAGCCTAGCGCGCACCGTGCGTGGCGACCTCCTGCTGATGACCGAAAATCTCGTCTATGATCTTCAACCTCTTCGAGCCGCAGGAGTGGACGAGACTTGGAATGTAGCATCCTGCGACAACGCTCGTCACAGGGATCGGGTAACTCTCGGTCGGCGAGAGACCATTGAATTGCCATCGCATCGCATCGAGATCATCCGATTCGGACAAGCTCCGCGTCGTTTGAATGAATTGCGCGCTGATGCCTTGGACTGGAGCGCGGCCTTCGACATGACCTCGGGCGACGACCCGACGGTTACGGTTCGCCGTGGTCTGCTGCTGGCGCAAATCGCCGAGGCTCTCTTCAAGGCCGCCGAGATTGCACCTGTCGAGCTTGTCAACCAACGTCGGCACGGAACCAGGCGAATTGTTGAAATCGCCGCAAGCGATTCTGAGCATCGTGTGCGATTGTCAGAAGCGCTCGGTGTGGATGAACCGCATAAACTCATGCGCCGGCTCTTCGATCGTGAAGAGGCAGACGTTGACGCCGAGTGGCAGCTAACGGAAGCCGCGGGCCTCGGCATGACGGTGCGGGCGGCAGCAGGTGTTCGATTCATTCGCCCGGTTCAGAAGGACAACCGGCGGCTTTATGAGTTCGAGGTTCTGGACGGCGTCGTGCCGCCGAACACGCAGCTTCATTTGCGAAAGGTCGATGAAACCGGAACCGAGCAAGTCTTGCGGCGTCGGCTTCGGATGCTGACAGCGCTGTCTACGCAATCCGAGCTTGCGCATATGCTCGCGGCCCCACGTGCCCGGCTTCGCAGCTATCAGGATGAGCCACTCAAAGAGGATGACTATTTCAATAAGCTTGACGAGTCGAAGCGAGACGCGCTGCGATCGATCTGGTCGACCGGCCCAGCCCAGTTCGTTGTCGGGCCGCCTGGTGTGGGCAAGACGACGTTGGTCACAGAACTCGTACGTAGAGTGCTGGATGGCGATCCGACAATCCGTCTTTTACTGAGTGCACAAGCGCATCAAGCTCTGGACCATCTAGCCGCGGCCGTTCAGAAGATGCTGAACAAAACCGGGCTGGCGGACGATGTCATCCTGGTTCGGTCAAGAGCGGACAGCGGTGCTGACCTTTCCGGCGCACAAACTCCCGATCGTGCAAAGGCTTATCTTAAGCAACTCAAGGATAGTCCGCTGCGTCAACGGGCACCACGCGCGATTCAGCGTTCGTTGAATGACATGACGGCGGCGGCCGATGTGAGGGGTCAGTTGCGAGCCAAGCTTTCGATAGAGACGCGGCGTCAGCAACGCTCTTTCGAAGCACTTGTTCTGCAATCGGCAAATGTTCTTTTCTCCACGACGAACTCCGGCGATCTCGCTCGTCTGATTGAGGATGGCGCTCAGTTTGACTGGACGATCGTGGAAGAAGCAGCGAAGGCGACCGGGCCGGAGCTGCTAGCTCCGCAGCTCCTTTCCATGCGACGTCTCCTCATCGGCGACCACAATCAATTGCCACCGTTCGACACTGACCGCATCGCAGCGTTTCTGGAGGATCAAACGAACGTAAAGCGCGCCCTTGCCGAAAGCGACCCTGTGATTGGCAACATATTCCGCGATTTCGGTTTGGACGATCTGAAAGAGGTTTTCGAGGACGAGAGCGTCTTGAGCGAGACGTGCGCATCGGCGCGTCGCATGCTGTTGCTATTCGAAAGCCTGGTAACGAGCGAGCTTGACCGACAAAAGCGGTCCGATCAGCAACGGCGCCGGGTTGCAACTGAGCTGTTGCAACAGCATCGCATGCACCCCGCCATCGGCACGCTGATTTCTGAATGTTTCTATGGTGGGACGCTTGAGACGCCCGAAGAGCGCCAGGCCGAGTTCTACAGCGAGAAACCGCCATTCATAATCACGGATGAATGGTTGCCCGATTCTCCAATTGTCTTTGTGAATCTTCCCTATGTGCAGCGTGGTGGCGACGCTGGAGAGCAACGCCCGACATATCACAATCCGGCAGAGCTACAGGCTGTGCTTTCCGTGCTCGGAATGCTCAAAGCTGCACCAAAGAAACCGAATGAACCGACAACACTGGCTGTTTTGTCGCCTTACAATGAGCAAGTCGAACGCCTGGGGCGCGCCATCGAGGATGGGTTGCAGGGCAAGCTTGCCAAACCTGTGGAATTCAAACCTGGGACCAATGCGCCCGGTTTCGAGAGTACCGTCGACTCGTTCCAGGGTAGCGAAGCAGATATTGTGGTTATCTCTTTGGTGCGCAACAACGACCATGTCGGGCGAGCGGCACTCGGTATCTTGCGCGATCGGCGACGCATGAATGTGTTGTTGAGTCGTGCCAAATGGAAGCTCGTCATCGTTGGCAGCATGGAATTCCTGAAAGTCCAGGGACGGCGATATCGGCGCCACCATAAGGACGATCGATCGGTCCCGGCCTTTCTTGGGAAGATGTCGGAGGCATTCGGGGATCTGGCGAAAGAGACGTTGCCCGACGAAAAAACCCCTAAATTTAAGGCCGTCGATTGGAGTTCGCTCAAGACGGATGCCAGATCATGAGCGCCAGGAACGCCGTTCGCGTCGCCGTACCGGTCAAGCTTGCGCGGCTTAGAGTATGGGTTGACAAAGGGCGCCATTGGAGCGCCGTCGATCGCCTTATCCTGTGGTCGTTGGCCAACCAGCCTAGCACCGCTGGAGAATTGGCCAAGGTTGCGCGCATCCCGGCCCGCCTGATCACGGAAGTCATCCTGCGTATGATGCGGTTCGGATGGGTCGAACTTGCCGCAGCTCCGAAGGGTGCTTCATTCCGCGCCACTGAGGCCGGCCGCGAGGTCGTTGAAACATTCGAGACGTTGCCGCCTGTTACCCGCCGGCAGGCGCGCAGGATATCATTCTCAATGGAGCCTTTCGCCTGGCGGGCCTATGGCCTGCGCGACTTGAAACCATACCGGCCCAGCGAGATCGAGACGATCGAACGGGAGCATGATGTCCGGCGCCTTGTGATCGACGGCGGCTGGGATCGATTGTCGAGCCTAGAGCTTTACGCCGCAGCGGAACAGGTTCTGACTGACGATGAGGAGCTGTCCAGCGTCGATTACAGTGCGTCTGATGCAGTGGACCAGTTTGCGCTTTTCACGGTGATCGGCAACAGCATAAAGGGTCTGCCGCCAGAGCCAGCCGAGCAGCTTATCGCAGCAATTCGTCGTGCGGCCAGGGACAACAAACCTGGTGCACCGATGAAAATCAAGGCGCCGGGACGGGCAGCAGCCTCGGTGATGACCAGCGATGTTGTCTCGGCCGCCCCTATCCGGTTTGACGACATCGTGCTGAGCGGAGAGGACCATCGCGAGCGCTTGATCGAAATTTTGCGCCAGGCGCGCTCCCGCTTTGTTATGCACTCGACATTCCTGCGCGAAGACGCATTTATCGAGCTTCAAGAGGAGTTTGGCCGGGCCGCCAAAAGAGGCGTCAGGATCGATATCTTTTGGGGCGCTGATCGCGATGAGAAAAGTCGCAAGGCCAATTTGGACGCCGCGATCGCCATCAATCACCGGATCAACGGCGATCGCAGCTTGCGAGGAAGGGCAAGGGTTCATCTCTACACCACGGGGTCCCATTCCAAGTTGCTAATCGCAGATGCAACTGGACGGGCCACTGGAGAATTTGTTGCCGTCGTTGGTTCGTGCAACTGGCTTTATAGCGGGTTCGATCGCGTGGAGACGTCGATCGTGCTGCGTCATCCCCATGCGGTAGCTCGGGTTGCTCAAGAATTTGCTGAGCTTGTTTTTGACATCAGCACGAGTTCGGAGGCCGCTTCCGATCTGACGTCGTTGTCCCGTACGCTGCGCTCGCACGACGCTGCGCAAGGGGGTGAAGCTGAGGTACGACTTGTGCGGGGAGACGAACACGCCCGACTGATGCGGCTGGCGCGCGAAACGGCCGAGCAATCGATCATGGTCGGCGGTGATCGCCTCGGTGTCGCAGCAGAAGCTCGCACGATCATCCCAATGATGGTCGCGGCGGAACGATCAGTGCAGGGAATTCTTTGTTATTCGAAACCGTCAGGCCCCCTTACAAACCGGGACGCACAGGAGTTGGCCGCGATCGCTCGTCAGGCGGGCGTTCGCTTGGTTCAGATTCATGATCGTGAACTGCACGGCAAGTTTCTGCTTTGGGACGACGACCACGTGGTGATCACGAGCTTGAACTGGTCGTCTGCTGATACACGACCCGACGCACCGCAGGGCGAGATCGGCTTGTACGCCAAGAGCCCGGGTCTTGCAGCCAACATTCGACGCCGGCTGATTGAGGGATGGCCCGCTCTAGATCCGTCGAGAAAGACACAGCTCGTCGAAGAAAGTATTCAACCACCGCGCCACCGACGACGACGGCGACGCAATAAGACAAAAGCTGTCAAAAAAAGTGGCGTGCGGTGAAGGGTGATCTGCAACTGGAGCCGCTCGACGGTCGTCTTTGTGTCATTCAGCTCCCCATTGCGCCCGTCTCAAGCCGATACGCTCCGCCAGTGGCGCATGTTTACGAAGTAACTTTGACAGATCTCCAGGATGAGACTTGGCCCTTCCTTCAAAAATTGCTTCTCCAGTCTCATTGACTACGCAAACCGCAGTCTCTCTCTGCGAGACATCTAGCCTGACGTATTGCCGCATGACGGCTCCTCCGAGTCGCTTGATTGCGAGAGGTAGACGATAACGGAGCTCTCGTGCCCCGAGCGCTGACCGCAAATACGTCATCGTGTTCAATTTTGGACGCCGACCCCCCACCCTAGGGGGCAGGCCGAATGACACCTGAAGACCTCCGCCGGCAGCTTTACGGTGAGCTTGACTGGCTTGTCATCTTCGAGCGGCCCACGCTTGAGCTTCGTCACGGCTTTCCTCCCTTGCCGTAAGGCGCCAAAACTAACGACTTAGCTAGAATCTAGCTGAGGCGCCGTTCCGGCAGATCGCCGATCTTCACTTCATGGTTCAACCCTCCCGTGGAAACGACGTAGCCCACCACGCCGTCCTTCGATTTGACGAATGCCACCGTGGATTGCCCACCGGAGAACGTGATTTGTCCGGACGCGATTTCCAGCGCTGTGTTTTCTCCGAGGTAGTGATGGAGCGTGATCGGGCGTTCCGTGACTTCAATCTCCAGTACGTAAGTGAATACAATATCCTCCACCTGGAAGCGCTGGCTCAGATTGTCGACAACGAAGAATCCATCCATGGGAACAATGACTTGACCGTTGAAGGTCTGTCGTGTGGTCGACTTGCGGACCTCGGGGGGCAGTTTGTCGATGATGTGGGATTGAATACCCTCGCCGGTGTAGGGCAAGCCGTCAGGCGTATAGACCGTGGATGGATTCGTGACTCTTCGCTCGTCTTCCACCACGCGAACGCGGGCGTCGACCGCGGTGAAGTTGTAAAATTGGCCGATGATGGTGACAGTGCGAATCCATTCAAAGGATTCCGCCTCGGCCAAATTCATGCACGTCAGGTTCAGCGCTTTAGCCTTGGTGCGAGCCGTACTTGTAAAGCCGTTCGCAGCGACTACGATTCCGTGATGGATCCCGGTCTTTTCGCACTTCTTAGCGAAGGCCTCGATCTGAGGAACTCCCACCTTTCGCCCTTGGTCCCTGCACTCAATGGCGGTCAGGTTCGGCCCGTGATGGGTATGACGGGTAATCACCACGTCGTGTTCGCGAAGCCGCCCGGTGTCCTTGTCGGGCAACCGTAAGGAGGAAGCCACGGTCACTCCGTCCTGGTGCGCGAACATGCGCTCCAAGGCAGCGACTAAATTATGGAATCGCTGACCGGGTCGTTCAAGAGGGACGGTTTGTTTCACTGGCAGATCCTATCTCCATCGTGTCAGCTTTGCACCCCAAGCAGGACGGGAAGCCTTCGCGATCTTTCGAAAGTAGTCCTTAGAGGGCTATGGAGTAGACATAGTCGCGTTCGTCGCGAGTTTACCGTTCGACATCGAGGGGCTTGAGCTTCGCCCGCCAAGTTCGTCGTCGCAAAACCTGTCCTCCGAGCCAACGCCAGAAGCTACAAATTTCGTGGTGACGAGGCGTAACGTCGGGGCAACTGGCCGGCACAGCTTTGTCGCGACATTCATTGGTTTTGCTGTCGGTACGAACGATCGGATCGGATACAAAGGGGAGCAGTGCAACGAACGGATGCCAACCTCGTCGCCCTTGACCCAACATAGCTTGGAAGCTATGTGAACATGGACGTCAGACTTCACGCCTCCAAGGCGGAGTTTCTGGGTTTCGAGCGCGGTGTTCAGACCGAACTTTTGGCCGTCGCGAAGCTGCTCGCCGATTCGGTCCGCGGCTCGGTCGGCGCCCTACGTCGACACGCTCAAAGGCTCGAAGCACGCCAACATGAAGGAGATGCGGTTCTCTGCCGCGGACGGCGAATGGCATGCGGCTTTCGCGTTCGATCCGGAGAGGAACGCCATCGCCATGGTCGCAGGCGACAAGTCGGGCAGTGGCCACAAGCGTTTCGACAAGCAGCTTATCGCAAAAACCGACAGCCGGTTTTCCGACCATCTGGAAAACCTGAAATCTTTAAAGAAGGGTGATCCTATGGGACGGAGCATCGATCAGGTCATAGCTTCTCTCCCCCACGACCAGCAGGATCAGATCGAAGCACGCTATGACGAACTCCAGCAGGAGGTCGAAGGACTGCGCGAGCTGCGTCAGATCGCGGGTAAGGCCCAGGAAGATGTCGCGACCGCCCTGAACATCAAGCAACCCTCCGTCTCCAAGATCGAGAACCAGGCGGACATGTATCTCTCGACGCTCCGCAGCTACGTCGAAGCGATCGGTGGCAAACTGGAATTGACAGTAAAGCTGCCGGCCCGGCCGCGCGTGAGGATCGAACATCTCGGCGACTTAAGTCAGCCAGCAGTGAAGCCATCGGCTCGGCGAGCTAGCTCTCGGCGGAGGCTCGCTTGACGCCTGAGACGATCACTCGACTGCTAGCCTCTATGAACGCTGGCCGCCTTCTGGTGGTCTGTGGCGCCGGGCTTTCGATGGCGCCGCCCAGCAGCCTGCCGTCAGCCCGCGCGGTCGCCGAGAGGTGCTTCGACAAATATCGTCTCGAATCCGATCCGAACTGCGACCTCGCTCTTCGGGACAATCTCGAAGCCCTCGCTGAGCACTTTGCGGGCCTCAACACCCTGCAATCGGTCTTCATCGAACATCTCGTGCCCTGGCCTACATTTGTGCGGCCTTCGAACACGGGGCATGCCGCGATAGCGGACTTTCTCATCACCCGTGCCGCCGTTGCCGGCATATCGAGCAACTACGACACGCTTATCGAGAGACGCACTTGGGACTACGGCGCGGACTTCCGGGGCTCCCTCGACGGAGACGAAGCCACCGTCGATTCCATCCGTCAAGCGCCCTTGCTGAAATTCCATGGCTGTTCCCACCGCGATCGGCCAGCTACGGTCTGGGCGCCTTCACAGCTCGACGATCCGACCATCTCGACCCGCATTGCGCGTAGCAAAGTTTGGATGGCTGCCAACCTCCGGCAGAAGGATCTGCTCGTTGTCGGCTTCTGGTCGGACTGGGAATACCTCAACGCCGTGATCGGCGAAGCGCTGATCGACATGCAGCCGCTCTCGATGACTGTGATCGACCTCTCACCGACAAATGCGCTTGAGCAGAAGGCCCCGCAGCTCTGGGAGATAGCGCACGCACAAAACGTGATGTTCGAACATGTCCAAGAGTCCGGAGCTGTGGCGCTCGACGAGCTTCGTCGCGCGTTCTCATCGAACTACCTTCGTCAGGTCCTGAATGCCGGACGGGCCGCCTTCGAGCACGCCACCGGCCTCCAGTGTGACCCAGCTTGGCTGAACGTTGGGAACTTCGATAGCGAGGCTCTGTATGGTCTGAGGCGAGATGCTGAAGGCGTCTCGGCGGCGGAGCCGGCTAAGCTTCTGCGCCCGGCAAATCCGGAAGCCCTCGGCTTCTTCCACTTGCTACTCCGCCAGGCCGGCGCTGTTCAACGCGCTGACGGTTATGACCTGAACGGCCGGAGCATCCGAGTCCTCAACGGTGCTCAATCGGTCCTTCGGACACTACGAGGAAAATTCGTCGAGCCGCCTGCCGCGATGCAGTCTGACATCGTTGTGGCAGTGGGCGCGACGGACTTGGGCGTGCCGGACAACGTCGTGCGCAGCGGACGCGTCGGTGATGTCATTCGTCCCGACCCAGCGGGGGAATGGTACGATCTCCCTGGGGCGAGAGCTGCGTTGGGCATCTAATGGACATCTTCACGCAAGCCGAAATCCTTCTTCGCGACGCCCAATATGAAACTTGGACGTGGACCGGCTCGGCCGGGCCAGTGACCTGTTTCGAAAACGCGGCACTGATGGGATTCGTCCACGTCTTCGACACCGCAGATGCTCTCCTCACCACCTGGAAGGAAAACCAGCAAGCCGCGCTCGCTCGGCACGCCGCTTCGCTGCGCGGCGCCGGAGCGAAGGCGTGGAACGTCTATTCGGTCTTTCTGACGCCGGATCAGGATGCGCGCCGAGCGCGCGAGATCGAGCGCATCGAAGAGGATTTCTCTTTGACTCGAAAGATCGCCAGAGCCTTGATCGCCACAGCCGACGACGTCGAGAAGGCGCTTCTACCGTTGCTGTCTATACGCTCCAAGCCGCTGCTCGGCGCGTCCAACTTTGAAAAGAGACTGCGCACCAGGCTGAAGGACATTCCTTCGGATGCTGTTACTGCGTTCCTTAACGAGACCACGCCGGCGGAGGTCGCTCGCATCTTGGGAGCGACATCATGAGGCTTGATTTCATTGAAGTATGCGGCTTTCGTGGCTTCAGAGATCCCATCCGGATCAATTTCGGACGGGGCTTCACCGTCATCACCGGTCGCAACGGCGTGGGCAAGAGCACGCTGTGCGATGCTGTCGAGTTCGCGATCACAGGCTCTATCGACAAGTACGCCGTGGAGAAGGCGGCGAAGGAAAGCCTGAGCGACTACCTTTGGTGGCGCGGCGAAGGTGTACCCACAGCTCATTACGTCACCGCCTCTTTTGTTGACGACAACGGGAAGCCATTCACTATCACGCGGACGCGAGAATCCGGCTCCGATCACTCACCAGAGGAAATCCGCGCTGCGCTGTGCCGTGGACCTGCACCAGATGACGCACTTCGTCAGCTCACCCGGACATCGATCATCCGTGACGAATGGATCGCCGCGCTGAGCCTGGATCTCACTGAAACAGAGCGATTCGATCTCGTCCGCTCCGCGCTTGGTGCACTGGAGGGTTCCGAAGCCGGTAGCAGAGCCAAGGAGGTCGTAGCTGCTGCCGAAGCCGCGCACAGTAAAGACGAGGCCGCTTATGAGGCTGCTCGTTCGCGGCTGGCGGACAGACTGACACAGCAGTCTGAGACGCAAGCCGCGCTCAGCAGATCAGGGGATGTGTCCTCCGCGCTCCAAGTGATCGCCACCGCGGCGCCGGATGCCCCCACCGAATTGACCGCACGACTGGCTGCCGGTCGAAACGCGCTCGCGAACGGACGAGCCCGATTGGGTCGAATGGGCGAAGCGCTCCAACTCGGCCGCGAGGTCGCGTCGGCGCAGGCGGCCTACAACGCTCCAGATGCCGTTGCGAATCGCGAGGCCGCATCGGCAGCATATGAAGCGGCACAGCGCGAGCATGATGCTGCACAGCAAGTCGTCTCTGAAGCTGAACAACGCCTCATGCGGGAAGAAGAGGTGAACGCGATGGCGGCGTCGCTGACCCTCCTCGTCGAGCACGGTGAGCGCCTCGGACTGCACGACGATCATTGCCCGCTGTGCGCAGCCGATCGGACGTCGGACGAGTTCGCCGCCGGTCTCGCCGCGGCGCGGCGACGGATTACATCCCTGGCCTCGGGGGTTCAGGCCGCTCGCGATGCTCTCGCGGCTGCGAAGGCGAACGTGCGGCAACCCAGCCTCACGTTGCAGACAACCGCCTCCGCAGTTCAAACTCATGCACAGGAGCTGAGCCGACTGCGCGAGCGGGAAGCAGCCCATGTCGATTTCTACAATCAATGGGGGCTCGATTACCGCTTCATCCAAGATCCTGACGCGCTCGAGCGGGCTATCTCTCCCGAACGTGACCGATTGATTGACCTTGAGCGTGCGCTCCTCGTGCTGGACGCCTCGCAAGCAGTGTCGCGAATGTCGTCGATCGAAAGCAACATCTCCGCGCTGCGAGACGAAATAGAGAAATTCGCTCGGGCAGTTACCCAGTCACAAAATGCGGTCACGGCGGCGCGCGAAATTGAACGCTCTGTCAGACGTGTGAGTGCCGAAATCATCGATGAGCGGCTCGCTCAGATTAGTCCCCTTCTCAACGAGCTTTACCAGCGCCTGCGACCGCACGCCGACTGGCGGACAATCGACTACAGCATCCGCGGCGACGTCCGGCGTTTCCTGAGCCTCAAGGTGGGAGACGGGCTGAATCCGCAGTTTGTCTTCAGCAGCGGCCAACGTCGCGCAGCCGGCCTTGCCTTCCTTCTTTCCGTCCACCTCGCTCGCGCCTGGACACCGCTTAGGTCTCTTCTGCTCGATGATCCCGTTCAGCACATCGACGATTTCAGGGCCCTCCACCTAGTCGAAGTGCTTGCCGCCCTCCGCTCGGACGGGCGGCAGATAATCTGCGCCGTCGAAGACCCCGCGCTGGCCGATCTGCTGTGCCGGCGCTTGGTGAGCACCACGACCGAGGGCGGCCGGCGTCTCGATATTGACCTGGGGCCGCTCGGCGCCGCGAGGGTGGTGGTCGACCAGGAAATCTATCCGATGCCGGTCGGCGTTCTACGCGGTGGCGCCATCGCATGACGGTCGAGAGCATGCAAATCGAACTTCCGGCATCGCGCGAACCTCAAGCGCACGGCCCGTGGAGCGATCTGGCGCTCCATACGATCGGTTGGCGGGCGTTTCAGGATCTTTGCTCGCAGGTCTGCGAGGTCGTGCTCGGGCGGCCCGTCGAGATCTTCCGCGAGGCCCAGGATGGCGGTCAGGACGCTGTCTTCCTCATCCCCGCGGAAACCGACGCTCTACCGATCGGGACGGTCCAGTGCAAACATACATCTGACGCATCAAAGGCGCTGAAGCTTAGCGATCTCACCGCGGAGATTGATCATGTCGTTGAACTGGTAGAAGCAGGCCAGGCGGACACCTATGCGTTCATGACGAACATGAGCGTGGATGCCCCTGTCGCAGCCGCCATGCGCGCCAAGCTTCGCACCCTCGGCGTGCGTAAGCCGCACATCCTTGGTCGCCAATATATTGTCCGCGTCATCAGGAGCAGCGCTCGCCTTCGCGCGCTTGTCCCCCAGGTCTACGGCCTCGGGGATCTGACCTCGATCGTTGATGAACGGCTTAGCGAGCAGAGCCGTGCTCTCCTGGATAGCTGGATTCCAAAGCTTCGCACCTATGTTCCAACCAAGGCCCACCGCGATGCCGTCAACGCGATCTCCGACCACGGCATTGTGCTGCTGCTTGGCAATCCCTCAAGTGGCAAATCTGCAATCGGCGCTATCGTGTCGACGATAGCTTCGGAGAATCCGGCCAACACCGTTCTTGCTTTGACCAGTCCCCGCGACTTTGAGGCGGGCTGGAATCCGAACGATCCGGGCCGTTTCTTCTGGATCGACGATGCCTTCGGCTCGAACGTGCTACGCGATGACTATGTGCAAGATTGGGCGTCGGCCTTCTCTAAGCTTCGGGCCGCGATCAAGCACGGCAACCGCTTTCTACTGACGTCTCGCAAGCACATTTACGAAGCGGCGCGGCGACGGCTCGGGCAGCGCAACCTTGCTCAATTCGCCGATGGTAGCGCTGTGGTCGATGTCGGCGAGCTCACGTTCGAAGAAAAGGCGCAGATTCTCTATAACCATATAAATTTCGGGAAGCAGAGCCAGAGCTGGCGATCAAGCGTCAAGCCACATCTAGCCGCAGTCGCCGCCGTTAGGGACTTTCTGCCTGGGATTGCTGAACGTCTTGGTGACCCACACTTCACGAAGGGATTGGCCCCTCGCGAAAACTCGCTCGTTCGCTTCATGGAAGAGCCAACAGAGCATCTGATTGATACGGTCAATGCCTTGGATGATCAGTTGCAAGCCGCGCTCATCCTGGTTTATGTCCATCAAGCCGGCTTCGATCCCAGTGGCCATGACGTGTTGGCGGCCCAGGCGGTCGCGGAGCTGACGGGATACACCCTCACGAAGATCCAGGATTGTTTCGCCGAGCTGAAGGGCTCGTTCCTGAAAATCTCCGGATCAAAATGGAGTTTTGCCCATCCGACGATCTCCGACGCCCTGACCGAGATCCTGCGCCAAAAGCCGCATATGATGGCGGCGCTCATACGAGGCGCGACCATCGACACCATTCTCAGCAGTTTCACGTGCGAGGGCTCACCTCTCATTCGAGACGCGCTTGTCATCCCAACGACGCTCGACGACGCTCTGGTCGCCCGGCTCGGCCACACTCCCGATGAATGGCACCGCAACTGGATGCTATTCCACTTCCTATCGTATCGGGCGAGTGGGCCCGTGTTCGCCAAAACGGTCCAGCAATTTCCAAATTTACTTCGACGGTCCGGCTGGCGAACCGACCTTGCCGGCAACGATCCCCACATCGCGGCGTACGCCCGAGCCCATCACC
>NZ_JADPKD010000002.1:0-2228 GCF_023073735.1 Bradyrhizobium sp. 160
CGGTTTTGGTCCACGGCATGGTGTCCTCCCTCGAATCTTTGCAAATCCGAAGGAATCACAAGCCGGCCAAAACCGCTCACCCTTTTTCGGTCAGGCTCTAAGGCTTCCGTTAAAACGCTCAATCGCTTCTCAAAGTATTGAAGCGAGACATGCGTGAGCCTGATCCATTCGTCCCAAACAAGCGAATAGCCGGGGGGGCTACCTGGATCGTCGAGAACTGAGGCGCGGGAGCGAATCTGATCGCGGGTCTGACGAATGAACCCTAGCGTTCCCTCTAGGTCAATGTCTGGGTCAGGCTTGAAGGACTCTTCTAGCGTGTAGTGCATACTTTTGTTGTCGACTGCCTCGGCTGCCGTCTGCATCGCCTGCCATTTGCCCTTGGACAATAGCTTGTACGCAAGTTCTTTGCCCTTAATATGTCGGAGGTCAGCCGCTCTATTCAAGCACTGATGCAGGCGTCTCGTCTTCTTGCACTTGATATCGCCGGTCTCGCCGAAATGCGCGACTCAGGCTAACCTGGCGCGCACTGACGAAAGCGGCAGGCGATGTCGAACAAGACCCAAGGGAAACATTCCTCGAAGATCTCGTGGCGATGATGCACGCCGTGCCGGGCGTAACGGTGGAAACGCGACGGAAGCTTCCGGTGATACGCGGCAGCAAGACTCGCAAGCGCGAAATCGATGTCCTGCTCACGGCCCATGTGGCGGGTTACCCGGTGCGCATCGCATTTGGATGCAAGAACGAGGTGAAGGCCCTCGACACCCTGGCCGTCGACAATTTTGCCGGTATTTTGGAAGACGTCGGCATCCCTGTGCAGCAGGGTATCTTTGTCAGCGCCAAGGGATACACATCTGACGCGCAAGACGCGGCCTCAGCATGCTCCCTTATGTTCCGGATGGCTGGGCTGACGATAAACCGTTCATTACAGCGGTGCTGGACAGCAAGGACGAGCCGCCTGTAACAGAGATTTTGAATTCGGTCTGGCAGCTATGGGTGTCCGGGAGAATTCCGGATACGATTGGTGAGCACTTGTTTTGCCTTGCCCCAAGGAGCCAGGATGCGACGTGGATCGGGGTTGGTGCGGTTACCGTAACAGGCTGGATGGCGTCGTCCCCCGGTGTCGTGAAACATGGCATCCTAAGAGATGCCCAAGCGGGGAACATTGACCGCGTGCATATCGCCGCAACGTTCGACGAGATTAAGGGGCCGCTCACGCTTGAACCCGTGAACTCCGAGACGGCGCTGGCGGACATCATCGAGAAGCAGCGGAACTCCCTGGTGATGCGCGTTCGCGTGCCCCGCATTGTGTCCGACGTGGGTTATTGGCCGCCGACCATCGAAGCCATGAACAAGGCCAAGGCGCTCGTCGATGCCGGCAAGCCCGTGAGGTTTGAGGACATGGAGGGCACTAATATTATGGACGCATGGCGCTTTAAGACTGGCTGACAACCGAACGAACCTGCTGTGGTTTATGCGACTTGCCGATAGCGGGTGCAATGGAGCTCGACGAATTGGGCAGAGAGCCCGTAAGGTGTCACTCGCCGGAGGCACTTGCGCAGCGAGCTCGCTTTCATTGCATTCCAGCGTCGCTATCACTACCCCTCAGCGGGGCCTTCTCTCCTGTCTCCGTCCCGCTGTCAAGCGACGTCCGGATTTGACCCCGCAGCGACATGAGGAAGTGACCCCCTTGTTGTTTGCAGGACTGTAGCAAGCCGCTCGCGAAGCGCGCCCGTCATAGCGCTGTAGCGAGCGAGCGGCTTGCTTCACGACTTCTTCTCCGATTTGGCTTCTGGTGCAGCGGGCTTCTGCAGCAGTCCGCTGCGGCGCTTCTCCTTCAAGCGATAGCGTCGCCGCGGATCGTGATGACGTGACTGTGGTGCAGCAGACGATCAAGGATCGCGGTGGCAACCACGGGGTCGCTGAAGACCGAGCCCCACTCGCCGACACTGCGGTTGCTGGTCAGCAGGATCGCGCCTCTCTCATAGCGACGGCTAACGAGCTGAAAGAAGAGATGCGCGGCATTGGGTTCAAAGGGCAGATACCCAAGCTCGTCGATGATCAAGAGCTTTGGCTTGGCAAATTGCGCGAGTCGCTCCTCGAGCCGCCCTTCGCCGTGACCTTTAGCAAGCTGCGCAACGACAGTCGTGGCTGCGACGAACTGAACGGAATGCCCAGCCAGGATCGCTTCGCGACCAAGAGCGACCGCAAGATGCGTCTTGCCAACGCCA
>NZ_JADPKD010000051.1:0-623 GCF_023073735.1 Bradyrhizobium sp. 160
GAGTGCCCGCCCAGCTCGAAGAAGTTGTCGTGCCGGCCGACACGTTCCAGGCCCAGAAGCTCGGCCCAGATCTGCGCCAGCGCGATCTCGATCTCGCCCCGCGGCGCCTCATAGGCTGCCCGCGCATACGCATCATCCTCTGGCGGGGGCAGCGCCTTGCGGTCCAGCTTGCCGTTCGGCGTCAACGGCAGCGCCGCAAGCCGCACAAACGCGCTCGGCACCATGTACTCGGGCAGCCGCGCACCAAGATGGGTGCGCAACGTGCCGGCAAGTTCAGTCCCCTCGGCTTCGCCGGCATGCTCCGCAGCCGTAACCACATAGGCGACCAGACGCTTCTCGCCGCTGCGATCCTCGCACGCAACCACCGCCGCGTCGCGCACCGACGCGTGCTCAACCAGCCGCGCCGCGATCTCGCCAGGCTCGATCCGGAAGCCGCGGATCTTCATCTGGTCGTCGATGCGGCCCAGAAACTCCAGATTGCCGTCCGGCAGATACCGCGCCAGATCCCCGGTCCGGTACATCCGTGCGCCGACCTCACCACTGAACGGATCGGCCAAGAACCTCTCCGCCGTCAGTTCGGGCCGGTTCAGATAGCCACGCGCGACCCCCGCCCCGCCAATGTA
>NZ_JADPKD010000017.1:0-1862 GCF_023073735.1 Bradyrhizobium sp. 160
GCGAGTGGCTTCATCGGCCGTCATGTCGTGCGCGCATTGACGCGCGAGGGCTGGTCAGTCCGGTGCGCGGTGCGCAGCCCGGAAGGGGCCGGCGACGAGGTCGTGATCGCATCGATCGGCCCCGAAACCGACTGGCGGGCCGCGCTTGACGGCGTCGACGCCGTCATCCATCTCGCCGCGCGTGTGCATTACAAGAACGACGAGCGCGCGGTCGAGCTCTACCGCAAGGTCAATGTCGAGGGCACACTGCACTTGGCGCGCTGCGCAGCGACGGCCGGCGTACGCCATTTCATCTTCATCAGCACTGTTCTGGTGCACGGCCGCAGCAACGAGGGCCGTGCCCCGTTCAGCGAGCGCGATGTCCCGACGCCGCGTGGTCTCTACGGCGCGTCCAAGGCCGAGGCCGAGGCGGGCTTGAGGACGCTGGCGCGGGACAGCGAGATGAAAATCTCGGTGATCAGGCCGCCGCTGATCTACGGCGCACACGCCAAGGGCAATTTCCCGCTGCTGGCGCGCGCGGTCAGGCTGGGGCTGCCGCTGCCCTTTGCGGCGATCCGCAACCGCCGCAACTTTCTATGCGTGCAAAACCTGTCGTCGTTCATCCTGCACCGGCTCGACCATCCCGACCCCACGAGCAATTTCGAGATCTTCCTGCTGGCCGACAGGGAAAGGGTCTCCACGCCCGAATTCATCGCGTGCCTGGCGAGAGCCTCCGGCAAGCGCCCGCGGCTGTTCGGCATACCGCCAAACCTGCTCAGAGCGGCCCTGCGCGTGACCGGCCGTCAGGATATGCATGACGGCCTGATCGGCTCGCTCGAGCTCGACATCTCGAAGGCGATCGCAACCGGCTGGCAGCCGCAGCTCACCCTCGAGGAGGGCTTGCGCCTGGCGGTGTCGGATCAGGAGCCCTGAGGCCGCGAGAAGCGGTGCAGCACGAATCCGACCGCGAGCGCGCCGGCCACAAGTGCGCACGTGGTGACCGCCGGCGCGGCGGCACGGATGGTGAGGATGGCGAGCCCGGCGAGCACGAGGTTGAGCAGGAAGACCTCGCCGATCACCCGCGGGACCATGAAACCGTTGTCAGTGGCGCGCTGGTAGAAATGCGTGCGGTGGGCCGACCAGAACGGCTCACGCCGCGCGACCCGTCGAAACAGCGTGATGGTGGAATCGGCGAGATAATAGGCCGGCAGCAGCAGTGCCGCGGCCATCTGCCGGCGAAAAGCGAGCTCGAGCAGGCACCAGCCAAGCAAAAGGCCGATCGGCAGGCTGCCGACATCGCCCAGGAAGACTTTTGCCACCGGACGGTTGAACGGTGCAAAGCCGAGCATGCCGCCGCACAGCGTCGCCGCGACCAGCGCGGCCGGCCATGGCAGCTCGCCCAGCCATCCCAGCAGCAGCAGCGCCGCAGTGACCGGCACCACTTCCGCGGCCGTCATCAGGTCGAGCCCGTCCATGAAGTTGACGAGGTTCACGAACCAGACCCCTGCGAGCAGGATGAGGCCGCGCTCCAGCGCAAGCGGCAGCGCCGGAACAATGCGCGCAGTCTCGGGCGCAGTGAACACCACGGCGCCGACGGCCGCGGCCTGCAGCACCAGCCGCACCAACACCGGCAGCGATACGATGTCGTCTGCAAATCCGACCAGCGCGATCAAGACCGTCGCCCCGAGCAGTGCCGGCGGGATCGCGACGTTCGCGACACTCGCAAAGAGCGAGGCGACGATGAGCGTCGCCGCGATCACGGCGATGCCCGCACCCTGCGGGGTCGGAATGCGATGCGAGGACCGCGCGTTCGGCCGTGCCAGCGCGTAGCGCTGGAGCAGGGGACGGCTGGTCCAGGTGATGAGCGCCGACACCAGCGCGGC
>NZ_JADPKD010000005.1:0-72500 GCF_023073735.1 Bradyrhizobium sp. 160
GGGCGAGATCGAGATCGCGCTGGCGCAGATCTGGGCCGAGCTTCTGGGCCTGGAACGTGTCGGCCGGCACGACAACTTCTTCGAGCTGGGCGGGCACTCACTGCTGGCACTGCAAGTGCTTGAGCAACTCCGGCGGCGGGGTCTTACCCTCGAACTTTCCGCGCATATCGCGAGTCCCCGCCTCGACCAGTGCGCCGAGAAAGTGCGCTCGCGATCAAAGGACGGTCGAAAATCTGCGGGCCAACTCATTTCTCTTCGAGTCGCCAAGAGTCGGCCGCTTATCCTCTGTCACGCGCGTGGCGGAGGCCTGAGCATCTATGATGACCTCGTGCGGGCGTTGCCACCTACGCAAAACATCTATGGTATTCATGCCCTAAACTTCGGTCACGAACTCGCGAGCGTGCGTTCGATTGACGAGATAGCTGAAGTCTATGCTCGGGCCATTCTTCCAGTGCTACCGGACATGGCTTGTACGCTCGCCGGATGGTCTTTTGGTGGTGTGCTCGCCCACGCCGTCGCTGGGGTACTTATTTCCGCACACGTGAGGGTCGATTTTGTGGCTATGATCGATAGTGCCTATCCGTCGGTCCTAGAAGCGCCTCTCAGTCTCTCCATGGACCAGGAATGGTCTGAATTCCTTATATTCCTTGCGGAGGAGGGTGGATTGTCGCCTCAACACGGTGCAACGACCGAAATTCGGCCAGCTGACTTCGCAGCGCTTGCTCTCGCCCTCTCGGGTGCATGGAAAATTGGTGCACCCGCGCTTGAGGAAATCTTCCAAGTGTTCGTTCGCCATATTCGCGCGGGCAGACTCTACGTACCCAAGAAGGTTTCGGCGCTCGGCGTCTCTTACAATCAGAACTCCGCCAACACAGCAACTTCATGGCGCGCTGTCTTCGATAGCGTCATTGAAGCGCCGCCTCTTCCTGGCGACCATCGCTCGCTTCTGAAGCATCCAAACGTAGTTGTCCTCGCGGACGACCTCTCAAATCGCCTGTTCGCCGACGCTGTTCTCCATTCGTCCGCCATTGAATAAAAGCCGTGGCGGACTCAGTCACGAGCCGGATCGGGTCCTGGGCCCCTGTGCCGGAGGAGATCAGGCTTTCGAGGTCGCGGGCAAGATCACTCTTCGCACGAATTTCGCCAGTAACCGACCTGAGCTGCTGATTCCGCTCGATGTTGCACGCGCCGCCGCCGACCGGGCATGCTCCCGGCGCCGTTTTCCACGTCTAACTCGATCTGCGCCCGTACTTTGACTTTGACGGGGGAGCGGCCGGGTAGGGCCGGCCGGGACAGGTCTGAGCGTCCGATGGAGGAAACCTGCGCAAGCTAGCGGCGGACGGCCAAAGATGACGCGCGACGGGATTTAAGTGGACTTAGGCGGCCGTCCGAATGATCTCGAATCGCACCGCCTTTTCCGGGGGGATCATCAAAACGGCCCCCTGACTCGAACCCCGACTTTCAATACGGCTGTCCTCGCGACGCGAGGCGCCTTGGTCACGGTCCATGAAGCCGCACTCCCGTTTGGATAGCGAGACTAATACGCGGCGCGAACGAAGCGCTATAATCGTGCGACGAATGCCCATTTTCGGTCGGATAAGTCCAGGGGTGCGACCGCTAAGTCATTGATTTTTTCTCAACCCGGCGCTGTCTCTTAATCAGCGGGTCCTCGGAATTCATGCGACAAGCTTCGGGATTTCGTGCTCGATCAATCGCAAGAAATGAGTACGGCGAGCCCCTACAACCATCGATTCTTGAGCTACCAGCGACGGCGCTCCCGAAGGGGCGCCGTTCGCATTTTTGGCCCCATTTCGCAGCGATCGGGTGTTGCGCCTCCCCGCAACCAACGGTTCTTACGATATCGGCGAAGGCAACTCGGAACGGGTCGCCTTCAGGCGACTCAAGCCTGCGCGCCTCCCTTGATCGGCATCACCTTCTTGGGATCGAGCCAGCGGTCGATCCGATCAGCCCAATGCTGCATCAACTTCGTACGCGAGCCGATCAGCGCGAGCGGTCCGTGCCTTTTGTACAGCCCTTCCACAGTAGAGTTATCTAGATGCGCAAGCTGTAACTCGACGACATCGCCATCCCATGCCTTGGCGTCCTTGATCTCTTCGTGGTGAGACAGGGTCGAGAAGGTGGTTCGGAATCCGTGGGCACAATGATCAGTCTTGGTGTCAATGCCAAGCAGCCGCAAGCGTTTGTTGAGCGTGTTGTTTGATAGCGGTGCATCCTTCGAGCAGGAAAACGCGTACCGGCGATGGCCGGTCAGCTTCTGAACGCTGCGCAGAATTGCAAGTGCCTGCCGTGACAAAGGTACGACATGGTCCCAACCGGTCTTCATCTTGGCGGCTGGAACAGTCCAGCGTTCGGCATCCCAATCTACCTCGCTCCACTCCATTTCATTGACCATGCCGGGGCGGGGAATGGTCAGCGCATCAAAGCGCAAGGCAAGGCCAACAACGTCACCAAACCTCGCTCTCGTCCACGGTGCACTGATGAGCTTGAAGACGCGCGTCACGTCGCGCAGCTCGGTGACCCCGGGACGGGGCGTGGAAATATTGGCGATCATCTGCCCCTTCAGGTTGCGGAACGGATTGTAGCCGTCGCCTTCGACATCGGCATAGTCGCAGATTTGCTCACCGATGCTGCGCACGCGGTCGCGCGTTTCCAGCTTTCCCTCGGTTTCGTATGAACGCATGAACGCGAGAACGTCCGGGCGCTTGATGTCCAGCCTAGATAACTTGCCGAAGCGAGCCTTGACGTAGCCGACACGCAGCTCAAGCACCTCGATGGTCTTGGAGCCGCGCACCGCGACGATCCTGCCGCGTTTGACTTTTTCGATTTTCTTCTTCGCGAGCCACTCGTCGGCCCATCGCCCGAAAGAGCGGGCGGCCGTCTGCCTGTGCTTGTCGAGCTGCTTCTCGGTGCTTGGGTCTTTGCCTTCCTTGAGCAGGTCTTTGGCCTTGTTACGCTCTCGCCGCGCGTCAGCGAGCGAGAACGTGCCATCCTTGCCGTTGCCGTAAGGGCCGATGGAGTAGGTTTTCCGACGGGTGTGGAAGCGGTAGTCCATCCGCCAGAGCTTGGAGGCAGCGTTGCCGGGCATGCTTTGGTCGGGCGTGACGAAGAGATAGAGACCGCCGCCGGTCACGTCGGAGATCTTGGCGGGGCTCCACGTGCCGTTGTCGAATTTCGGTCGCGCGGCTCGGCAGTCGACGTCTGTCTTGATCTGCTTGGGGGTGGCGCACACGCCATCACTCTTGCCGGCCATCTGCTCAAGATCCCTTCGTTCGGAGAAGCGAAAGTCGCCGTGAACGTTTGTTCTCTGGATACCGACAAAAATACCGACAAATCGGGCGGTTGGGATCGGATGAGAACAAACGGTGACGAACACCGATGTACGCGGAAAGGCCTATTTTTCAAGGGCTTCCGAGCACTGCGCGAACGGTTGCGGACGTCTTGGAACGGTCTTGAACAGCCTAGTTGGTGCCCCTGGCCGGAATCGAACCAGCACTCCTTGCGGAACTCGATTTTGAGTCGAGCGCGTCTACCAGTTCCGCCACAGGGGCCCTCGGTCGGCCGCTCGGATGAGGGCGTCGCGAAGCCGGCGGACTATAGCCATGGACAGGATGGGGTCAACCCGCGCCAAAGTGATCCCGGCCGTTCTCGACAGCCACATAAGCCGGAGTTAGAGGCTTGGAGCGCGACCGATCGGAGAGAGGCTGCCGTGACGACCCGGAGTGCCGCAATACCAGCGTTCAAGCCGACTGGCGCCGGTCCCGCGCTGACGGCCTCGCTGCTCGTCACATTGATCGCCGCGGCCACGATCGCGGGCGCCTGGTTCTTCCAGCTCGTGCTGGAGATCCTGCCCTGTCCGCTCTGCCTGGAGCAGCGTTACGCTTATTACCTCGCGATCCCGCTCGGTGCCCTCACGGTGCTCGGGGCCAGAAGCGGCGCGCCGCGGCCGCTGCTGCTCGTTGCGCTAGCGATTCTCGCGCTGTCGACGCTCGCCAATGCCGGTCTCGGCGCCTATCACTCCGGCGTCGAATGGGGATTTTGGAAGGGGCCGACCGATTGCTCCGGTCCCGTCGTCAATCTCGGTAACGCTGGCGACCTTTTCTCGCGGCTCGACACCGTGAAGGTGGTGCGCTGCGACGAGGTGCAGTGGCGCTTCCTCGGCCTCTCGCTTGCCGGCTACAACGTGCTGATCTCGCTGCTGATGGCCGCGATCGCTGCATGGGGATTTGTGCGGACGGCGAAGCGCTGAGCTCAATCGTCCACGTCATCCTGCGTACGACCGAACAAGTGCACGATGCCAGGTGTCGCTATCGTCACGAAGACGAAGCGCGACAGGTGATGGGCGCCGACGAAGATCGGGTCGATGTGCAGTGTCAGGGCCAGCGCCAGCATCGCGTCCATCGCGCCCGGAGCGAAAGCGACGACGACATCGGAGAATTTCACCTGCGTGGTGAGCGCGACGATGCCGACGAAGATGGCGGAAACGGCAATTGCGACCGCGAACGAGCCCAGCGCCGCGTTGATATGGCCGGCCAAAGTCTTGATCCGCATCCGCGCAAAGCGGCTGCCGATCAGGGCGCCGATGCCGACCAGCGCCACGCCGCGCACCCAGCCCGGCAGGCCGCCCTCGACCCAGCCGGCGCCATGCAACACGCTGGAGGCGATCATCGCGCCGAACATCCAGCTCGCCGGAAATTTGATCAGCCGCAGAAACAGCGCCAGCGCCAGCGAGGCTGCGGCCAGCGCAACGAGGTCGAGCGGCGATGCAATGGTTGTCGTCAGCGACGGTGCGGCCGAGGGCACCACGCCCGCGATCGCCAGCACCATCGGCAGCGCCGCGGTGAGGATGATGACGCGCATGGTCTGCACCACCGCGATGCCCGGCAGGTCGGCGCCGCGTTCGACCGCCAGGATCGTGATCTGCGAAAGCGCGCCGGGGCTGCCGGCGAGGAAAGCCGAGGTGCGGTCCCAGCCATGGACGCGCTGGAGGTAATAGCTCGAGCCGAAGGTCGAGCAGAACGTCGCGAGCGCAAGCAGGCCGATGGTGACGGGATAGGCGCTGACCTGCTGGATCAGATGGCGCGAGACCACCGAGCCCAGCGAGATGCCGAGCAGCACCAGCACGGTCTGGGTCAGGATCGGCGGCAGCATCAGCTGACGACCGGCAATTGCCGCGATCCCGACCGCGATCATCGAGCCCGAGATCAGCCCGCCCGGCAGGCCGGCGAGTAGAAACACGAGGCCACCGGCGGTGCCGACGACAAGCGTCTCGATCGTGCTCAAGACGTTGGCACGGCTCGGCCATTCGAACGGCAGGGAGGCGACGATTTGCTTCACGTCACCTTATCGCAAATCAGCGAGAGGCACACAATTGCAGGCTCGTCATGCCGCAATGCGCGTGCCTCTCACCGATGCTGGCGGAGGATCGTGACGGACTTACTTCTTGTCGGCGGTGGCGGGGGCGGCAGTGCCGGCCTTCGCTTCCTTCATGCACTCGCGGCGAAATTTCTTGCGCTCCTTGCCCTTCAATGCCTTGGCGTCGGCTTGCTTGGAGCATTCAAGCGATTCGGCCGAGCGCTCCTTCGACGCCTTCTTGTCGGCGGTGGCAGCAGTGTCGGTCTTTGTATCGGTCTTGGCGGCCGGCGCGGCGGTCTGGGCGAAGGCGCTGCCGGTGGCGAGCAAGGAGACGAGAGCCAGGGCGGCGAGGCGGGAGGTGACGGTCATGTGTTGCACTCTTGTTGAATTGCGAGGGGCTGGGAACGTCGGCCTGCGTTGCTGAACGCGACATGAATGAGTCGAACGGCCCCACGACTAAATTTTGCCGGCGCAAACCCATCGCATCCTTGTCGCAAGCGATCGACACGCTAGGATAGCAATCCTCGTTTCACTTTCGTCGGGAAGACCAAGGAGGAGACCCAGGGATGACCATTCAGGCAAAATTGTTGTGTTCGATTGCAGCGTCGGCTGTCGCGGCATTGGTGGCGAGCGCGCCGGCGCAGGCACTGACCGCACAGGAGTGCAGCGCAAAATATCAGGCGGCCAAGAAGGATGGCTCGCTCGGCACCATGAAGTGGAATGACTTCCGCAAGGCCCAATGCGGTGCAGACGCAACGCCAGCCGCTGCGCCCACCGCAGCTGCTCCGGCTGCGCCCGCCGCTCCTGCCGAACCGAAGCAGGCGAAGAAGGAAGCCGCGCCCGCCGCCGCGCCGACGCTGCCCGCTGGACCTGCGATCTATCCGAACGCGGTCGATCCGAAATACGCCAAGGAGACCCCCGGCAAGGCGCGGCTCCACACCTGCGTCGACCAGTACAATGCCAACAAGGCCACAAATGGCAATGGCGGCTTGAAGTGGATCCAGAAGGGCGGCGGCTATTACAGCGAATGCACCAAGAAGCTGAAGGGCGCAGCCGCCTGAGCTTCGAAAGCAATGCGATGGCCGGGGCAAAGCTCCGGCCATTTCGCTTAGTCGAGCAGCTTCTCGGCCGATTTGGCCACAAGCTGCGAGCGCTTGCGCGGCCCGCGCTCGACGAACAAGAGGCTTTGGCCGAAGATGAAGCAGTAGAACAGGAAGGCCTGCGCCTCGGCCTCCTCGGCGGCAAGGCCGGTCGCGCGATAGAGCTCGGCGACGTGCTTGAGCCGCGCGGCATCCACGCTCGCCACCGCCGCCGCCGCGCCCTCATCCGAACGGGCCCATTGCCGGATCGCGAGCTCGATCGCCATGCCCTCCGGATTGAGCCGCTCGGAATAGAGCTGGATTAACGCTTTCAGCCGCTCGCGGGGCTCTTGTCCGTCGAGACTCGTCTGCTGCGCGATCGCCGTGGCGCGTCCCTCGCGCCAGCGTTCCAGAATCGCTTCGAGCAGTGCGGCGCGGTCGGCGAAGCGGCGGTAGAAGCCGCCCTTGGTGACGCCGAGGTTCTTGGCGAGCACCTCCACCCGCACGCCCTCGACGCCCGAGCGGGCGAGCTCGGTAAACCCTGCCTCGACCCAGACATCGCCCTTGCCGTCGCTCATGAAGAAAGCCTCGCCGGTTCTTGATACGGTGCCGTATTGCTAGCGCGGTGGAGCTCTGATACGCTACCGTATCAACACGAAGGCGGAAGAAAAGGATAAGGCGGGGAGGCGTGAACGACGATGGCATTCAAGCCGAAAAACCCGGATTATCGAGCTGCGGCCACGGCGATGTTCGCGGCCCAGCCGGCGATGCACACGCTTGGTATCTCGATCATTCATCTCGGCCCGGGCGAGGTGGAGCTGGCGATGCCGCATTCGGCTGCCTTCACGCAGCAGAACGGATTTGTCCATGCCGGTATCATCACCGCAGGCCTCGACAATGCCTGCGGCGTCGCCGCGTTCACCCTGATGCCGCGTCAAGCGGACATCCTCACCGTCGAATTCAAGACCACGCTGCTCGCACCTGCTCGCGGCGCGCGCTTTGTCTTCAAAGCCGCGGTGGTCAAACCCGGCCGCACGCTGACCTTCTGCGAAGCCAGGGCCTTTGCCGAGCATGAGGGCAAGGCGACGCTGATCGCTTCCATGACCGGCACGCTGATGGCGATGCTGCCGCGCGACGCGGCGTCGCCAACGCCAGCCGCAATCCACGCATAGCATGGCGATGACATCGCGCCCGCGACGCTCTATATGAGCCGTAACAACTCTCGGTCGCGGATCGTATTTGCAGCGATGGGACCGAAACGGGACGAGATATGGCTGGATTTGGCAATAAGGGCCTAGTGCCGACGCGGCGCGCGGCGTTGACGTTGATCGGGGCAGGCGCCTTGGCGGCTGGTGGGATCACTTTCGCCCGCGCCGCCGTCAATGACGACGAGGTGCTGACCGAATCCAAGGTGTTGCGTGATCCCGACACGCCGGTTGCCGGCAATCCCGACGGCAACATCACCATTGTCGAATGGTCCGATTATAATTGTCCCTATTGCCGCAAGCTCGAGCCTGAGCTGCGCCAAGTCGTCCAGGACGACGGCAAGGTGAGGCTGGTGATGAAGGATTGGCCGATCCTCGGGCCGGTCTCGGTCACGGCGGCGCGGACCGCGCTGGCGGCGAAATTCCAGGACAAATACCATCAGGCCCACGACGCCATGATGGGCGTCAGCTCGCGCCTGACCGAGCCGCGCATCAACGAGATTCTTGCTGGCGCCGGTGTCGACATGGACCGCCTGAAGCGCGATCTCGCCGGCCACGCCAAGGACATCGACGCCATCCTCAAGCGCAACAACGAGCAGGCCGAAGCCTTCGGCTTCCGAGGCACGCCGTCCTTCATCGTCGGCAAATACCGCGTACCCGGCGTGCTGAGCATGAACGAGTTCGAGCAGGTCATTGCCGACGCGCGCAAGGCCAAGATGAACTGAGCCAGGCGATAGTCATCACCCGACACAAAGGCGCCGCCGCGGAGTTCGCGACGGCGCCTTGTTCATGATACCGCGTCGCTACTTCGACGAGATCCGGACCCAGTCCTTGTGCGCGCGGTCCCGCAGCGCGTCCCAATCGGCCTTGGCGACATCCCAGTTCACGATGGTGCGATTGGTGATCGCGACCTCGCCATTGGCGACCGACGACGTCTGCATGGAATCATAGACGTAGACCCCGCCCGCAAGCAGCAGCGCGCCGAGGATCATTCCGAAAACAGTCTGCATGGCGAACCTCCGGTGACGAGCGATAACGTCGGTGCGGAGCGATTGTTCCGCGGCGGTGCGGCGCGGGTAAGGACGGATCGTTCATGTCCTATTCAGCCAGTCCAGCAGCTCCGCGTTGATCTCGCGCGGATAGGTGTGACTGAGGTCGTCGATCTCCCGATAGGTGACGTCGGCGCCGGCGGCAGAGAGCCTCGCCTGCGTCTGCCGTGCGGTCTGCACCGGAAACATCCAGTCGAGCTTGCCGTGGGTGATGAAGACCGGCAGGCGCTGGAGGCGCTTGGCGTTCGCCACCTCCGCCATCAGCGGGTGGAAGGTCGCCGACACCGGCGCAAGATGGGTAAAGGGCGAAGCGCCGTCGAGTCCGGTGACGTAGCAGAAGGTGCCGCCGTCGCTCATGCCGGTCAGCAGCATGCGCGAGGCATCGACCGTCCAGCGGCTGCGCACGGTCTCGAGGATGCGCATGAGATTCGGCGTGTCGGCATCATCGCCCATTAGCGCCCATGTCGGGCCGGTTGCGGTCGGCGCTACCAGGATTGCGCCGAGGCTGCGCGCATCGCGCAACCAGCTCCACAGGAAACCGCGCCCGTTGCCGCTGCCGCCATGCAGCGCCATCACCAGCGGCATGGCCCGATCGGGCGTGTAATATTCGGGCACATAGACCGAGAAGCCGCCGCGGCTGCCCGGCTCGTTGTGATCATGGAAGATGCCGGTATTTTCGCTAGCGCCACCTTCGAGCCGGGACAACAGGTCGGCACTTCCGCGATTGGCAGCGTTGAGAAAGAAGCTGCTCACGGGAGGAAACTGCACCGCCAGCGGATAGAGCGCCTCTTGCGCGCGCGGCAGGTGGCGCAGCGCGCGGAACACGGCGACGAGGTCGCCATTGCCGCGCTCGACCTCGCGGATCCCGGCAAAGGCGGCGAGCGTCTCGTTGCAAGCGCGATCGAGCCGCTCGCGCAGCCCGGCGAACTGCTCCGGCCAGTCGCCGATCGCTGCCCGCGCCGCTTGCAGCGCCTCGTCCGGCGAGCCGATCGCGTTCATCACCGAGGCGAAGGCTGGCGGGTGCAGATGCCGCTGGAAGAAGCCGAGCGCCTCCAGCGCATTGAGCAGCGGCGGCAGCACGGCCACGATGTCGTCCACCACGGCCTCGGTCATAACCACTTCCTCAAGCCTTGCGTCAGTGCAGCTGCGGCGCCTTCAGGAGCTTGAAGCGGTCGGTCGAGGTCACCGTGACGTCGAAGGTGACGCCTTCATGGTGCACGGTGAGCGGCACGTCGACGCCGGCGGCGCCGAGCGCCCACATTTTCCGATAGAAGTCGGTCTGGCTCGTGACCTTCTCGCCGTTCACGGCGAGGATGACATCGCCGGTCTTGAGCTCGGCGCGCGCGGCCGGGCCGTTGGCGGAGATGCCGATCACCACCACGCGGTTATCGATCTCGGTCGAGTAGAGCCCGAGCCAAGGCCGCGCCGGCTTGTTTACGCGGCCGAACTTGCGCAGGTCGTCGAGGATCGGCTTCAAGAGGTCGATCGGCACGATCATGTTGACGTGCTCGGCCTTGCCGTCGCGTTCGCGCTCGAGCTGGAGTGAGCCGATGCCGATCAACTCGCCGCGTTCGTTGAGAAGCGCGGTGCCGCCCCAGTTCGGATGTGCGGGATAGGTAAAGATGGCCTCATCTAGCAGATATTCCCAATAGCCGGCGAATTCCTGCTTGGCCACGATTTGGCTCGCAACCGAGCGCGTGCGGCCGCCGGCGCCGCCGACCACGACGCGATCGCCGATCCGCGATTCCGCCGAGGTGCCGAGCGGCAAGGGTTCGACGTCGAGCTGGCCGAGCGCCTGCACGAGGCCGAAGCCGGTGACGGAATCGAAGCCGAGCGCATGGCCTTCGACCACGCGTCCGTCGGCCAGGTGCAGCCATACGGATTCCGCCTCGGTGATGAGGTAGCCGATTGTGAGCACCAGCCCGTCGTCGATCACGACGCCGTTGCCGGCGCGTTCGGTGCCCAGCGTCTCGGCGCTGAAGGCGTCGGGCGGGATGATGGCGTGCAGGCCGACGACGGACGCGAGCGCGCGGTCGAGATCGAAACCATAATCGCTTGCACGCGGCTGATTGGCCGGTGGCACTCTCCATTCGGTCAGTGCGGGCATGGAGTTCTCCTGGCTGAGAGCATCGCTCCGCCGTCGCCGGGGGAACGAGGCGCGAAGCACGCATAATTTAGGCCGGAGGACGCCGTCTTGAAAGCCTCGTTCCCAACTATTCCAGAGAACGCCGCGTGAAATCTTCGAAAGGCATAACGACGGTTCGTGCGCAGGTGACAGCCGGCCCTTTGATCCGGCAGCCGTCGCATGGCTGGTGTCCGGCGAGGTGCTAGGCGCGGTGCAATGAAGCTGCTAACCATTGCCGCTTCGTTTGACCAGGGATCACGGATCGAAGCATGGATAACCGCAGCGACATCTGGCGTGGCGTCGACACGATCAAGGCGCGTTTCATCGACCTCAGCGATAAGATCTGGGGCACGCCCGAGGTGTGCTACACCGAGGCGCGGTCCGCCGCCGAGCATCTCGCCGAGCTGCGTCATCAGGGTTTCCGCATCACCGAGAATCTCGCCGGCATCCCGACTGCGCTGATGGGCGAGTGGGGCGAAGGCGGTCCGGTCATTGCCTTCATGGGTGAATATGACGCGCTGCCGGGGTTGAGCCAGGAGGCGGGTGTCGCCGAGCACCGTCCGATCGAGGTCGGTGGCCATGGCCATGGCTGCGGTCACAATCTGCTCGGTTCCGCTGCGCTGCTCGCCGCGACGGCGGTGAAGGACTGGCTCGCCGAGAACAAGGTGCCCGGCCGCGTGCGCTATTACGGCTGCCCCGCAGAGGAAGGTGGCGCGGCAAAGGCCTTCATGGTGCGCTCGGGTGCGTTCGAAGATGCCGACATCGCCATCACTTGGCATCCGCACAGTTTCTGGGAAGTGGCGGTCACGCCCTCGCTCGCCAACACGCGCGCGGATTTCATCTTCACCGGTCGCACCTCGCATGCGGCGGCCTCGCCGCATCTGGGCCGTTCTGCGCTCGACGCGGTGGAATTGATGAACGTCGGCGTGAACTACATGCGCGAGCACATGCCGAGCGATGCGCGCGTTCACTACGCCTTGCTCGACACCGGCGGCATCGCGCCCAACGTGGTGCAGGCCCATGCACGGGTGCGCTATTCGATCCGTGCCCGCGATCTTCCCGGCATGAACGAGCTGGTCGAGCGCGTGTCCAAGATCGCTCAGGGCGCGGCGCTGATGACCGAGACCAAGATGGAAATGAAGATCATCTCCGCGGTCTCCAACATCCTGCCGAATACCCCGCTGGAGCAGGCGCTGCACCGTGTCATGGAAGACCTCGGACCGCCGCATTTCGACGACGCGGACAAGGGCTTTGCCAGCCAGATTCGTGCGACGCTGACCGACAAGGACATTGCGTCAGTTTACTACGCGATCGGCATGGAGCCCACCGATCGGCCGCTGGCCGACTTCCTGGTGCCGCTGGATGCCAAGCGCAACCCGCTGGTCGGTTCGACCGACGTGGGCGACGTGAGCTGGGTGGTTCCGACCGTGCAGGTTCACGCACCGACGGTTGCAATCGGCACGCCCTTCCACACTTGGCAGGTGGTGGCGCAGGGCAAGAGCCCGCATGCCCACAAGGCGATGGTGCAGGCCGCCAAGGCGATGGCCGGGCTCGGTATCAAGGCGCTGACGGAACCGGAGCTGATCAAGTCTGCCAAGGCGGATCTTCAGAGGCGGACGGCCAAGACGCCTTACGTCTGTCCGTTGCCGGACCATGTCGCGCCGCCGCTCGATATGTCGGTGACGTAGAGCATCGATACTTAGTCTGATCCGACGAACAAATTTTCCGCAGTGCAGCGCGCAATCCAGCATGTTTTGATGCTGGATTGCCGAATGGATGGGCTCACGGAAGGCAGTTCTGCCCAACGGACAGCCAGAAGACCGTTTGCATACATACGGTCCCAGTTGACGCGCCCCCCATTCGGTGTGCCATCTACTGCCAGCTAATTGGGCGGCAGCTCTGACCGCCGTCGTCATCACGATAGGAACCAGACGGGGGACAACCATGCTGGATAAAGAACTGCGTTCGATGATCGGCCAGGTGAAGGACGGGCGGATGGATCGCCGCGGCTTCATCAAGCACATGGCCGCGGTCGGTCTCACCGCTCCTCTGGCCAATCAGATCCTCGCGCTCGGCGGCGTCGCTATGGCCGAGGGCGCCTCGACCTACAAGCCGACCAAGCGAGGCGGCGGCGGCGCATTGAAGCTGTTGTGGTGGCAGGGCCCGACCCTGCTCAATCCGCACTTCGCCACCGGCACCAAGGACCAGGACGGCTCGCGCCTGTTCTACGAGCCGCTCGCCTCCTGGGACCCCGACGGCAACATGAAGCTGGTTCTTGCGGCAGAGATTCCCTCGATCCAGAACGGCGGGCTCGCCGCCGACGGTAAATCGGTGACCTGGAAGCTCAAGCCCGGCGTCAAATGGCACGATGGCAAGCCGTTCACTGCCGACGACGTTGTGTTCAACTGGGAATATGCAAGCGATCCCGCCACCGCAGCAGTCACCATCGGCACCTACCGCGACATCAAGGTCGAAAAGATCGATGATCTCACGGTACGCCTCCTTTTCGCCAAGCCGACCCCCTTCTGGGCCGATGCTTTCGTCGGCGCACCGAACTGCATCATCCCCAAACATCTTTTTGCGGACTACAAGGGCGCCAAATCCCGCGAGGCGCCGAACAACCTGTCACCCGTCGGCACCGGTCCGTACAAGTTCGTGGAATTCAAGCCCGGCGATCTCGTGCGCGGTGTGATCAATTCCGACTACCACATGCCCAACCGCCCCTACTTTGATACGCTTGAGATGAAGGGCGGCGGCGATGCCGTTTCGGCGGCGCGCGCGGTGATCCAGACCGGCGAATACGATTTCGGTTACAACATCCAGGTCGAAGATGACGTGCTGCTGCGCTTGGAAAAGGGCGGCAAGGGCAAGGCGGTCTACGCCGTGGGGGGTGACACCGAGTTCATCGCGCTCAATTTCACCGATCCAAACACCGAGATCGATGGCGAACGCTCTTCGATCAAGACCAAGCACCCGCTGTTCTCCGATCCGGCCGTGCGCAAGGCGCTGTCCATGCTGGTCGATCGCGAGTCGGTCAAAAAGGCCATCTACGGCCGCGCCGGCCGCACGACCGCTAATTTCCTCAACGGTCCCGAGAAATTCGTGTCCAAGAACAACACTTGGGAATTCAGCGTCGAGAAGGCGGCGAAACTTCTTGATGACGCCGGCTGGAAGCCCGGCGCGGACGGCATCCGCGAGAAGGACGGCAAGAAGCTGAAGCTGCTGTACCAGACCTCGATCAACGGACCGCGCCAGAAGACTCAGGCGATCGTCAAGCAAGCCTGCCAGAAGGCTGGCATCGATGTCGAACTCAAATCCGTTGTCGCCTCCGTGTTCTTCTCCTCGGACGTCGGCAATCCCGACACTTATCCGAAGTTCTATGCGGACCTGGAGATGTTCCAGATTCCCATGAGCCAGCCGGATCCTTCGCAGCACATGCGCCGCTATACGTCGGACAGGGTGTCAACCAAGGAGAACAAGTGGCAGGGCACCAATTTTCCGCGTTGGGTCAACAAGGACTACGACGGGATCATCGCAGCGGCGGAAGCCGAAATGGACCCGATCAAGCGCGCCGCGCTGTACATCAAGGCCAATGATCTCTTGATTCAGGAGGTCGTATTCATCCCCGTGCAGCATCGCCTCAAGGTGGAAGCCGCGGCCAACAACCTCGTCTGCATCGTTAGCGGTTGGGCCAACGAGACCGACAACCTGTTCGATTGGTACCGGGAGGCATGATCGCGCGGGCGTAAACGGATTTCCCTATGAGCCAATACGTTCTGCGTCGCCTGCTGATCGCGATTCCGAGCCTGCTCGGAATCTCGGTCGTGCTGTTCGTCGTGCTCGCGCTCGCCCCCGGCGATCCGTTCTCCGAACTGGCGACCAATCCGAACGTGCCGCCCGAAGTGCAGGCGGCACTTCGGGCCAAGTTCGGCCTCGACGATCCGATTCACCTTCGCTACCTGCATTGGCTCAACGCCATGCTGCACGGCGACTGGGGCTTCTCCTTCGTCAGCCGGATGAACGTCGACACGCTGATCCTCCAGCGCCTGCCCGCGACCCTCTACGTGATCGGCTCGGCGCAGATCCTTGCGCTCCTGATCGCGATTCCCGTCGGCGTGTACGCGGCGACCAGGCCATATTCGCTGTTCGACCAGATCGCGAATACGCTCGCCTTCGTCGGCTTTTCGCTGCCGACCTTCTTCACGGGCATCCTGTTCATCCTGATCTTCTCGGTCACGCTCGACTGGCTGCCCTTCGTCTACACCACCGACATCAAGGGCACGGGAATCCACTGGGTGCTGGAGATGATCCGCCAGGCGATCATGCCGGTGGCGGTGCTCGGCCTGTTCCAGGCGGCCTCGATGACGCGCTTCGTGCGCTCGGCGATGCTCGACGTGATCCGGCTCGACTATGTCACCACGGCGCGCGCCAAGGGCCTCGGACAAACCAAAGTCATCGTCAAGCACGTGATGCGCAACGCCATGATCCCGGTCGTGACGCTCATTGCGTTGCAGATGCCGGCGGTGTTCGGGGGCGCCATCGTCACCGAGCAGATCTTCCGCATTCCGGGCATCGGCTCGCTGCTGATCTCCTCGATCCTGTCCAACGACACGCCGGTGGTGATGGCCGTCACCTTCGTGTTCGCTTGCCTCGTCGTGCTGTTCAATCTCATCGCGGACATCCTTTATGGCTGGCTTGACCCTCGCATCTCCTTCCGCTGAGCGGCGCGTTTACTCGCCCTGGCGGGAGACGTGGCGGCGCTATAGTCGCCACAAGCTCGCTGTAGTCAGTGCGTTCCTGCTCCTCGTCCTGATCCTGGCGGTGGTGATTGGCCCCTTCGTCTGGCGGGTCAAGATCGACGACATCGACATCGTCGCGGGTATGCAGGGCCCGTCGCTGGCCCATCCTTTCGGCACCGACGATCTCGGCCAGGACATCCTGGCCCGCATGATCTATGGCGGGCGCATCTCGCTCGCGGTCGGTCTCGCCGCAATGCTGGTCTCGGTCTTTGTCGGTGTGCTGATCGGCGCGCTCGCCGGCATGTCGCGCGGTGCGCTCGGTCATGGGCTGATGTGGCTCACCGATCTCTTTTTGTCGCTGCCGCAATTGCCGCTCCTGCTGTTGCTCATTTATCTCTTCCGCGACGGGCTGAAAGCCGCGTTCGGCCCAGAGGGCGGCATCTTTATTCTGATCGTGCTCGTGATCGGCGGCCTCCGCTGGATGCCGGTGGCGCGCCTCGTGCGCGCGCAGTTCCTGTCGATCCGCGAGAAAGAATTCGTCGAGGCCGCGCGAGCGCTCGGCGCCAGTCCAGTGCGGCAGGTGGTGCGCCACATCCTGCCCAATGCGCTCGGCCCCGTGATCATCGCCGGCACCATCGACGTCGCTGCCGCCATCATCGCTGAATCGACGTTGTCGTTCCTCGGCCTCGGCTTTCCGCCGGATACCCCGACCTGGGGGCGGCTGCTGTATGACGCCAAGGATTTTCTCGACATCGGCCCGCATTGGGCGCTGTTCCCGGGCGGCGCGATCTTCATCGCGGTGGTCGCCATCAACTTCATTGGTGACGGCTTGCGTGACGCGCTCGATGCGCGACGGGTGATCTGATGCCGCCACTGCTCGAAATCAAGGGTCTGAAAACCCACTTCTCCACCGACGACGGCATCCTCCAGGCCGTCGACGGCGTCGACATCTCCGTCAATCGCGGCGAGACGCTCTGCGTCGTCGGCGAGTCCGGCTGCGGCAAGACCGTGACGGCGATGTCGATCCTGAAACTGATCGCTATGCCGCCGGGCCGGATCGCGGCCGGCCAGATCATCTTCGAGGGCCGCGATCTCGTCCCTTTGACGAGCAATCAGCTTGACGAGGTTCGCGCCAAGGAGATCGGCTTCATCTTCCAGGAGCCGATGACCTCGCTCAATCCGGTGCTCACCATCGGCGAGCAGATTGCCGAGAGCCTGCGGCGGCACGAAGCGGTAACCAAGAAGCAGGCGCTCGAGCGCACCATCGAGATGCTGAAGCTGGTGCAGATCCCGAACGCCGAAGGCCGCGTGCACAACTATCCGCACCAGTTCTCCGGCGGCATGCGCCAGCGCGTGATGATCGCGATGGCGCTCGCCTGCAAGCCGAAGCTGATCATCGCCGACGAGCCGACAACCGCGCTGGACGTCACCATCCAGGCCCAGATCCTCGACCTGCTCCAGGACATGAAGGACCGCTTCGGCATGGCGGTGATGCTGATCACCCATGCGATGGGTGTCGTCGCCGAAACCGCGCAGCGTGTCGTCGTAATGTATGCCGGCAAGGTGGTGGAGGAGGCGCTCGTCGACGACCTGTTCGGCGATCCCCGCCATCCCTATACGCAAGGGTTGATCCGCTCGATCCCGCGCATCGATCTCGACAGCGAGCACAAGACGCGGCTGGAGGCGATCGGCGGCTCGGTGCCGATCTTGATCAATCCGCCGGTTGGCTGCCGCTTTGCCCCGCGCTGCAAGTTCGCCATGAACGTCTGCACCGAGAAAGAGCCGCTGCTGCGCGAGATCGCGCCCGGGCATCGCGTGGCCTGCCACTTGGGAGATACCACTCTGGGAGGCGCGGCATGAGCCAACCGTTGCTGCGCGTCAGCGGCCTGAAGAAACATTTTCCCGTGCTCGGCGGTCTGCTGTCGCGCCAAGTTGGCACCGTCTACGCGGTCGACGGCGTGTCTTTCTCCGTCAATCGCGGCGAGACGCTCGGCCTCGTCGGCGAGTCCGGCTGCGGCAAGTCCACGACGGGGCGTTGCGTGCTGCGCCTGATCGAGCCGACAGACGGCGAGGTCACCTTCGACGGCCAGGACGTGCGTAAGCTCGGCGGCAACGATCTGCGCGCGATGCGGCGGAACATGCAGCTCGTATTCCAGGATCCGTTCGCCTCGCTCAATCCGCGCATGACAGTCGGTGCGATCCTCGGCGAGGCCTTCACCATCCACAATCTCGCCTCGTCCGCGAAAGAGCGCGAGGAGCGCGTCGCGGGTCTCCTGGTCAAGGTTGGGCTCAAGGCCGAGCACATGCGGCGCTACCCGCACGAGTTCTCCGGCGGCCAGCGCCAGCGCATCGTGATCGCGCGGGCGCTCGCGGTCGAACCGAAGCTGATCGTCTGCGATGAGCCGGTCTCCGCGCTCGACGTGTCGATACAGGCGCAAGTGATCAACCTGTTGGAAGATCTGCAGGCCGAGCTGAACCTCACCTATCTGTTCGTCGCGCACGATCTCTCTGTCGTCGAGCACATCTCCGATCGCGTCGCGGTGATGTATCTCGGCCGCATCGTCGAGCTCGCGAAGGCGAGCGATCTTTACCGCAACCCGCAGCATCCCTACACCAGGGCACTTCTGTCCGCGGTGCCGGTGCCCGATCCCAAGTTCAAGCGCGAACGCATCCGCCTCAAGGGCGACGTGCCGAGCCCGATGAAGCCGCCATCCGGCTGCCACTTCCACACCCGTTGTCCGATCGCCCAGCCGCGCTGTGCGGAAAGCGCGCCGGAGCTGAGGGAAGGGGCGGGCGGGCACTTCGTGGCGTGCCATCTGGCTTGATGCCGCCGGAAGGCGGAGCGCGAGTCATTCGTGAAGCAGGCCGTGCTCCGAAAGGGCCTGCTTGAAAGCCTGCACCGACGTATGGTGATGCGCGGAGAGACCCGCCTCGCGCGCGCCGGCAACATTGGCCGCGACATCGTCGACGAACAGGGCCGTCTCCGGCCTCACGTTGAGCTCGGACAGGCAGAGGCGGTAGCAGCGCGGGTCCGGCTTCGCCGTCTTGAACTGGGCCGAGGTGTAGATTCGAGCGCCGAACAGCGGGCGCAGGTCCGGCAGCAGAGTGTCGATATGGTCAGCGACCAGCGTGGTGTTGTTGGTCAGGACGGCAATGTCGACGGTTTTGCGCAAGCTGCCGGCAATCTCCAGCATCGCGCGTTTGGCCTGCATTGAACGGCGCCGCGCCTCGACCCATTCGTCGAGCGACAGGGAATAGCCTATGCGCTCGCCGAACCCGCGCAGATAGTCTGAAGCGTCGAGCGCGCCAGTGTCGCCGAGAAACTCGAATCCGGATTCCCAGATCGCCTTGTAGACGGCTTCACTCGTGATCCCGGCCAGCTCCGCAAGAAAGGCGACGCGCTTTTCCCTCTCGTAGTCACAGAGGACGTTGTCCATGTCGAAAAGGACAAGCTTAATCTCGCCAGTCACCGCAGCACTCTCGGATCGGCCGAACATCCGGCCGCGGTGCAAATCATATCCCGTCCGAACCCGACGGACAAATCCAGAGGAGAGGTCGTCACGCGCTCTTGGCCGGCCACGGAACGACCCGTCCCGACATCACCAGCCGGTCACGGCCGCTGTCCTTGGCTGCGTAGAGCGCGCGGTCGGCGGCCGCGACCAGCGTGCTGCAATCCATCGTGGTTTGGGACGGAAGAGCCGTCGCGCCGCCAACGCTCGCAGTCACCAGCCGGGAAGGTGGATTCTGTGCATGCAGCATGCCGAGACCGTGCAGCGCCTGGCGAATCCCTTCGCCGACCTCGGCGCAGCCATCCGGGCCGGTGTTCGGCAACAGCACGGCGAATTCCTCGCCGCCGTAGCGCGCGGCGAGGTCGGCCGGGCGCTTGGCCTGGGCGGACAGGATCCTGCCGAGCGCGCGCAGGCAGGCGTCGCCCGCCTGATGTCCGTAATGATCGTTGAACTTCTTGAAATGATCGACATCGACCAGCAGCAGCGAGAGCTGCGTGCCGTCGCGCCGGGCGCGCGCCCATTCATCGGCGAGACGTTCGTCGAATGTGCGTCGGTTGGCGAGGCCGGTAAGGCCGTCGGTCGTTGCGAGCGAGGCGAGTTTGTCCTGAAGGTCCTTCTGCTCGGTCATGTCGCGCACCACCGCGACGACGCCGTCGATGGCACCACTGTCCGAGGCAAGGGTCACGTGCAGCGCCGCCTCGGCCCAGATCTCGCCCTTGTCGCGATGACGCTGGCGATAGACGAACCGCGCTTCCTCGGCTTCGCCATTCTTCAGCGCGATGATCGCCTGCTCGACCCGTTGCATGTCGTCCGTGTGAATGCCGGCCAGGGCCGACGTGTCCAGCAGTTCCTCGGCGGACCAGCCGGTGATGCGCGCGCATGAGGGAGAGACGTAGAGCAGCCGGTTATCGAGCCCGATCCGGGTCACCATGTCGCTGGATTGCTCGGCCAGCAGGCGGAAATTCGCTTCCTTGGCAACCAAGGCCTGGGCCATGAGCTGCCGCTGCACCAGCTGACGGACCAAGTAGAAGCCGATCACCGCGATCAGCAGAACGAGGCCGAGGACGAAGGTTATGCGCGCGGCCGCCGCGCGTCGCCAGGGCGCCAGCACGTCATCTTGCGACTTGCTCGCCAGCACCATCAGCGGATAGCGGCTGCTGCGCTGGTAGTAGCTCAGCCGCTCCACGCCATCGAGCGGCGACTTGAAATAGTAGACCGAGGCGGCGGGGCGGCTTTTCCAGCTTCTGAACAGGGGCGCATTGGACAGGTCGCGTCCAACGAAGGCGCCGCTCTCGTCGCGACTGCGCGCCAGCATGATGCCACTATTGTTGAGCAGCGATGCCGAGCCGTTCGGACCGATGTCGAACCGCTCGTAGAACTTGACGAAATAGCTGACGTCGATCGTGAGCAGGGCAACGCCGGCGAAGCCGCCGTCGGAATCGTTGATCCGGCGGGATGCGGTGATGATCCATTGGCCGCCGGCTCTGCTCTTGACGGGCGGTCCGATCAGCGTGCCGGTCGCAGGCGAGTCGCGATGGTGGCGGAAATAACTCCGATCGCTGTTGTTGAGGTTGGAAAAGTCGAGGCGTTCAGTCGTGGCAAGCCAGCGGCCGGTCGCGTCGTAGACGAAGATGCCGCGGATGCGGTCCGATGATTTGCGTGTCGGCAGATAAGCCTGGAGTTTCGCAATCGTGTCCGGACCCGTCCCGTCGATTTCGAGCCGATGGACCAGCCCGACCAGGATCGTATCGACGAGCTCGAATGTATCGTCCGCGTGCTGGATCAGCGAATGCGCCAGATTGGTGACGTCGACTTCGGCTGCCCTGAGATCGGCATTGCGCGCTTCCCATTCGCGCCAGGCGCTCAAGCCGAGGATCGCCACGCAAGTCAGCGCGACGAAACTCGCCGCCCAGAGCGGAAGGCGCGTCTTGCCGAGTTCGCGGCTCGTGACCATCAGGCTTGCTCCAAATCGGCGCAAACCTCTCACTTTGGCCTTAACGGCCTGTTGCAACTTCTGCGATGATTTTGTGCGTCCGTAGTCAACCGGACGGGTCGCCGAGATCTTGACCGACTCTGCTCGGCGATTGTTAACCACCTTCGCCGCAGCGTGACGGCCTCATCCTGCGTCCGCCGCGTCATCCTTCCAGCGTGAAGCCAACGCGCAGCGTGACCTGATAATGACGGACAGTGCCGTTCTCGATGTGGCCGCGCGTCTGCACCACCTCGAACCATTTCATCTCGCGAACGGTCTTGGCGGCGCGGCCGATCGCGTTCTGGATCGCATCCTCGATCGAGGTCTCGGATGATCCGACCAGTTCCAGGATCTTATAGACGTGATCATGTTCGGCTGTGGGCATGACTGCTCTCCCTGGCGCTACAGCGGGTTCGGATATGCATCTCGCGAGGCAACTTGGGTTGGCGAGACAAAACGGGCCTCACTCTGAACCGACTCCGGCGCTTCGGGTTCCATGCTCGCCCGGCGCGCGCAGCGGATCTGGAGTTATCCTGCGAGGTGCGTAGTTTGATGCTGTACCGATGCTGGCCGTGCTCCCTGCCACAACATCTTCAACAGCAGCGCAAGCAGGGCCATCATGGCGAGGCCGGCGATGGCGGGCGTGAAGTGCTGGCTGGAATCGGCCTTCGGCCCGAACTGCACTGTGAGCCGCGCCGACTGCAATAATCCGTAGGCGCCTGCGAGCAGGATCAGGCCGTACATCACACCGCGCTCGCGCGCGCTCGCCAGCTTGGCGAGATCGGGCAGCATCAGGGCGAGACCGATCCCGAGCACCGGCAGATCGTAATCATAGGCATAGGGGCTGACCATCACCGACGCCGTCGCGACGACACCGAGCGCGAATGCGGCCGAGGCGCCACGTGCCCGGTGGAGGAAGACGGCGATCACGACAGCGAATAACGCGATGCAGGCAAGGCTCGCCTGCCCCCAGAATGCAAAGCTGGCGGAGACGCCGGCCTTGTAGAGCGCCGCGTAAGCCGAGATCATGCGAAACAGCGGATAAAAGCCCTGCTCGAGATAGCTCGCCGATTCCCTGATCGCGCCGAGCCAGGCGGTCCAGATCTGCCAACCGAACAGGAGCGTGCACAGGAGCGAGCTCGCCAGCACCACGGCTGTGGCGGCCGCGAGCGCCGCCCAGCGTCGCGTCGCCAGCAAATAGATGCCCAGGGCAACAGCGAGATGCGGCTTGATCACCATGGCCCCGAGCGCCAGGCCCGAGAACAGCGGTCGCCGCTCGAGGTTGAGGCAGACGAGCCCGATCAGCGCGCCGGTGAGAAAGCCGTTCTGCCCGCAGCCGATGGTGATCGCCAGTGCCGGAAACAGGATCACCAGCACTTGCGCCAGATTATTACCTGCGATCCTTCGCAGCGTCAGGAGATAGAGCACGAGCGTCGCCGCGGTGAACAACAGATAACTGATGCCGACCGGCAGGAATGCGAAAGGCGCCACCAGAAGATCGTATTGCGGCGGATAGGTCCAAGGCATGAAGCCGGTCATGCCGCCGGCCGCCTCCGCCTGCATCTTCAGCAGCGCCTCGAAATGATAGACCTGGTCGAGATCGCCGCCCCAGACGCGCTGCGCGACGATGTGAAAGGCGTCGAAGTCGGCGAGCTCGCGGTTCGCCCAGGCGCCGAAGCGCCCGAACCAGCAGGCCTTGAAGGCGACGATCGCCATCAGCGCCGCGAGCACGAAGCGCACGTAGGCAATCCGCTTCGAAGGCGAGGACTGAATCGCTTCCAGCGTCGCGGCGAACATGAATGGCAGCCTCATGGTAGCCGGACGGAGGCCGCCGGCCATGCCAAGATGGCCCGCAGAGGCTTAAAGGATGGTAACGAAGCGGAAAGGATTGTTGCCGGCGCCGGAGCGCAGTTCGGTGATCCGCAAACGCTAGCGGGACGCGGGACCAGACGTCCACGCTACGGGTCCAGCTCCGTATCCCAGTAAAGATAGTCGAGCCAGCTGTCGTGCATAGAGTTCGGCGGGAATCTGCGGGCAAGCCAAAGCAGCCGGCCACCGTAGTTAACAATGAACTGACGCAATCGATCAGAATCGAAGGCGCCGAAAATCCAGGATTAAGCACTTGTACCGTATGGTCAGTCAGACTGACGGCGGTCCTCGCACAGACCGCGCTTTGACTGGGGGAGCCGTGTGACGGTCATCGTTGGTGATTTCGATCGCCTGAAAGAGGTGCGCGGGTCATCGCCTGAGCGCGTGGGCGCTGTGTGGAGAAGCCCTTCAACGATCGCCGTACTGCTTTGGCTGTCGCTATTTGCGGCGGCGATCATCGTCAGCGTGGTTCTCTGCGACTTCAGGCTCGTATTCACGCTTGACGACGCCTATATCCATCTTGCGGTCGCGGATCAAATTCTCTCAGGTGGCTACGGCATCAACGCTTGGGAATATTCGTCGCCCAGCTCGTCGGTTGTGTGGCCATATATTCTGGCACTGACCGAGGCGATGCATCTCGGCGTTTTCGGTCCGCTGCTGATCAATGCGGTCGCCGCGTGTGCGACAGTTTTCGCCCTGCTGCGCCTGTTCGAAACGAGTCGGCTGCTCGATGCGGGTCCACTTACCTGCGTGATCGTGCCGCTTCTCATTTTCAACACCAGTGCCGTCGCGCTACCCATGACCGGCATGGAGCACAGCGTTCACGTTTGGGCATCTGTCGTGACCTTTGCTGGCCTTGCCGGGGCGGCGCGCAAATCCACGCCAACCTCGCTGCATTTTCTCGCTCTGGTGCTTCTTCCCTTGATCCGCTTCGAAGGGGCAGCATTCGCCTGTGCCGCGACTGCCGGTTTTGCGATGCTTGGTTACAGACGCTTTGCCGCCGGCGCGGCATTTGTCATCATCATCAGCTTGCTGGGTTATTGCGCGCTGATGTCGTCGCGTGGCCTGCCGCTTCTGCCGAGTTCGGTGCTGTTGAAGGGATATCTCGCCAACCTCGATGAGACCGCAGCCTCATTTCGGGCGATTGTCAACAACGTGCTGCGGAGCTTGACGAGCGTCTATGGCCTGCGGCTGACCATGCTTGGGCTTGCAGTTGCGATCTGCGCGAACTGGCTGCGCGCAGATCGCGAAGCGCTGATTGTTCTTCTGACCGTCATAGCTGCCATCGGTGCGCATCTGGTCTTTGGCCAATACGGCTGGCTCAACCGGTATGAGGTCTACATCATGGCGCTCGCGACGGCTGCGCTATTATGGGCTGCCGGGCAGGTGAGGCCGCATCTCTCGGCGTTGCGGTGGTCGATTGCGAAGGTCGTCCTGGCTTTCGGGCTTGGCACTGCAGCCATGCCGTACGTGACAGCGGCGATAGTCTCGCCGATCGCGGCAAGCGATATCTACGAACAGCAATATCAATTGGCTCGCTTTGCCCGTTCATTCTACAGGCATGCGGTCGGGGTCAACGATTTGGGTCTGCTCGCCTACGGCAATACCGATTACGTGCTCGATCTCTGGGGCCTTGGTTCGGAGGACGTACGCAAGGCGAGGATCGCGGGGGAGTACGGGCCGCCCGAGATGGCGGCTCTCGCGAGCAAGCATGTGGTCGGCCTGGTGATGATCTATGATGCCTGGTTTCCGAAGGGGGTACCTGCGGACTGGACAAAGGTCGCCGTCCTCGAGACAAAGACCGTGACGCTGTCGCAAAGAAACGTCGCATTCTATCGAACGCCACTGGGCAACGAGGCGGAAGTGACCTCAGCGCTTCATGCATTCAGCACGACGCTTCCGCCGCGGGACACGCTGCACATCATTGCGCCGTAGCGCCGTGCGAGCCGCAGAACGCGCGCCCCCTACGGATCCAGCTCCGTATCCCAGTAAAGATAGTCGAGCCAGCTGTCGTGCAGATAGTTCGGCGGAAACAGGCGGCCGTTGCGGTGGAGTTGGTGTACGGTCGGCGCGAACGCACTCTGGCGCGGAAACATTTTTGCTTGCGCCGGGGTGAGATTGCCCTTGCGCAGATTGCAGGGCGAGCACGCCGCGACCACGTTCTCCCAGGTGGTCTGGCCGCCTTTGCTGCGCGGGATGATGTGATCGAACGTGAGGTCTTCAGGCGAGCCGCAATATTGGCAGGCGAAACGATCGCGCAGGAAGACGTTGAAACGGGTGAAGGCGGGATGGGTGGTCGGCTTGACGAAGGATTTGAGCGAAACCACGCTCGGCAATTGCATTTCTAACGTCGGACTTCGAACCGCCTGGTCGTAATGCGCGACGATGTTGACGCGGTCGAGGAACACCGCCTTGATCGCGTCCTGCCACGACCACAAAGACAGTGGGTAGTAACTCAGCGGCCGGAAGTCCGCGTTCAGCACCAACACCGGCCAACTGCCTTGCGAGACATGTGCGTTCAAGTAACGCTCCCGGCCTCCAATGTACGCTGCGAAGCAGCAAGTACTGACATACTACATGCAGCGTGACGGGATTGTGAAGCCCGTTGAGCGACTTATTCAGTCGCAAGCAATGCGGCGGCGAGGTGGCAAAAGCGCTCAAAAAGCCGCGATCCCCGGGGACCATGCAGCCGGCCCGGAACCGCCTTCACGGTGCGTTGCAGCTCTATCTTCGCTACTCCCGCACCCGCTCGAGCTTCTGCAAACATCGCGTGGCGCGCACCGCGGGCGGCATCTCCTCGTCCGGAAAGCTCGTCTTCCAGTCGGTAACACCGACTTCACCGACATAGATGGCGCCCTTCGAATCCAGGGCGATGCCGTGCGGCGCCAAAAACTTTCCGCTGGCCACGCCGGACCCTTCCTCGCCGCCAAGCCGCGCGATGCGCCTGCCCTGCGCGTCTACGATCGATAGCCGCGGCCCGAGATTGGGCACCTTGCGGTTGACGGCCAGGCCGGGGCCGAGCTCGCCGACCACGAAGGTCGGGCTCTTAGCCCCACCGCAGCAGCACAGCGCGCAGGGGCGGTGCAAGTTGTTCCACTGCGCCTCGTATTTGCCGTCTCCATCGAACACCTGCACGCGGTGGTTCTCGCGGTCGGCGATGTAAACCCAGCCGTGGGCGTCAGTGGCAATATTGTGCACGATGTTGAACTGACCGGGATCGGTCCCCGGCTCGCCCCAGCTCCTCATCAGCTTGCCGTCGGGGGTGAACTTGTGCACGCGCGCATTGCCATAGCCATCGGAGACGTAGATCTCGCCCTTCGGCGACAACGCGGTGTGGGTGCAGCGGTGGAAGGGATTGCCGCTCATGAACGGCGCTGGCTTCTCGGGAATGCCGATCGTCAGCAGTACCTTGCCCTCAGTGGTGCATTTGCGCACGGTGTGGTCGCCGTCATCGGTGCAGTAGAGATTGTCCTCCGCGTCGATATGCAGGCCATGCGCGCGCGAGAACAGGCCTTCGCCCCAGCTGCGCAGGAAATTGCCTTCGCGGTCGAGTACCACCATGGGATGAGCGCCGCGGTTGAAAACGTAGATCTGGTCCTTGCTGTCGACCGCGACCGAGGCGACGTCGGTGAGTTGCCAGCTGTCCGGCAGCTTGGCGAAGTTTTCGACGACGCGGTAGCGGTGCTCGCCGCTGCCAAGAATGGCTGGCATGGGTTCCTCCTCCTGTCATTCGGGGGCGCGCGTTATCGCGAGCCCGGAATCCATCCATCCGCCAATATGCGACGCAATGGATTTCGGGCTCGCGACTTCGTTGCGCCCCGGAATGACGGCTGGATCATGTGGCACTCACCTCACGCCCGCAATATCCCCTCCTCGATCGCCTTGATCTGGAGCGCGAGATATTTCGAGTTGATCCGGCACTGCGCGAGGCTGCCTGCGATGAACCAGAGACCTGGCTGCTTCGTGCGTGTGTACATGTTGCGCAGCTCGAAGCCATCGCCAAAACCCCAGACCGGGCCGACGCGGTCGGCGATGGCGTCCCCAAACAATTTACGCACCAGATATTCCTGCGGCTTGTAGCCGGTGGAGAGGACGATGAGATCAGCCGGAATGATCGAGCCGTCCTTCATCCGTGCACCCTCGGTGACGAAGCTCTCGATGTCGGTAAACTGCTTCAGCTTGATCGCGCCCTCGATGATCAGGTTGGAGCAGCCGACGTTGAAATAATAGCCGCCGCCGCGGGTGAGGTATTTGAATTGCCAGCCGGTACCGGCCTCGCCGAAGTCGAGCTTGAAGCCGACGCGCCGCAGGCCGTCCAGCAGCTCCTTGTCCAACTCCTTCGACTGCTCCGTCAGCATCACATGGGTCTTCCGCGCGAGCGGTGTCGGCATCGAGGCCGCGATCAGATCATTGTCCTCGAGCGTGCCCTCATTGTAGGTCGCGTAAGCCAGTTGCGCCGACGGCTCGATATTGGTGACAAGCGTCGGCGAGCGCTGCACCAGCGTCACCTTCGCGCCGCTGGAGTGAAGGTCCTGCGCGATGTCGTGGCCGCTATTGCCGGTGCCGATCACGATGGCGCGCTTGCCCGTCCAGTTCTCGCCGTCCTCATAGCGGCTGGAATGCAGCAGCGTGCCCTTGAAATCGGCAAGGCCCGCAATGTCGGGCATGTTGGCGATGCCGCTGACTCCGGTCGACATCACCACATGGCGCGGATGCATGGTCCGCTTGCTGCCGTCGGCGCGGCGCAGCGTCACCAACCAGCGCCCCTTCGCCTCGTCATAGACGCCGCCCTCGAGTTCGGTGCCGGTCCAGAAATTCAGCTCCATCGCCTCGACGTAAGCTTCGAACCAATTGGCGAGCTTGTCCTTTGGAATATAGACCGGCCAGGTCGGCGGGAACGGCATGTAGGGCAGGTGATTGACCTGCACCTGGTTGTGCAGGGTCAGCGCATGGTAGCGCTTGCGCCAGTTGTCGCCGATCCTCATCTCGCGATCGACGATCAACGTATCGACATTCAACTGCTTCAACCGCGCCGCGATGGCGAGCCCGGCCTGGCCGCCGCCGACGACCAGCACCGCCGGGTCGCGATCGGCGTAGTGACGCGAGGCGTTGCGGTGGTCGAGCCAGTTCGGCCCGCGGAAATCGCGCGAATAGGCCTGGTCGCGGGGCCGCGACCTGCCGAGCTGCTCCTCGAACCCCTTGAGCTCGTCGAGGGCGGTGAGCAGCGTCCACGCCTGCAGGCGGTCGCCATTGGCAGTATCGGGAACGAGCCGCACGATGCCACTGCCGCGTCCGATCGCCGTCTCGAAATCGAAGATCGCTTCGATGGTGTTGGTGCCGGCGCGCGTGACCCAGCGCGGCGGCGCTCGGTTTGGCGCGATCTTGAAACCGGTCGGTGCCGCCTTCGGTGCGACGATGGTCAACTCCCGTGCGATAGCATCGTGGCCTGCGAGCGTCTGCAGATTCCAGCTTAGTGCCAGCACATCGCGCCAAAAGCTGTCGGTGAGAAAGAGGCGGTCCAGCGCAGCGGGCTCGGGCCGGCCCAATGTGCGCTCGAATTCATCGAGCCAAGCCTGTGCGGAGACGGAAATATCCTTCGTCCTGTCCAGCATGCGCGACCTCGTGGCCGTCTTCGCGGCGTTTGCTCGCGAGCATGATCCGGAAAGGCGTGTAGCGGTTTTCCGAACAGATCATGCTCTGATATAGAGCTCGACGCTATACTGGATGAGCTTTCGTCGAAAGCGGTTTACCCGAGCAGCGAAAGCATGTGGCCCTGCTCGGGCGGAATACGCCCGTCAGGCCGAGAGCACGCCCTCGCGCTTCTTCACCGCGCGATAGTAGCTCCACCACAGATGCGCCGCGGCGCCGCGCAGCGGACGCCAGGGTTCGGCGAGCGGCGCCATCTGCTTCTCCGTCGGCCGCGTCTTCAGGCCGAGCCCAATCTTGATCCCCTCCTGCACAGCGAGGTCGCCGGCCGGCCAGGCGTCGCCATGGCCGAGGCAAAACAGCAGATAGACGTCGGCAGTCCAGGGGCCGATGCCGGGCAGCGAGATCAGCGTGTGATGCGCGGCGTCGGCATCCTCCTCGGCGAGCACCTCGAGGTTCAGCCGTTGCGCGCCGATCTCGCGCGCGAGGTGTTTCAGCGTCTTGATCTTGGCGGCGGATAGGCCGAGCCGCCCCAGCCGGTCGGTGCGGGCGCGCCGGACCGCCTCATGGTCGAACGGATCGAAGGCGGCGGCCAGCCGTCCCCAAATCGCCGCCGCGCTCGCCGTCGACAGCTGCTGCCCGCACACGATATGGGCAAGCCCCGCAAAACCCGGCTCGCGCCGCCGCAAGGCCGGCATGCCGGCAATTTCCAGCACGGGCTTGAGGCGCGGATCGCGCTTGATGAGCGCATGGACGGCCTCTTCGAGATCGGACTGGGATTCGAGGTGGATGGCCATTGCTTTGCTCAACTCGTCATGCGCGGGCTCGCCGTTTCTGCTACAGCTACGCCGGCCCAATGCCGTAAAGCCCGCCGAAGCCTTCGGCGTCGGCGGGACCGGCGCATCGATCTCCTCACAAGAGTCCTGGAAGATGGATTGCCGGGTCAAGCCCGGCAATGACGAATACACCGAGAACTCATGCCGCCCGTTTTCCGATTTGCCCCGAGCCCGAACGGCTTCCTGCATCTCGGCCACGCCTATTCCGCGCTGCTGAACTTCGAGCGCGCACGCGAGACCGGGGGGCGGCTGTTGCTGCGGATCGAGGACATCGACGCGACGCGCTGCCAGCCGGACTATGAGTCGGCGATCTACCAGGATCTCGCCTGGCTCGGGATCTCCTGGGAGACACCGGCGCGGCGGCAGTCGGAGCATCTTGCCGACTATCGCGCCGCGCTGGAAAAGCTCTCTGCGCTCGGTCTCGTCTATCCCGCCTTTGAAAGCCGCGCCGAGATCGCAAGGCTCGTTGCCGCGCGCGAGGTGGATGGGCCGTGGCCGCACGATCCCGACGGCGCGCCGCTATATCCCGGCGACGCCAAATTGCTGTCGGCCGGCGAACGCGAGCAACTGATGACGTCCGGCGCGCCTTATGCGCTGCGGCTCGACATGGTGGCCGCCTCTCGGCGCGTCGCCGGTCTGACCTGGAACGAACTCGGCGCGGGACCGGATGGCGAGCGCGGCATCGTCCCGGCGCGACCGGAAGCCTGGGGCGACGTCATTCTCGCCCGCAAGGAGACGCCAACCAGCTACCATCTGTCCGTCGTGGTCGACGACGCCCTCCAGGGCGTCAGCGAGATCGTGCGGGGCCAGGACCTGTTTCATGCCACATCGGTGCACCGCCTGCTGCAGGTTCTGCTTGGCCTGCCGGAACCCGCTTATCGCCACCATGCTCTGATCCGCGACGGCGAGGGGCGGAAGCTGTCGAAATCGAGCCGCTCGACGGGCCTGCGGGACTTGCGCGCAGCCGGCGCCACGCCGGCCGATATCCGCCGAACGGTGGGATTAGGTTAAGTTTCTCTGGGGGTTAGCCAAACGCCGCCGTGACTCCGGGCGTTCTGCCGTGCCATGCTTCCCCCCGATAGCCCGGGGTTCGAAGGGGATCATGGCGGCGAAAACGCGCCCAGTGCGCACCACGCGGACGTCCAAGCGACCGCCTCGGAAGCGGTCCGGGGCGGCCGGCCGGTTGGGCAAGCGCAGCGCCAAGGCGGTCGCGCCGGACGTGGTCCAGGCCGCGCTCGCCGCCTTTGCCCATGAGGTCCGCACTCCCCTGACCGGTATACTGGCAATCAGCGACCTGCTCGCGACCTCCGATCTCGGCGAGCGGGAGCGGCGCTGGGCCGACACCATCAAGGCCGGCGCCGAACATCTGGCGAGCCTTGCCACGCTGTTTGTGGACGCGGTCCGGACAGGAAAGCGGGCCGGGAAGGGTGGACACGCGCTCCGGCAGGACCTGTTCGACCTGCGGACGCTTGCCCGCAGCGCCGGCGATTCGCTGGCCGGCCGCGCCGCGGCCAAGGGTCTTCGAGCCCAGGTCGATATCTCCGAGAAGTTGCCGGGGCTGGTGGTCGGCGATCCGGTCCGCCTGCGCGCTGCGCTCGAGAACCTGATCGACAATGCCGTGAAGTTCACCGACCAGGGCGGCGTGGCGCTTGCGGTGGCGCCCTGGCGCCCCGTCAAGGACGAGCGCAAGGGCAAAGCAAAGGATAAAGCAAAGGGTAAAGGTAGAGTCGGCATCGCCTTCGCCGTGTCTGACAGCGGCATCGGCCTTACCATGGCCGAGATCAAGCGGCTGTTCCGCCCGTTCACCCAGGCCAATGTGACCATTGCCTCGCGCTTCGGCGGCGCCGGCCTGGGGCTATCCTCGGTGAAGCAATTGGCGCGCGCGATGGGCGGCGACATCACGGTCGCTGCGCGCCGCGGCGGCGGCGCCACGTTCACGCTGACGGTGTCGCTGGATGCGATGGAAGCGGGTAAATCGCGCAAGGCGAAGGACGGTAGTGAGCCCGAGGCGATGGCCGCCCTCCGCGTGCTCAGCGTCGAGGACAATCCATTCGGCCGCGTGGTGCTCAACACCATTTTGACCGAGCTCGGCCATCATGCCGAGTTCATCGGCCGCGGCGAGGACGCGGTGGACCGGCTCGCGCAGGGCACCTTCGATGCGGTGTTGATGGACATGGTACTGCCCGGAATCGACGGCGTCGAGGCCATCCGGCGGATACGCAGCATGGCGCCGCCGCTGGCGCAGATTCCGATTATCGGGGTGTCAGGTCGCGGCGAAGACGAAGCGGCGTCGCGCGAGGCCGGTGCCGACGCCTTCCTGGTCAAGCCTGTGTCCCCGCGGGCCTTAGCGACTGCGCTGCTTGAAGCGACACGCCGTGTGGCAGCCGCGACTTGATGATCGCCGCGTTGAGCTCGCCGCCGTACACGAAGATCGCCGCGATGAAATACAGAAACACCAGCGCGATGATCACCGATGCCAGCCCAGCATACATCGTCACATAGTTGTTGGCGAAGCGCGCGAGATATTGGCCGAACACGATGCTCGAGATCAGCGACGCCACGATGGTGAAGACGATGCCGGGCAGGATCTGGAGAAAACTGCGGCGTCCCGCCGGCAGCCAGGCGTGCAGGATGAGCAGCGCCACCACCAGCGCGCTGATGGAGATGCCGTAGCGCAGCCAGGTGAGAATGCTTTCGTTTGACTCGACGAACAAGGGAATGTGGCGTCGTGCCGCTTCGATGATCAGCGGACCGAGCACGATCAGGAACGCCATGGCGAGTGCAGTGAAGGCGGCAATCAACGTGTAGGCAATCGATTCCAGCCGCAGCCAGTACCAGCGCCGCATCTCCACCACCGCATAGGCGCGGTTGAGCGCGACGCGGAGCGCCTCGACGCCGTTGGAGGCGAAATAGACCGACAGCGCCGCGCCGATCGTCAGAATACCGGTGCGGGTCGTGGTCAGCACGTCGTGGACCTCGCCGGAGATCGAGTCGGCGACCTGCTTTGGCCAGACCTGGAGCATCAGGCTGGCGGCCTGGTCGGCGAGTTCCTTGGAGCCGAAGAAGCCGGCGAGCGAGGTCAGCACGATCAGGAACGGGAACAGCGCCATCAGCGTCGACAATGCGATGTGGCTCGCGATCGCCCAGCCGTCGTCGGCGAGGAACGTGTAGAAGGCGTCCATCACGACGACGTAGATGTAGCGGATCGCTTTCACGTAGCACCTACACCGCTGCTCTCTCCCCCTGCGCGCAGGGAGAGATCGGAAGAACAGGCAATCGGCGCAAATCGGAAATCATCGCGCTACCATCTGATATTATCGGCCCAAAAGCCAGTTCGCGAAGCGCGGCGCTGGTCATTCCGGGGCGCGCGCAGCGCGAGCCCGGAATCCATTTAGCCGCAGGACAGATGGCCCGATGGATTCCGGGCTCGATGCTTCGCATCGCCCCGGAATGGCGCCGGAGGCTGGCGTGGCACCATGGCGGAGCGGCGCACACGGTGCTATCTACCCTCAAATGGCATCTCTCCTGAGTACTTTCATCCTGCCGGCGGCAGCCGGCGCCGTGGCCCTGGTGCTGCTGCTCGGGCTCATCAACATGATGCGCGGCGGCTCGCCCAACACCTCGCAGAAGCTGATGCGCTGGCGCGTGCTGCTTCAGTTCGTGGCGATCATCATCGCAATGGCCGCGGTCTGGGCGATGGGGCGCTGACATGGTTGTATTGAATCGAATCTACACGAAGACAGGCGACGACGGCACCACCGCGCTCGGATCCGGCGAGCGTCGTCCGAAATACGATCTGCGCATCGAGGCCTATGGCACCGTGGACGAGACCAATGCCGCGATCGGCGTGGTGCGGCTCCACACCTCTGATATGCCCGAGCTCGACGCGATGCTTGGCCGCATCCAGAACGATTTGTTCGATCTCGGCGCCGACCTTGCGGTGCCCGAGCGTGAAGGCAAAGCGGAGCGGCTGCGGGTGGTGGCGAGCCAGGTCGAGCGGCTCGAGCGCGACATCGACGCACTCAACGACAAGCTCGCGCCGCTGACTTCCTTCGTGTTGCCGGGCGGCACGCCGGCCGCGGCTCATCTCCATGTCGCCCGCACGATATGCCGCAGGGCGGAACGAGTGGTGGTAGAGCTGGCGGCCCGGCCCAGCGAACCGGTGAGCGCGGCTGGCATCCAATATATGAACCGTTTGTCGGACTTCCTGTTCGTGGCCAGCCGAGTCGCCAACGGGGACGGTGCCGGCGACGTGCTCTGGGTTCCCGGCCAGAACCGCTGACCCATTTGGGCCGGGCGTTTCTAAGGTCTAAAATTTGGCCCTTCGCGCGTTGACCGGGCCTGATCAGGCCTTTAGGTTCCGCGCCAGTTGATAACCCCTTCCCAAATTGACTGAAAGAGGATCGATGAAGGTCTTAGTGCCGGTAAAGCGGGTGGTCGATTACAACGTCAAGGTCCGCGTCAAAAGCGATGGATCGGGCGTTGAACTCGCCAACGTCAAAATGTCCATGAACCCGTTCGATGAAATCGCGGTCGAGGAAGCGCTGCGCCTGAAGGAAGGCGGCAAAGCGACTGAGATCGTGGTGGTCTCGATCGGGCCCGCACAGGCGTCGGAGACGATCCGCACCGGCCTCGCCATGGGCGCCGACCGCGGCATCCTGGTGAAGGTCGATGGCAATGTCGAGCCGCTCGCGGTGGCCAAGATTTTGAAGAAGGTTGCCGAAGAAGAGCAGCCGGGCCTGATCATCCTCGGCAAGCAGGCAATCGACGACGACTCCAATCAGACCGGCCAGATGCTGGCCGCGCTGCTCGGCTGGTCGCAGGCGACCTTCGCCTCCAAGCTCGAGGTCGAAGGTTCTGACTTCAAGGTCACGCGCGAAGTCGATGGCGGCCTCCAGACCGTGAAGCTGAAGGGACCGGCGATCGTCACCACCGATCTGCGTCTCAACGAGCCGCGCTATGCCTCGCTGCCCAACATCATGAAGGCCAAGAAGAAGCCGATCGCGGAAAAGACCGTCGCCGATTACGGCGTCGACGTCGCTGCGCGCCTCGAGATTCTCAAGACGACCGAGCCGGCGGGCCGCAAGGCAGGCGTCAAGGTCAAGGACGTCGCCGAGCTGGTGTCGAAACTCAAGAACGAAGCCGGGGTGCTCTGATGACGACGCTTCTGATTGCCGAACACGACAATGCGTCGTTGAAGGATGCGACCAACAAGGCGCTCACCGCGGCTGCCGCGCTCGGCGCGGAGGTCGAGGTGCTGGTGGCCGGCCAGAACGCCAAGGCCGCGGCGGATGCCGCCGCCAAGCTTGCCGGCGTCAAGAAGGTGCTGCTCGCCGATGGCGAGCTCTACGCGCACGATCTCGCCGAGCCGCTGGCCGCGCTGGTCGTGTCGCTGGCGTCCAGCTATGACGCGATCGTCGCGCCCGCGACCTCGCGCTTCAAGAACGTGATGCCGCGTGTCGCAGCCCTGCTCGACGTCATGCAGGTCTCGGAGATCATCAAGGTGGTCGCACCCGATACCTTCGAGCGCCCGATCTATGCCGGCAACGCCATCCAGACGGTGAAGTCGAAGGACGCCAAGAAGGTCATCACGGTGCGCACCTCCACCTTCGCCGCAGCAGGCGAGGGCGGCAGTGCGCCCGTCGAGAACGTCGCGGCGGCCGCCGATCCCGGCCTGTCGACGTTCGTCGGCGAGGAAGTCGCCAAGAGCGACCGTCCGGAACTGACCTCGGCCAAGATCATCGTGTCCGGTGGCCGCGCCATGCAGAGCCGCGAGAATTTCGCAAAGTACATCGAGCCGCTCGCCGACAAGCTGGGCGCCGGCGTCGGTGCCTCGCGCGCGGCGGTCGACGCGGGCTATGCGCCGAACGACTGGCAGGTCGGCCAAACCGGCAAGGTCGTGGCTCCCGAGCTCTATGTCGCGGTGGGCATTTCCGGCGCGATCCAGCATCTGGCTGGCATGAAGGACTCCAAGGTGATCGTGGCGATCAACAAGGACGAGGACGCGCCGATCTTCCAGGTCGCCGATTACGGCCTGGTGGCGGACCTCTACCAAGCGGTTCCGGAGCTGACGGCCGAACTCGGCAAGCTCGGCAAGTAAAACGGGCTAAAAACACCGGCCGGAGCTATAAACTCCGGCCGGTGTTGCTTTTCTGAGGCGTTTTCTTTGGCGTGGGGCACGCCTTGGAAGCGATCCAATCTAGGTTTCGAGCCAGGGTTCTGATTAAATCGGAGCTCCCGGCTCGAGGGGATAGGCAGGGCGCGCTCGTCGCGCGCCGTTCCGGTGGATGACATGATGGCGGCAGTGATCAAGAAGGTCGGCGTGATCGGCGCGGGTCAGATGGGCAACGGTATCGCGCATGTTGCGGCGCTGGCCGGCTTCGACGTGGTGCTCAATGACGTCTCGGCCGACCGCCTCAAGTCGGGCATGGCCACCATCAACGGCAATCTGGCGCGACAGGTCTCCAAGAAGGCCGTCACCGAGGACGACAAGGCCAAGGCGCTCGCGCGCATCAAGCTTGCCGAGAAGCTGGACGACCTCGCCGACTGCGACCTCGTGATCGAGACCGCGGTCGAGAAGGAAGAGGTCAAGCGCAAGATTTTCCACGAACTGTGCGCGGTGTTGAAGCCGGAGGCGATCGTCGCCTCCGACACGTCGTCGATCTCGATCACGCGGCTCGCCGCCGCCACCGACCGGCCGGAGCGCTTCATCGGCATTCACTTCATGAATCCGGTGCCGCTGATGGAGCTGGTCGAGCTGATCCGCGGCATCGCTACCGATGATGCGACCTTCGAGGCATCCAAGGAATTCGTCGCCAGGCTCGGCAAGCAGGTCGCAGTCTCCGAGGATTTCCCGGCCTTCATTGTCAACCGCATCCTGCTGCCGATGATCAACGAGGCGATCTACACGCTGTACGAAGGCGTCGGCAACGTCGAGGCGATCGATGCCGCGATGAAGTTAGGGGCCCATCATCCCATGGGCCCGCTGGAGCTCGCCGATTTCATCGGCCTCGACACCTGCCTCTCCATCATGCAGGTGCTGCATGAGGGGCTGGCAGATTCCAAGTACCGCCCGTGCCCGCTGCTCGTGAAATACGTCGAAGCCGGCTGGCTCGGCCGCAAGACCCAGCGCGGCTTCTACGACTATCGCGGCGCCAAGCCGGTACCGACGCGGTAAGGTACTCTCGTGCCCCCGGACGCAGCGCGGAGCGCTGCCGAGCCGGGGCACGGAAACTCGCTCACCTCTCGTTAACCCCTCACGCCTAGGTTAGGGCCGGTACGAGGGTTCGCGTAATGGACATGATGGCGATGGTCAGCACCATGCTGGCCGCTCAGCAAGGCGCGCTGCAATCGAATATCGCAGCGACGCTGACCAAGCAGAACATGGACATGGAGAAATCCACCGTCCTGGCGCTGATGGGCGCCGGCCAGCCCTCGCTCGCCAATGTAGGCCCCGGCATCGGCGGCAATCTCAACGTCACGGCCTAAAATTCTCTAAAGCGACGCGGCAGCCTTGCCCGTCGCCGCCCGGATCAGCTTGAGCGCGTCCTCGCTGGCCCATTCCGCCGGCCCCGCAATCGTCGCGATCTCGCAGCCTTGCGGGTCGACCAGCACCGATGTCGGCATCCCCAAGGCCCGGCCCACGGCTTTAAGATCCTGAAAAACCTTGGCTTTCTGGTCGCTGAAATAGCCGAGCCGGGTCAGATTGGCCTCTCTCAGGAAGGTCTTGGGCTTTTCGGGGTCGCGGGTGTCGATGTTGATCGCCACCACCTCGAAATTCGGGCCCGACAGCTTGCCCTGGAGCTCGTCCAGCGCCGGCATCTCCTTGCGGCAGGGCACGCACCAGGTGGCCCACAGGTTCACCAGCAGCGTCTTGCCGCGGAAGTCGGACAGCTTCTTCGGCTTGCCGTCGGCGTCCTCGAAGACGAGGTCTGGCAGCTTGAAGGGGGTGCTCGCCATGGTCAGCGCCGCCACCTCGCCATGGGCGAGCGGGGCGATTTTCTGCGCAGTCGCCACCGCGGACCGGCAGACCGGATCGCCCGACGGCGCCCGGCTCAGACCCAGCCCGTACAGCGCGGCGAAGCCGGCCAGGCCCCCGATCGCCACAATGGCGATGACGAGTGGGATTCGGCGCGTGGCCGAAGGCGTTTTGTCGAGCATATCGTTTGTCATCCGGTCGCAGATGTGGCTATCAGGGGCCTCTTAATACGGCTGGCCGCGGCCAGCAAACGTGACTAGCGACAGGCAAGGCGTGAGCAGGGGATCATGAGCAACAAGATGTGGGGCGGCCGGTTCTCGGAACGTCCCGATGAGATCATGGAGGAGATCAACGTTTCTATCGACGTCGATCGTCACCTGTTCGCCCAGGACATTGCCGCGTCCAAGGCCCACGCCGCGATGCTCGCCAGCCAGGGCATCATCACTGCCTCTGATGCGAAAAATATCGGCAAGGGTCTAGACACGATTTTGTCAGAGATCGGCAAGGGCGGCTTCGCGTTCAAGCGCGCGCTCGAGGACATTCACATGAACGTCGAGAGCCGGCTGTCCGAGCTGATCGGCCCCGCCGCCGGAAGGCTGCACACGGCGCGCTCGCGCAACGACCAGGTCGCAACCGATTTTCGCCTGTTCGTCCGCGACGTCATCGACGAGACCGATGCTGCGCTGGCCGCGTTCCAGCAGGCGCTGGTGGAGCGCGCGCTGGAGCACGCCGCGACCGTGATGCCCGGCTTCACGCATCTGCAGACCGCGCAGCCCGTCACTTTCGGCCACCACCTGCTTGCCTATGTCGAGATGGCCGCGCGCGACCGCGGCCGCTTCCAGGACGCGCGCAAGCGGCTCAATGAATCGCCGCTGGGCGCGGCCGCGCTCGCCGGCACCTCATTCCCGATCGACCGCCACGCCACGGCGAAGGCGCTCCTCTTCGACCGGCCGATGGCGAACTCGCTCGATGCGGTGTCCGATCGCGACTTCGTGCTGGAGACGCTGGCGGCCGCCTCGATCTGCGCTGTGCACATGTCGCGCTTTGCCGAGGAGATCGTGATCTGGACCTCGCCGCTGGTTGGCCTCATCCGCCTCAGCGATAAATTCACGACTGGCTCCTCGATCATGCCGCAGAAGCGCAACCCGGATGCCGCCGAGCTCGTGCGCGCCAAGACCGGCCGCGTGATCGGTGCGCTCAACGGTCTTCTGATCGTGATGAAGGGCCTGCCGCTCGCCTATCAAAAGGACATGCAGGAGGACAAGCAGGGCGCGATGGAAGGTTTTGCCGCGTTGTCGCTGGCGATCCGCGCCATGACCGGCATGGTCCGCGACCTCGCGCCCGACGAAGCGAGGATGAAGGCGGTCGCGGGCGAGGGTTACGCCACCGCGACCGATCTCGCCGACTGGTTGGTGCGGACGCTGAAGATGCCGTTCCGCGAGGCCCACCACGTCACCGGCCGAATCGTGGCCAAGGCCGCCGAAGGCGGCGTCGCGCTGCACGAGCTGCCACTGAAGGAGATGCAGGCGATCGAGCCCAAGATCACCAAAGACGTGCTCGGCGTGCTCTCGGTCGAATCGTCGGTGAAGAGCCGCACCAGCTTTGGCGGCACCGCGCCGAAGAACGTGGCGTCGCAGGCCAAGGCTTGGGCGAAGCGGCTGGAAAAGCAGCGAAAATCGGGCTAATGGCAAAATTTGGCTTGTTTTTCATGGTCATGCGGGCTCTCGCCAGAGCGCACCAATCTCTGTATGGTGCGCGCCGCGTAGTGGGGATTTCGTCGTGACGTCAAAGTTTCGCCCGGCCGGCTCGGGGTGGGCCATCATTGTCCTTAGTCTGACGGCGCTGGCGCTCGCCGGCTGCGGACGCAAGGGTCCGCTGGATCTGCCGCCGACCGCCTCCAATGCGCCCACGGCCAACGGTGCGGCGCCGACCGACACCGAGATCGAAGCCCAGGGGACGCCGAGCGTGTTCAATCCCACCTACGGTGTGGACGCCGCGCCCGCGGCGGCCAAGGGCAGGAAGAAATCGTTTATTCTCGATCCGCTCCTGGACGAACCTCCCGGTAAGAAATAAGCCGGGACAACCGAGCCTGCGCCATGAACCATTTCGACTATCGCAACGGCGTGCTGCACGCCGAGGCGGTGAACCTGTCCGAGCTGGCCGCAACCGTCGGCACGCCGTTCTATTGCTATTCGACGGCGACGCTGGAGCGGCACTATCGCGTCTTCTCGGAAGCCTTCGCCGGCGAGAAGGTGCTGGTCTGCTACGCCATGAAGGCGAACTCCAACCAGTCGGTGCTGCGCACCCTGGCCAAGCTGGGCGCCGGCGCCGACGTCGTCTCCGGCGGTGAATTGAAGCGCGCGCTCGCCGCGGGCATCCCCCCAGCTAAGATCCTGTTCTCCGGTGTCGGCAAGACGGAAACCGAATTGCGCGCGGCGCTTGCCGCCGACATCCTCTGTCTCAACGTCGAATCCGAGCCCGAGCTCGAGCTTTTGTCGCGACTTGCGACCGAGATGGGCAAGACCGCGCGCATCTCCGTGCGCGTCAATCCCGACGTCGATGCCGGCACGCACGCAAAAATCTCCACCGGTAGGTCCGAGAACAAGTTCGGCATTCCGATCGCTCATGCCCGCGAGGTCTATGCCCGCGCCGCAAGACTCCCGGGCATCGAGGTGACCGGCACCGACGTGCATATCGGCAGCCAGATCACCGACCTCTCCAAGATGGAGACCGCGTTCCGGATCCTCTCCGAGTTCGTGCAGACGCTGCGCGCCGACGGCCACAACATCTCGCATGTCGATTTCGGCGGCGGCCTCGGCATTCCTTATTACATGGATCGCGAGGCGCCGCCGGCACCCGACGCCTACGCCGCCATGGTCAAGCGCGTCAGCCACAATCTCGGCTGCACGCTGATGTTCGAGCCGGGGCGCATGATCGTCGGCAACGCCGGCATCCTGGTCACGAAGGTCATCTACGTGAAGCATGGCGACGGCAAGAATTTCGTCATCATCGACGCTGCCATGAACGATTTGATCCGCCCGACGCTGTACGAGGCGCATCACGACATCCTGCCGGTGACGCAGCCCGCCAAGGGTGCGGCCACCATCATGGCCGACGTCGTCGGCCCGGTCTGCGAGACCGGCGACTATCTCGCCCTCGACCGCACGCTGCCGACGCCAAAGGCGGGCGATCTGCTCGCCATCATGACCGCCGGCGCCTATGGCGCGGTGCAGGCGGGCACCTACAACACGCGGCCGCTGGTGCCGGAGGTGCTGGTGAAGGGCGAGCAATACGCAGTGGTGCGCCCGCGCATCGAGGTCGAACAGCTGATCGCGATGGATACGCCGGCGCCGTGGCTGTGACAGCACGACGGCGGGGCGCCACAAATTCAGTGTCGTCGTGCGACAGCCAGGATCCATAACCCCCGAGGGCGTGTCGCGCGAAGCTGCTAACGACGAATCTTCGGCAGACCTTTCCCTCGGGTAGTGGGTGCTGCATCTGCACTTCGATCTGCACTTCGCTACTTCCCGGCCAAACCGCCCTTCGCTTCAACCACAACTCCCGCCTTCCTCTCGATCGGCTTGATTGCCGCGGTGAAGTCGGACTCGGCGCCTTCCGCGCTGATCACCGTCTCCCACAACCGTCCCACGGCATCAGCGACTTCCATCGATAGCCCGAGCTGCTTCATCTCCTCCAGCGCCAGCCGCACGTCCTTCACCATCAATCCCGTGGCGAAACCGAAGTCGAAGGTGCGCGGCAGAACCGAACGCGGAAACTTGTCGCGGCTCGCCGTGTTCATGCCCGAGCCCGCATTGATGACGTCGATCATCACGGCGGGATCGAGCCCGGCCTTGACACCCATCACCACGGCCTCCGACGTTGCCACGATGGCCGTGGCCGACAGGAAATTGTTGGCGAGCTTCATGGTCTGCGCTGCGCCCGGCTTCTCGCCGATGAAGAACACCTTTCCGATCACGTCGAGCGCCGGCTTGAGCAGCTCGAACTCGGCTTTCGGCCCTGAGACCATCACCGCCAGCGTGCCTTTCTCGGCGCCGCCGACCCCGCCGGACACGGGGCAGTCGACCTGCACGATGTTGCGTTTGGCGAGCAGGCCGTGAATCTTCGAAGCCATCTGCGAGCCGACCGTCGACAGATCGACGAAGCGTTTCGCGCGCCTGCCCTCGATCACGCCGTTTGCGCCCGTCGCGACCTCGAGCGAGGCCTGCAGCGACGGCAGGCTCGCCATCACCGTCTCGACCTGGTCGGCGACATCCTTCGGTGATGTCGCAGCCGTCGCGCCGCGTGCCATCAGCCTGTCGACGACCTCCTTGCGCGTGTCGAACGCGACGAGCTTGTGTCCGGCCTCAATCAGCCGTCGCGCCATCGGGAAACCCATGTTTCCGAGCCCGATGAATCCGATGTCCATGCTGTTTCCTTGGGTTTGTTATTCGTTGTTATGAAAGATGCGCACTCCACCCTCGGAGTCGTCCCGACAAGCGCGGCTCAAGCGCGCGCCGATCGAGATTTGCGCTGACGCTTGACCGGGATGACGGCGGAGGTGGCTTGCCCTCACGCCTTCCCATCGATCTCTGCGAACACCTCGCGCGCGATGCGGAAACTGTCGACGGCGGCCGGCATGCCGCCATAGATCGCGACCTGCATCAGGATCTCGCGGATCTCCTCTCGGGTGACGCCGTTGGTCAGTGCGCCCTTCAGATGCGCGCGGAACTCGTGCTGGCGGTTGAGGATCGCGATCATCGCGATGTTGAGCATGCTGCGGGTCTTGCGCGGCAGTTCCTCGCGGCCCCACACCGCGCCCCAGCAATATTCGTTGAGCATCTCCTGGAACGGACGGTTGAAATCGTCGACGTTCTTCAGGGCGTTGTTGACATAGGCCTCGCCCAGCACCGCTTTGCGGACTTCCAGGCCCTTGTCGTGCATCTTCTTGTCCATGGCGTTTCCTTCGTTTTTCCTCGGAATGGCGTCGCGGAAATTACGGGGTTGCGCCGGGCCAGTCACGTCCTCGTGTTATGCGGGAAAAGGGGTCTCTCCCGTGCCGGAATGGATGCCTCAGTGCTGCCGTTGTGGTAGGCTTCTCTCTACCGGGCAACCTGGAGAGCTGATTGAACGGCGTCACCCCCGACCCGTCAGACCCGATCCGCGAGGGCGACGCTCTGTCGCGGCTGAAGCTGGCGCAGGCCCTCGATCGGGCGACCTATGCCATCGCGTGGGAGCGTGCCTGGCCGAATCTGGCGCGGCTCCTGACTGTCGCCGGCCTTTTCCTGGTGGTGTCCTGGGCTGGCCTCTGGCTGTCCTTGCCGTTTGTCGCCCGCGCGATCGGTCTTGTCATCTTCGCCGGCGTCGCGATTGCTACCCTGTTCCCGTTGATACGCTTTCGCTGGCCGAGCCGTGAGGAGGCGCTGAGCCGGCTCGACCGTGGCTCCGGCATCCGCCACCGCCCGGCCACCACACTCACGGACACGCTGACCTCGCAAGACCCGGTCGCCAAGGCGCTGTGGCAGGCGCAACGCGAGCGCACGCTGGCCTCGCTCAAGCGCATCCGCGCCGGTCTGCCGCATCCGCGGCTCGCGTTTCACGATCCCTGGGCGCTGCGTGCGCTGGTCATGGTAATGCTGGTTGCGACCTTCTTCGCCGCCGGCGACGAGCGCGCGATGCGGCTCCGGGCCGCCTTTGACTGGAATGGCGTGCTGGCCCCGACCAATGTTCGCGTCGACGCTTGGGTGACGCCCCCGCTTTACACCGGCAAGCCGCCGGTCATCCTGTCGGCCGCCAACAAGGAAGCCGCGGCATTGCCGGCCAGCAGCCCCCTTGCCGTCCCGGCCGGCTCGACCCTGATCGTGCGCTCCTCCGGCGGCAGTCTGGATGTCGCGGTCTCCGGCGGCCTCAAGGAGGTCGCCCCGGTGGAAGCCGCGCCCAAGGGCACCAACGAAAAGCACTTTGCCATCGCCGCCGACGGCACCGCGCATGTCCGCGCGCCCTCCGGCCAGCCGCAATGGACCTTCACGGCGACGCCGGACCGCCCGCCGACGATCGCGCTCGCCAAGGACCCCGAGCGGCAGGCGCGCGGCGCGCTCCAGCTCTCCTACAAGATCGAGGACGATTACGGCGTCACCGGTGCCGACGCGCACATTGCGCTGCGCCCCGCCGACGCCAAGGATGCTGCCAAGGATGCCGGCAAGAATGGCGCCAAGGATACCGCCAAGGATAACAAGGACAACAGCAAGGACGCCGACGGCAAAGGCGCGGCGCGGCCGCTGTTCCAGCCGCCGCAATTCCCGCTGGTGCTGCCGAACGCGCGCACCCGTAACGGCGTCGGCCAGACGGTGAAGGACCTCAGCGAGGATCCCTATGCCGGCGCGGAGGTCACGCTGACGCTCACCGCCAAGGACGAGGCCGGCAACGAGGCGCGAAGCGAGCCCTTCAACATGCGCCTGCCCGAACGGCTGTTCACGAACTCGCTCGCGCGCGCGCTGATCGAGCAGCGCCGCATCCTCGCGCTCGACGCCAACAGGAATTCCGACGTCTACACCGCGCTCGACGCGCTGATGATCGCGCCCGAATTGTTCACGCCGGATGCCGGCTGCTATCTCGGCCTGCGCAGCCTGGCGTCCCAGCTGGAGGCGGCCCGCACCGACGACGCGCTGCGCGAGGTGGTGGCGAGCATGTGGGCGTTCGCGGTCACCATCGAGGACGACGGCGTCGCCGGCAGCGTCAACGCGGCGCTGCGTTCGGCGCAGGACGCGCTCAAGGCGGCGCTGGAGCGCGGCGCCAGCGAGGACGAGATCAGGGTGCTGACGCAAAAGCTCCGCGAGGCCATGGCCGGCAAGGTGCGCGACCTCGCGCGGCGCGCCGAGCAAAATCCGCTCGGAGCGCGGCAGCCGTTCCCCGCGGAGGTCCAGCTCATCCTCGACAAGGCGATCGAGCTGCGACAGAAGACCCAGCATGCGACGCCCGAGCAGCTCGCAGAGCTGGCGCAGCAGCAGGACACATTGCGCGAGCAGCTTCAGGCCTATCGGAAGTCGGCAAGCAGCGGTGCCAACAAGACGGGGGACGACAAGACCAACCAGTTTACGCGGGACCGGAAATGCGGAAGCTAGCACGCGTGCCAGTCTTGAAGGCGATGTCGATCGCCTGTGTCGCCCTGCTGCTCGGCGGCGTCTCGCCGGTCGCTGCCCAGCTGGATCAGGATCCTGACGCGCTGCTCGACAGCGCCGAAAAGGCGATGCAGGAGTCCGGCGACAGCCTCAGGCAGAAGGAATCCGGCAAGAGCCTGAGCAATCAGTCTGACGCCATCCAGAAGCTGGAGGAGTACAAGCGGGCGACGGAACGCAGCCAATCCTCCAGCCGCGATCGCAATGTCATCACGCAGCGCGATCTGGACGACCTCTTGCGGCAGATCGAGAAGGCGGCGCGCGAAGGCAACCGCGAGGCGGCCCAGCGCATGCTCGAGCAGCTCGCGCAGATCATGGAAAATCTCCAGATGGCGCAGCCCGGGCAATCCGGCGACAGCGACATGGAGCAGGCGCTCAACGAGCTCAGCGACATGATCCGCAAGCAGCAGCAATTGCGCGACAAGACGTTCAAGCAGGGCCAGGACTCCCGGCGCGACCGTTCGCGCGGCAAGCAGCAGGGCGACCAGTCGATGTCGGACCTCCAGCAGGACCAGCAGGCGCTGCGCGACCGTCTGAAGAAGCTGCAGGACGAACTCGCCAAGCGCGGCCTCGCGCAGAAGGGACAAAAAGGTCAGAGTCAGAAAGGGCAGAAGGGTCAGCAAAGCGACCAGGGCCAGCCCGGCCAGAATGGCGATCAGGACGGCGACCAAGGCGATGACGACGGCAGTCTGGATGACGCCGACGGGGCCATGGGCGATGCCGGATCGAAGCTCGGCGAGGGCAACGCCGACGGCGCCGTGGATTCGCAGGGCAAGGCCCTCGATGCCTTGCGCAAGGGCGCGCAGAAGATGGCCGAGGCCATGCAGCAGGGGGACGGTGACGGGCAGGGCGATGGTCCCGGCAATCGGGCCGGCCGTCAGCAGAGCGGCGCCAATCAGACCGATCCGCTGGGCCGTCCGCTTCACGGCCGCGATCTCAGCGACGACTACACCGTCAAGATCCCCGGCGAGATCGACGCCCAGCGTGTCCGCCGCATCCTCGAAGAGCTCCGCCGCCGCTTAGGCGATACCTCGCGCCCGCAGATCGAGCTCGACTATATCGAGCGCCTGCTCAAGGATTTTTGACCTCACACTTGGTGTCATCGCCCCCCTTGTGCGCTTGCGCACTGGGGCGGGCGATCCAGTATTCCGACACAATTGTGGTCCGAACGATAGGCTGCAGCGTACTGGATGCCCGCCTTCGCGGAGCATGACAGCGCTATGCGTGGCTAATGCCGCCCGCTACCCCTTCCTCGCTGCCAGCGCATCCGCCACGGCGGTGCGGATGTCGGCGACCGAGAAGGGTTTTGTCACGACATCATGCACCAGCGCATTGAGGTTCGAGGCGCGCTCGCGCTGATCGGCAAAGCCGGTCATCAAGAGAATGGTCAGGTTGGGGAAATCGCGCGCGGCGGAGAGGGCGAGCGCGATTCCGTCCATAACGGGCATCTGGATGTCGGTGAGCAGCAGGTCGAACGCCCCGCCCTCTCGGTTCAGGATCTCCAGCGCCTCGGCGCCGTCTTGCGCGGTGACGGTCTCGTGGCCGTCCATGGCGATGGCGCGCGCCACCAGCGTGCGCATCGAATCTTCGTCATCGGCGATCAGGATTTTCGGCATCAGACAAACCTCGGGACCAACTCCCGCGCGGATCTTGTGAGGCTGATTATACGCTGCCACCGGCAATGTCGCGCCGGTTGAAGAAGCGAACGTCGATATTGCGGCCGTCCGGCGGCGGCGAGGCCAGGCGCGAGCGGAAGAAGGCGCGCTCGCCGGGCCGCAGCACGGTCTGCTCCAGCACCGTGTTCCAGGCGTAGATCTCCGCTCCTTGCGCGTCGCGCACGGCGAAGCGCAGGCGCGGGATGTCGAGCGGCTTCTTGCCCTCTCCGACGATCACGCCCTCGATCACCAGCACCTGCTTACCGTCCACGGTCTCGCTGGATAGCTTGACGTCCTTGAAGGCCAGCCCTCTCACATTAACCTCGAGCCCCACCAACTTGTAGAACGCCGCCGTCTGCGGCAGCAGCCGCACCATGTCACCGCGCCAGATCACCAATGCCAGCACCAGCGCGCCCATGGCGGCGCAGGCCGTCGGCAGGCCGAAATTGGATTTTGGCGACGCCGCCGGGGCGGCCGGGCGACTGACCCGCGCGCCGCGGCGACGGAATAGGCCGCGGAACCAGGACTGGTGCTGCGCGCCGGCGACGTCCTCCTCGGCGGCCCGGGCCGCCGCCGACCACTCATCCTCGATCTCCTTGATGTCCTCGGTCGGCCAGTCGCTGGCGATCGAGGGGCTTTCGACAACCGGAGTGTCGGCAGTGCTATCGTCCTTGGCGTATGAGTTCCACTGCGCGGCGAGGTCGGACTGGTCCTCGGCCTGGCTTGCCGCGGCCATGGCCGGGACGGACGCCTCCTCGATCGCATCCTCGGCATGGGCGACCCAGGTCTCCTTGCAACGGGAGCAGCGCACCGTCCGGCCGTTCGCACCCAGGCTCGCAGGCTTGATGGCGTAGGATGTCGTACAATGAGGGCAGACGATATGCATGGACGAGCCTTGATGCATGGACTGGTCTTGACGATGTCACGGTCGCGAAGAACCGGGTTGTCCTTATGCTACCGGGCGAGCGTTAACGAACCGGAAACCATAACGGTCGCAAAACCCGTCAGTCGCGTATGGCAGGGTGCAGCCGTGTGGCCCGCGCCCCCTCTCGAACGGAGCTGAGCTTGGTTCGGTTCGAAAATGTCGGATTGCGTTACGGTCTGGGGCCGGAGGTTCTGCGCGACCTCAACTTCCAGATCCCGGCGCATTCCTTCCAGTTCCTCACCGGACCGTCCGGCGCCGGCAAGACCTCACTGTTGCGCCTGTTGTTCCTGTCGCATCGGCCGACACGGGGCCTCGTCAATCTATTCGGCGAGGATATCTCGCGGCTCGGCAAGGACGAGATCGCCGACCTGCGCAAGCGCATCGGCATCGTGCTCCAGGATTTCCGCCTGCTCGACCACATGACGACCTATGAGAACGTCGCGCTGCCATTCCGCGTCATGGGGCGTAGTGAGTCGAGCTATCGCAAGGAGGTCATCGATCTTCTGCGCTGGGTCGGCCTCGGCGACCGCATGGATGCGCTGCCGCCGATCCTGTCCGGCGGCGAAAAGCAGCGCGCGGCGATCGCGCGCGCCGTGATCTCGCGCCCGCAGCTGCTGCTCGCGGACGAGCCGACCGGCAGCGTCGACCCGACGCTCGGCCGCCGCCTGCTGCGGCTGTTCATCGAGCTCAACAAATCAGGCACGGCCGTCATCATCGCAACCCATGACATCGGCCTGATGGACCAGTACGAGGCGCGGCGCCTGGTGCTGCATCAGGGACGGTTGCACGTCTATGAGTAGGACCGACGAGCGCGGCGTGCTGGTTGACCTCGGGCAGGAGCGTCCGCAGCTTCCGGCCCAGGCGCGCAACATGTCGCCGATCGTGCCGCGTGCCTCGATCCACGGCCGCGCGCTGGTCGCCGTCGTCGCCATCATGACCTTCCTCGCCTCGATGACGACCGGCACGGTGCTGCTGGTCAGCGCTTCCGCCGCCGAATGGCAGTCGGAGGTCGCGAGCGAAATCACCATCCAGGTCCGTCCGCAGGCTGGCCGCGATCTCGAACGCGACACCGCGGCGGTAACGGAGGCGATGCGCGCGCAAGCCGGCATCGTCGAGGTCAAGCCGTTCAGCAAGGACGAAAGCGGCAAGCTGCTCGAGCCTTGGCTGGGCAGCGGCCTGTCGATGGACGATCTGCCGGTGCCGCGCATGATCATCGCGCGCGTGCAACCGGGCACGCCGCTCGATCTCGGCGTCCTGCGCGCGCGGGTCACCCAGGTGGCGCCGAGCGCGAGTGTCGACGATCACCGCGCCTGGATCGAGCGCATGCGCTCGATGACCAACGCCACCGTGCTCGCCGGCATCGGCATTCTCGCCCTCGTCATCATCGCCACCATCATCTCGGTCTCGTTCGCGACCCGCGGCGCCATGGCGGCGAACCGCCCGATCGTCGAGGTCCTGCATTTCGTCGGCGCCGGCGACCGTTACATCGCCAACCGCTTCCTGCGCCACTTCCTCAGGCTGGGCCTGGAGGGCGGCGTGATCGGGGGCGGCGCCGCCATGCTGGTGTTCGGCTTCTCCGAGTCGATCGCGGGCTGGTTCTCCGGCACCCCTGTCGGCGATCAGTTCGCCGCGCTGCTCGGCACCTTCTCGCTGCGGCCATCCGGCTACATCGTGCTCGCGGTCCAGGCGGTGCTGATCGGCGCCATCACCGCGGTCGCCTCCCGCCAGACGCTGTTCGCGACGCTGAATGATATCGATTGAGTGTTGGGTGATAGAGTTGGACGACATACTCGCGACTGACTCGCTGCTTCCCTTCTCCCCTTGTGGGAGAAGGTGGCGCGAAGCGCCGGATGAGGGGTATCTGTCCGCGCGCACGAACGTCGAGGCCGAATGTGCGGAGACAGACCCCTCACCCGTCTCGCCGCTTCGCGGCGAGCCACCCTCTCCCACAAGGGGAGAGGGTAAAGAAACCAGACTCCACTTCGCCTCAAAACGTCTTAAAATCACCTCTGGGAAGGGATCACCGACATCGCATGACCTCGCCGACCGACGATCGATCGCCAAAACTGCCGCGCGGCTGGCTGCGCGCGGCAATCGTGTCGACGATCGCGCTTGCCTTCATCGGCGCGGCAGCAGGCTTCGTTGCGTTCCTGTCGCAATTGCGCGGCGCCGAGATGGTGCCGGATCGCAAGGCGGACGGCATCGTGGTGCTGACCGGCGGCTCCTCCCGGGTGTCGGACGCGATGGAGCTGCTCGCTGCCGGCTACGGCAGGAGGCTCCTGATCTCGGGCGTGCATCCGACTTCGACGGCGAGCGACATCTCCCGCACCCTGCCGGAGAACCACTCCTTCATGTCCTGTTGCGTCGACCTCGACCGCACCGCGCTCTCGACCCGCGGCAATGCGGCGGAGGCGCGGCGCTGGGCCGAGGGGCGCCAGTTCAAATCGCTGATCGTGGTCACCTCGAACTATCACATGCCCCGCGCGCTGGTGGAATTCTCCCATGCGATGCCGCAGACCACATTGATCCCGTTCGCGGTGGTCGGGGACAAATGGCGCGAGGAGCCGTGGTGGACTTCGGCGCCGACGTTGCGGCTGCTGCTGTCGGAATACGCCAAGTACGTCGCGGCCGAGCTCAGGGTGCGGCTGGAGAATTTCGGGATTGACCTTTCGCCCGAAGTGTCGGAGCAGCCTGTGGGCGTGCAGCCGAAGCGGCCCGCCACAGCACAGGCCAATTGACCGGCAATTGATCGGATCGTCGATGTTCCTGATTTTCCTGCGCTCGCTCGTGTTCAACGTGCTGTTCTACGCCGTGCTGGTGTGCCTGGCGATCGTGGCGCTGCCGACCTTCGCATTGCCGCCGCGCGCCATGCTGACGGTCGCGGAATGGTGGGCGAAGGCGACGCTGATCCTGATGCGCGTGATCTGCAACATCAAGGTGGAATTCCGCGGGGTCGAGAAGATCCCGCAGGGACCGTTGCTGGTCGTGGCAAAGCACCAGTCGTTCTGGGAGACGTTCGTGCTGCCCGGCTTTTTCGAGCACCCGATCTTCATCCTCAAGCGCCAGCTCATGCAGATCCCGGTCTTTGGTCAATTCCTGGTCAAGACCGGCATGATCGCGATCGACCGCAATGCCGGCGTGAAAGCGCTGCTGGACATGACACGGCGGGCGCGCGAGGCCGTGCGCGGCGGCCGTCAGCTCGTGATCTTTCCGGAAGGCACGCGCCGCGCGCCGGGCGCTGCCCCCGCCTACAAGACAGGGTTTGCGCAGATCTACTCCTCCTGCGGCGTGCAGTGCCTGCCGGTCGCGCTCAATTCCGGCCTGTTCTGGCCGCGTCGCACCTTCATGCGCTATCCCGGCACGCTGGTGGTGGAATTCCTCGATCCACTGCCGTCGGGCCTGCCGAAGGACGAGTTTCTCGCGCGCGTGCAGACGGCGATCGAAGACGCGACCGACCGTCTCGTCGAAGCCGGCCGGAAAGAGCAGGAGCACTTGATCGGCTCCGCGCCGAGCTACGCGCGGTCGGACAGTTAGCGGTTCTCGCGATCTTCGGTCGGCGCCGGCGCGTGCAGGGAATGCGCATCGCCGTGCAGCATCGTCGCAAGCTGGTGCAGCTGCGTGTCGCGAAAGCCTTCGGCTTCGATCGCTTTCACCGTCGCGGTGACGTAGTCGCGATTGGCGCCGGACTGGCCATGGCCCTGGATGACATGGCGGTGCTGCTCGGTGAGCGAGAGCCGGCCGGCATATTGGACATGACCGCGGTCCACGACATAAGTGAGTGCGGAGACGCGCTGCCGCGCATCGTTCTCCAGCCATACCGAGCGCATCACCTCGCGGTAGACCGAGGTGACCTGCTCGCGTGCCCGCAAATAGGCGACGACCTCGCTGCGGTTCTTCTCGGCGACGCGGAAGGCGATGCCGCGGCAGGCGCCGCCGCGGTCGAGCCCGAGCACCAGGCCGGGCTTCTCCGGCGTGCCGCGGTGCACGAAGGAATAGACGCAGAGCGCGCGATGCTCGCCGACCAGCCGCGCCGGGACGCGCTCCTCGAATTCGAACCCCGGCCGCCACATCAGCGAGCCGTAGCCGAACACCCAGAGGTCGCCGTTGGCGGTGGTGACGGAGGGGAGGGTGATTTCCGACATTTCGGGCACGGCTAAAGCATGATCCGGAAAAGTGTGAAGCGGTTTTCCGAAAAGATCATGCTCGAACAAGGAGCTAAAGCGCGATGACGATTTTTCCAAATCGCGCCGCGCTTTAGCAGAACGGTGCCCCCAAGCGAAGCGGATTCTCCGCCTTTCGTCGGGGGCGGACCTCGCTTACATTTGCCTGAATCTGGGGTCAAAGGGTCGCCGCATGTCCAATATGACCGTTGCCACAGGCCGTCGCTCCCGTTGGGGCCTTTTCATCGCACCCGTTCTCGTCCTGGTCCTCGCGGTCGCCTGGAGCTGTTTCTGGTTCTACGCGGCGTCGCAGGCCGAAATTGCCGCAGACGCCTGGCGCGCGCAGGAGGCCAAATCCGGACGCATCTATGATTGCGCCAAGCGCTCGATCGCGGGATTCCCGTTCCGCTTCGAGGTCCAGTGCTCCGGCGCCAGCGTCGCCCTGGTGTCGCAGAATGCGAGCAAGACGCCGTTTACGGCCAAGCTCGACAACATCCTGGTCGTCGCCCAGGTCTACGACCCCAAGCTCGTCATCGCCGAGTTCTCCGCGCCGGCGACGCTGACTGACGGCGTCACGCAAAACACCTTCGTGGTGAACTGGAGCAAGGGCCGCGCTAGCGTGGTGGGTCTGCCGGCCGTGCCGGATCGCGCCTCCATCGTGTTCGACGATCCCGGCCTCAACCGTCTCGACGGCAGCGTGCCGGTGCCGCTCGCGCGCGCCAAGCAGGTCGAGCTGCACGGCCGCCTCGCGGACGGATCGTCGCCCGATCATCCGGTCATCGAGACGGTGCTCCATGTCGCGCAGGGCAGCATCCAGGGCGTTCATCCCTTGCTCGCCGAGCCGTTCGAGGCCGACACGCGCGCGAAGGTCACCGGCCTCACCGACGTCACGCCAAAACCCTGGCCGCAGCGCTTCCGCGAGATCCAGGCCGCCGGCGGCCATATCGAGATCGTGCAGTCGCGGATCCAGCAGGGCGAGATGATCGCGGTTGCGGCCGGCACGCTCGGCCTCTCGGCCACTGGCCGGCTCGACGGCGAATTGCAGATGACGGTGACGGGCCTCGAGCGCGTGATCCCGGCGCTCGGCATCGACAAGATACTGGAGGAGGGCGTACCGCAGGCAACGCTCGACCGCGTCGCGCCCGGCGTGAAGTCGCAGGATCTCAACAATCTCTTCGGCGCGCTCGACCGCGCCGTTCCGGGGCTCGGCAAGGTCATCAAGCAGAACGCCAATGCCGGCGTCGCCGCCGGCATCAATTCGATCGGCACCGAGAGCACGCTCGAGGGCAAGAAGGCGAGAAGCTTTCCGCTGAAATTCGTCGACGGCGCCGTGCTGCTCGGTCCGGTCAAGGTCGGCCAGATCCCGCCGCTGTATTGACTCGCCGTCATTCCGGAGCATTTGCGAAGCGAATGAACCCGGAATCTCGAGCCGCAATCTCGAGATTCCGGGTTCGCGCTTCGCGCGCCCCGGAATGACGGGAGTGAAGTTACGGCTTCTTCAGCGCAGCGTGCGGCCGGCCGAAATCGGGCGCGGCCGAATCCTGGCCGATCTCGACGATGCCGCGGCGGATGGCGCGGGTGCGGGTGAAGTGGTCGAACAGAGCTTCGCCGTCGCCGCGGCGGATCGCGCGGGTGAGCTTGGCGAGGTCCTCGGTGAAGGTGCCGAGCATCTCCAGCACGGCCTCCTTGTTGGCGAGGAAGACGTCGCGCCACATCGTCGGGTCGGACGCGGCGATCCGGGTGAAATCGCGAAAGCCGCCGGCGGAGAATTTGATCACCTCGGATTCCGTCACCTGCGCCAGCTCGTCGGCCGTGCCGACGATGGTGTAGGCGATCAGATGCGGCAGATGGCTGGTGATCGCGAGCACGAGATCATGATGATCCGGCGTCATGATTTCGACCTTGGCGCCCATCGCCGCCCAGAACGCGCGCAGGCGATCGGTGGCAGCAGCATCGACGCCTTCCGGTGGCGTGAGGATGCACCAGCGGTTGATGAAGAGCTCGGCAAAGCCCGAATCCGGACCGGAATGCTCGGTGCCCGCGACCGGATGCGCCGGCACGAAATGAACGCCCTGCGGCAGATGCGGGGCCATGTCCCTGACCACCGCGCCCTTGACCGAGCCGACGTCGGAGATGATTGCACCCGGCTTGAGATGCGCGGCGATCTCCCGCGCGACCTCGCCACAGGCGCCGACGGGAATGCAGAGGATGACGAGATCGGCATCCTTCACCGCTTCCGCGTTGGTCGCCACGACGTGGTCGACGATGCCGAGCTCGGCGACCCGCGCGCGCGTCTTTTCCGAGCGCGCGGTGGTGACGATCTCACTCACCAAGCCCTGGAGCTTCGCAGCGCGCGCGATCGAGCCGCCGATCAGGCCAAAGCCGATCAGCGCGACGCGCTGGAAGTGCGCCTGCGCGCTCATTTGCCGCCCATGAAGTCGCGCAAGGCCTCGACCACGAGGCGGTTGGCCTCCTCGGTGCCGATAGTCATGCGCAGCGCATGCGGCAGGCCGTAATTCTTCAGCGCGCGCAGCACCAGGCCCCGCTCGGTGAGGAAGGCGTCGGCATCATCCGCGGTCTTGCCCTTGTCGGTCGGGAAGTGGATCAGCACGAAATTGGCGACGCTCGGCGTCACCTTCAGCCCGATCTTGCCGATCTCCTCGGTCAGCCGGTTGCGCCAGGTCTCGGTGAACTGCTTCGACATCGCCTGGTGCGCGGTGTCCTCGATCGCGGCGACCGCGGCATACATCGCCGGCGTCGACACGTTGAAGGGACCGCGGATGCGGTTGACTGCGTCGATGATGTGCTCGGGGCCGAACATCCAGCCGATGCGCAGCGCCGCAAGTCCGTGGATCTTGGAGAAGGTGTGCGTTACCACCGTGTTCTCGGTGGTGGCGACGAGCTCGATTCCCATCTCGTAATCGTTGCGCGAGACGTAGTCGCAATAGGCGGCGTCCAGCACCAGCAGCACCTGCGAGGGCAGGCCGGCGCGCAGGCGCTTGACCTCATCGAACGGCAGATAGGTGCCGGTCGGGTTGTTGGGATTGGCGAGCCAGACCAGTTTTGTCCGCGGTGTCACGGCCTCGAGGATGGCGTCGACGTCGGCGGTGAAGTTGGTTTCGGGCGCCACCACGTTCTTGGCCCCGTTCGCCATGGTCGCGATCGGGTAGACCAGGAAGCCGTGGGTGGTCGAGATCGCCTCGTCGCCCTGGCTGAGATAAGTGTGCGCGAGCAGATTGAGGATCTCATCGGAGCCGGCGCCGCAGATGATGCGGTTGGGGTCGAGGCCGAAGCTGCGGCCGATCGCTTCGCGCAGCACGCGCGAGGTGCCTTCCGGATAATCCTCCAGATGATCCGCCACGCGCTTGAACGCCTCGATCGCCTTCGGCGAGGGCCCGAACGGCGTCTCGTTGGCCGAGAGCTTGAACACCTTGCGGCCCGGCTCCGGCACCGGGCTCTTGCCGGGCGTGTAGGGCGCAATATCGAGAATGCCGGGATTCGGCACGGGGCGGGACATCTTCAACTCCGGATTGGCGGGACGGCTCGCGACTTACGATTTCGGCCCGGTCGGGGGCACCGTATAGCGCGTTGCGTGGCTGCCGACGAGGGCCGTGGAGCGCACCGAGGCCCCCGCCTCGATCAGGGCAGCCCTGATCTTGTCGATGCTGGTCGCGCTCGTGACCGAGACCAGCAGGGCGGCGCCGTCGAAGGCGGTATCGGGCACCGCCACGATTTCGGCAAGCGGCGACAGGGCGCGCGCGACCTCGGCGTTCCAGCCCGATACGCGCACGCTGAAGGTCTCGACCTCAGTCACCAGCGCGCTGTCGGCGACGCGCGAGATCGCGAACACCGGCAGTGCAGCCGGATGGTCGGCGCGCTCGACGAACGGCATCCGCGCGATGATCTTGGGCGCGCCGGTCTCTTCCAGCTCCAGCCACCACGGCGTGCGGCTCGAGGTCGCCGAGACCAGCGCCAGGTCGCCCTTCGACTTCGCCACCGCCTCGACCGCGGCCTGCGCGCTGAAATGCGCGATGTAGGGCACGGTGAAGCCGAAATGGAAGCGCGCGGAATCGCGCATCGCCGGCTCGCTCACCGAGATGTCGGCATGCACGGAGAACGGCGCCTGCACATAGGTGAAGGTCGAGATGATGACGCGCCAGATGCTCTCGACCGTGTCGAGCGGCAGGATGCCGCGATGACGCTGGACGAGGTCGCGCATCATGGCGGCCTCGCGCGCCGGCCGGAATGCGGAGCCGACCTCCTGGGTCTGCTTCACCTCGATCAGGCGGTGGATGATGTCGCCGCGCTGCATCAGGAGGCGATGCATGCCCTCGTCGATCGCGTCGATCTCCTTGCGCAATTCCTGAAGCGATGGCGGCGCGGGCGGACGTTGGGACATGACTGACAACGGCTGTTCAGAGGCGTTCCAATGCGGATCGGTCAGTGCCGTCACCGCTGCGGTCGATGTCCTGATTAGGCAGGATAGGCCGCGAAAGCAAAGAGAAATGCTAGGAGAAGCTGGGCCTTTTCAGGCGACGTATCAGGGACGAATGGGGTTAATCCGGACCGCGGCTTGACGAAGACCGCTCCAAACAGTAAGTTTTTGCCTGTTCCGTGGTCATTTGAGCCGGCCGGCTTGCAGCCACGTTAAAAAACTCGCTAAACAGGCCGGGGACGCTTCCGATCCCGGCCGAACCTATCGTTCAGGCCGGGTTTTTTATGGCCTGATGTCACTGCGGTCGTAAGTCTGATCGCAAACGAGGTCGATGCTCAGATGGGTAGCGTCAAGTCGATTCCGAGTCCCGCGATCAGCGCCGACGATCGATCGCACGAGGTAGATCATCCGAGTTCGCAGGTTGTGCATTTCGGCGCCGATCAGCCGCTGCGGCTCGATTGCGGCGTCGATCTCTCCCCGTTCCAGATCGCCTACCAGACCTATGGCGAGCTGAACGCCGATCGCTCCAACGCCATTCTGGTTTGCCATGCGCTGACCGGTGACCAGCATGTCGCCAACGTGCATCCGGTCACCGGCAAGCCCGGCTGGTGGGAGACGCTGGTCGGCCCCGGCCGTCCGCTTGATCCTCAACACTACTTCATCATCTGCTCCAACGTGATCGGCGGCTGCATGGGCTCGACCGGGCCGGCTTCGATCAATCCCGCGACGGGCAAGGTCTGGGGCCTCGATTTCCCCGTCATCACCATTCCCGACATGGTACGGGCGCAGGCGATGCTGATCGACCGGCTCGGCATCGACACGTTGTTCGCGGTGGTGGGCGGCTCGATGGGAGGCATGCAGGTGCTGCAATGGACCGCGGCCTATCCTGCCCGCGTGTACTCCGCGCTGGCGATTGCGTGCTCGACGCGGCACTCGGCGCAGAACATCGCCTTCCACGAGCTCGGCCGCCAGGCCGTGATGGCCGATCCCGATTGGCACAATGGCGGCTATGCCGACCATGGCATCCACCCGCATCGCGGCCTCGCGGTGGCACGGATGGCGGCGCACATCACCTATCTCTCAGACGCCGCGCTGCACCGAAAATTCGGCCGCCGCATGCAGGACCGTGAGCTGCCGACCTTTTCGTTTGACGCCGACTTTCAGGTCGAGTCCTATTTGCGCTATCAGGGCTCGTCCTTCGTCGAGCGCTTCGATGCCAATTCCTATCTCTATCTGACGCGCGCGATGGATTATTTCGACATCGCCGCCGATCATGGTGGCGTGCTGGCAAAGGCGTTCGTGGGCATCAAGACCCGCTTCTGCGTGGTCTCCTTCACCAGCGACTGGCTGTTCCCGACATCGGAATCGCGCGCGCTGGTGCACGCGCTGAATGCGTCGAGCGCGCGGGTGTCGTTCGCCGAAATCGAGACCGATCGCGGCCACGACGCCTTCCTGCTCGACGTCCCCGAATTCTTCGACATCTCGCGGGCCTTCCTGCAATCCGCGGGCAAGGCCCGCGGTCTCAACGGCAAAGGTGGCTAAGATGTCGGTACAGGAGGTGCTGCCGCTGAACGGCGTTGCGACGGGGCCGTCCGGTCAGTTTCGCGCCGATCATCTGCTCGTTGCCGACATGGTCAAGCCCGGCTCGAAGGTGCTCGACGTCGGCTGCGGCGAGGGCGATCTGCTCCAGCTGCTGGAAACGCGTGGCATCGACGGCCGCGGCATCGAGCTGTCGCGCGAGGGCGTCAACCGCTGCGTCGCCAAGGGGCTCGCGGTGGTGCAGGGCGATGCCGATACCGACCTCGTCAACTATCCCGACGACGCCTTCGATTACGTGATCCTGTCGCAGACGCTGCAGGCGACGCGGCAGCCGCGGGTGGTGCTGGAGAACCTGCTGCGCATCGGCCGCCGCGCCATCGTGTCGTTTCCGAATTTCGGCTTCTGGAAGATGCGGCTCCAGCTCCTGATCGGCGGCCACATGCCGCGCACGGAGAATCTGCCGGCAACCTGGTACGACACCGCCAATATCCACTTCTGCACCATCAAGGATTTTGTCGAGCTCTGCGACGAGATCAACGTCAAGATGGAGCGCTCGGTCGCGCTCGACCTCTACGGCCGCCCGGTGCCGCTGAACCTGCCCTGGTGGGTGTGGAACATGTTCGGCGAGCAGGGCGTGTTCCTGCTGAGCAGAGGCGAGGGGAAGTAGTCTCTGTCCGTCATTCCGGGGCGCGCGAAGCGCGAGCCCGGAATCCATCGTGCAACAGCGACCGCGGCCCGATGGATTCCGGGCCTGCGCCTTTCGGCGCATCCCGGAATGACAGCTAATGCGCCGCCAGCGACCTCGGATCGCGCACCGGCCAGCGGCCCGCTTCCACCAGCGTGACGAACCGCTCCACGCTCTCGTTGAATAGCGCCGGCTCTTCGAGGTTGAGGACGTGGCCCGACTTCGGAAACATCGCGAGCCCTGCGGCCGGAAGATGCTTCTTCAGGAACAGGCTCGGTCCGACGCACGGATCGTCCTCGTCGCCACAGATGATCAGCGCCGGCGTTGCAACGCCTCTGATCGCATCCGTCATAGTATAGATCGAGGGACGGCCGCCCTGGAAGCCGCGCATCGTGCGCGCCGATCCCTTGGCATCGTGGCGAGCAAGGGCAGCGTAGAAATCGGCGTGGCCGCGCGGGTCCTTCACCAGGAAGGGAATCCGGCTCGGCGCCTCGCGCGTGACCTTTGCGACCTCGGCGGAGCCGAGCGTCTCGAACTGCTCGGCGTTGGCGCGGCACTGCCTGCGCCAGGCGTCGAGATTCTCGATCTCGGAGCCCGAGCCGACGCCGGCCAGCGTCATCGACAATGCGCGCTGTGGCGCATTAAGCCCGATCTGAAGCGACGAGTAGGCCCCCATCGACAGGCCGACGAGATGGGCGCGCTCGATCCTGAGGTGATCGAGCACCGCGAGCGCGTCGGTGTAGAAATGCGTGTAGGTGTAGGCCTCGCCATCGGGCACGTCGGACGGCGTGTAGCCGCGCGCAGAATAAGTGATGCAGCGATGGCCGCGCGAGAAGTAGCGCATCTGCGGCTCCCAATTGGTGTAGTCGGCCGCGAACTCGTGCAGGAAGATGATCGGCGTACCGGCGCCGGCTTCCTCGAAATACAGACGGCAATCATCCTTCGTCACGGCGTAAGGCATGCGGTTCTCCCTGAGAGTGCTGCGGCATTGGAATGCCGTTCTGCAGTTCACGCATGAGGGTTCTAGCACCGTTAACCTCCGCGCAAAATCTCCCGGGACGTGTCTTGATCTCGCCACATCGGGATTCTGATACGCAAAGTAGATGTCGGCCGCGCACGGGCCGATCGGGGAAGTGGGGGTGTAACGAAGGATGAAGAATGTTCGAGTTGTTTGCGTCTCGCCTGTCGCGTTGTGTTGTCGCGCTGGCGCTCTTCTTCGCGACGGTCGTCGCGTTCGTTTCTCCGGCCTCAGCGCGGCCGCATCATCGTCATAGCGCAGAGCGGCACGCTTACGTGCACCACGCCAGACATCATCACAACCGCCACCATGCCCGCAGCTCGCGCTTCGAGCGCAGCGCGGCGCGATTGCAGGCGAGCGGATTCGCCAACATTCAGGCGAGCTATGATCCGAACGCCAATAGCGGCGGCATGGCCACTAATGGAATAGCCCCTAGCGGCTTGGCCAATAACGCCATGAGCAGCGGCGGTTTCGGCGGCGGATCGGGCCTCGTGTCCGAGGCGCGCCGCTATCTCGGCGGCAATCCCACCGGACGCGGCAGCCTGTGGTGCGCGCGCTTCATGAACATGGTGCTGCAACATACCGGGCATCAGGGCACGGGCTCCGATATGGCGAGTTCGTTCGCGCGCTATGGCACGCGCATCTCCGGTCCGCAGGTCGGCGCCATCGCGGTGATGTCGCGCGGCGGCCGCGGCGGCCATGTCGGGATCATCAGCGGCATCGATGCGCGGGGTAATCCGATCATGATCTCCGGCAACAATGGCAACCGCGTCCGCGAGGCGCCGGTCTCGCGCGGCAAGATCTATGCGTATGTGATGCCGAACTAACGATGGAGCCGAGGGTGGGCAAAGGCGCGAAGCGCCGTGCCCACCAGCGGTGCGTCAACATTCGAAAACGGAAGTGGTGGGCACGCTTCGCTTTGGCCACCCTACGGCAGCGAAGGGTTCGCTCACACCAGTCTCGGCTCTTCCACCGCGACCGCATCGCCGACGCCGATCTCGCCGCCTTCGATCACCTCGGCATAGATGCCGCAATCCATGTGGCCGAGATGGCGCGAGAGCGCCGGCGGGATCTCGAGGTCGCGCTTGGCGGTCACCGGGTCGACGTTGGTCGCCGGGCAGCGCTTGATGCGCTTGACCACCTTCAGCCGCGCCTGCCCGATCGCGAGCGTCTGGTCGACGAGGTCGAGCTCGGACCAAGCCGGCCAACCTCGGACATAGAGATTGGCGCGGAAACGCAGGGGGTGGACGGCGGCGCCGAGCATGGTCTCGAGGGCGCGGACGCTGTCGAGATTGATGATGGACACGACCTTGCGGGCGACGTCGGAGAAGCTGTGGTCGCGGCCGGACAGGACCTTGGGCGGGCCCTTCAGTTCCGGCTGAAAGTTCTCGCTGAAATAGCTCTCGATGGCGGCGCGCCCGGCAGCGGTCTCGAGATCGCCGCTGGCGACGATCTGGCCGTCCTTGCGGATGGTCAGGCGATTGGTCGCGTCCTCGAACCAGCTGTCGAGGGAGGCCAGTCGCTCATTGCGCGCCAGCATCAGAAACTGGATTTTCGGCTTCCACTGGGGCGCCTCGGGATCGAACCCGCTCGGCCCGTTCTCAATGGCGTAGCGGCGGTCGGCGGGCAGGGTCTGGCCGCTCCGCAACACGACGCGGGTCAGGTGTTCCGGCGTCAGGCCCTTGATCGGGTAGCGGTAGAGGCCGGTAATCTCGGCGGTGCGGCTGGCTATCATGCCGCTACTTAGGGGATTCGGCAGGCCCGCGCCAAGCGGCCCGTGAGCGCACGAAATTGTGAACGCGCCTCTTCCGCATCAGCGACCCGCTTCCCACATTTGCCTCAGGTCGGCGGCACCGCCGGCAGAACACGACTGTTACCGGTTGAAACGTCAATACGGTGATCGGAAACCCAATGAAGATGCCGTCTGGAGTGCCTTTGAGGGCTCCGAGGGCAGGCCGAGGGATAGAAAAGACATGAATATCGAGAAGTACACCGAACGCTCCAGGGGCTTCATCCAATCCGCGCAGTCGCTTGCGATGCGCGAGGGGCACCAGCAGTTTTCCACCCTGCATGTGCTGAAGGTCCTGCTGGACGACACTGAAGGGCTGGCTGCCGGTCTGATCGAGCGCGCCGGCGGCAATTCGCGTGCAATCCTGAAGGCGACCGAGGACGCGCTGAACAGGGTACCGAAGGTCTCCGGCGGCGGCGCTGGCCAGATCTATCTCGCGCCCGAGCTCGCCCGCACCTTCGATGCGGCCGAGAAGGCCGGCGAGAAGGCCGGCGACAGTTTTGTCACCGTCGAGCGGCTGCTGCTCGGTCTGGCGCTGGAGAAGACCAGCGAGGCCGGCACGATCCTCAATAAGGGCGGTGTCACCCCGCAAAATCTCAATGCGGCCATTGAAGCGCTGCGCAAGGGCCGCACCGCGGACAGCGCGACCGCCGAGAATGCCTACGACGCGCTGAAGAAATATGCCCGCGACCTCACCCAGGCGGCGCGCGACGGCAAGCTCGACCCGGTCATCGGCCGTGACGAGGAGATTCGCCGCACCATCCAGGTGCTGTCGCGCCGGACCAAGAACAATCCCGTGCTGATCGGTGAGCCCGGCGTCGGCAAGACCGCCATCGCCGAGGGCTTGGCGCTGCGCATCGTCAATGGCGATGTGCCCGACAGCCTCAAGGACAAGAAGTTGCTTGCGCTCGACTTGGGCGCCCTGATCGCCGGCGCGAAGTATCGTGGTGAATTCGAGGAGCGGCTGAAGGCCGTGCTCCAGGAAGTCACCGCGAGCGAGGGCACCTACGTCCTGTTCATCGATGAGATGCACACGCTGATCGGCGCCGGCAAGGGCGATGGCGCGATGGACGCCTCCAACCTGCTCAAGCCGGCGCTCGCCCGCGGCGAGCTGCACTGCATCGGCGCGACCACGCTCGACGAGTACCAGAAGCACGTCGAGAAGGATGCGGCGCTGGCGCGGCGCTTCCAGCCGATCTTCATCAGCGAGCCGTCGGTCGAGGATACCATCTCGATCCTGCGCGGCTTGAAGGACAAGTACGAGCAGCACCATGGCGTACGGATCACCGATTCGGCGCTTGTGGCGTCCGCGACCCTGTCCAACCGCTACATCACCGACCGCTTCCTGCCCGACAAGGCCATTGACCTCATGGACGAGGCCGCGGCGCGGCTGAAGATGCAGGTCGATTCCAAGCCCGAAGAGTTGGACTCGCTCGACCGCGAGATCATCCGGCTCAAGATCGAGCAGGAGGCGCTGAAGAAGGAAAGCGATGCCGGCTCCAAGTCCCGGCTCCAGACGCTGGAGAAGGACCTTGCCGAGCTCGAGGAGAAGTCTGCGGCACTGACGGCGCGCTGGAGCGCGGAGAAGAGCAAGCTCTCCGATGCCCAGAAGCTGAAGGCCGAGCTCGACGGCCTGCGAGTCGAGCTGGCCAACGCCCAGCGGCGCGGCGAATTCCAGAAGGCCGGCGAGCTGGCCTATGGAAGGATCCCGGAGCTGGAGAAGAAGCTCGCGGAGATCGAGGCCAAGGAGAACGCCGGCGAGATGATGGAGGAGGCGGTCACCGCCAACCACATCGCGCAGGTGGTCTCGCGCTGGACCGGCGTGCCCGTCGACAAGATGCTGGAAGGCGAGAAGGAGAAGCTCCTGAAGATGGAGGATCAGCTCGGCAAGCGCGTCGTCGGCCAGGCCGAAGCCGTGCGTGCGGTCGCAACCGCCGTGCGCCGCTCGCGCGCAGGCCTGCAGGACCCGAACCGGCCGACCGGCTCGTTCATGTTCTTGGGCCCCACCGGCGTCGGCAAGACCGAGCTGACCAAGGCGCTTGCCGAGTACCTGTTCAACGACGAGACCGCGATGGTCCGCCTCGACATGTCCGAATACATGGAGAAGCACTCGGTCTCGCGGCTGATCGGCGCGCCTCCGGGCTATGTCGGCTATGACGAGGGCGGCGCGCTCACCGAAGCGGTGCGGCGCCGGCCCTATCAGGTGGTGCTGTTCGACGAGATCGAGAAGGCGCATCCCGACGTGTTCAACGTCCTGCTCCAGGTGCTCGACGATGGCCGCCTGACCGATGGCCAGGGCCGCACGGTCGACTTCCGCAACACGCTGATCATCATGACCTCGAACCTCGGTTCGGAATTTCTGGTCAACCAGCCGGAAGGCGAGGACACCTCGGCCGTGCGCGAGCAGGTGATGGGAATGGTGCGTGGGCATTTCCGCCCCGAATTCCTCAACCGCGTCGACGAGATCATCCTGTTCCACCGCTTGCAGAAGAGCGAGATGGGCCGGATCGTCGAGATCCAGTTCGCGCGGCTGCAGAAGCTCCTCAGCGATCGCAAGATCGTGCTGACGCTCGATGCCGCAGGCCGCGACTGGCTTGCTGCCAAAGGCTGGGATCCCGCCTACGGCGCACGGCCGCTGAAGCGGGTGATTCAGCGCTATCTCCAGGACCCGCTCGCCGAGATGATCCTGGCCGGCGAGATCAGCGACGGCGACAGGGTTGCGATCTCGTCCGAGGGCAACGTGCTGACCTTCAACGGCAAGGCGCCGCAAACCGCGGAGATCGCCCAGTTCGAGGCCCCGGTGCCGAAGCGGAAGCTGAACTGAGCGTATCTGCCGCCTGAAGCAACAGGACGCCCCGGAGAGATCTATCTTTCCGGGGCGAATTCGTCGGTTGGCTTGCTGGCTAGCTGAGCGCGGACGCGGAGCCGGGAGCGGCGGGGCCTTGCTCCTCGTCGTCCTCCTCGAGCTCCGAGAGAATATCCACCAGCTCGCGCACCCGGCCCTGCGCCAGCGGCCGCAAGTCGTTGATCATCGGCTCGTCATTGGCGAGCCAGGCCTGGGCTTCGGCGAGTTCCTCGGCCGTCGCGCCGGTCCCGATGATCTGGGCAATGGTGACGTCATCGGCCCGGTCCACGGCCTTGACGACATCGTCACGTGAGAGGCGCGTCATGGGCGATCCTCCTGCTGGTACGCTTCCGTCAGCGTCTAACCGGGAACCCGAGCCTGGGTTCCGCGGTCAGCTCTTGTTCGGCGATTGCTACTTCTTCACCGCCTTGTAGATCGCATTCTCCACGTCCGAGGTGAAGTAAATGACGCCGCTCGCACCGACCGCGACGCCCGTCGGGATATGCGTCGGCAGGCCGCCGGGTGCGCCTGTCAGGCCGATCGGAAGATTGGCCGCGATCTCCGTCACCTTGCCGGTCTCCGGCGCGATCTCGACCAATCGTTTGGCGCCGACTTCCGCCACGATCAGCTTGCCGTCGCTGGCGCGCGCAATGCCTTCGGGCATTTTCAGCTCCTTGGCGAGCACGGTCTTTGCGCCGTTCTTGTCGATCCGGGAGACGGCGCCGGAGAAGGCCTCGGTGACATAGACTTCGCCAGCCGATCCGCCGACGAGACCCACCGGTCCCTCGAGATCGCCGATCAGCGTGGCGCGATCCTGGCCATGCTCACCGCTCACCTTGACCAGCGATTTGGTGCCGAGCTCGGCCACCAGAATGCTGCCGTCCGCGAGCACAATCGCGTCATGCGGGGCCTTGAAACCGTGCAGCATGTCCCGCGTGGCGCCGGTCTTGCCGTCGATCACCTGCACCGTGCCGGTGAACCAGCTCGACAGGACCACGTCGTTGCCCTTCGCAGTCGCGCTCATCGGATATTCGAGAGTGACGCCGGCGGCGTGCATGCGCGCCTTCTCGGTGACCTCGCCGGTGGCACCGTCGACCGTACGATAGGCGAACACGTCGGCGACATGGATGGTATCCTTGCCATTGTCCGAGGTGACGCCGATGCCGCCGGGCAGGGCCAGCTTGCCGATGATAATTTGCTTGGCCTGGCCGGTCGCCGGATCGACCTCCTGGATGCCGTTATCGGCCATGTTGGAGACGTAGATGCGGTCCTTGCCGTCGATCGCGAGATTGTCCAACGACGGCTTCAGTTGCGCGACCATGGTCTTGGCGCCGGACTTCGGATCGACCCGGACGAGCTGGCCGAGCGCGGTGTCGACGACAAAGAGGTTGCCTTTGGAATCGAAATTCACCGCGGCCGGAACCTTGAAGCCATCGGCGACGACGGTCAGCTCGGCCTTGTCGACGTCGACTTTTGCGACCTGTCCCTTGAACCAGAGCGGACCGTAGAGCTTGTCGCCGGGACCGAACTCGAAGCCGTTGAGGCCGCCCATCTTCTCCATGATCTGGCGCGGCGGCTTGATGCCCTCGACGTCGATCTCGTAGAGCGTGTCGCCGAGGAAGACGGTGGTGGCGTAGAGCCTGCCGTCCTTGCGGAAGGCGAGCGAGTTGATACCGGGAAGGCCGGAAGCAAGCTTCTTGATCGGGCCATCACCCTTGCGGGCATAGAGATCGCCGGCGAGGAAACCGGTCCAGGCCATGGTGCCGTCGGGCGCGAACGCGATGTCGTCGGCCATTCCGATCGGCGCGGGGATCGCGATCTTGGCCGTGCCGCCTGCGATGTCGACCTCGTAGAGCGCGGCGCCGGCGACACTGCCGGCAAACAGATGGCCGGCCTTGTCGATGCCGAGCCCGTGGACGCCGTGGAATGCGGAGCCCGGGACGAGCTTGGTGACCTCCCAGGTTGCCGGCAAGGTCTCAGCCGATGCACTCGTGATGGAGAAAACTGCAGCAACCAGGGCTGCGCAGGCGAGCCTGTTCTTCATGGCGAGACCTCCCTTTTTCGGAAAGTATTCGCCCGTCGAGCGGCTTTGGCAAACGAAACTTGACGTTGTGAGGTGGCGCGCGGCCGCGCCGATTTAGCGGTTCGTCACCTGCAACGGTCCGCCGGTCGCATCCGACATCCTCGCGATGGCGCCGCCGCGGCCGCTCATCATGCCGTCGAGCCGGTCGCGCTCTTTCTCGAAGCTCGCCAGCATCGGGCCCTCCAGCGAGCGCCCGCGCGGCAGCTTTACCCGCATCGGATCGACGAAGCGTCCGTTGACCAGGATCTCGTAGTGAACGTGCGGGCCGGTCGACAGGCCGGATGAGCCGACGAAGCCGATCACCTGGCCCTGCCGCACCTTCTTGCCGACTTCCATGCCCTTGGCGAAGGCCGACATGTGGCCGTAGGCGGTCTCGTAGCCGTTGGCGTGCTTGATGCGGATGTACTTGCCGTAGCCGCCCTCGGGGCCGGCCTTCTCGATCATGCCGTTGCCGGAGGCGAAGATCGGCGTGCCGTAGGTGGTGGCCCAGTCGACGCCGGTGTGCATCTTCACGTAGCCGAGGATCGGATGGCGGCGGCCGCCGAAGCCGGAGCGCATGATGGCGTTGTTGACGGGCTTCCTGACCAGGAACTTCTTCGCGCTCTTGCCGGTCTCGTCGTAGTAGTCGACGACGCCGTCGTCGGGGCTCTGGTAGCGGTAATATTTCTTGGTCTCGCCGCCGACGGTGAGCGAAGCGAACAGCACCTCGTTCTTCTCGCTCGCGGTCACGCCCTCGTCCTCGCCGGCGTAGAACACGTCGAAGGAATCGCCTGGCTGCACCTTGCGCTGAAAATCGACGTCGTAGGAGTAGATCTTGATCATGTCGTCGATGACAGGCATCGGCACCTTGTTGCGCATCGCGGTCTCGTAGATGCTCTGATAGAGCCGCACGCCGGAGCCGTCATCGTCGTCATCGTCGTCGCTGTTGGCGCTGGCCGCAGCGTCGGTGACGGTGTTCATGCTGGAGACGTCAACCGCGACGTATTTGCCGAGATCGGACAGCGCCGCGATCGCCTCGACCATGGTGTCATTGGCGACGACGACGCGGTAGGGCTGCAGGCGCGCGCCGGGGCTTGCGGGCGCCATCAGGATGCGGAGCTTCTCGCCTTCCTTCAGACCACCGTCGCGGCCGCGCGGACCGAGCGTTGCGGTGATCGCCTTGATCTCGTCGGCGGTGGCGCCGAGATCGCGCAGCACGCCAGCGACGCTGTCGCCCTTCTTGACCATGTGGACGCGTTCGCCGTTGGGATTGCCGCCGGTGATCTGCTCCTTGGTCTTGGGCAGCAGCGTGACGTTTTCCGGCACCACGCGCGTCTCGAAGCCGGCATAGGGATCGGACGGCGATACTTCGGTGGCATAGGCCATCTTGATGTCGGAGGCGCCGGTCGCGCCGGAGACGTCGGCGGCGGCATTGGCGAGCGAGGCGTAGCGCACCCCGCCATTGCCGCGCCAATTGGCGGCATCGCGCACCCGCATCAGGATGTCGTCGAGCGCCACCACCGCGGAAATCTTGGCCTTCGGCAGCACAGGCGACAGGTCCTTGGTGACGAAGGAGACCTCGGCGTCGGGCTCGACGGCTTCGGGATTGTTCGGGTCGTCGGAGGCGGTCTTCGGATCGGAGCCGACGTCGGTGAGCATGCGCTGGGCGTTGAACGGCGGAATCTTCGCCGACAGATCGCTCGTCGTCATCGACAGATTGCCGGCGATGCGGACGAACGGGCGCACCCGCATCACGTCGCGGTTGCCGACGCGGGCGACCGTGGAGACGCGGACGATGTTGCGCGAAGCCGTGGATTCGCTTGGCGGCGGCAGGCGGTCGCTCTTGTGCAGCGTGGCGGCGCGATCGGCTGCGCCGAATGCACCGCGCAGCGCGCCTTCGACCCGCTCCGGCACTTTGGCGAAGGTCATCTCGCCATCGAGCGACGCAAAAACGGCGCCGCCGATGAGGGCCGCGCCGCAGAGTCCGGTCAGAATCGTCCCGCTGAACCATTGTACCGAGACTCGGCGGCGATCGATCACGGCGGCCTCAGAACCGTCGACCGACAGCGGCGGCTCGTGGCCGAGATCGATGATCCCGGTCTCACGCCCGTAAGCGCTGCGTGACGTCCTGTGGTTCAACCCAAAGTCCCCCAATTCAACGACCCAAAAGCCCCGTATCGAGCCTTTTCCCGGTCGCCCTCTTCGAGGCGTATCGCAGGAAAAGGGCAAGCCGCATAGGCGTTCGCGGTCAGAAGGCCCCGATGACGGGCCGGCCGAAATTACGAACAGCTAAACGGAAAAAGGTCTCTCGATGTCTCTCGAATGCCGGAGGAAGGCCGCGCCATCTGCAAGATCGCCTTCCTCTGACCCATGAAAACCGCCGGCAGCCCCCACTGGCATCCCCGCGATTCAAGCTTGTCTCTTATCAGAACGCCGCGGGATTGTGGCTCAAGTACGGCGCCTCCTATGGAAAAAGTTTCCTGAAGGGCGGTCGCGGGAGGCCTCCTTGGACGGGCGTCCCAAGCCCTCTCCCAAGCCGCCTCCGAAGCCCGCTCCAGAGCCCGCAGGGGCCCAAACTTTTTTCAGTTTTTTCCTCGCACAGCATCGGCCCGGCCGTTCTCCGTCCTCCTAAGTGGCTGTAAACACGAGAAATTTTCAGGTGGTCCACTGTGCGACGATTTGTTGACGATGGGCGTTGACAATCCCGATGAGGGGGGACTATAACCCCAACCACTGAGCGCGGCGCCGCCGGGTCACTGACCAAGGCGAGCGAACGCGCCACTGATGCTCCTCACCTTGTTGAGTGACACAACAATCGACACCAGTCGGTTGGAGTCATTCATCGTCGGTAAGGGTGTCGGAACCCTTCCACGCTGGAAGGTTGGGGTCTCCAAGGTCCCGGGCTGTTTGACAAGTGAAGATGAAGAAAGAGAAACGTGGACGGCGGAGTCCTTGCGGGTCTCGCTTCTGAGAAGCTTCGGCTTTTCTGATCGAGACCGGACGAAAGACTTCGGCGGTACACGTTTCAAAGGTAACACCATGGCCTCTTCATTGAGGTCAGTTCGCAAGCGATGTGAATCGCTTCGCGAGTATGGTGGGACCTCGTCAAACGTTGTGATCAGCCGGTTCAAAGTTCAAGTCCAACTTGAGAGTTTGATCCTGGCTCAGAGCGAACGCTGGCGGCAGGCTTAACACATGCAAGTCGAGCGGGCGTAGCAATACGTCAGCGGCAGACGGGTGAGTAACGCGTGGGAACGTACCTTTTGGTTCGGAACAACACAGGGAAACTTGTGCTAATACCGGATAAGCCCTTACGGGGAAAGATTTATCGCCGAAAGATCGGCCCGCGTCTGATTAGCTAGTTGGTGAGGTAATGGCTCACCAAGGCGACGATCAGTAGCTGGTCTGAGAGGATGATCAGCCACATTGGGACTGAGACACGGCCCAAACTCCTACGGGAGGCAGCAGTGGGGAATATTGGACAATGGGGGCAACCCTGATCCAGCCATGCCGCGTGAGTGATGAAGGCCCTAGGGTTGTAAAGCTCTTTTGTGCGGGAAGATAATGACGGTACCGCAAGAATAAGCCCCGGCTAACTTCGTGCCAGCAGCCGCGGTAATACGAAGGGGGCTAGCGTTGCTCGGAATCACTGGGCGTAAAGGGTGCGTAGGCGGGTCTTTAAGTCAGGGGTGAAATCCTGGAGCTCAACTCCAGAACTGCCTTTGATACTGAAGATCTTGAGTTCGGGAGAGGTGAGTGGAACTGCGAGTGTAGAGGTGAAATTCGTAGATATTCGCAAGAACACCAGTGGCGAAGGCGGCTCACTGGCCCGATACTGACGCTGAGGCACGAAAGCGTGGGGAGCAAACAGGATTAGATACCCTGGTAGTCCACGCCGTAAACGATGAATGCCAGCCGTTAGTGGGTTTACTCACTAGTGGCGCAGCTAACGCTTTAAGCATTCCGCCTGGGGAGTACGGTCGCAAGATTAAAACTCAAAGGAATTGACGGGGGCCCGCACAAGCGGTGGAGCATGTGGTTTAATTCGACGCAACGCGCAGAACCTTACCAGCCCTTGACATGTCCAGGACCGGTCGCAGAGATGTGACCTTCTCTTCGGAGCCTGGAACACAGGTGCTGCATGGCTGTCGTCAGCTCGTGTCGTGAGATGTTGGGTTAAGTCCCGCAACGAGCGCAACCCCCGTCCTTAGTTGCTACCATTTAGTTGAGCACTCTAAGGAGACTGCCGGTGATAAGCCGCGAGGAAGGTGGGGATGACGTCAAGTCCTCATGGCCCTTACGGGCTGGGCTACACACGTGCTACAATGGCGGTGACAATGGGATGCTAAGGGGCGACCCTTCGCAAATCTCAAAAAGCCGTCTCAGTTCGGATTGGGCTCTGCAACTCGAGCCCATGAAGTTGGAATCGCTAGTAATCGTGGATCAGCACGCCACGGTGAATACGTTCCCGGGCCTTGTACACACCGCCCGTCACACCATGGGAGTTGGCTTTACCTGAAGACGGTGCGCTAACCCGCAAGGGAGGCAGCCGGCCACGGTAGGGTCAGCGACTGGGGTGAAGTCGTAACAAGGTAGCCGTAGGGGAACCTGCGGCTGGATCACCTCCTTTCTAAGGATGATCCTTCAGCGAGCTCACGCTCACTATCGGATCGTTTTAGAAACATCAGTGGCCAACAGATCGCCAGATCGTTGAGCTGCATTGGCGGGATTTCGCCGTCTTCGTTTCTCTTTCTTCGCGGACGAACACGCGCCGGGGCTGCGCTGTGCGATTGCATTCGGCGCTGGTCGCCGATGCATGCACGCAAGACCCTAGTCCTGATAAGGATAGCGTTAGGGGCTTGTAGCTCAGTTGGTTAGAGCGCGCGCTTGATAAGCGTGAGGTCGGAAGTTCAAGTCTTCCCAGGCCCACCACGCTTCGCCGTTGGCTTTGCGTGGCACCGCCACGCGAGACAAGAAGCGAAGCGTGTCCGGCATAGCCCCTCGGGCGGCGCCGGACTTAAGAGAGGCGCTTCGTCTTCTGGTTACGGGGCCATAGCTCAGCTGGGAGAGCGCGTGCTTTGCAAGCATGAGGTCGTCGGTTCGATCCCGTCTGGCTCCACCAGCCTCCGGAGGCTTCGCCTGCTTCGGCTCGGCAAGCCAGCCGGTAGCGAAGGCTGCCGCGCCGTAGCCGAAAGGCGAAGGCGGGCTACTTCTGATCCCGTAACCATCATCGTCCGCGAAACATCACTTCGCACTCATTAGTCCGGATGGACAATGAGCTGCGTGTTTTCTGACATCGTAAAGAGGAGATCGATCCGAGTTGGGTCGTGCAGCAAATCGTTGCGCGAGCCTTCATTATCTCCGGATCATTTCGGCGCTCGCGCGCCTTTCAGTGCGGCTCACAAGGTTGCACCGGGAAGATGGGCGAGTTGTAAATGATCCTTTTAGCGAAGCTTGACCGCCTCGCTATCGGAACGATCTTACGAAGCAAGCTGGTCTTTCTAGTCAATGTCCGGCTGTACGTAGCATTCATCGAGGGTGCGCGCCGCAAGGCAATCGTACAGACAACATTCTGCCGAGTGTGTGGACATTGATAATGAGAGCAATCAAGTGCCTTAAGGGTGTTCGGTGGATGCCTTGGCGCTGAGAGGCGATGAAGGACGTGCTACGCTGCGATAAGCCGTGGGGAGCTGCGAAGAAGCTTTGATCCGCGGATTTCCGAATGGGGAAACCCACCTTCGATAGCCGGAACTCCAAGACCTTGTGTGTTGGGGTTCGACCAGAAATGTGAGAAATCAAACCGCGAGGTTTTGGATTTCCGGTTATCAAGAGAAGGTATGAGACTTCTGAATACATAGGAGGTTTCAAGCGAACCCAGGGAACTGAAACATCTAAGTACCTGGAGGAAAGGACATCAACAGAGACTCCGTTAGTAGTGGCGAGCGAACGCGGACCAGGCCAGTGATACATCAGAGACAATCGGAACCAGTCAGGAAAGCTGGGCCTTAGAGGGTGATAGCCCCGTACGAGTAATGCGATGATGTATCCACGAGTAAGGCGGGACACGTGCAATCCTGTCTGAACACGGGGGGACCACCCTCCAAGCCTAAGTACTCCTCAGCGACCGATAGTGAACCAGTACCGTGAGGGAAAGGTGAAAAGCACCCCGACGAGGGGAGTGAAATAGACCTGAAACCGGACACCTACAAACAGATGGAGCCCAAGATTCGTTCTGGGTGACATCGTACCTTTTGTATTATGGGCCAGCGACTTAATTTAACGAGCAAGCTTAAGCCGATAGGCGAAGGCGTAGCGAAAGCGAGTCTGAATAGGGCGCCAAGTTCGTTGTATTAGACCCGAAACCTAGTGATCTAGCCATGAGCAGGTTGAAGGTGAGGTAACACTCACTGGAGGACCGAACGGGTGCCTGTTGAAAAAGGCTCCGATGACTTGTGGTTAGGGGTGAAAGGCCAATCAAACTGGGAAATAGCTGGTTCTCCGCGAAAGATATTTAGGTATCGCCTCGCACGAATGCTTCGGGGGGTAGAGCACTGGATGGGCTAGGGGGACTTACCGTCTTACCAAACCCAACCAAACTCCGAATACCCGAAAGCAATATGCGGGAGTCACACGGCGGGTGCTAACGTCCGTCGTGGAGAGGGAAACAACCCGGACCTACAGCTAAGGCCCCTAATTCGTGGCTAAGTGGGAAAGGATGTGGAAATCCCAAAACAACCAGGAGGTTGGCTTAGAAGCAGCCATCCTTTAAAGAAAGCGTAACAGCTCACTGGTCTAAATAAGGGTTTCTGCGCCGAAGATGTAACGGGGCTCAAGC
>NZ_JADPKD010000005.1:75000-292227 GCF_023073735.1 Bradyrhizobium sp. 160
ACAACGTCGTCGACAACATCAGCCTCGTGCTCGGCGGCTTCGATCCCGCGACCAAGAAATATGTCGGCACCGAAGCCGTGATCAAGGCCCAGATCGCGCAAGTGCAGGCGGACAAGAAGATGCCGGCCAAGGACAAGAAGGAAGCGATCGACGAGCTCAACGAAGCGCTGAAGACGCCGGCGCCGCAGATCGAGAACAAGGCTAACATCGAGCTCGTCGGCAAGTACTACGACAAGCTGGTCGCCGCGCTCGGTGACGACGAGAATTGAGCGAGTTCCTGCATCGTCCTGGCGAAAGCCCGACTCGTTACCGAAAAATCGTCGTCGGGCGAACTGGCAATCACGAGTCTCCGCAAATTTGCTTCTGCGGTCATGGGCCTGGATCGGCACTGCTATGCTCGCTTGTCGAGGACGACGGAATGACTGGTCGGGTCGATCGACAAACGCAAAAGCCCCGGAAAACATCTCCGGGGCTTTCGTCGTTTCGGCGTTTGCAGCGCGATGCAGCTACGTCCGCGTCCGCATCCGCATCATGAAGCTGTCGAAGCTGAGCTCGGCGACCTGCATCCAGGCCAGCGACTCGCTGCGATAGGCGGTGAGGCTCGCATACATCTTGCCGAAATGCGGATTGCTCTTGGCGAGGTCGGCGTAGACCTCCCCGGCCGCCGTATAACAGCTCTCGAGCACTTCTTGCGGGAACGGCTTGAGGATGGCGCCGGCAACGAGCAGCCGCTTGAGTGCTGGTGGGTTGACCGCATCGTACTTGCCGGTCACCCAGGTGAAGGTATCGAGCGATGCACTCGAAATGGCCGCCTGATAATGCTTGGGCAGCGCATTCCACTTCTCGAGATTCATGATGTTGTGGCCCTGGCCGGTGCCTTCCCACCAGCCCGGATAATAATAGTACTTCGCCACCTTGACGAAGCCGAGCTTCTCGTCGTCATAGGGGCCCACCCATTCGGCCGCGTCGATCGTGCCCTTTTCCAGCGCGGGGTAGATGTCGCCTGCCGCGATCTGCTGCGGGACACCACCGAGCTTCGAGATGATGGTGCCGGCAAACCCGCCGACGCGGAATTTCAGTCCCTTGAGATCATCGACGGTCTTGATCTCTTTGCGAAACCAGCCGCCCATCTGGGCGCCGGTCGAACCTGTGGGCACGCCGATCGCGTTATGCTCCTTCAAGAGATCGTTCAGCATCTCCTGGCCACCGTTCCACAATAGCCAAGAGATGTGCTGGCGCGTGTTGAGCCCGAATGGCAGCGATGTGCCGAAGGTGAAGGCGGGATTCTTGCCCCAGTAATAATACAGCGCGGTGTTGCCGATCTCGACCGTGCCGTTCGAGACCGCGTCGAGCACTTGCAGGCCCGGCACGATTTCGCCGGCGGCGAAGGGCTGGATCTGGAATTTGTTGTCGGTGATCTCGGCGACCCGCTTACAGAAATATTCGCAGCCGCCATACAGCGTATCCAGAGATTTCGGCCAACTCGCCGCCAGGCGCCATTTCACCTCGGGCATCGATTGCGCGACAGCTGGCGCCGCGACTGCGCTTGCGGCGAGGCCCAGCCCGCCCGCCGTCAGGAATTTACGACGTTCCATGCGTTTCCCTCCTGTGATGTCGAGTCCTCGACGAGGGGATTGCGATCTTGGCGTCGCTTTGTCTTCGCCGGCGGCCGACGTTCCTTGGCGTCCGAAATTCGAATTCCGGATCGTGATCAGGATGACGAAAGGGCCGCAGCAAAGCAAGCGCACTTTGGTTGCGCTGCCGGCGACGCCCTCAATGCTGCGCTGCGAACGCGTCCTCCATGGCCTTGCGCGCCTTCACTGTCTCGTTGCCTGCATCGAACTCGACGTCGCTCCAGCGCACCACCGCGCCATGCGCGACGTCATGTTTCAGTTTCACACGATGCGCGAGACCGATCGGCAGCGCGCCGGCCTTCAGGCTCGCGGCCGCCGGTACCAGCTTGCCCCACACCGTGTAGCCGCCTTCGCCATCCAGCATCTCGCCGGCGCGCAGATTGCGTTTGGCCACAGCCGCGACGTCGCCGCGGAAGCCTGTGGCCTGTCCGGTCGGCTCGCTCCGCAGCGCCGCCGACAGCACCGAGATGTTCAGTTCGAGGCCGATCAGATGATAGGGCTTGTACATCGCCGCATAGCGCCCGCTGGCGTCGGTCTTCAGGCCGTATTGCCTGAAGCAATCGGCAGCATAGTCGTTCGGTGCCTCCAGCACGACATAGACGCCCCAGCGGAGGTCGCGAAACACCGGTCGGCCATCGCGCTCGAGCGAGGACACCACTTCCACCACGCCCGCTCGCTCCAGCACGCCGCCGCGTGAGCGCGGCCGCATGATATGTGGCAGATCGTCGACGCCGCAGGGCGGAAACAGTAGGCCGTCCGCGGGCACGTCGAGGGCGCAGGCATTGGCGATCGCGGCCATCTCGATCGCCGATTTGGTGCCGTCGAGGAAAGAGTTGAACATCTGCGGATTCATGCCGGCCGCCTGCGCTTCGCCCGGGGTGAGGCCGTAATGCTGCCAGACGCCGTCAGGCGTCACGTCATGATAGGCCGGCAGATATTTTGTGCCCTTGCCGGCGGCAACGACGCGGAAGCCGGTGGCCCGCGCCCAATCCACCATCTCCGCCGTCAGTGCCGGCTGGTCGCCATAGGCGAGCGAATAGACGACGCCGGCTCTTCGCGCTTCCTCGGCGAGCAGGGGGCCCGCCAGCACGTCGGCTTCGACATTGACCATCACGATATGCTTGCCCGCCGCAATCGCAGCGCGCGCATGCGTAATGCCGGCGGCGGGATTTCCGGTCGCCTCCACCACCACGTCCATCGCACCGCCGGCAATAGCGCGCACACCGTCATCGGTGAAGGTGGTCGCGGCGATGCGCTCGGCGGTCCAACCGACGGTGCGGCACGCCTCGCGGGCGCGATCGCGATCGATGTCGACGATGATGGGCACCTCCAGCCCCGGCGTGTGCGGCACCTGCGCCAAAAACATCGAACCGAATTTGCCGGCGCCGATCAGCGCGACACGAACGGGCTTGCCGGCGGACGCGCGGGCCTGGAGGAGGCGGAAAAGGTTCATGGGGTATGTCCGTAGTGTTAAAACCAAAGCTCGTCATTCCGGGGCGCGACGAAGTCGCGAGCCCGGAATCCATCGGGTCGGGCCGCAGAGACCGCGGATAAATGGATTCTCAGGTGCGCAATTGCGCACCGTAGTTCGCGCTTCGCGCGCCCCGGAATTTACTCCGCTGCCTGCCGCGGCGCACGCGCAAGCCGCAGCAGCGCGTCGTCCTCCACCGTCTTGATCGGTGTGAAATCGCGATGCGCGATGTAGTCCGGCCGCGTCGGGGTGCGGATGTAGTTCGAGACCGCATTCAGCGTCAAATACACGATTTTGCGCGGGTAGGGCGTGATGTTGCCGGCCGAGCCGTGCACGAGATTGCCGTGAAACATCAGCATGCCGCCGGGTTTGCCCGTGGGCGCAACGATGCCGCCCTGCTTGACGAGGCGTGTCACGGTGTCCTCGTCCAGCGTCCACAGCGGATAGGAGGTGGTGGCGAGGTCATGCGAGGCTTCGAGGTCGCCGGCATTCTGGCTGCGCGGCACCAGCATCAGGGGGCCGTTGATCGGCATCACCTCGTCGAGGAAGATTGCGATGTTCATCGCGCGCGGCTCCGGCATGCCGTCGTCGCGCTTCCAGGTGCCGTAATCCTGGTGCCACTGCCAGACGTCGCCGGTGAAGGCCGATTTAGCGTTGATCTTGAACTGGTGCATGTAGACCGGCTCGCCGAAGAGCTGCTCGACCGGCTCGATCATGCGCGGATGGGCGCCCAGGATGCGGAAGGCCTCGTTGTAGAGATGCGCGGCAAAGGCGGTGCGCGGCGCACCGCTCTTCTCGCGCCAGACCTCCGGCCGGTTGGTGTCATAGATGCCGACCGCCTCTCGCGCGAGCAGATCGACCTCCTCCTGGCTGAACAATTCGGGCAGGAACAGCCAGCCCTCGCGGTGGAAGAACTCCAATTGCTCCTGAGACAGTTTCATGGGTGGTCCTCCTGTTGTTTATTGTTGTCATTCCGGGGCGGTCCGCAGGACCGAACCCGGAATCCATTCATCCACAATCTCTGCCGCTCGATGGATTCCGGGCTCACACTTCGCGTGCCCCGGAATGACGGCGTTTGTGGTTACGCCGCCACCTCCTCAGTCGCCCGCAATCTCTCCTCGGTCATCCGTCCCGCCGTCTGCGCATGGGCCAGCGCCGCGCGTTCGGCAGCGTTCGCATCGCCCGCGAGAATGTGCTTGGCGATATTGGCATGCTCCGCCCAGGCGCTGGCGCGATAATCGAGCTCGGACAGCACGGTCGCCATCGAGCGGCGCATGTGTGGCCATTGCGGCGCCATCGTCTCCTCGATCACGGGATTGCCAGCGAGCTGGTAGATCGCGCGATGAAAATCGACGTCGAGCCCGATGAGTTCGGCCAGCGTCGTGTTACGGTCGATGGGGCGTCCGGCGGCAAGCGCCGCCTCCAGCCGCGCGCGACCCGCCGCGTCTGTGCCTGCACGCTCGGCAGCAAGCCGGGCGGCGAGCGCATCGATGGCGCCACGCACCTCGTAAAGCTGGCGGATGCGTGAAGGGTCAAGCTGGGTGACCTCAAAGCCGCGCTTGCCGCTCTCGGCGACGAGGCCCTGCCGGTGCAACAAATGCAGCGCGTGCGACACCGGCTGGCGGGAGACGCCGAGCTTGTCGGCGAGCTCGTTCTGCCGGATGCGCTGGCCAGGGGGAAGGGTGCGGTCGGAGATCGCCTCCAGGATCCGGGCATAGACCTGGTCGATCAAGTTCGGGAGTGGGTCGAGAGGGATCACGCCGGCAGCTCCGCGGGACATGAAAACGGAATACGGAATTCCGTATTCGAAGCTACGCGGTACGGCTGAGGGCGTCAAGCGGTCCTGGAGGATGGCCGCGTCTCATTTGGAAACGCGCTAAGCTATTGATATTGCTAGCACCGCCTACTGTGCATGGGGTTGTTTTTCGAGAAAAGGATCCGGCCCGGCGCCGTCCTACTTCATCTTGCCCTGCTCGATCAGCATCCGGCTCATCAGATAGAGCCGCGGCACGATCGAGTTGATGTCGATGAACTCGTCGCGGGCATGATAGCCGAAGCCGGCGAGGCCGAAACTCTCGACCACGACCGCCTTGCCGCTGCGGTTGGCGTAGCCGGCATCGGTGGCGCCTCCCGTCATCTCGGTGATGTCGAGCTTGCGGTCGATCTCGGCATAGATCGCCTGTCCCACCTCGGCCAGCGCGCGGCCGCGACCGCTCGCGACGAAGGGCGGGCGGCCTGCTGTGATCGTCACCTTGGTTTCGGTGTCGGGCACGAGCTTCTCCTTCACCTTCTCGTCGAGCGCCGCCTTCAACTTGGCGATGCCATCGGGAATGGTGAGGCGGATGTCGGCGCCGGCCTCGGCCTTTTCCGGAATCTGGTTGCGTACGGTGCCGGCCTGCGCCGTGGTCCAGTTGAGCTGCGTGCCGGGGATCGACTTGGCGAGGTCTTTGGTTTGCAGCAATTGATGGGCGAGCTCGATCAGCGCGTTGCGGCCGAGATCGGGCGCAGCGCCGGCATGCGAAGCGCGTCCTTTCACCTCCATCTTCGCCGTCGCGGTGCCGCTCGCCCCCAACAGCAAGGAGTCGTTCTTTGCCGGAGGCGAAGCCGCCGTCGGCTCGCAGGAGAGCACGACGTCGTGCTGGTCGGCGAGCTCCGCGATCATCTCGCCCGACCCGATCGACCCCACCTCTTCATCTGGATTGAACGACACGGTGAGCCTGGCATAATCGTGCCAGCCGGCATCCTTCAGTATCTTGAGCGCATGCAGCACCACGGCGATGCCGCCCTTGTCGTCGGCGACGCCGGGGCCATAGATGCGGTTGCCGTCGACGCGGTACGGCTCGCTCGCGAGGACGCCGCGCTGATAGACCGTGTCCATATGCGCGATCAGCATCAGGTTTCGCGTGCCCGAGCCCTTGAACGTGGCGATCACCATATCGGCGCCGGTGCCGGCGGTCGTCTTGCGTCGCTCGGTGGTGGCGCCGAGCGCCTTCAGGCGCGCTTCGGTGAAGTCGGCCATCTTCTTCAAGCCTTCGGCGTCGCCGCTGCCGCTCTCGATCATCACCATGTCACGCAGCGTCTCGATCAGCGGCGCCTTCTCCTGCTCGGCCGCGGCTTTCAGCTTCTCGTCGGCGGCCGCGACCGCGCTCGTAGCGCTGGCGGTGAGACCGAGCAGCGACAGAGCAAGCAAGGGAGTGAGGCGGAATGTCATGAGGTGTCCTTTCCCGTATCGAGCGGCGGCACCGCGCGATGCGACGGAACCGTAACACCTGGGCAATCCAGATGCCACGTTTGGCTAGCGCTCAAGCACCTCCACATCGAGCGCCGCAATCCGCTCGGCATCGGCCAGCGCCTCGATTCCCGCGATCCGGTCGCCATTGAAGGTGACACGAAGTGCGATGCGCAGATGTCCGTCGAGGATGACGGCGACGCCGATCTCGCCGTCGACCAGTGCGGTCCGTGCGGCCTGGGCGCGGCCCTTGTAGAGCTGCGCCACCGCATCGGCGCCGCGAATCTCGGGCAGCGAGCCGAGCCGCACCGCGGCTTGGTCGGCGCGGAATACGACGTCGGGATCGAGCACGGTCAGCAGGCCCTCGAAATCGCCTTCGCGCGACGCCTTGAGGAAGGCATCGACGATTCCGCGCTGGTGCGACAGGTCGGTCTCGGGCACCGGTGCGCCCTGCACCCGCCGCCGGGCGCGGCTCGCGAGCTGCCGCGACGCCTCGACCGAGCGGCCGACGATCGGCGCGATTTCCTCGAAGGGCACGGCGAACATGTCATGCAGCACGAAGGCGAGGCGCTCCGCCGGCTGCAAGGTCTCCAGCACGACCAACAGGGCCGCGCCGACGGAATCGGCCATCTCCGCCTCGCGCTCGCGCGTCTCGTCGATGGGCTCGGGCACGTGCGGGCCCATCGGATCCTCGCGGCGCGATTTCCGTGCGCGCAGCATGTCGAGGCAGATCCGCGCGACCACCGTCGTGAGCCAGCCGCGCAGGTTCGCGACATCGGACATGTCGTAGCGGCTGACCCGCAGCCAAGCCTCCTGCACGGCATCGTCGACCTCAGCACGCGACCCCAGCATCCGGTAGGCCACGGCGCGCAAATGGTCCCGGTTGGCCTCGAACTGATGGCTAAGAAAATTTTGTTCGGTCATCGGTCACATTCCCTCATTGCGATCCGTCATGCCCATGACGAAGCCAATCCGGCCGATGTGACCGGAACGTTCGAAATTCAACAGACGGAGACGCAAGATGATGCACGCTCGCATGAATCACCCGGTAATGGTCCTGCCTGAGGCCATGAACCATCTTCAATCCATTGGCAACCTGACCAAGCAGGGTCTGCCGGAAAAGCTCCTCGAACTGGTGCACCTGCGGGCCAGCCAGATCAATGGCTGCAGCGTCTGCGTCGATATGCACCCGAAGCTCGCCCGTAAGCTCGGGGAGACCGACGAGCGCCTGTTCGCCGTGTCCGCCTGGCGCGAAGCGCCCTATTTCACCGAGGCCGAGCGCGCCGCGCTGGCGCTGACCGAGGCGGTCACGCGCCTTGCCGATCGCGAAGATCCGGTGCCTGATGCGATCTGGAACGAGGCCGCAAAGCACTTTGACGAACGCGAGCTCGCAACGCTGATCCTCGCGATCGCGACGATCAACGTCTGGAACCGGCTGAATGCGACGATCAAGATGCCGGTCGGCGTTTGGAAGGTGTGAGGCCTCTTCCTTCCCCTTTCCCCGGACGCAGGGGAGGGGCGAAGAGAGCGCTCCTACTCCGCCAGGAACCTGTTCACCGCCTCGCCGAACTCCAGCGGCGCCTGTTCGAACATCCAGTGGCCGGCGTTCGGAATAACCGCCGTCTTGCTGCCCGCGATGTGCTCGGCGAGCACGCGCCACGTCACCGACAGGCTTCCCGTCGTCGCGCCGCCGCCGATCAGCAGCGTCGGCGTCCTGATCGCCTGCGCATCGGCGAGCGTGTAGGGCTTGCGCTGCTCGTTGATCTGGCCGAGGAAAGTGATCGCGTTGTCGCGCAGTTGCTGCTTGGCCGCCGCCGGTACGCGCCGCCAGGAGCCGTCGCCTTCGATGCCGTCGTAAAAATTCTGCAGCGCGCCCTCGATGTCGCCGGCGCGGATCATCTCGACGGAGCGCGCCGTGCGGGCGGCGAGCGGCGGATGCGCGGGCGTGCCTTCGGGAACCGGCAGGCTGGCATCGAGATCGCCGCCCGGCTCGGCCAACACCAGTTTTCGCAACAGATCAGGCCGTGTCTGCGCTACGCGGAAGGCGATGTGACCGCCGCGCGAATGCCCCATCAGGTCGACCGGTGCGGGCCTGACCTGCTCGATGAGGGCGATCACGTCGAGGACGTGCTGGGCCATCTTGTAATCGTCGCCGACGGCATCCAAATGCTCGGGAAAGAAGTGGCGCAGGCTGACCGAGATCACGCGATGATGCCTCGACAGCGGTCCGAGCACCGAATACCAGGTGCGGAAATCCCCTAACGTGCCGTGCACGCAGACCAGCGGCGGACCGTCTCCGACTTCGAGATAGGCCATGTCGTAGCCGTTGACGCGAAATGTCTGCATGATCAGCTCGCCAGAAAATCCAGGACCACTTCGGAGTATTTTTGCGGCGCTTGCTCGAACATCGGGTGCGTCGCGTTCGGGATGATCGCTGTCTTCGAATAGGGCACATGCGCCGCGAGCGCATGCAGCACCTTCGGCAGCAGGCCCTTGGTCCGCGCGCCCAGGATGAACAGCGTCGGCATTTTGATGGACTCCGCATCCGCCTTCGAGAACGGCGGGCGGTTGTCGCGGACCTGACCGATCAGCGTCATGGCGTTGTCGCGCAGATTTTGCTTCACCGTCGCCGGCAGCCGCGGCCAGGTGCCGGGGCCCTCCAGCGCGTCGACGAAGACGGCGAGGCCGCCGTCGACGTCGCCGGTCGCGATCCTCGCGGCCGACGCCGTAAAGCGCGCCAGCAGCGGCGAGGGGCCGCCGACATAATCGGGATCGAGGCTCGCATCGAGCTCGCCGCCCGGCTCGGCGAGGATCAGTCGCCGCAGCAAATCCGGCCTCCGCTGCGCCACGCGGAAGCAGATGTGCCCGCCGCGGGAATGGCCCATCAGGTCGACTGGGCCGAGGTCGAGCTGCTCGATGAAGGCGATGACGTCATCAACATGCTGGGCGATCGAATAGGTGTCCCCGACGCCGTCCCACCGCGCCGGGTAGAAGTGCCTCAAGCTGACAGCGATCACCCGATGTCGCTGCGACAACGGGCCGAGCACGCAACCCCAGACGCGGAAGTCGTTCAGCGAGCCGTGCACGCAGACCAGCGGCGGGCCGCCCTTGGCTTCGCCCACGTCCAGATAGGGCATGTCGTATCCGTTGACGTGGAGGCTTTGCATTCTGGGCCCGCGCGAAGGAACAGGAACTCTGTGCAAGATTCCCCGGAAACCGGGTGGATCGCAACTATTTCCAAGCCTAAATTCGAACGGACAACACAATCGGGCATGCGACAAGGACGCAGCCAGGAACCAAGCCATGACTGACCAGCATTTTGCCCTGTTCGACACCAGGATCGGCCTGTGCGCCATCGCCTGGGGCCCGCGCGGCATCAATGGCACGCAACTGCCGATGGGCGGCGAGCAGAAGATCCGCACCCGTATTCATCAGCGTCATGCCGAGGCGACCGAAGGCGAGCCCACCGCCGAGGTGCAACACGCGATCGATCGCATCGTCAAACTGCTCGCCGGCGAACCCGATAATCTCACCGACATCCTGCTCGACCTCGACGGCGTACCCGAGTTCAACCGCGGCGTCTACGACATCGCCCGCACCATCCCGCCGGGCAAGACCATGACCTATGGCGACATCGCCAAGCGGCTTGGCGGCGTCGAACTGTCGCGCGACGTCGGCCAGGCGCTCGGCCGCAATCCGTGCCCGATCGTCGTGCCCTGCCATCGCGTGCTCGCGGCCGGCAACAAACCGGGCGGCTTCTCGGCGAATGGCGGCGTGGTGACGAAGCTGAAGATGCTCGAGATCGAAGGCGCGCTGGTGAACCACACGCCGAGTCTGTTTGATTGAGGAGGCTGCCACCCTCCCCTGGAGGGTGAGCGCGCCCTAAATCTTCGCGACCGTGTTCGGCCAATATTTGTCGCGCAAGTGCCGCTTCACCAGCTTGCCCGTCGGCGTGCGCGGCAGCTCGGCTTCGAAATCGATCGAGCGCGGGCACTTGATGGCGGAGAGGCGGCGCTTGCAATAGGCGATCAGGTCGGCTTCGAGTGCTTTGCCGGCACGGCTCATGTCGTGCGGCTGCACCACCGCCTTCACCTCTTCGCCCATCTCCTCGTTCGGCACGCCGAACACGGCGACGTCGGCGACCTCGGGGTGGGTGATGAGCACGTCCTCGGCCTCCTGCGGATAGATGTTCACGCCGCCGGAGATGATCATGTAGGATTTGCGGTCGGTGAGGTAGAGGAAGCCGTCCTTGTCGAGATAGCCGACGTCGCCGAGCGTCGACCAGCCCTTGGCGTTGTAGGCCTTCTTCGTCTTCTCGGGGTCGTTGTGATAGGTGAAGGCCGGCGCGTCGGCGAAATAGACCGTGCCGATCTCGCCCACCGGCTGCTCCTCGTCGTTCTCGTCCAGAATCTTGATCGTGCCGACCACAGCGCGGCCGACGCTGCCGCGGTGCTCCAGCCATTGGTGCGAAGTGCAGACGGTGACGCCGTTGCCTTCTGAGCCGGCGTAATACTCGATCAGGATCGGTCCCCACCATTCGATCATCTTGGCTTTGACATCGACAGGGCAGGGCGCGGCGGCGTGGATCGCGCCCTTGAGCGTGGAGACATCGTATTCGGTGCGCACCTCGTCCGGCAGCTTCAGCATGCGCACGAACATGGTCGGCACCAGCTGCGACTGCGTGACCTTGTATTTTTCGACCAGCTTCAAAAATTCCTCGGCGTCAAAATGCTCCATGATGATGGAGGTGCCGCCGAGCACGATCGCCATCATGTTGAAGCGCAACGGAGCCGCGTGATAGAGCGGCGCCGGCGAGAGATAAATGCTTTCGGCGTTCATGCCGCACATGTCGGCGCAGAGCACGCGCAGAAACGGATTCGGCTCGTCGATCGCTTTGCCTTCGAAGGCCTTCTTGACACCCTTGGGCCGCCCGGTGGTGCCGGACGAGTAGAGCATATCGTAGCCGGCGACCTCGTCTGCGATTGGCGCCGTCGGCTGCGCGGCGGCTTCCTTATCGTAGGAGCGGAAGCCCGGTGAGGGCTCGTCCATCATGTAGAAGATCGGCTCGCCGGCGGCGCCCCTGATCAGGCCCTTGATCTGGTCGGCGCATTTCGGCGTGGTGATGACGACCTTGGCGCCGCAATCGTTCACGATGTAGTCGATCTCGTCCTGCTTCAAATAGCGGCTGATCGCGGTGTAATAGAGCCCGCTGCGTTGTGCTGCCCAGCAGATCTCCATGAAGGCGAGCCGGTTCTCCATCAACAGCGCGATGTGGTCGCCGGCCTTCAAGCCAAGCGAGCGGAACAGATGCGCGCCCTGGTTCGAGAGCTCGTCGAGCTCGCGATAGGTGATCGCCTTGCCGGTGCCGGCCATCCGATAGGCGATCTTGTTCGGCGTGGTGCGGGCGTGGATGGAGGGGTGAGTCATGGGCGTTTCCTCAAAACGCGAATGGCGAGTAGCGAATGGCGAGTAGGGAAGAAGGGCAAACCGCTCTTCGCCTGATCACCATTCGCTACTCGCCACTCACTACTCGCTTTTGTTTTTTTCTTACAGTCGTTCGACGATCGTCACGTTGGCCATGCCGCCGCCCTCGCACATGGTCTGCAGGCCGTAGCGCTTGCCGCGCTGGTGCAGGGCGTGGACCAACGTGGTCATCAGCTTGGTGCCGGAGCCGCCGAGCGGATGGCCGAGCGCGATGGCGCCGCCGTTGACGTTGAGACGCTCCGGGTCGGCGCCGGTGGTCTTCAGCCACGCGGTCGGCACCGAGGCGAAGGCCTCGTTGACCTCGAACAGGTCAATGTCACCGATTTTCATGCCGGCCTTCTCCAGCGCGCGCTTGGTCGCGTGCAGCGGGGCGTCCAGCATGATGACGGGATCGCCGCCCGTCATGGTCATGTGATGAATGCGCGCGAGCGGCTTGACGCCGAGCTGCTTCAGGCCGCGCTCGTTCACCACCATGACGCCGGAAGCGCCGTCACAGATCTGGCTGGCGCTGGCCGCGGTGAGCTTGCCGTTCTCGGCGATCAGCTTGACGCCCTTGATGCCGTCGAGGCTGACGTCGAAGCGGATGCCCTCGTCGATCTGATGGGTGTCCTTGCTGCCGTCCGCACGGGTAATCTCGAGCGGCACGATCTCCTGCTTGAAATGGCCGGCTTGCGTCGCCGCGATCGCGCGCTGATGGCTGTTGTAGGAATATTCGTCGAGCTCATCCTTGGAGAGGCCGTACTTCTCCGCCATCATCTCCGCGCCGGTGAACTGGCTAAAGACGATGTTCGGATACTTCTTCTCGATGCCCGGACTCTTGTAATTGCCAAAACCGTTCTTGGCCGGGAGCTGTGACGACAGGCCCATTGGCACCCGCGTCATCGATTCCACGCCGGCCGCGATCACGACGTCCATCGCACCGGACATCACGGCTTGCGCGGCGAAGTGCAGCGCCTGCTGCGAGGAGCCGCACTGGCGGTCGATCGACGTGCCCGGCACGCTCTCCGGCAGTTTTGAGGCCATCACCGCGTTGCGCGCGACGTTGTTGGACTGCTCGCCGACCTGCATCACGCAGCCCATGATCACGTCCTCGACCTGGGCGGGATCGACCTTGGTGCGGTCGACCAGCTCGTCCAGCACCTTGGCGGCGAGATCGGCCGGATGCCAGCCGGCGAGGCGGCCCCCCTTGCGCCCGCCCGCGGTGCGCGCAGCGGCGACGATGTAAGCCTCGGCCATGTCGGTTTCTCCCTGAATTCTTGATTGGGGTTGGTTGTCGGGGAGGGATTTAAGGGGCGTGAGATCGTTTAGTCAATCGATCAATTAACTCTTGTGATGCGGCGCGGCTTGGGCTTATCTGCGCGCCTCACGAGGCATGTTCAGGGATCTCTGTGGCTACCAGCGTACCGACCAAGCTCCCCAGCGGGAAGAATTCCACGGCAGAGAAATTGCTCGTGGCCGCAAGCGAGCTGATGATCGAACGCTCCTCGATCGAGATCTCGCTCTCCGATATCGCGCAGAAGTCGGGCGCCAACGCCGCATTGGTCAAATATCACTTCGGCAACAAGGACGGCCTGCTGCTGGCATTGCTCGCGCGCGATGCTGCGACCGAGCTGTCCAATCTCGAATACCTGCTGGCGCAGCCCATCACGCCGACGGCGAAGCTGAAACTGCACATCGGCGGTATCATCCGCGCCTATTACCGGTTCCCTTACATGAACCGGCTGATCCACTATCTGCTGCACGAGACCAGCGCGAGCTCCGCCGACGAAGTCTCGAAATTCTTCGTTGCGCCGCTGCTCGACTTTCACCGCCGCCTGCTCGCCGAGGGCGAGCGAAGCGGCGAATTCCGCGCCACCGATCCGGTGCTGTTCTACACCAGCCTGATCGGCGCCTGCGACCATCTGTTCTTCGGCCGGCACGCGATGTCTCGCGCGACCGGGGTCGGCCCGGTCACCGACGAAGTCTGCCGGCAATACATCAAGCACATGGAAACGCTGATCTGCGGCGGCATCCTCGCGCAAGCCGAGGAAGCTGTCGCGGCCGGATGATCCGGCCGAGCTTTCAAGTCCAGAGAAGAAACGCCCAAGGAAAGGTACAAGCGATGCAGTTGAAAGACGTAGCCGTTCTCATCACCGGCGGCGGTTCGGGGCTTGGTGCCGCGACCGCCCGGGCCATGGCCGCCAAGGGCGCCAAGATCGGCGTGATCGACCAGAGCAAGGAAAACGCCGAGAAGGTTGCCGCCGAGGTGAAGGGCGTCGCGCTCCATGCCGACGTCACCAGCGAAGAGCAGATCAAGGCGGCGATCGCCAAGGCAGAAGCCGCGCATGGCGTCGCGCGCGTACTGATGAACTGCGCCGGCATCGGCGGCTCGCAGCGTATCGTCGGCCGCGACGGCGTTTACCCGCTGGAAAAGTTCGCCCGCATCATCAACGTCAACCTGATCGGCACTTTCAACTGCCTGCGCCTGTTCGCCGAGCGCCTGGTCACGATCGAGCCGCTCGGTGAAGAGCGCGGCGTCATCGTCAACACAGCCTCGGTCGCCGCTTACGAAGGCCAGATCGGCCAGATCGCCTATTCGGCCTCGAAGGGTGGCGTCGTCGGCCTGACGCTGCCGGCCGCGCGCGACCTCGCCAGCCAGAAGATCCGCGTCAATACCATCGCGCCCGGCCTGTTCTTCACGCCGCTCTTGATGGGCCTGAACGAGGAAGCCCGCAAGAGCCTGGGCGCCCAGGTGCCGCATCCTTCGCGCCTCGGTGACGCCGCCGAGTACGGCATGCTCGCCGTGCACATCGTGGAGAACCCGATGCTGAACGGCGAGACCATCCGCCTTGACGGCGCGATCCGTATGGCGCCGAGGTAGACTCTCTTCTTTCCTTCTCCCCTTGTGGGAGAAGGTGGCGCGAAGCGCCGGATGAGGGGTCTCTATCCGCGGACGCAGACCCCTCACCCGAGCGAACTCGTGGCTACCGACGTGCATGCCCTCTCCCACAAGGGGAGAGGGCACAATAATAGGCACCTCACGCGCACATGCACGAGGCCCCAATGTCCCGACCGCTGCTGATCGAGCATGATGACGGCGTTGACCGGGTGACGCTGAATCGTCCTGAAAGCCTCAATGCGCTCGATCCGGCCTTGATCGATGCGCTCAATGTCTATTTCCAGCGCATTCAGCGCAATCGCGACACGCGCGTGGTCGTGCTGAAGGGCGCGGGCAAGAATTTCTGTGCCGGCCTCGATCTCAAGGCCGCGATGGCTCGTCGTGTCGGACAGCAGGAGCCGCCTGGCGTTACCGAGTCGCTGGATTCGCAGCGGCGCATCGCCGACATCGTGATGTTGATGCGGCGCTGTCCGCAGCCGATCCTGGCTCTTGTGCAGGGCGCCGCGGCCGGCGGCGGCTTTGCGCTGGCGCTTGCCTCCGACATCCGCATCGCCACGAAATCGGCGCGCATGAATTGCGCTTTCATCAAGCTCGGCCTCGGCGGCTGCGACATCGGCACTAGCTATTTCCTGCCGCGGCTCGTCGGGGTGTCCGTGGCGTCCGAGTTGATCCTGACGGGGCGTTTCATCGGCGCCGACCGCGCGCTCGCGGTCGGGCTCGTCTCGGAGGTCGTCGACGAGGACAGGCTCGATGATGCAGCCGCGCCTTATGTCAACGCGATGATGACGGCCTCGCCCGTGGGGCTGAGTCTCTCCAAGGAATGTCTCAACATGAGCGTCGATGCCGGTTCGCTGGAAGCTGCGATCGCAATGGAAGACCGCAACCAGGTCCTGTGCAGCCGTTCCGAGGAATTTTCGGAAGGCATCAGGGCCTTCCTTGAGAAGCGAAAGCCTGTCTATATCAAACGCTAAAGACAAAGATCCGCCAAGGACAAGAAATTCCGGGAGACGCAAAATGAGTGGAAGCGCGGCGGCGGTGATGACGAAACCCGCCTTTCGCAAGGTCGAGTGGCTCAAGCGCGACATCGCCGTCGAGCGCCGCGGCGACGGCACGGTGGTGCTGAAGTCGCGCATTCCGCTGCAGCCTTACGAGAAGCACATTCCGGCTTCGCTGGCGAAATGGGCGAAACAGGCGCCCGAGCGCATCTGGCTCGCGCAGCGCGGCGGAGCGAATCGCGAATGGCGCAAAGTGTCCTATGGCGAAGCCAAGCGCACCGTGGATGCGCTGACGCAAGCGCTACTGAACCTCAAGCTCGAGGGACGGCCCGTCACGATCCTCTCCGGCAATTCGATCGAGCACGCCCTGATGACGCAGGCCGCGATGCAGGCGCGCGTTCCGGCGGCGCCCGTGTCGCCGGCCTACTCGCTGATGAGCCACGATCATGTCAAGCTGAAATATCTGTTCGATTTGATCAAGCCGGCCGTGGTGATGGTGCAGGACGGCCCGATCTTCGAAAAGGCACTGAAGGCGCTCGACCTCACCGGCGTTACCGTCGTTCACGTCGCGCGTCCCTGCGACGGCATCAAGAGCGTCAGCTTTGCCGAGCTCGCCGCAACGCCGGTGACCGCCGAGGTCGAAGCGTCGATTGCACAGATCACGCCCCAGACCGTCGGCAAACTGCTGTTTACCTCCGGCTCGACCGGCATGCCAAAAGCCGTCATCAACACGCAAGAGATGATGTGCGCTAATGCGGCGATGATGATGCAGGTGCGGCCCCGTGATCCCACCGGTCCGATCTCGACCATGCTGGACTGGATGCCCTGGAACCACACCATGGGCGGCAATGCGGCGTTCCACCCGATCCTCGTCGAAGGCGGTACGCTCTATATCGATGACGGCCGGCCGATGCCGGGCCAATTCGAAGAGACGCTGCGAAACTTGCGCGAGATCTCGCCGACCTATTACGCCAACGTGCCGGCCGGCTATGCTGCGTTGGCGGCGGCGATGGAGAAGGACGACGCGCTGTGCCGCTCGTTCTTCAAGAACCTGTCGATCATGGCCTATGGCGGCGCGCGCCTGCCGGACGATCTCTACGATCGCATGCAGGCGCTCGCGGTGAAGACGACCGGTGAGCGCATCGTGTTCTACACCGGCTGGGGCTCGACCGAGACCGCGCCGACCTCGACCGGCACGTATTGGGAGACCGAGCGCGTCGGCCTGATCGGCCTCCCGTTCCCCGGGGTCGAATTGAAGATGGTGCCGTGCGGCTCGAAATACGAACTGCGACTGCGCGGCGTCAACGTCACGCCCGGCTATTTCGGTCAGCCTGAGCTAACGAAGAAGATGTTCGACGAGGAGGGTTTTTACTGCATCGGCGATGCCGGCATCTTCGTCGACGAGAAGGATCCGGTGCAGGGCATCATCTTTGCCGGGCGCGTGGTGGAGGATTTCAAGCTCACCACGGGCACCTTCGTGCATGTCGGCTCACTCCGTACAGATGCGATCGCGGCCGCAACGCCCGTCGTGCATGACGCGCTGGTCGCGGGACAGGATCGCCCGTTTATCGGCCTGCTGGCTTGGCCGAACCTGCACGCTTGTCGCCAACTCGTCGGCAATCCCGATCTGAGCTTTGCGGATGCGGTCAGGCACCCCGAGGTGATCGCCTGCTTCAGGCGCGGGCTGGAGACGCACAACCGGGAATGCGAAGGCGCCAGCAGCCGCATCATCGCGCGTGCCATGCTGATGGCCGAACCGCCCTCGATCGACGGCAACGAGCTCACCGATAAGGGCTACATCAACCAGCGCGCCGGCTTAGAGCGCCGCGCATCGCTGGTGGAGCGGCTTTATGCGGATGAGCCGGATGAAGATGTGATCGTACTGCGATGAATGCGCAACTCTCAACCTCGTCATTCCGGGATGGCCGAAGGGCCAGGCCCGGAATGACGGCTCAATGAGTACGACGAAAAGGTAGCCCGCCATGAACTTCGATTTCTCCGACGATCAGAAGCAGCTCCGCGACCAAGCGCGCAAATTCCTCGCCGAAAAGTGCTCGCCGAAAGCCGTGCGCGTCGTCCTCGACGGCAAGGCGCCCTATGACAAGGAGCTGTGGAAGGGCCTTGCCGAAATGGGGTTTCTCGGCGTCGCGATCCCGGAAGAGTTCGGCGGTGCGGGCGCCGGCCATCTCGAGCTCTGCGTGATCGCGGAGGAAATGGGGCGCGCGAACGCGCCGGTGCCGTTCTCCTCAACTGTCTACCTCGCCGCCGAAGCGCTGCTGATCGCCGGCAGTGACGCGCAAAAGAAAAAGTGGCTGCCCGCTATTGCCTCGGGCGAGGCGATCGGCACGCTGGCGCTGTTCGAAGGCAAGGGCAATCCGTCGCCGAAGAACGTCAAGCTGACCGCTTCGAATGGCGCGCTCAATGGAGTCAAGAAGCCGGTCGCCGACGGCGCCATCGCCAATTTCGCGGTGGTGGCCGCGCGCACGGGATCGAGCGGACGTGAGAATGACATCTCGCTGTTCCTGGTCGATCTCAGGGCCGGCGGCGCCGAAGTGAAAAGCCTCACCAACCTCGATCCGACCCGTGGGCAGGCCGAGATCACCTTCAAGGACTGTAAGGCCGAGCCGCTGGGGGGCGCCGGCGAGGGTTGGAGCATCCTCACCCAGGTGCTCGACCGCGCCGCGGTGCTGTGCGCGTTCGAGCAAGTAGGCGGCGCCGACCGCGCCCTGGAAATGGGCCGCGACTACGCCCTCGACCGCATCGCCTTCGGCCGGCAGATCGGCTCGTTCCAGGCCGTAAAGCACATGCTCGCCGACATGTATGTCTCGGCGACGCTGGCACGCTCCAACAGCTATTACGGTGCCTGGGCGCTCTCGACCAACGCAGCCGAATTGCCGGAAGCCGCCGCCGCCGCGCGCATCAGCGCGACGCAGGCGTTCCAGCACTGCGCCAAGAACAACATCCAGGTTCACGGCGGCATGGGTTTCACCTGGGAGTTCGACTGCCACATGTACTACCGCCGCGCCAACGCCATGGCGCTCGGGCTCGGCAGCCTCACCTATTGGGAAGACCAGTTGATCGACCGCATGCGCAAGAAGAACGCGGCCTGATGTGATTCCGGGACACGCGAAGCGCGAACCCGGAATCTCGATTTGAGTCGGTAACCTCTGGATTCCGGGTTCGATGCTTTGCATCGCCCCGGAATGACCGAAGAAGAGAAAGAGCCATGAACTTCGACGACACCCCGCAAGAGGCCGAATTCCGCGCCACCGCCCGCGCATGGATTGATGCGAACGCGCCCAAGCAATACGAAGAAGAGCTGCGCAAATCTTCGCTCGGCCGCACCCAGCTCAGGAACGCGAACATTCTCGAGGTCGCAAAGGCCTGGCAAAAGAAGAAGGCCGATGCCGGCTGGGCCTGCCTGCACTGGCCGAAGGAGTATGGCGGCCGCGGCTCATCGCCCATCGAGCGCGTGATCTGGCAGCAGGAGGAAGGTCCGTTCGGAAAGCTCTCCCACATGTTCATCATCGGCCACGGCATGTGCGGGCCGACCATGATGGCGTTTGCGCGCGAGGAACATAAGCGCACCTATCTGCCGCCGCTCGCTTCCGGCGAGAAGGTCTGGTGCCAGCTGTTCTCCGAGCCGGCCGGCGGCTCGGATGTCGCGGGGCTTCGTACTCGCGCGGAGAAGGACGGCGATGAATGGGTCATCAACGGCCAGAAGATCTGGACATCAGGCGCGCATTATTCGGACTACGGCATCCTCTTGACCCGCACCGATCCGACCGTGCCCAAGCACAAGGGCCTCACCATGTTCTTCCTGGACATGAAGAGCCCGGGCGTCGAGGTCAGGCCGATCAAGCAGGCGAGCGGTGCGTCCGATTTCAACGAGGTCTATTTCACGAATGTCCGCATCCCCGATCACCAGCGCCTTGGCGAGGTCGGTGACGGCTGGAATGTCTCGCTGACCACGCTGATGAACGAGCGCATGTCGATTGGCGCAGGCGTCTCGACCGGCTTTCCGGAGCTGTTCGAATATTGCTCCAGCCTGATGCTCGACGATGGTCCTGCGATCGATGATCGCGCCGTGCGCGCGAAGCTGGCGAATTGGGCGGCGAAGGCGAGCGGCCTGCGCTACACCAGCATGCGCGCGATCTCGGCGCTATCGAAGGGCGAGCGGCCGGGGCCGGAGAATTCCATCGGCAAGCTGGTGGCAGGCTCGATGATCCAGGACGTCGCGACCTACGCGCTCGAGTTGCAGGGTGCGGCTGGTGTCGTCAGCAGTCCAGAGGATGCCGAAGTCGCGGGCCGCTTCCAGGCGATGCTGCTGCGTGCACCGGGTACGCGCGTCGAAGGCGGCACCGACGAGATCATGCGCAACATCATCGCCGAGCGGGTGCTGGGCCTGCCGGGCGACATCCGTGTCGACAAGGACGTGCCGTTCAACAAGATCCCGACAAAGGGAAGAGGTTAATCATGTCCCGGACGCGGTACGGTACGAAGTACCGCTCCGCCGCGCCGGGACCCCGAGCTACAATGGGCCCCGGCTTGGCAGCGCACCGCTTTGCGCTGCGCGGCGTCCGGGTCAGGGAGAGGAGAGTTCGAAGATGAATTTCGACGACACCCCGCAAGAGGCCGCATTCCGCGAGACCGCGCGCAAATGGGTCGAGGCCAACGCACCGAAGGAACTCCATGCCGAGCTGTCAAAATCTTCGCTTGGCCGAATCCGCCTTGCCAAGCAAGACATCGTCGAGGTCGGCAAGGCCTGGCAGAAGAAGAAGGCGGAAGGCGGCTGGGCCTGCCTGCCCTGGCCGAAGGAATATGGCGGCCGCGGCGCGACGCCGATCGAACGCGTCATCTGGCAACAGGAAGAGGGCGTCTACGGCAAGCTGACGCAACCGTTCCAGATCGGCGAAGGTATGTGCGGCCCGACCGTGATGGCCTTCGGCAGCGAAGATGCCAAGCGCCGATACTTGCCGAAGCTCGCCTCTGGCGAGGAGATCTGGTGCCAGCTTTTCTCGGAGCCGTCGGCCGGCTCCGACGTTGCGGGCCTCCGCACCCGTGCCGAGAAGAAGGGCGATAGCTGGGTCGTCAATGGCCAGAAGATCTGGACCTCGGGCGCGCATTATTCCGATTACGGTCTCTTGATTGCGCGTACCGATCCGAACGTGCCGAAGCACAAGGGCCTCACCATGTTCTTCCTGGACATGAAGAGCCCGGGCGTCGAGGTGCGTCCGATCAAGCAAGCCAACGGCATGCAGGAATTCAACGAGGTCTATTTCACCGACGTCGTGATCCCCGACAGCCAGCGCCTCGGCGCCGTCGGCGAGGGCTGGAGCGTGTCGCTGACCACGCTGATGAACGAGCGCATGTCGATCGGCGCGCGGCTCGCAACCGGCGTGCCTGAGATATTCGAGTTCTGCTCGAATCTGATGCTGGAGGACGGACTTGCGATCGACGATCCCGCCGTGCGCTCGAAGCTCGCCAGTTGGGCCGTGAAGGCGAGCGGGCTGAAATACACCAGCTACCGCGCGATCTCGGCGCTGTCGAAGGGCGAGCGACCGGGCCCGGAGAATTCGATCGGCAAGCTGGTCTCGGGCATGATGCTCCAGGACATCGCGACCTACGCCATGGACCTCCAGGGCGCAGCCGGTGTTCTCACAGGCAGCGACGAGGAGACGGCGCAGGGCCAGTTCCAGCAAATGCTGCTGTCCTCGCCCTCGATGCGTATCGCCGGCGGCACCGACGAGATTTTGCGCAACATCATCGCCGAGCGGGTGCTAGGTCTGCCGGGCGACATCCGCGTCGACAAGGACGTGCCGTACAACAAGATCCCGACCAAGGGACGGTGATGCGGCATTGTAGGGTGGGTTAGCGCTGCGGATGCGCGAAGCGCGATCCGCTGGGCGTAACCCACCACTTCGGTGGCCGCGGAAACAAAAGAGGTGGGTTACGCCTTCGGCTAACCCACCTACGAGGAAAGCAACGCGAGCTGATCCATGGACGCACAAGTGAAACAAATCGACCGCATCGGCGTGCTCGAAGAGCTGCTCAACGAGCGCTACTCCGTTCGCGCTTTCCTCCCCAAGGAAGTCGACCGCGCCACGATCGAGCACGTGCTGAAGACGGCGCAGCGCACGGCGTCCTGGTGCAACAGCCAGCCCTGGCAGGTCGTCATCGCCAGCGGCGCGGCCAAGGAGCGCTTTCGCCAGGCGATCTATACGGAAGCCTCCGGCGGTCTTGGCGACGATTACGATTTCACCCCGCCGCGCGAATATGTCGGGGTCTATCTCGAACGCCGGCGCGAAAGCGGCTTTCAGCTCTACAACACGCTCGGCATCGCCCGCGGCGACAAGGCGGCCTATGCCAGGCAGGCGCTGGAGAACTACAATTTCTTCGGCGCGCCGCATGTCGCGATCATTCACACCAACGAGCCGCTCGGCATCTACGGCGCGATCGATTGCGGCGCCTATGTCTCCAACTTCATGCTGGCCGCGCAGGCGCTTGGGCTCGGCACCATTCCGCAGGCGGCGCTGGCGCGCCATTCCGGTCTGATCCGCCGCCACTTCAGCCTGCCCGACGATCGCCGGATCGTCTGCGGCATCTCGTTCGGCTATGCCGACCACGCGCACAAGGTCAACAGCTACCGCACCTCGCGGGCGAGTGTGGCCGATACCGTGACCTTCGTGGAGGAGTGATCGGCGCTGCGAGCTTGACGCCATCGGCGACGCGCAAAGGCGGCCGCGGAAGCGGCCGCCTTTGTTTGTCTCACCCAGTTGACGCCGCCGTCAGCCGCCGCTGCCGCCGATCACGGCCCTTACGGTCTCGTCGGGCCCAAAGTCCTCGGCGCCCTCGACATAGAGCAGCGCAGCGAGCTTCGAGCGGGCGCGGTTGACGCGGCTCTTGATGGTGCCGACCGCACAGCCGCAGATCGAGGCCGCATCCTCGTAGGAGAAGCCGGAGGCGCCGACCAGGATCAGCGCTTCACGTTGGTCCTGTGGAAGCTTGTCGAGCGCCGTACGAAACTCCTCGAATTCGAGATGCGCGTTTTGCGATGGTTGCGTCTTCAGCGTCTTGGCGTAGTTGCCTTCGGCGTCCTCGACCTCCCGCCGCCGCTTGCGATAGTCGGAGCGGAACAGGTTGCGCAGGATCGTGAACAACCACGCCGGCAGATTGGAGCCAGGCTGGAACGAGTCGATGTTGGCGAGCGCGCGAAGCAGTGTCTCCTGCACCAAATCGTCAGCGCGGTCCGCATTGCCGCTGAGCGAGATCGCGAACGCGCGCAGACTCGGCACGGCCGCCAGGATGTCGTTACGCAGGGAGTCGGTGAGAGGCATTAATCCCTCCCATTGCTGTTGTCGTTGGATCCGCCCTCATTTTCCACTTGGGAAGTCGCTCCTTGTGCATCAAGCTTCTTGATCAGTTCAGCGAACCGATCCGGAACCCCCTGCCGCACGACATCGTCGTACATGGCGCGCAGCTGATGCCCGATCCGGGATTGGATCTCCGGAGTGAGCCCTCCCTTGCCGGGGGTCGTGCTTTTGCTGGCTTGAGACTTAAGATCTTTCATGACCTGTTCCACGTTTCCCCGAGTTAAGTGACTGTAAAATCGAGAAATTTTCTCAACCGGGAGCCGTTCCCTGGATAGGCACAATGCGAGCTGCGAGAAAAAGTTCCGCGCAATGCGGAACTTTTCTGAAGCTGAGGCGTAAACAGCCGAGCAGGGGAACCCGGGCCCCCCGCGTAACGCCTGACCTAAGGGTGACCTCAAGGCTGGCCCGAAGATGAATGGAGTGGGGATGTCCCGTTCACAGCTCGTTGCTGAACACTTGCCGCTGTTGCGCCGGTATGCACGTGCCCTGACGGGCAGCCAGGCCTCCGGTGACGCCTATGTCGCCGCCATGTTGGAAGCCATGCTTGGCGATCCGTCGGTGCTCGACGAGAGCCATGGGCCGCGCGCCGGCCTGTTCCGGCTGTTCACCCAGATCTGGAATTCGGTCTCCGTCAACGACGATGCCGAGGTGACGACACTGCCGATGCCGCCGGAACGGCGGCTGTCGAACATCACACCCCTGCCGCGGCAGGCCTTCCTGCTGCTCTCGCTCGAGGGCTTTTCGGAAGAGGAAGTCGCCTTCATTCTCGGCACCGACGTGGGCGAGACGCGGCGGCTTGCGGACGCCGCCGGACGCGAGATGGCGGCCGAGATCGCCACCGACGTGCTGATCATCGAGGACGAGACCTTCATTGCCATGGACCTCGAGAGCTTGGTGAAGAATCTCGGCCATAACGTCGTCGGCGTCGCGCGAACCCATGCCGATGCGGTGGCGCTGGCCAAGAACAAGCGGCCCGGCCTGATCCTCGCCGACATCCAGCTCGCCGACGGTTCGTCCGGATTGGACGCCGTCAACGAGCTGCTCCGCACCTTCGAGGTGCCGGTGGTGTTCATCACCGCGTACCCCGAGCGATTCCTCACCGGCGAGCGCCCCGAGCCCGCGTTCCTGATCTCAAAACCGTTCCAGCCGGCGATGGTGTCTGCGGTGGCGAGCCAGGCGCTGTTCTTCCAGCGCAACTCGCGCAACCGCACGCCGAAGGCACCGGCGGCCTGATAGAGGCTCCCGCGCAAGATTGATCCGGCGTGCTGCAAGGGCACGCCGGATTTTTAGTGTTTGCGTGCCACGGCTTGACTGGCATCGAATTGGCCGCTCATACCTCGTGCATCGGACTTCCCTCGGAGGCGTGCACATGGACCAGCAACTCCTCGATCGCCTGGCCATCCGCGACCTCGTCGAGAACTGGGCGGTGTGGCGCGACGCCGGCGACTGGGAGCGCTTTGCCACGGTCTGGCATGATGAAGGCTGGATGTCCGCCACCTGGTTTCAGGGGCCGGCGCGGGATTTCATGCGCGTCAGCCAGGAGGGGTTCGCCAAGGGCGTGCGCATCCTGCATTTCCTCGGTGGCACCAGCATCGACCTCGAGGGCGAGCGGGCCATCGCCCAGACCAAAATGACGATCTCACAGCGGGCCCTGGTGCACGACGTGCTCTGCGACGTCGTCTGCACCGGACGCTTCTACGATTTCCTGGAGAAGCGGCACGGCCAATGGGGAATCGTCCGCCGCCAGCCGATCTACGAGAAGGACCGAATCGACCCCGTCGATCCCGCCGCGCCGCTTCAGCTCGACCAGAAAGCGCTCGCCGCCCTTCCCGAAGGCTACCGCCACCTCGCCTACATGCAGGAGCTGATCGGCTACAAGGTCAAGCGCGACATGCCGGGCCTCACCGGGCCTGAAGTCGAGAAGCTCTATGGTGAAGGGCGGGACTGGCTGGCGGGGACGGCCAAATAATGCGAAGCAAAAGTGAGCCCCAGACAAAAGTAAGGCGCGACTGGCATCACCACAGTCGCGCCCTACGTCGCCGGCTTATGGGGCAGGGGGGAATAGCCGGCTGCTGAGACGACTCCTGCCCGCGAAAGTCGTTCCACGCCTTGCAAAATATTTTGCGCGGCCGGCGACTTTTTTCGCACACGGTTAAGTGATCGTGACGGCCGAGAACCCCTGATCCTTCGTCAGCGTTGTTCCCGCGATCGCCATGGGGCGAGGGATCGACAGCCATGTCACAGACTCAAAAGGCATTTTTAGGCGCCGTCGCGATTGCCGCAACGCTGGGCGCGGTGCAATTGGCCTCCGGCCACGATCTGGCCGACCGCTGGCAGGCCGTCGCCGATATTCCCAGCCACAGCACCAACTACGCGCCAAGCCACAACGTCAACCGAACCGGCAAGGCCGACCGCCTTGGCGAGATCAAGCCGGCACCGGTTCCGACCCGAACCGTGTCGATGCGACTGAATGACCTTGCCGATACGTCGGTGCTGCTGCGGGTGCCGGCGGTGATCGAGACCGGCAATGCGAAGCCGCCGGTGCTGCTCCAAAACCAGAATCAGAGCCTGCAGAAGGCGCGCAGCAAGCCGACGATCGCCTGCGAGCCGATGGTCAGCTCTCTGACCGAGATCGCCAAGCTGCTCCAGCCCGGCCGCTGCGTGACCTGATCTGGGCATTCGTCCAGTCAAGGCAGGCTCTGCCGCGCCCCTTCACATCCTCTTGATCCGCCGTGTCGTCGCGCTATATCCGGGTTCCTCCCTTTGATTTGACCGGGTAAGCGCATGACGACGTTAGATACGGCTGTGCATACGCAGCCTTTCCAGGCCGAAGTTTCCGAACTGCTGCACCTCATGGTGCACTCTGTTTATTCGGAAACCGATATCTTCCTCCGCGAACTCATTTCCAATGCCTCCGATGCCTGCGACAAGCTGCGCTACGAGGCGATCGCAAGTCCGGCGCTGCTGGGTGAGGGCGACGCGCTCAAGATCCGCATCATCCCGAACAAGACAGCCGGAACGCTCACGGTCGCGGACAATGGCATCGGCATGGAGCGCCAGGAGCTGATCGATCATCTCGGCACCATCGCCCGCTCCGGCACCAAGGCGTTCGTGTCGAAGCTGAAGGAAGCCAAGGACGGCCTTGGCCTGATCGGTCAGTTCGGTGTCGGCTTCTATTCCGCCTTCATGGTCGCCGAGAAGATCGTCGTGATCAGCCGCCGTGCCGGTGAGAGTGACGTCTGGAGCTGGACGTCCTCCGGCGGCTCCGGGTTCGAGATCGCCCGTGCCAGCGACGAGGACGCGGCACGCGTGGCGCGCGGCACCGAGATCGTCCTGCACCTGAAGGACGACGCCAAAAAATACCTCGAGACCTACGAGATCGAGCGCATCGTCGGTGCCTATTCCGACAACATCCTGTTTCCCATCGAGCTCGTGCCTGGTGAGGGCGAGCCGCGCCAGATCAATTCGGCAAGCGCGCTGTGGCAGCGCTCGAAATCCGAGCTGACCGCAGACGACTACAAGAAGGCCTATCAGCAGATCGCCTCCGCCTTCGATGATCCCGCGATGACGCTGCATTACCGCGCCGAGGGCCGATATTCCTACGCCGTGCTGCTGTTCGCGCCATCGACGAAACCGTTCGACCTGTTCGAGCCGAACCGCAAGGGCCGCGTCAAGCTTTACGTCCGCCGCGTCTTCATCACCGATGATGCCGATCTGTTGCCGGGCTATCTCCGCTTCATCCGTGGCGTCGTCGACAGTGAGGATCTCCCGCTCAACATCTCCCGCGAGATGCTCCAGAACAATCCGCAGCTCGCGCAGATCCGCAAAGCCGTGGCGACCCGCGTTGTGTCCGAGCTCGAAAGCCTCGCCGAGAAGGATCCGGAGAATTTCGCCAAGATCTGGGATGCCTTTGGCGCCGTGCTGAAGGAAGGCATCTACGAGGATTTCGAACGTCGTGAAAAGCTGCTGGCGCTGTCGCGCTTTACCACGACGTCGGGTGAGAAGCGGTCGCTGAAGCAGGTGATCGCCGATTTCAAGCCGAACCAGACCGAGATCTACTATCTCGTCGGCGACAGCATCGAGCGGCTGAAGTCCAATCCGCGGCTTGAGGCCGCGACCGCGCGCGGCATCGAGGTGCTGCTGCTGTCCGATCCCGTCGACGCCTTCTGGACCTCGATGCCCTCGGAATTCGAGGGCAAGCCGCTGAAATCGCTGAGCCAGGGCGATCTCAACCTCGACCTGATCCCGCGCGTCGACGACAAGGACGAGGCGAAAAAGGATGAGCCTGAGGCGGATGAAGCCGCTACTATCGCGGTGATCAAGGCGGCGCTCGGCGAGCGCGTCAGCGACGTCAAGGCCTCGACGCGGCTCACCAGCTCCGCCTCGTGTCTCGTCGCCGACAGCCAGGGCCCGAGTCGCGAACTGGAGCGCATCCTGGCGCAGCAGAATCGCGGCATGAAAACCAAGCCGATCCTCGAGATCAATCTGCGCCATCCGATGGTGGGCGCGATCACCAAGGCGCAGGCGGGCTCGAAGGTGGTCGATGATCTCAGTCTGCTCCTGCTCGAACAGGCGCAGATCCTGGACGGCGAATTGCCGGAAGATCCGGCGGCGTTTGCGGCGAGGCTGAACCGTCTCGTGCTGCAGGGGCTCGGCGGCTAGCTTGCTCCACTCACCTTGCCGTCATCTGTCCCTGGGAACAGTCGCCTCTTGCGTGGTGTTATGCCATATGAGGCGGCTGGCATCCGCGCCGGCGCGCCTGACCAAATCGAGGATTTCGCCATGCGCCTGTCAATCTTGATGCTCATCGCGGTCGTCACGGTGCTGGGCGCGTCAGATGCCGGCGCCCAGACCTATGATCCGCGATACCCGGTGTGCATGCACGTCTATACGCCCGGCGGCTTCACCGGTGGCGGCGGTGACTATTTCGACTGCTCGTTCACCTCGCTGCCGCAATGCCGCGCCACGGCGTCGGGCCGCTCGGCCAGCTGCGACGTCAATCCTTATTACGCCTTCGATGAACCGCCGCCGCCGCGCCGCCGCCACAAGAAGGTGCACTAGCGCTTCCACGATGCGACCTCTGGGGACTGTCTTCATGCGCCACTCACTCGGCCTGATCATGACTTTCGGTGCCATGCTGGCGGCTGCGCCGCTGCATGCGCAGACCTTCGACCCCCGCTATCCCATCTGCATGCACGTCTATTCCGGCGCGAACGGCGGGGGCGGGGAGTGGTACGACTGTTCCTTCATCTCGATACCGCAGTGCCGCGCCACGGCGTCGGGCCGCGCCGCGACCTGCGACCTTAATCCGTACTATCCTGTCAACGCCCCGGCCTCGCGCCCGCGTTACAGGCTAAACGGTTAGCGCCGGGCGTATCGCCGCTCCGCCTCGCCTGGGGCTTACCGCTACACTTCCTGAACCCCGGCAACTCGACCACCTGCGCTAGCGATCGTCTCGGCCATCGGCATGCCGCCGATCCCTCCGGCTTGATCAAGGGTCACTAGCGTTAATCCCGTACTAACCGGGTTTACCCTGTCTCTTAACATCTGGGCAGGCTCGCAGGTCTAAGCTGCTGGATCAGCACACACGGCCTGAGAGAATGAACGGCATGACCACCAGTGTCATTGAGCAACCGAAAGTCGCGCGCGCGCCCTCAGCTTCGAAAATCTGGCTGAAGGCGATCGAGCTCACCGCGCGGATCGAGACTCTGCCGGGCCGTCTGTTCGCTGACGTCGTCGACGATTGGGCGCGACGCCAGCCCGATCGCGCAGCGCTGGTCACGGACGAGGCCACTCTCGACTACGAAGGTCTGTCGAAGAGGATCAACCGCTATGCGCGCTGGGCGCGCTCGGCTGGAATTGCCAAGGACGACACCGTTGCTCTGATCATGCCGAACGGCATCGACTATGTCGCGGCCTGGCTCGGCATCGGCCGTGTCGGCGGCGTGGCCGCGTTGATCAACACCAAACTCGTTGGGCAATCGCTCGCGCATTGCATCGATGTCGCAAAGCCGTCGCATGTCATCGTTGCGCATGAGCTGACGCGGATGCTGGATAGCGCCGCGCCGTATCTGAAGACCGAAGCAAAAGTCTGGACCCACGGCGATGCCCGCGGCGAACGCGCGATCGACGTGGCGCTGGCCGCGTTCGACGATGGAGCGCTCTCGCCGGACGAATATGGCAACGTCACCATCGATGACCGCGCGCTGCTGATCTATACCTCGGGCACCACCGGCCTGCCGAAGGCCGCCAGCATCAGCCACCGCCGCATCCTCAACTGGAGCTTTTGGTTCGCCGGCCTCACCGGGGCGACGCCGCAGGACCGGCTCTACGATTGCCTGCCGCTGTTCCACTCGGTCGGCGGCATTGTCGCGCCCTGCAGCATGCTGGCTGCCGGCGGGTCGGTGGTGATTGCGGAGAAGTTTTCGGCTTCGCATTTCTGGTCCGACATCGTCCGGCATGACTGCACGCTGTTCCAGTACATTGGCGAGCTCTGCCGCTATTTGCTCAAGGCGCCGCCGTCGGAATATGAGAACGCGCATCGTCTGCGGCTCGTCTGTGGCAACGGCCTGCGTGGCGACATCTGGGAAGACTTTCAGGCGCGCTTTTCCATTCCCCGCATTCTCGAATTCTATGCGGCGACCGAAGGCAATTTCTCGCTGTTCAACGTCGAGGGGCAGCCCGGCGCGATCGGCCGCATTCCACCGCTGCTCGCGCACCGCTTTCCCGCGAGCCTCATCAAGCTCGACCCCGACAGCGGCGCGCCGCTACGCAACGAAGAAGGCTTTTGCATCGCCTGCGCCCGCGGTGAGACCGGTGAAGCGATCGGCCGCATCGGTACCGCGGACCAGGGCGGCGGCCGTTTCGAGGGCTACACCGACGCGGGCGAGACCGAGAAGAAGATCCTGCGCGGCGTCTTTGCCCGCGGCGATGCCTGGTTCCGCACCGGCGACCTGATGCGGCTCGACGACAAGGGCTTCTTCCACTTCGTCGACCGCATCGGCGACACCTTCCGCTGGAAGGGCGAGAACGTCGCGGCGTCGGAGGTGAACGATGCCGTGCGCGATTTCACCGGCGTGATCGATGCCACCACCTACGGTGTCGGCATCCCCGGCACTGACGGTCGCGCCGGCATGAGCGCGCTTGTCGTGAACGAGGGCTTTGACATCGCCGCGCTGCCCGCGCATCTGGGACAGCGCCTGCCGCCCTATGCCCGCCCCGCTTTCATCCGCATCTGTTGCGAGATCGACGCGACCGAGACCTTCAAGCAGAAGAAGGGCGACCTCGCGCGCGACGGCTTCGATCCGGACGCGATAGCGGATCCGCTGTTCATGCTGGACCCGAAATCCGGCGCCTATGTCGCGCTCGACGCCGAGGCCTATGCGCAAATCGTGAACGGCACGATCAGGCTGTAACGCTGCGAAAATGCGCAGATAGGTCCAATTTTATCTGAATTGTCCAAGAAGCCATTTACTTCTGTCGGGTAAACAGGCGGTGATGGGGAGGCGGTCAGCAAGAGCCGCCGCAACGCGAACGATCGATAACAACAAGCGAGCCAGCCATGTCGGTAAGGTCTAAGGTCATTGAAGCGATCCAGCAGATCGCCAAGGAGCAGCACGTCACGCTTCCCGCACTCTCGGACGATCTGTCCCTGCACGAGACGGGCTTCGACTCGCTCGCCTTCGCGATCCTGGTCGCGCGCCTCGAGGACGAGACCGGCGTCGACCCCTTCACCATTTCCGAGGACGCAGCGTTCCCCGCCACCGTGGGCGATTTCGTGCGGGCCTACGAAAATGTCCCCGCGTGAGATCTTTGCGCTTCGCGACCATCTCGGCGCGGAGCTGAAGGGCCGCACGCTCTCGGACGCGCACCAAGTTGTGTCGCTGACGGACATCCTGTCGCACACCGTCCTGGGTGGCTGCCTGCGCGAATTGTCCGGCCGCTGCGTGCTCCTCAAGCTATCCGACCAGCTCCGGTCGGGCCTTGCCATGATCGAGCTCGACGGCATCGCCCGTCGCATGCTGTTGTGCCCGCCCGATCTCAATCCGGCGTATCTCGACACGTTGATCGCGGATGCCGGAATCGATGCTGTCGTCGCCGACGACGACGATGGCTGGACCAGCACCGATGTCGCGCTCATCGTCACGGCGAAATTGCCGCTCGAAGCGGCCGCGCCGGCGAAGACCGAACGTGCCACGGAATGGCTGATGCTCACCTCGGGCACCTCGGGCGTGCCAAAGATCGTCGGCCATACGCTGGAAGCTCTCACCGGCGCGATCGTCGCCGAAGGTCCGCCGCGCGGGCCTGCGCCGGTATGGGCGACGTTTTACGACATCCGCCGCTATGGCGGCCTGCAAATCTTCCTCCGCGCCATCCTCTCCGGCGGCTCCATGGTACTGTCGGATCCGCATGAGGCGTTGGCCGATCACGTCGCGCGGCTGAACGCGCGCGGCGTATCCCATATTTCCGGCACGCCCTCGCACTGGCGCAAGCTCCTGATGAGCGGCTCGACGACACAGTTCGCGCCGGCCTACGTCCGTCTCTCCGGCGAGATCGCCGACCAGGCGGTGCTGGACGGCCTGAAGGCGGCATTTCCCAATGCCTCGGTCGGTCATGCCTATGCCTCGACCGAGGCCGGCGTCGGCTTTGCTGTCAATGACGGGCTTGAGGGCTTTCCGGCCAACTATCTCGGCAACCGCAATGGCGTCGAGATGAAGGTGGTCGACGGCTCGCTGCGCATTCGCTCGACGCGCACCGCACATGCTTACATTGGCCGCGACGCTGCCGCGCTCACCGACGCGGACGGCTTTGTCGACAGCGGCGACATCGTTGAGTTGCGCGGCGATCGCTATTATTTCATCGGCCGCCGCGGCGGCATCATCAATATCGGCGGGCTGAAGGTTCACCCCGAGGAGATCGAGGCCGTGATCAACCGCCATCCCGACGTGCGGATGTCACGGGCCAAATCCCGCCGCAGCCCGATCACCGGCGGCATCGTTGTCGCCGACGTGATTCTCGCCGACGGCTGCGATCCTGCGCGCACGAAAGAGATCCGCGACCAGATTCTGGATCAGTGCCGCGCGCAATTCGCCTCACACAAGGTGCCGGCGGTCATCCGCTTCGTCGAGGCGCTCGATGTCACTCCGGCCGGCAAACTGGCGCGCACCGATGCATAACGTTCTGGTCACCGGCGGCAGCCGCGGCATCGGCCTTGCGATTGCAAGGCGCCTCGCCGGCGCAGGCTTCAACGTGATTGCGGCCGCACGGCGCGAGAGCGAGGAGCTCAAGGCCGGGATCGCGGCGTCCGAAGCACGCCTGCATTTCCGCGCCTGCGATCTCGCCGTGATCGATGCGATCCCGGCGTTCGCAAAGCTCATCCGCGACGAATTCGGCCCGATCTACGGCCTCGTCAACAATGCCGGCCTCGGCACCGAAGGCCTGCTCGCGACCATGCACAATTCCGAGATTGCGGCGCTGGTGCAGCTCAACGTGCTGTCGCCGATCATCCTCACCAAATACGTGGCGCGGCAGATGATGGCCGATGGCGCCGGCCGCATCATCAACATCTCATCCATCATCGCGACCACCGGCTATAACGGCCTCTCGGTCTATGGCGCCACCAAGGCCGCCGCCACCGGCTTCACCCGCTCGCTGGCGCGCGAGGTCGGCAAGCTCGGCATCACCGTGAACGCGATCGCGCCGGGCTTCATCGACACGGAGCTGACGCACAATCTCTCCGACGAGGGACGCAAGCGGATCGCCGGCCGCAGCGCGCTGCGCCGCCTGCCGGAGACCGAGGACGTCGCGCGCATGGTGGAATATCTGCTCGGCGAGGGCGGGCGCAACGTCACTGGCACCGTGTTCACGATCGACGCGGGGAATACGGCCTAAGTGGAACTCCGCTGCCGCCGTAGAGTTGATCCGGCCCAATTTCAATTCACCGGACGTGGTCGTAAGATGCTCGCAACCGGTTGGGTTACGTCAATCGATCTGCCCTAACCGACAGGGGGAGCAGTCCATGACCATGCCTGACATGACCGCTTCAAATCAGGGCCAGACGGAGCAATCCCGCGCGACGTCCGATGACGGCCATTGTCCGCCGATGACGCATCAGAATTCCGGTGGCAACGGCCATGAGATGTATCCGCAGCAATTCGTGCATCTGATCGGCTGTCATGACGCCTCTCTCGATGTCTTGCGCAAGCGTCAGGACGAGAAGCTGCACTAGCCGCTCACGTCCGGTGCTTCAAGGTCTTCGGCAAATCAATCAGCGACGGTGGCGGTCAGCCTTTCCGGCATCTTCACCGATTGCGGTCGAGGCCCGTATGCCGGCGTACGGCAATCATTTTCGATAGATCAAGAGTAAACACTATTTGCGATGCGCTGTTGATGTCGATCAAAGTGCGGCATTGCATCGCGGTGCGAGCTTGTTGTTCAGCTCCATTTGACCAATGATCGGGACGTCGCGGCGAGACCGGCCGGCGAACCCGGATCGGTCCTGCCGCGTACCTGTTTTGCAACGTGCCATCCCAACCATCCGGCATCTCCCGATGACATCAGGCGAATCCTTTTACAGCGGCATTCCGGTCTTCCGCGGTTTCACCAGCCTGATGGATCCGGTGCTGTATTCGCCGCTGCCGGACAATTGGAGCATCGGCGTTGCCGACATCGTCGATTCCACCAAGGCGATCGCGGCGCAGCGCTACAAAGCGGTCAACATGGCCGGCGCCGCCGTGATCGCGGCGGTGACGAACGCGTTGGAGGGGCGCGAATTCCCTTTCGTGTTCGGCGGCGATGGAGCGAGCTTTGCGGTCGCGCCTCACGATCTCGAACTTGCCCGCGACGCGCTGGCGGCAACCGCGACCTGGGTACGGGAGGAGCTCGATCTGAAGATGCGCGTCGCCCTGGTGCCGGTCAGTGCCATCCGTGCGCAGGGCCTCGACGTACGCGTCGCACGCTTCGGTCCGTCGGCGAACCTGTCCCATGCGATGTTCTCCGGCGGCGGCCTGGCCTGGGCGGACGCCGCGATGAAGCGCGGCGAGTTCGCGGTGGCTGAAGCGCCAAACGGTACGCAGCCCGATCTCTCCGGCCTGTCCTGCCGCTTCGAGGTAATGCCTGCGTCACGCGGATTGATTCTGTCGGTGCTGGTGATGCCGGCGCGCGGCGCTGACCCGCTGGCTTTCCGCAAGGTGATCGAGGACGTCATCCATCTCGTCGAGCGCAGTCCGGATGGCGGCCGTCCAGTGCCTGCGCAGGGGCCGCCGCTGAAATGGCCGCCGCAGGGGCTGGATTATGAAGCCCGCACCAAGCGCGGCGGCCCTCTGCTCGTGCGCCGCGCCACCGTCCTGGCCTACACGTTGTTCGCCTATCTGATCATGCGCTTCGACATCAAGGTCGGCGGCTTCGTGCCAAGCGTCTACAAGCGTCAGGTGGTCGAGAACTCGGACTTCAGGAAATATGACGACGGACTGCGCATGATCCTCGACTGCACGGCCGAGCTCGAACGCGCGCTGAGCGATCGTCTCGCTGCGGCCGCGCGCGATGGCATCGTGCGCTACGGCCTCTACCAGCAGGACGCGGCGATGATGACCTGCTTCACGCCCTCGGCGCTGCGCAGTGATCACGTCCATTTCATCGACGGCGCGCGGGGCGGCTATGCTTCGGCTGCCACGGCGTTGAAGGCGATGGTGGCGTGAACCGCTAGCGTCCCGCGCGCGTCCAGGTCTCGCCGCCGCAGAGTGCGCCGACGCAGCCTTCGACCCGCAACGAATCCGCGCCAGTCACCGTGACGCTGCTCGCATAGGTGCTGCCGTCATCGGCATTGTAGATCTGGCCCGACCATTTGTTCGGAGCTGACGGCTGCATGTCGCTGAACAATGGCAGGCCGATCATCGGACGCCTCGCGAGCGCGGGATTGGGATTCTTGCTGTCGGTCGCGGCCTGGCCGGTCGCGGTGTCATAGGGTTCGCGCAGCCAGACGATGTGGCCGCAGATGCCACCGCCGCATCTGCTGATCTTCACGCGCGCATCGCCTGCCTGGGTGAGCCACGTGCCGTCGGCGCTCTGCGCCTGGGCGCTCGTTGCGCCAAGCAGTGCAGCCAGGACGACGAAGGGAAGCGCGAATTTGCTGAACATGGAGAGTGCCCCGAAAATGAAGGCGCCTCCCATAGCAGGCCGGCAGGATAGTGCAACGCTGGATAGAATCACATTCCCGCGCTTATTGCCTGCGCCTATTCGCCTGCGCTCATTTGCCCCAGCGCACGAAGGCGACCGAGGCGGCAGTCGACAGCCCGAACACGACCATGGCGCCGCCGACCAGAGCGAACAAGGTCCAGGCCGGCGCCTGCACCATCATGAGGCTGACGCCGCCGACCGCGACGATCAGGAGCCGCGCCGTGGAGGCGAGCACGGGCCCGCCGACGCGCGCCGCGCCTTGTGAGGAGAAATACAACGATACGCCCATGCCGAAGAACACGAAAGCCGGACCTGCCCAGTAGAAATAGCTGTAGGCAGCGGCGGTTACGCCGGGATCCCGTGTGAAGAGCGCGACCCATAGCGACGGATCGAGCGCGATCACGAGGCCGATCAGGCCGACCGTGAGCCCGGAGGCGGCGGCCGCGGTCCAGGCCACGCGCCGCGCGCGCTTCAAATGTCCGGCACCGATCGCCATGCCGACCATCGGCACCGATGCGATGCCGAAGGCGAAGGTGATCGGGATCAGCAGGAATTCCAGCCGCGACCCGATGCCGTAGCCGGCCAGCATCTCGGTGCCGAAGGTCGCGAGGATTTTTGTGAAGATCAGAATGGTGAGCACGGTCTGGAGCGGCGACAGGCAGGCCACCGCGCCCACCTTGAGAATGTCCAGGAACATCGCCCGGTCGAAATGGAAGGCGCGGACGTCGAGCTGCAACCGGCTGCGGCCGGACAAGAGATACCAGAGCAAAAAGACCGCGGCGCAGCTGAACGCGATCAGTTGGCCGCTCGCGACGCCCGGCATGCCGAACTGCTTCACGCCGAACAGGCCGAGGCCCAGCGTGCCGCCGAGCGCGACCTGGAGCACGCTCGCCCCGATCAGCGTCATCGAAGGCAGACGCATGTCGCCGGTGCCGCGGATCGCCGAGGCCAGCGTGTTGACGAGCCAGATCGCGACCGCGCCGGAGAACAGCACCTGCGAATAGCCGCTGGCCTCCTCGAGCACGCGCTCGCGGCCCCCGAGCAGCGCAAAGAACGAGCGGCCGAACACGAGCATCATCACTGTGAAGAACAGCCCGCCGCAGAGGCCGATGATGGCCGCATGCAGCGCGAGCGTCGCGGCGCGGTCGCGATCTCCCGCCCCGAGCGCGCGGCTGATCGCGGAGGAGACGCCACCACCCATCGCGCCCGCGCTCATCATCTGCGTCAGCATTGCGAATGGAAACACCAGCGCGATCGCGGCGAGCGGGATCGTGCCGAGCCGGCCGATATAGGAGGTCTCGGCGATCGCAACCAGCGTGCTGCCGACCATCGCGATCATGTTGGGGATCGCGAGCCGCAGCAATGTCGGCAGGATCGGCGCCGTCAGCAGGCTGGCGATGGGGGAGACGACCGGCGCAATCGGCGGGACGGCGTCTGCAGAGGCGTCGATCGTCATGTTCACCGGGCGGGATTTTAAATGATGGCTGACATATTATAGGCGTGAGGCGGCCGGCGCAGCCCTCGCTCACGCAGGGCTCACCACGGCAGGCCGCATAGGTCGATGGTGCCCAGCGTCGGCGCGCGGACGATGTCGAAGACGTAGGGTGCCATGTAGTCGAAGCGGATTCGGCCCTCCGGCTGCTCGCAATAGACCTCGCCCTTGAAGGGCTGCCATCTGCGTGCCTCGTAGAACGCGAAATTGTGCGGCTCGCAGAACAACAGCGCGAAGCGCACCGCCTCGTTGGCGCGCATGGTGTGCACCGCTGCGTCCATCGCCATGGTGGCATAGCCGCGGCCGCGCCGGTCCTCGCGGGTGCAGACGCCGCCGATGCCGCCGACATGGACCTTCTGCCCGTTCCAGGTGACGGTTCGGAAGTAGACGCCGACATGGCAGACGAGACCATCCTCGGGCGTTTCGATCAGCACGCGGAGATCGGCATTGGCCCATTTGACATAAGCCCAGGGCTTATCCGCAACCATGTGCGGGCCCCAGACCGCCTGGTGCAGCGGCTCCGCGATCGGCCACGAGGCGTCGCCGTTCAGAATGTCGATTTCGATGCTCATGACTTTCTCTTTCGCGGTCGAAGCATTCGTTCTGCGATAAGCGCCTCAAAGGCAATGATATTTTGTACCAGGGCACCCAGCCGTGCGAATGCCCGTGCTGCGACGATTTTTGCAATCGTGCCAAGCGTCCGCCTCACGCATATTCGCAAATTGGCGGTATTTAACGGCGACGGAACCTTCTATAAGGGGTGACCGTTAGAACTCGTTCCCCACCAGTTGCGGACAAGAAGCCATGACCTTTACGCTGCCCCCCCTCCCTTACGCCTATGACGCCCTCGGCCAGTACATGTCGAAGGAGACGCTGGAATATCATCACGACAAGCATCATCAGGCCTACGTCACCAACGGCAACAACGCGCTCAAGGGGACCGAATGGGAAGGCAAATCCCTTGAAGAGATCGTCAAGGGCTCGTTCGGCAAGAACCCCGCGGTGTTCAACAATGCCGGCCAGCACTACAATCACATTCATTTCTGGAGCTGGATGAAGCCCAATGGCGGCGGCACCAAGCTGCCGGGCAAGCTCGAGAAGAAGATCAACGAGGACCTCGGCGGCTTCGAGAAGTTCAAGACCGACTTCCAGGCGGCCGGCGTCGGCCAGTTCGGCTCCGGCTGGTGCTGGCTCCAGGTCAAGAACGGCAAGCTTGAGATCTCCAAGACCCCGAACGGCGAGAATCCGCTGGTGCACGGCGCCACCCCGATCCTCGGCTGCGACGTCTGGGAGCACTCCTACTACATCGACTATCGCAACCGCCGTCCGGACTATCTCAAGGCGTTCGTCGAGAACCTCGTGAACTGGGAATACGTCGAGTCCCTGTTTGAGAAGGCGTAAGGTCTCACCTCGTTATCCGGGATGGTGCGCCAGCACCAGACCCGGAATCTCGAGATTCCGGGTTCGCACTTCGTGCGTCCCGGAATGACAGACAAGGCGGTCGCATGCGCGGCCGCCTTTTTGCTGTGCGGAATTCGTCTGCTCTGCGGAATTCGTTGGCGTCTCGCATGGCCCTGCGCAGGGCACGCAACGCGCCCGCCGCGCTAATGTTTGCATCGTGAGGACGGCGCCCCTAATCAGGACGGGCATCCCCTCGATCCGACCCAAGCCCGTTTGTCAGAACCTTCCCCGAAAGTCCCGGCGTCTGCCGAGGACGCGGACTCCGAGCCGCGGCCTGGGCGTGTGCGCAAGCCGATCGGCTGGTCGACCATCATCATCGCGGTCCTGGTGGTGGTGAGCGCCGCTCTGGTCTGGCGGCGTGACGGCACGGGCGGTGTTCTCGACATTCTCACACACGACCTTTCGCTATTCGGCGGCATCCTGCCGCGCGTGCTGGCCGGCTGTCTGCTCGGCGCCTTCATCTCGGAGATCCTGCCGCATGAAAAAGTCTCGCGCTCGCTCGGGCCGAAATCCGGCCTGATGGGGCTTCTGATCGGCACCGCCTTCGGCGCGATCCTGCCGGGCGGTCCCTTCACCGCCTATCCGGTCGCGAGCGCGCTGCTCGCGGTCGGCGCCGATTTCGGAGCCACCATCGCCATGGTCGTGAGTTGGACCCTGATCGGCTACGGTCGGGCTGTGGCGTGGGAAATCCCGATCATGGGCACCGATTTCACGCTGTGGCGGATCGTGATCTCGCTGCCGCTGCCGGTGCTTGCCGGCGCGCTCGGCCGCTTCGTCTATGTCCGGCTCTATCCGAAGCCGATCACGAAGGATGACGAGACGTGAGCGCCGCGTTTCTGATCGACATCTTGTTGTGGAGTTCGGTGTTCGGCGTCGGCCTGATCGCCTTCCGCCGCGGCCCTGCCGTGTTCAAGGCTTCGCTGCGCGAAGGCTCGATGGACTTCATCAACATCGTGCCGCGGATCGCGCTGGGAGTGATCGGCGCCGGCTACATCGCCGCCATCATCCCGCAGGAGGTGATCACCGGCTGGCTCGGGCCGGACAGCGGTTGGCTCGGGGTCGCATCTGCTGTGGTCGCCGGTGCCGCCACGCCGGGCGGACCTGTCATCGGCTTCTCCATCGGCACGGTGGCGCTGAAGTCGGGCGGCGGGGTGCCCCAGGTGGTTGCCTATGTCGTTGCCTGGGCCCTGTTCGCGTTCCAAAGGGTGATCCTGTGGAGATCCCGTTCATGCCGGCCCGTTTCGTCTGGTTCCGCTGCGCCGTATCGATGCCGTTCCCGTTCGTGGCGGCCGCCATCGCCATGCTGATCGGCAAGCCTTGAGCCCGGCGTGGACAGACGAAATGTTATAATATAACGTCCTGCCATGGTTCCCGCCGTGTCTCACGCCCGTCACCACGACCACTCCCACGACCACGTGCATTCGCACGGGCACGACCACACCCATGCCCATGTCCATGATCCCGCTTCGCCGCATCCGGCCCAGGCGGCCCCGTGGTCGATCCTGCGCATGACCATGGCCGGCCGCCTCGCGGCCGCGCTCGCCGTCTGCGCGGTGCTCTGGGGCATGGTCTTTCTGGCGATGAGGTGACCATGGCGGCGCTACACTTCCACAATGTCACGCTCGGCTATGACCGGCATCCGGCCGTGCACCATCTCAATGGCGAGGTCGCATCCGGCGCGCTCGTCGCAGTGATCGGCCCGAACGGCGCCGGCAAGTCGACGCTGCTGCGCGGCATCGTCGGCATCCTCAAGCCGCTCGACGGCAGCATCCATCTGGGCGGCCTCGACAGCAGGGACATCGCCTACCTGCCGCAGAGCGCCGAGATCGACCGCAGCTTTCCGATCTCGGTGTTCGATTTCGTCGGCACCGGGCTGTGGCGCGGGACCGGCCTGTTCGGCGGCATCGGCAAGGCTGCGCGGGACAAAATCCTGCGCGCAATCGCCGCCGTTGGCCTCAACGGTTTCGAGAACCGTCCGATCGGCACGCTCTCCGGCGGCCAGATGCAGCGCGTGCTGTTTGCCCGGGTGCTGCTTCAGGACGCGAGCCTGATCGTGCTCGACGAGCCTTTCAACGCCATCGACAGCAAGACCACGGCCGATCTGCTCGCGCTGGTGAAGGATTGGCACACCGAGGGCCGCACCGTGCTGGCCGCGCTGCACGACATGGAGATGGTGCGTACCCATTTCAGCGAGACACTGGTGCTGGCGCGCGGCCCCGTGGCCTGGGGGCCGACGGCCGAGGTGCTGACGCCGGAAAACCTGATGGTCGCGATGCGGATGTGCGAGGCTTTCGACGACAGCGCGGCGGCCTGCGCGGGCGACGACGGGCGGTCGCAGGCGGCGTGATTGCAAATGACCTATGACGCGCTGATCGGTCCGTTCACCGAATTCGAGTTCATGCGGCGGGCACTCGCCGCCGTGATCGCACTGTCGCTGGCAGGCGCGCCGATCGGCGTGTTCCTGATGCTGCGGCGGATGAGCCTCGTCGGCGATGCCATGGCACATGCGATCCTGCCGGGCGCCGCCGTCGGCTTCCTGCTCTCCGGGCTCAACCTGTTCGCGATGACCGCCGGCGGCCTGATCGCCGGCTTTGCGGTCGCGATCCTCGCCGGTGTGGTCGCGCGCTCGACCGGGCTGAAGGAGGACGCTTCGCTGGCCACCTTCTATCTGGCCTCGCTGGCGCTCGGCGTCACCATCGTCTCGATCAAGGGCACCAATATCGACCTGTTGCATGTGCTGTTCGGCAACATTCTCGCCATGGACGACCAGACGCTGCTGGTGGTGGCCTTCAACGCCACTGTGACGCTGCTCGTGCTGGCGGTGATCTACCGCCCGCTGGTGATCGAGAGCGTCGATCCCTTGTTCCTGCGCACGGTGAGCCGCGCCGGGGGCCCTGCGCATCTCGCCTTCCTCGCGCTCGTCGTGATCAACCTCGTCAACGGCTTTCAGGCGCTCGGCACGCTGCTTGCGGTCGGCCTCATGATCCTGCCGGCCGGCATTGCGCGATTCTGGTCGCGTGATCTCACCGCCATGATCTGCATCGCCGTGATGGCTGCCGCGGTCTCGGGTTATGCCGGCCTTGTGCTGTCGTTCCAGACCCGAGTGCCGTCGGGCCCTGCGATCATTCTGGTGGCGACGGTGCTCTACGTGGCCTCCGTCCTGTTCGGCCGCGTTGGCGGCATCGTCCGGCAATTGTTTCCCGGCCGGCATCTGGAAGCGTGACGATGCGGCTCATCCTGCTTTGCGTGCTGTTGCTGATCGCCTCGCCGCTGCACGCCGCCGAGCGGCTCAACGTGGTTGCGAGCTTCTCGATCCTGGCCGATTTCGTCCGCAATGTCGGCGGTAACAGGATCAATCTGACCACGCTGGTCGGCGCCGACAGCGACGTCCACGTCTACACGCCTGCGCCGAGCGATGCGAAGCGGATCGCCGATGCAAAGCTCGTCGTCGTCAACGGGCTCGGCCTCGAGGGATGGCTGCCGCGGCTCGTGCAGTCCTCGGGCAGCAAGGCGACGGTCGTGACTGCAAGCGCCGGTATCACGCCCCTGAAATTGGGTTCGGCCGCAGATCCGCACGCCTGGCAGTCCATCCCCAATGCCAAGATCTACGTCACCGACATCGCCAATGCGCTCGCCGCTGCTGCCCCGGATGACGCGGCGTTCTTCCGCGCCCGGGCCAAAGCCTATCTGGAAACGCTCGAAACTCTCGACAGTGAGGTCCGCGAAGCCGTGGCGAGAATCCCACTGGAGCGGCGCAAGGTGATCTCCACCCACGACGCCTTCGGCTATTTTTCCGCCGAATACGGTATCCAGTTCATCGCCCCCTTGGGCGTCTCCACCGAGACCGAGCCCAGCGCGCGCGACATCGCCGCGATCATCGGCCAGATCAAGGCCCAAAAAATCCCGGCTGTATTCCTGGAAAATATCAGCGACGACCGGCTGATCCGGCGGATCGCGGCCGAGACCGGCGCAAAGGTCGGCGGGACCCTGATTTCCGACGGTTTAACCGGCGAAAAGGGGCCTGCACCCACTTACATTGACATGGTCAGGCACAATATAAAGAGCCTGATCAGCGCGCTTGACCATTAGGGCAGGGGGCCACCCCGCCTCGCGTCGCGCGAAAGCCCGAAGTCCGGAGTTGTTATGTCTGAAGTGACCTCCCCAAAAATTCCCGTGACCGTCCTGACCGGCTATCTCGGTGCCGGCAAGACTACGCTTTTGAACCGCATCCTGTCGGAAAACCACGGCAAGAAATACGCTGTCATCGTCAACGAATTCGGCGAGATCGGCATCGACAACGATCTTATCATCGGCGCCGATGAGGAAGTGTTCGAGATGAACAACGGTTGCATCTGCTGCACCGTGCGCGGCGACCTCGTGCGCATCATGGACGGCTTGATGAAGCGCAAGGGAAAGTTCGACGCCATCATCGTCGAGACCACGGGCCTTGCCGATCCCGCGCCCGTCGCCCAGACCTTCTTCGTCGACGAGGACGTGCAGAAAAACGCGCGGCTCGACGCAGTGGTGACGGTCGCCGATGCAAAGTGGTTGTCCGACAGGCTGAAGGACGCGCCCGAGGCGAAGAACCAGATCGCGTTCGCCGACGTGATCGTGCTGAACAAGACCGATCTCGTCAACAAGGGCGAGCTCGCGGAGGTCGAGGCACGCATCCGCGCCATCAATCCCTATGCGAAGCTGCATCGCACCGAGCGCTGTTCGGTGGCGCTAGCTGACGTGCTCGATCGCGGCGCGTTCGACCTCGACCGCATCCTCGACATCGAGCCGGATTTCCTTGAGGCCGATGATCATGATCACGACCATGATCATCATCACCATGATCACGGCCATGGCCTGAAGCACTACCACGACGAGGACATGCAGTCGCTGTCGTTGAAAACCGACAAGCCGCTCGATCCGAACGTGTTCATGCCCTGGCTTCAGAACCTGGTGCAGGTCGAGGGCGGCAAGATCCTGCGCTCCAAGGGCATCCTCGCCTTCCACGATGACGATGACCGCTACGTCTTCCAGGGCGTCCACATGATGCTGGAGGGCAACCACCAGCGGAAGTGGAAGGAGGGTGAGCCGCGCGAGAGCCGCCTCGTCTTCATCGGCCGCGAACTGCCGGAAGAGGCCATCCGCAAGGGTTTTGAGAGCTGCATCGTCTCGTGATGAAAGAGTTTACGCCGGCTCCCGAGTCCGCCTCGATCGTCTCCGTCACCGACCGCGTCAAGCCGATCGCGCTCGGCATGGGCGTGACCTCGGCGCATTTCCTCGCCGATCGGGCCGCCTTCGTCGGCGGCGAGGAGAAAGTCGCGCTGGTCGACCCCAAGGGCGAGATCAGCACGGTCGCCGTGCACAGCGGCGGCATTCTCTCGACCGCCTCCGACGGCAAGCGCCTCGTCATGGGCGGCGACGACGGCAAGGTCGTCTCCCTCGATGCCAAGGGGGAGGTGACGCTGCTCGCCACCGACCCCAAACGGCGCTGGATCGATGCGGTGGCGCTGCATCCAGATGGCGCCTTAGCCTGGTCGGCCGGCAAGACGGCGAACGTCAAGAGCGGCAAGAACGAGGAGAAGTCGATCGAGGTGCCCTCGACCGTCGGCGGGCTTGCCTTCGCGCCAAAAGGCCTGCGGCTTGCGATCGCACATTACAACGGCGCGACGTTGTGGTTTCCCAACATGGCTGCCACAGCCGAATTCCTGCCGTGGGCCGGCTCGCATCTCGCCGTCACCTTCAGCCCGGACAACAAGTTCCTGGTCACCGCGATGCACGAGGCGGCGCTGCACGGCTGGCGGCTCGCCGATAACAGGCACATGCGCATGACCGGCTATCCCGGCCGCGTCCGCTCGATGTCCTGGAGCGCCGGCGGCAAGGCCCTGGCGACCTCGGGCGCCGACGCCGTCATCCTGTGGCCGTTCGCCAGCAAGGACGGTCCGATGGGCAAGGAGCCGGCCATGCTCGCGCCGCTGCAGGCCCGCGTGTCCGTGGTGGCCTGCCACCCCAAGAACGATATCCTTGCCGCCGGCTACAGCGACGGCACCGTGCTGATGGTGCGGCTGGAGGACGGCGCGGAGATCCTGGTCCGCCGCAACGGCACGCCACCGGTGGCCGCGCTCGCCTGGAACGCCAAAGGCACGCTGCTGGCGTTTGCGGATGAAAATGGGGACGGCGGCCTGCTGGAGCTTTAATCTGTCATGGTCCCGGCCGTATAGGGGGCCATGCGGTTTCTGACGACATTCCAAATTGCCGATTTCGCAGACACGCTGATCAGCCTGTTTACGGCCTTCGTGCTGGGGACGCTGATCGGCGCCGAGCGGCAGTACCGCCAGCGCACCGCGGGCCTGCGCACCAACGTGCTGGTCGCGGTCGGCGCCGCCGCCTTTGTCGATCTCGCCATGCATCTGGATGGCGCCGCCGGCGCGGTGCGGGTGATCTCCTACGTCGTCTCCGGCATCGGCTTCCTCGGCGCCGGTGTCATTATGAAGCAGGGCATGGACGTGCGCGGGCTCAATACGGCCGCGACGCTGTGGGCCTCCGCCGCGGTCGGCTCCTGCGCCGGGGCCGACATGGTCGCGCAGGCCGCGGCGCTGACCGTGTTCGTCATTGCCGGAAACACACTGCTGCGTCCGCTGGTCAATGCCATCAACCGCATTCCGCTGAATGAGCGGGCACTGGAGGCGACCTATTACTTCAAGCTGGCGGTGGCGGCCGACGCTCTGCCTGACATGCGCGACCGCCTCGTCGAGAGGTTGGAAGCCGCGAAATATTCGGTCGCTGATATCGACCTGGTAGAGATCGGCGAGGACATCCTGGAGATCGTCGCAAAGCTGGTAGCGACCGCGGTCGATCCGAACGAGCTGAACGCGGTCGCGACGGATCTCCAGCACCTTCCGGGCGTGCGCCACGCCACCTGGGAAGTCAGCACCACGGATTAAGCGCGGCGTTTTAGCGCGCAGGGGTGCAGTTCCCGCCCGGCCAAGCGCGGAACCCGCGCGCGGCCATTTCGTTGGTCCCGTGGACAAACGCGGTGATCGACATGACAGGCAATGACAAGCGCAGACTGAAACTCGACCTGATGATCGCCTGCACGCTGTTCGCCGCGGGCGTCGTGGTGTCGGGCCTGTCGCTGGCGCAGATTCGCGCCGAGAACCGGATGCAGATGGCGCAGGCAACGCCACCGCTCCAGGGCAGTCCTTCGGACGATCAGGGCAAGACGCCTGCGGAGTCCAAGCCCGGCGGTGATCGCCCGACCACGCCGGCTCCCGAGCCCGCACGGCCCGAATCCCAGACGCAAGGCGCGGCGACCAAGCCCGCGCTGCCGGCCGCGCCTGCGGAGAAGATCGCGCCGCCGATCAAAGAGAAATAACGACAGCCAGTTGCGGCGTCACGGGTGGGCTTGTCCCGGCCGTCCACGTTCTTGGCGTCCCGCGAAAGAAAGTGCGTCGATGCCCGGGACAGGCCGGACATGACAGCAGAGCCCTCACCGCACCAAAATATTCCGGAACTGCCACGGATCGCTCGTGTCGATATCTTCCGGGAACAGTCCCGGACGATCGGTCAGCGGCGTCCAATCGGTGTAGAAGCCCTTCACCGGGCCGAGATAGGGCAGCTGGATTTCCAAGAGACGTTCGAAATCCATCTCGTCGGCTTCGACGATGCCTTCGTTCGGATTCTCCAGCGCCCATACCATGCCGGCGAGCACGGCGGAGGTCACTTGCAAGCCGGTGGCGTTCTGGTAGGGCGCAAGCCTGCGGGTCTCTTCGATGGAGAGCTGCGATCCGTACCAATAGGCATTGTTGTCATGGCCGAACAGCAGCACGCCGAGCTCGTCGATTCCGTCGACGATTTCGTTCTCATCGAGGATGTGGTGCTTTTCCTGCATCTTCGCCGCGCGGCCGAACATTTCATGCAGCGAGAGCACGGCATCGTCGGCCGGATGATAGGCATAGTGACAGGTCGGCCGATAGATCGCGGTGCCCGATGCGTCGCGCACCGTGAAGTAATCGGAGATCGAGATCGACTCGTTGTGGGTGACGAGGAATCCATACTGCGCGCCGCGGGTCGGGCACCAGGTACGCACGCGCGTGTTGGCGCCCGGCTGCATCAGATAGATGGCGGCGCCGCAGCCCGCTTCGTGGGTCCGCGCATTCTCCGGCATCCATTTCTCATGGGTGCCCCAACCGAGCTCTGAGGGCTGCACGCCTTCCGACAGGAAACCTTCCACCGACCAGGTGTTGACGAAGACGTCAGGCTCTTTCGGGTTCCTGGAGCGCTGGGTGTCGCGTTCGGCGATGTGAATGCCCTTGACGCCGGCCTGCCGCATCAGGTCCGCCCATTCGGCCTTGGTCTTCGGCTTGGGGGCATTGAGCTTCAGATCCGCGGCGACGTTGAGCAGCGCCTGCTTGACGAAGAAGGAGACCATGCCAGGATTGGCGCCACAGCAGGAAACGGCCGTCGTGGAGCCCGCGGGGCGCGCCTTCTTGGCGGCCAGCGTCACTTCGCGAAGAGCGTAGTTGGAGCGCGCTTCCGGGCCCTTCGAAGCATCGAAATAGAAGCCGAGCCAGGGCTCGTTGACGGTGTCGATGTAGAGGGCGCCAAGTTCGTTGCAGAGCTCCATGATGTCGGTGGAGCCGGTGTCGACCGAAAGATTGACGCAAAAGCCCTGACCGCCGCCTTCGGTGAGCAGCGGGGTCAGCAACTCGCGATAATTGTCCTTGGTCACGCCCTTCTGGATGAAGCGTACATTGTGCTTCTCGCAATGCGCCTTGCGGCCCTCGTCCTTGGGATCGATCACGGTGACGCGCGACTTGTCGTAATCGAGATGCCGCTCGATCAGCGGCAACGTGCCTTTGCCGATAGAGCCGAAGCCGACCATGACAATGGGACCGGTGATCTTCGCGTAGATCTGCGAGGCGGGGCTCATGGGATGGTTTCTCCGGAACGTGATGGCAGACAAAGAGCGACGGTGTGGATCAGGCGCTGCGGCGCTTGGCGGTGACTTCGATCTCGACCTTCATCTCAGGCTTGTAGAGCGCCGAGACGACCAGAAGCGTTGCGGCCGGGCGGATGTCGCCGAGGACTTCGCCGCAGACGGCGAAATGGGCGTCAGCGTCTTTGATGTCTGTGAGGTAGTAGGTCGCGCGGACGATGTCGGCCATCTCGAAACCACCCTCCTTCAGGGCGGCTTCAATGGTCTTGAAGCAGTTGCGTGACTGGCTCGTGACGTCGGCCGGCATCGTCATCGTCGTGTAGTCATAGCCCGTGGTTCCCGCGACGAAGGCGAACTCGCCGTCGATCACGGCGCGGCTATAGCCGGCGGCCTTCTCGAATGGGGAGCCGGTGGAAATCAGGCGACGGGACATGCTCTCGGACCTCAACTGAAGAGGGGGATGTTTCGCGGGTTTAAAGGGCGTTTCTCGGGCCCGTGCAACCCCAAACGAACGCATCAAGTCAGCCGCAGCCGGGCATGGCCGCTGGCTGCGGCTTCGGTCGTTGCGATCACCGCAATGCCTTAGGCCGCGTGTGCCTGGAGAGCGCGAACCGCCCTCCGTTTGGGCAGGGCCGCTCCGGTCGGAACGATCATCCCTGCGGCGCCGTCGAGCGCACCTTCCGCAAACTCGATCGCCAGCAGCCGGTTGCGCTCGAACGGGCCGGGCAGCGACAACGCGCCGGTTTTCTCGGGCGAGAAGCCGAAGCGAGCGTAGTACGGGGCGTCGCCGAGCAGGATCACGGCACCATGCCCGCGCGCCCGGGCGGCGGCCAGCGCTTGATGCATCAGCGCGGCGCCGATCCCGAGCTCGCGGCAGGCAGGGTCGACCGCCAGCGGTCCGAGGACCAGAGCGGGCCTGCCTCCGGCGCTGACGTGCCACAGCCGCACGGTTCCCACGAGCTGTCCCTCGCGCACGGCCGACAGGGCAAGGCCTGCGGCGGGGGCGCGTCCGTCGCGCAGGCGCTGGCAGGTCCGGCCATGGCGGTTCTCGCCAAAGCAGGCATCGAGCAACGCTTCACGCATCGCGACGTCGGCAGCACGCTCCGCTCGGATCGCGAACGGAGCGGCTTTCGAAGTGAGGGCGATCTGTGGCTTCCGAGGAGCAGTCATGGCGCGTCAGTCCCCGCTTGAACGGACATGCGAGAGGCACATCGGTCCAAGACGTCGTCAGAAATCGAAATTGTGAGGGAGGAGCCGGCAAGCCGGCTCCCGGGTTCGTCAGGCCCCAAGAGAGAGGCGGATCAGATGTGGTACGTCTTCAGCGGCGGGATGCCGTTGAACGCCACCGACGAGTAGGTTGACGTATACGCCCCGGTGCCTTCGATCAGCACCTTGTCGCCGATCTCGAGCGTCACGGGGAGCGGATACGGGGTCTTCTCGTACAGCACGTCGGCGCTGTCGCAGGTCGGGCCCGCGAGCACGCACGGCGTCATGTCCGCACCGTCGTGACGGGTACGGATGGCGTAACGGATCGACTCGTCCATCGTCTCGGCGAGACCGCCGAACTTACCGATGTCCAGGTACACCCAGCGCACCTCGTCCTCGTCGCTCTTCTTCGAGATGAGCACGACCTCGGACTCGATGATGCCGGCATTGCCCACCATGCCGCGGCCCGGCTCGATGATGGTCTCCGGGATCTGGTTGCCGAAGTGCTTACGCAGCGCGCGGAAGATCGACCGGCCGTAGGTCACCACTGGCGGCACGTCCTTGAGGTACTTGGTCGGGAAGCCGCCGCCCATGTTGACCATGGAGAGATTGATGCCGCGCTCGGCGCAGTCGCGGAACACCTGCGAGGCCATCGCCAGCGCACGGTCCCACGCCTTCACCTTGCGCTGCTGCGAGCCGACATGGAAAGAGATGCCGCACGGCTCCAAACCAAGGCGCTTGGCGAGGTCGAGCACCTCGACCGCCATCTCCGGGTCGCAGCCGAACTTGCGCGACAGCGGCCATTCGGCGCCGGCGCAGTCATAGAGGATGCGGCAGAACACCTTCGCGCCGGGGGCGGCACGGGCGACCTTCTCGACCTCCGCGGCGCAGTCCACAGCGAAAAGCCGAATGCCCAGCGCGAAGGCGCGCGCGATATCGCGCTCCTTCTTGATCGTGTTGCCGAAGGAGATGCGGTCGGGCGTCGCTCCAGCGGCCAGCGCCATCTCGATCTCGGCGACGGTCGCGGTATCGAAGCAGGAGCCCATGGAGGCGAGCAGGGCCAGCACTTCCGGCGCCGGGTTCGCCTTGACGGCGTAGAACACGCGGCTGTCGGGCAGCGCCCTGGCGAAGCTCTGGTAATTGTCGCGCACGACCTCGAGGTCGACGACGAGGCACGGCTCGGTGTCGAGGCCATCCTTGCGGCGGTTGCGCAGGAATTCCTGGATACGTTCGGTCATGGCACTCTCCCAAACGGCCCAGCGACGGGCCCGTTCAAAACATGACGTCGGATAAGAGCGCTCTGGCCAAATCGCGCGATGGAGGCGCGACGAAGCCAAAAAACTCAAACCAGACTGTGCTGCCGTGGATTGGTTGGGAGTGTTCCCGCCCGCACACCTGGCAATGAAGGACAAGCCTTTTCAGTAGCCCGCGCCGGCGTTGGACTGCCGGTAGAGACCAAAAAAGCCCGATCCGTCGTTGCTTTAAGTCGCGTCCCCCGTTGAGAGCGGGGTGCGCCGGTTCGCCTCCGGCTGCCAGTCACGGTTGCAAAGAGTGAAGTCACCTTCGACAAGGCATCCCTTGAGAGAGATGCTGGGCGCTCCGGGTTTGCTTTCAGTCCGTCGACTTTTCAGTCTTTCGACTTTCAAGTCTTCCGGCTTCTGCACGTCCGAAGAGCCCCTCGGCTTCTTCACCCCTTGGCGGCTGTCCGGCCTCTTGTCCGGATACCTACCGACTGACACACGACCACAGGCACGTGCGAAATTGGGCAAGTCCGCACATAAGCGTTTTGAATCGGCTTCGCAAGAATTTTTTTAGGCTGAGAACAGAATTGCCTAACACCTGCTTGCGCAGTGTTGAGCGAGCGAGGCGGAAGATGAACGAGCGTTAAGTTTTTTCGTGCAGCGCGCGTATCTCGCGCGCGAAGACGCGTCAGCGGCGCTTCGTGAACGGCTCGATGCGCTGAGCTGTGCGGATGAACGCGGTCATCACCAGCACGCCGAGTGCGAACAGCACGGCCTGGAGGATGTGCGCGCCCTGGTCGCCGAGCCCGAACAGGATTGCGAGCGCCCAGCCGCCGGCAAACGCCGCGCCGAACACCTCCGCGCCGATCAGGATGGCGGCGCTGATGACGGTGATGACGCTCGGCCAGGCGATCTGGCGGGAAGAGGAGGCAGGCGCGTTCATGAGTTCAGGGACCCCGTGTCTTCGAGGGCCGCAATCTCCCCGAAAAGGCGGTCGGGAGCAAGGGCAAACGGCCCAAAAAAGCCCCATCGCGTGCTATAGCTGGCCACAACAAATCGGCTCAAAAACCGGGACTTGTGATGTCAGAACTCCGCCAAATTACGGACGCCGAGACCAACCCGCTGCTGAAGGCCTGGGTGACGCCGTTCGCGACCCCGCCTTTCGACGAGATCAAGCCGGAGCACTTCCTGCCCGCCTTCGAGCAGGCCTTCGCCGACCATGCCGCCGAGATCGCGGCGATCACCAACGATCCGGCCGCGCCCGACTTCGCCAACACCATCACGGCGCTGGAGCGCTCGGGCAAGCTCTTGAACAAGGTCGCGGCGGTTTTCTACGACCTCGTCTCGGCGCATTCCAACCCGGCCATCCTGGAGATCGACAAGGAGGTCTCCTTGCGGATGGCGCGGCACTGGAATCCGATCATGATGAACGCCGTGCTGTTTGGCCGCATCGCCCAGCTGCACGAGAACCGCGCCAATCTCGGTCTCACGCCCGAGCAGCTGCGCCTCCTGGAGCGCACCTACACCCGCTTCCACCGCTCCGGCGCCGGCCTCTCCGACGAGGCCAAGACGCGGATGGCGGAGATCAACGAGCGGCTCGCCCAGCTCGGCACCAGCTTCAGCCATCACCTGCTCGGCGACGAGCAGGACTGGTTCCTGGAGCTCGGGGAGGCGGACCGCGAGGGCCTGCCGGAGAGCTTCGTCGCCGGCGCCAAGGCTGCGGCAGAAGAGCGCGGCATGGAAGGCAAGGCCATCGTCACGCTGTCACGCTCCTCGGTCGAATCGTTCCTGAAGAGCTCGGCGCGGCGCGACCTGCGCGAGAAGGTCTACAAGGCCTTCATCGCGCGTGGCGACAACGGCAATTCCAATGACAACAACGCAACCATCGTCGAGATCCTGAAGCTGCGCGAAGAGAGCGCCAAGCTGTTGGGCTACCCGACCTTCGCCGCCTATCGTCTCGAAGACTCGATGGCCAAGACGCCGGAAGCGGTGCGGAGCCTCTTGGAGCGGGTCTGGACGCCGGCGAGGGCGCGCGCGCTCGCCGACCGCGACGACATGCAGGCATTGATCACGGCCGAAGGCGGCAACTTCAAGCTCGCCCCCTGGGACTGGCGCTTCTACGCCGAGAAGCTGCGTCTTCAGCGTGCCAATTTCGATGACGCTGCGATCAAGCCGTATCTTTCGCTCGACAACATGATCGCCGCCGCCTTCGACTGCGCCACGCGCCTGTTCGGCATCACCTTCGAGGAGCGCAGCGACGTTCCGGTCTGGCACCCGGACGTTCGGGTTTGGGAGGTGAAGGGCAGGGACGGCAAGCACAAGGCGCTGTTCTATGGCGACTACTTTGCCCGGCCCTCGAAGCGCTCGGGCGCCTGGATGACTTCGCTGCGCGATCAGCAGAAGCTCGACGGCGAGGTCGCGCCGCTGGTTCTCAATATCTGCAATTTTGCCAAGGGAGCCGGGGGCGAGCCTTCGCTGCTGTCGCCGGACGACGCCCGCACCCTGTTCCACGAGTTCGGCCACGGCCTGCACGGCATGCTCTCCAACGTCACCTATCCTTCGCTGTCGGGCACTTCCGTGTTCACCGACTTCGTCGAGCTGCCGTCTCAGCTCTACGAGCACTGGCAGGAGCGGCCCGAGGTGCTGCAAAAGTTCGCGCGCCACTACCAGACCGGCGAGCCGCTGCCGGACGACCTCCTGCAGCGCTTCCTTGCCGCGCGAAAATTCAACCAGGGTTTTGCCACTGTCGAGTTCGTCTCCTCGGCGCTGATCGACCTCGAATTCCACACTCAGCCGGCTTGCGCCGCGCAGGACGTGCGCGCCTTCGAGAGACGCGAGCTGGAGAAGATCGGCATGCCCGAGGAGATCGCGCTGCGTCACCGGCCCACGCAATTCGGCCACATCTTCACCGGCGATCATTATGCCGCCGGCTATTACAGCTACATGTGGTCGGAGGTGATGGACGCCGACGCTTTCGGCGCGTTTGAGGAGGCCGGCGACATCTTCGACCCTGCCGTTGCCAAGCGCCTGCACGACGACATCTACGCCTCGGGCGGATCGGTTGATCCGGAAGCCGCCTATGAGGCCTTCCGCGGCCGCCCGCCGGAGCCGGACGCGCTGCTGCGCCGGCGCGGCCTGCTCGACGCCGCGAAGGCGGCGTGATGGGCATGCGCGTCCTTCTCGGCCTGCTGCTCGCCGCCGGCCTGTCGCTCGCAGCGGGGCCGGCGCGCGCGCATCCGCATGTCTGGATCACCGCGACCAGCGAGTTGCTCTTCGCGGCCGACGGCACGATCACCGGCGTGCGCCACGCCTGGACCTTCGACGACATGTTCTCGGCCTATGCGGTGCAGGGGCTCGAGAGCAAGACCAAGGGCGCCTATACGCGCGAGGAGCTAACGCCGCTGGCGCAGACCAATGTCGAGTCGCTGAAGGAATACGCCTACTTCACCTTCGCGAAGGCCGACGGCAAGAAGGAGCGGTTCCAGGAGCCGGTCGACTACTTCCTCGACTACAAGGATACGGTGCTGACCCTGCACTTCACTTTGCCGCTGAAGAACCCCGTCAAGCCCAGGCAGCTGATGCTCGAAGTGTTCGACCGCTCCTTCTTCATCGACTTCCAGATGGCCAAGGACAATCCGGTCAAGCTGGTCGGCGCGCCCGCCGGCTGCCAGATGAAGCTGGAGCGACCGAACGACGGCACCGCGAGTGCGCAGAAGCTCAACGAGCAGACCTTCCTGAATGGCGAGAACTCGAATTTCGGCATGATGTTCGCCAACAAGATCACCGTGGATTGCCCTTGAAGCCGTATCTCTCCCCGTTCGCGCGCGGGCTGCTCGCCAGCGCCGCGGTTTGGTTCGTGGTGGCAGCTGCCGACGCCGCGCTCCACGATCTTCTTGCGCAAAATCCGTTCGGCGCGCCGCGGCCCACGCAGGCGGCGGAGCCTGAAGCCAGCGGCCTCATCGGCTGGCTGTTGGCAAAACAGTCGGAGTTCTATCGCCAGATGTCGGCGACCATCCGCGCCGCGAAGTCCGACGGCTCGGCGGTGTGGACGCTGCTCTTTATCTCGTTTGCCTATGGCATCTTTCACGCCGCCGGCCCCGGCCACGGCAAGGCGGTGATTGCCTCTTATCTCGTCGCCAATCGCGAGACCGCGCGGCGCGGCATCGCGCTGTCGTTCGCCTCCGCGCTGATGCAGTCGCTGGTGGCGATCCTGATTGTCGGGATCTCCGCCTGGATCCTGAATGCGACCGCCAAGACCATGTGCAAGGCGGAAGGCGCGATCGAGATCGCGAGCTATGGCCTGATTGCGCTGTTCGGCCTGCGCCTTGTCTGGGTCAAAGGCGGCGCCTTCATCCGCGCGCTTCAGGTAGCCCAGCCGGTGCCAGCGATGGCAGGCGTGCCGCATGACCATGGCCACGGCCATGATGCGGATGATCATCATGGCCACGATCATCATCACCATCACGATCGCAGCCACGCTCGCCATGAGCATGGGCATGGCCACGTCCATGACGAGCACTGCGGTCATTCCCATGGGCCCGCTCCGAGCGAACTCGCCGGCCCCGGCGGCTGGCAGCGCGGCTTTGCCGCGATCCTGACCGTCGGCATCCGCCCCTGCTCGGGCGCGATCCTGGTCCTGGTGTTCGCGCTGGCGCAGGGCCTGTTCTGGGCCGGCATCGCCGCGACCTTCCTGATGGGGCTCGGCACCGCGATCACGGTCGCTGCCATCGCGGTCGTCGCGGTCTCGGCTAAGAACATTGCCGCGCGCCTCAGCGCCGGCCGCGACGGGGGCGGCGCCCTCGTCATGCGCGGCATCGAGTTCGGCGCCGCCGGCCTGGTATTGCTATTCGGCGTCGGCCTGTTGTTCGGCTACATCGCCGCTGAACGGACAACGTGTTTTTGAGCCGCGCTCGCGTGCCCCGGCTCTGCGGAGCAGCGCATAGGGCGCCGGACCGCGTGCGGGCACGGCACCTTAAACCGGCAGAAACCGCTTTAAGGCCGGCATGAAGAAGATCCCGAGATTGATGGCAAAGCCGATGCTCCAGAGGATCGAGCGCAGCGTCGGGCGGTTGCCGAGATAGGTCAGCACATAGGCGATCCGCACGATCAGGAACAGTGCCGCGAGCTCATCGATCAGCCGCTGCGGCGAATCCCGGAATTCGGCGAGCAGCACCGCGAAGGCGAAGAACGGGAAGGTCTCGATGCCGTTCAGGTGCGCGCCGAGCGCGCGCTGCGCGAGGGCGTCCTCGAAGAAGGCGGGGTCGCGCGGCTGGGAATTGTCGAACGTGCGAAACCTGGCCCATTTGATCGAGACGATCGTTGCAAGGTAAAGCAGCAGCGCTCCCAGGACGCACCATTCCGCGAGTGTCATCTTCCCTCCCGCTTGGGTGCGACCCTAGCGAAATCGGCCTCATCTTGACAAGTTCGGAGCAACGCGCGACCCACGGAGCCATGACCAGCGTCGTTCCCATCGAAAGCGCGAAACCGGCAGCTCAATCCGCTCTGCCCCGCGTTGGCGTGCTTCTGATCAACCTTGGAACGCCCGATACTGCTGACGCGTCCGGCGTGCGGGTCTATCTGAAGGAGTTCCTCTCGGATGCCCGCGTCATCGAGGACCAGGGCCTGGTCTGGAAGCTGGTGTTGAACGGGATCATCCTGCGCAGCCGCCCCCGCACCAAGGCGCTGGACTACCGCAAGATCTGGAACAACGAGCGGGACGAGTCGCCGCTGAAGACCATCACGCGCTCGCAAGCCGACAAGCTCGCGATCGCGCTGTCGGATCGCAGTCATGTCGTCGTGGACTGGGCGATGCGCTACGGCAACCCGTCGATCCAGGCGGGCATCGACGCGCTGATCGCAAAAGGCTGCGAGCGCATCCTCGCCGTCCCGCTCTATCCGCAATATTCCGCCTCGACCTCGGCGACCGTCTGCGACGAGGTGTTCCGCGTGCTCGCCCGCCTGCGGGCGCAGCCGACGCTGCGGGTGACGCCGCCTTACTACGCGGACGCGGCCTATATCGAGGCGCTCGCAACCTCGGTCCAGACGCATCTGGCGAGCCTGCCGTTCAAGCCGGAGCTGATTGTGGCGTCCTTCCACGGCATGCCGAAGTCCTACGTCGACAAGGGTGATCCATACCAGAACCACTGCATCGCCACGACGGAGGCGCTGCGCCGCCGGCTCGGCATGGACGAGACAACGCTGCTGCTGACCTTCCAGTCGCGCTTCGGCAATGACGAGTGGCTTCAGCCGTATACGGACAAGACCATGGAGCGTCTGGCGAAAGACGGCGTGCGCCGCATCGCGGTGGTGACCCCGGGCTTTGCCGCCGATTGCCTGGAGACGCTGGAGGAAATCGCGCAGGAGAATGCCGAGATCTTCAAACATAATGGCGGCGAGCAGTTTTCCGCGATCCCCTGTCTCAACGACAGCGAACCCGGCATGGACGTGATCCGCTCCCTGGTGCTGCGCGAGCTTCAGGGCTGGATTTGACGTTTACGATGGGGCGGCAAATCCAACCTTTGGCGCTAGGTCCGCGCCGCATCCTTTCAAGAGCGCCCTCGCAAATACATAATCGTTGCCATTCCCGTTCTGTACGTCTTGTGCAGAATCGCGCCGGTACCGACGTTAGTCGCGACCGCTGAACCGGTAGGGTTGCGATCCCGACCAATGACAGCGCGGGAAAGGGCCTTTTCCCGTTTGGAGGAGATATGAGCGGTTTCGACATTTTCGCGATTGTTCTGGTGTTGCTCGTCATCGTTACGCTGGTGGCGGGCGTGAAGACGGTGCCGCAGGGCTATGATTGGACTATCGAACGTTTCGGCAAATACACGCAGACGCTGAGCCCCGGGCTCAATCTGATCGTGCCGTATTTCGATCGCGTCGGGCGCAAGATCAACATGATGGAGCAGGTGATCGACATTCCCGAGCAGGAGGTGATCACCAAGGACAACGCCACGGTGACGGTGGACGGCGTCGCCTTCTATCAGGTGTTCGACGCCGCGAAAGCGAGCTACGAGGTTTCCAACCTCACCCAGTCCATTACCGTCTTGACCATGACCAACATCCGCTCGGTGATGGGGGCTATGGATCTCGATCAGGTGCTTTCGCACCGCGACGAGATCAACGAGCGCCTGCTCCGCGTCGTCGATGCCGCGGTCTCGCCCTGGGGTCTCAAGGTCAACCGCATCGAGATCAAGGACATCGTGCCGCCAGCCGACCTCGTCGAGGCCATGGGCCGGCAGATGAAGGCCGAGCGCGTCAAGCGCGCCGACATTCTCGCCGCCGAAGGCCAGCGCCAGTCGGAAATCCTGCGCGCTGAGGGCGCCAAGCAGGGCCAAATCCTCCAGGCCGAAGGCCGCAAGGAAGCTGCGTTCCGCGACGCCGAGGCCCGCGAGCGGTCGGCGGAGGCCGAGGCCAAGGCAACCCAGATGGTCAGCGAAGCGATTTCCAAGGGCGATGTCGCCGCGCTGAACTATTTCATCGCCGACAAGTATATCAAGGCGTTCGGGCAATTGGCCGACTCGCCAAACCAGAAGGTCATCATGCTTCCGGTCGAAGCTATGAGCATGCTGGGTTCGCTCGCCGGCATCGGCGAGATCGCCAAGGCGACGTTCGGCGAGAGCGCCGCGTCCGCTGCACTCGCTCGCCGTCCCGGCTCGGTGCCGCCGACCGGCAGCACGCCGCCGGCCGCGCCGCCGCAGGGATAATCAAAGAGGTCGTATCATGGCCGACATGTTGGTATCGCTCGGCACCTGGAATTGGCTGATCTTCGGTTTCATCCTGATGGCGCTGGAGGTGCTGGCGCCGGGCATCTTCCTGTTCTGGCTCGGGCTCGCCGCGCTGCTGGTCGGCCTGATCTCGTTCACTGTCACCGTGTCCTGGCAGATCCAGCTCGTGATGTTCGCAGTCTTCGCTGCCGCCGCCGTGCCGGTGTGGCGCCGCCTGGCGCGGCCGAAGCCGGACGCCAGCGCCAGCCCCTTCCTCAACAAGCGCACCGAGGCGCTGTTAGGGCGCGAGTTCACGCTGGAGAAGCCGATCATTGACGGCGCAGGCACCGTCCGCATCGGCGACACGGTGTGGCGCGTGGCTGGCCCTGACACTCCGGCCGGGACGCGCGTGAAAGTCGTGCAGGTCGATGGCGCGAATCTTACTGTGGCCGCGGCGTAGCTTCCTTGCCCACCCCTCCAGGGGAGGTAAACAAGATCGCTACCTTTTCCATCGCTCGGCAAAACGGTGCAATGGCATGAATGTCTCGCACAGCTCGCGTCCGAGCGGCGTCAATGCGTAACCTCCGCCTTCGCCAAGCTCGACGAATCCCGCTGCGCGCAGCTCCGTCAGCCGCGCCTGCAGCACCGTCGGCGAGGCTTCGTCGCAGGCGCTGCGCAGCGCGCGCGAGGTGAGGGGCTCGCCGCGCAACTCCCACAATATCCGCAGGCTCCAGCGCCGGCCGAGCAGGTCCAGCAGCGCCATGATCGGCCGCCCGGTGCGCGAGCCGCGGACGCGGCGTTCTGATGCTGGCTGCTTTGCCATACCGGCCTGTTGCGTAGCGCTACAGATAATGTAGCGTATTGCTACGATAATTGTAGCAACGGAAGCAGTCCATGTCTTCTGCCATGTCACCCTCCTCGCCGCGTATTGCGCCGCTCGATCCGCCTTATCCCCCGGAGATCCAGGCGCAGTTCGAGCGCATCATGCGCGGCGCACCGCCCCTGGTGCTGTTCAGGGTGATGGCAAGCCACAGCCGCGCTTGGGACAAGTTTCGCGCCGGCGGCCTGCTCGATCCCGGCCCGCTGTCCCTGCGCCAGCGCGAGATCATCATCGACCGCACCTGCGCGCTGAACGAATGCGAGTATGAATGGGGCGTGCATGTCGCCATCTTTGCCGGGCCGGCAAAGCTCACGGAGGATGAGGTGCGTGCGACGGTGCTGGGCGACGCCATGTCACCGTGCTGGTCGCCGGCCGAGCAGGCGCTGATTGCGGCCGTCGACGCGCTGCATCATCGTGCGACGCTTGATGACGAGGAGTTCGCCGCGCTGTCCGCGCATTACGACGAGGCGCAGATCCTGGAAATCATGCTGCTGTGCGGCTTCTATCGCACGGTGTCGTATCTGGCGAACGGGCTGCGCTTGCCGCTGGAGGAGAACGCGGCGCGGTTTCCGGCGTAGGTCTCTCCGCCGTCATTGCGCGCCACACCCTCGGTGTCATTCCGGGGCACGCGAAGCGTGAACCCGGAATCCATTGGGCAGCGATCTCGGAGATGAATGGATTCCGGGTTCGCGCCCAAACGGGCGTGCCCCGGAATGACTCCCTGGAGTGTGTGCGCCTTACGCCACGCCCGCCCGCAACAGATCGTGCAGATGCACGATGCCGACCACCTTGCCCGCTTCGGTCACGACCAGGGTTGTGATCTTGCGTGTGTTCAGCACCTCGATCATCTCGGTCGCGAGCATCGACGGCGGCACCGTCTTCGGTTCAGTCGTCATGATCTCATCGACCGACGCAGCCAGCAGGTCGGGGCGCATGTGGCGGCGCAGGTCGCCGTCGGTGATGATGCCGACGGCCTCATCCGCATCATTGACGATACAGACGCAGCCAAGCCCCTTGGCTGACATCTCGACCACGGCCTCCGACATCTTGGTGCCGAGCGGCTTGACCGGAATTTCCGTGCCGGTGCGCATGTAGTCACGGACGAATTTCAGCATCGCGCCCAGCTTTCCGCCGGGGTGGAAATGCGCGAACTCCAGCGCGGTGAAGCCGCGGCCTTCGAGCAGCGCGATCGCGATGGCATCGCCAATCGCGGCCTGCATCAGCGTCGAGGTGGTCGGCGCCAGATTGTGCGGGCAGGCTTCGCGTGCCTTCGGCAGCTCGATCACGATGTCGGCGGACTGGCCCAGCGAGGACGCCGCGCTCGACGTCACTGCGATCATGGGAATCGCAAAGCGCGCAGAATAATTCACGAGGTTCTTCATCTCCGGCTGCTCGCCTGACCAGGACAGCGCCATGATGACGTCGTCGGACGTGATCATGCCGAGATCGCCATGGCCGGCCTCGGCCGCGTGCACGAAGAAGGCGGGGGTGCCGGTCGAGGCCAGCGTCGCCGCGATCTTGCGGCCCATATGGCCTGATTTGCCGAGCCCGGTGACGATGACGCGGCCCTTGGCGTTGCGGATCAGGTCCACCGCTCTCGCAAATGTCGCACCCAGCGGGCCGCGCAGGGCGGCGGCGAGCGCGTTGATGCCGCCGCTCTCCGTCTCCAGCGTGCGGAGCGCGGATTCGACGCTATCAGCAATGGGGCCGGATGATGCGGTCATCAGCGGTTTCGAACTCGGCATGTTCAGGTCCAGGGAGGAGGAGCGTTCGCCCGTTGGCACCTGCTTAGCACGCCCGGGCAGGCGAGGCGACGCGCCGGCCAAATCCCTCAACTGGTCATTAACCATAATTGTTTTAAGTCCATTAACGATGGTTCCCGCCAAGCGGTGGGAGCTCGTCGTGAAAGTAGTTGATTTCGTTGGAGTTCTTCCATCGTGGGGTCGCCTCCAGGCACCGGCCGGAGCAAACGCGCGCATTTCCTGCGCGCCGTATTGCCGTGCCTGATGCTGACGGCCCTCGAGCGTGCACCGGCTCTGGCCCAGAGCCTCACGCCTGATCTGTTCAATCCCAACCGCGGCGGCTTCGCTGCGCCCGAGACGCTGCCGACACGGCGCACCGCCGGCGTGCCGCAGGCGCCATCGGACGCGCTGCCGACGCTGCCCGATCCCAACGATCCGCGCAGGCGCCAGCAGCCCCCAGCGATCTCGCGCGCCGGCCAAAGCCCGACCGGTCAGGTCCCGACCTATGGCCTGCCCGCGGCCAACGGCGCGAGCGGCTCCGGCTACGATTCGCTCAACCGCAAGCGGCAGCAGCCAAAACTCTATCCCGGACAGCCGAAGCCGAAGCGCCCCGTCGGCCCCGGCTCAAAGGTCGCGCCGGCAACGCTGGAGCGGACGCTCGGCCCGCCGCGCATCGCGCCGCCACCCTCCGAAACCGCGCACAGGACGCCAGTGCCGCCGGCGATGGCCGGCAACGTGCCCGGCCAGCCGCTGCGCCGCCGCCTCAAGCTGGACGAGGATCCGTTCGGCGCGGTCGGGGACTATGCCGGCAGCTTCCTGATCAAGGGCGGGCTCGAGCTCTCCGCCGGCTACGACACAAATCCAGCGCGTCTCAACAAGCCTGTCGGTTCGCCGGCCTATGTGGTCGCGCCTGATCTGCTTGTGGTGTCCGACTGGGAGCGCCACGCGCTGGTCGCCGATCTGCGCGGCTCGTTCTCGGGCTACACCAACAACATGCCGGCGACCATCAACGGCTTCGCCTCGCCGTCGCCGGTCGAGGTCGATCGCCCCGATTTCACCGGCCATGTCGACGGCCGCCTCGACGTCACCCGCGATTTCAGGTTGACCTCGCAGCTCCGCCTGCGGCTCGCCACCGACAATCCCGGCAGCCCGAATGTGCAGGCGGGTCTTCAGAAATTTCCGGTCTACGCCGCCTATGGCGCGACCGTCGGCTTCGACCAGACCTTCAACCGTTTCCAGGTCGCCGCCGGCGCCACCGTCGATCGCACCGCCTACACCGATTCAAAGCTCATCGACGGGTCGACCTTTGCCAATACCGACCGCGACTTCAACCAATATGGCGGCGTGGGCCGGTTCTCCTACGATCTGAAGCCGGGCCTCAAGCCCTTCCTGGAAATCCAGGGCGACACCCGCGTGCACGACCAGGCCGCCGACCGCAACGGCTACTTCCGCGATTCAAACGGCGGCTATGCCAAGGTCGGCTCCTCCTTCGAGTTCTCGCGCATCCTCACCGGCGAGATCTCGATCGGCTATTCCGCGCGCAACTATGTCGACCCGCGCCTCAGCCAGCTCGCGGGCTTCCTCACCACGGGCTCGCTGATCTGGAATGCGAGCGGCCTGACAACCGTGAAGTTCTTCACCGACACGCAGATCGCCGAGACCACGATCCCGGGCTCTTCCGGCGTCCTGGTGCGCACCTATTCGGCCGAAGTCGACCACGACTTCCGCCGCTGGCTCACCGCCGTGGGCAAGTTCACCTACGGCACGCTCGACTACCAGAACCAGAATCGCAACGATAAGACTTACTCGCTCGAAAGCAATCTGATCTACAAGCTCAACCGCAACATCTGGATCAAGGGCACGCTGCGCCACGACATTCTGGATTCGAACGTCGCGGGGGCGAGCTCGTCGGGGACGGTAGTGATGCTGGGGGTGAGGCTGCAGAACTAGGTAAGACGGGGCGCGTCGCTCGAGGCCACGCTCTCTCGTCCCCACTCCGCTGTCATGCCCCGCGCAGGCGGGGGCATCCAGTGCGCCGCGGCGGATCTGGTGAGTGCGTGCTCTCTAAGGAGAGCCTCTGGAAATACTGGATCGTCCGCCTTCGCGGACGATGACAGCGTCATTTGAAGCTGGCTGCAGCGCGAGCCGGCGACTAGCGCGGCAGATCCGTCTTCCCCATCAGGAACGTGTCGATCGACCGTGCGCACAGCCGCCCCTCGCGGATCGCCCAGACCACCAGCGATTGGCCGCGGCGCATGTCGCCGGCGGTGAACACGTTCGGGCGCGAGGTCTGGTAGTCCAGTGTGTTGGCCTTGACGTTGCCGCGAGCGTCGAGCTCGACCGCGAGCAGCTTCAAGAGGCCCTCGTGCACGGGATGCACAAAGCCCATCGCGAGCAGGACGAGCTCGGCATCGAGCACGAACTCCGTGCCGGCAATCGGTTTGAACTTGTCGTCGACGCGCACGCAGTGCAGCTTCTTGACCTTGCCGTTCTCGCCCGAGAACCTCTGCGTCAGCACGGCGAATTCGCGGATGGCGCCTTCGGCCTGGCTGGAAGAGGTGCGCATCTTCAGCGGCCAGTTCGGCCAGGTCAGGCCCTTGTTCTCGCGCTCGGGCGGGGCGGGCATGATCTCGAGCTGGGTCACCGAGAGCGCGCCCTGGCGCAGCGAGGTGCCGATGCAGTCAGATCCGGTGTCGCCGCCGCCGATGACGACGACGTGCTTGCCGCCGGCCAGGATCTCCTGGACGCCGCCGAGCGGCTCCTCGGAGACGCGGCGGTTCTGCTGCGGCAGGAAGTCCATCGCGTAGTGAATGCCTTCGAGATCGCGGCCGGGGATCGGCAGGTCGCGCGGAGCTTCGGCGCCGCCGGTCAGTGCGACAGCGTCGTACTCGTTGAGCATCTCGCGCGGATCGACATTGCCGTCGGCGCCGACATGGCTGTTGTAGTGGAAGGTGACGCCTTCGGCTTCCATCTGCTTGACGCGGCGGTCGATGATGCCCTTCTCCATCTTGAAGTCGGGGATGCCGTAGCGCAGCAGGCCGCCGGCCTTGGCGTACTTCTCGAACAGATGCACGTCGTGGCCGGCGCGGGCGAGCTGCTGCGCGCAGGCCATGCCGGCCGGACCCGAGCCGATCACGGCGACCTTCTTTCCGGTCTTGACGGTAGCCACTTCCGGCGTCACCCAGCCATTGTCCCAGGCGCGATCGACGATTGCGCATTCGATGGTCTTGATGGTGACGGGATTGTCGTCGATGTTGAGCGTGCAGGAGGCTTCACACGGCGCCGGACAGATGCGCCCCGTGAACTCCGGGAAATTGTTGGTCGAGTGCAGGTTGCGCGAGGCTTCTTCCCAGTTGCCCTGATAGACAAGATCGTTCCAATCAGGGATCTGGTTGTTGACCGGGCAGCCCGGCGTGCCGGGCGCGACCGAGCCTGTGCCGTGACAATAGGGAATGCCGCAGTTCATGCACCGCGCGGCCTGGTCGCGCACCTCCTTCTCGGAGAGGGGAACGACGAACTCGTGAAAATGCTTCACGCGCTCGGCGACCGGGATGTACTTGCGGTCATGCCGTTCGATTTCAAGAAAACCGGTGATCTTGCCCATTAAACCCGTAGTCCCTGCCGCTTAGTCGTTTGCTCTCTCACTCCTCATCCTGAGGGGCGGCGCCCTTTCGCGCCGCGTCTCGAAGGATGAAGGCCCGGATGGTGGCCTCATGGTTCGAGACGGCGCTCCGCGCCTCTTCACCATGAGGTTATTCTCTACGCCCCGATTGCGATCTTCGGCTCGGCGTCCGCATTGGCGGCCATTTCGCGCAGCGCGCGCCGGTACTCGACCGGCATCACCTTGCGGAATTTAGGCAGCCATTCCTTCCAATTGGCAAGGATGTCGGCGGCGCGCTTGGAGCCGGTCGCTTTGGCATGGCGAGAGATCAGCACGTGCAGCCGCTCGACGTCGGAGGCGAGCAAGTTCTTGAACACGTCGACCCGGCCATGCGCCTCGAGGTCACCGGCATGGTGATAGGTGCCGGCATTGATCAGCTCTTCCGACAGCACCGGCTCGAGCTCGACCATCGACAGGTTGCACAGCCGGTCGAAATCGCCGGCCTCGTCCAGCACGTAGGCGATGCCGCCGGACATGCCCGCCGCGAAGTTGCGCCCGGTCTTGCCGAGCACGACCACGATGCCGCCGGTCATGTATTCGCAGCAATGATCGCCCGCGCCCTCGACCACCGCGACCGCGCCCGAGTTGCGCACGGCAAAGCGCTCGCCGGCGATGCCGCGGAAGTAGCATTCGCCCTCGATCGCGCCGTACATCACGGTATTGCCGACGATGATGCTCTCTTCCGGCACGATCGCAGAGTTCCTCGGCGGCTTGACGATGATCTTGCCGCCCGAGAGGCCCTTGCCGACATAGTCGTTGGCCTCACCCTCGAGCTCGAAGGTGACGCCGTGGGCCAGCCAGGCGCCGAAGGCCTGTCCGGCAGTGCCCTTGAGGCTGACATGGATGGTGTCGTGCGGCAGGCCGGCATGGCCGTAGATCTTGGCGACCGCACCCGACAGCATGGCGCCGGCGGAACGGTTGGTGCTGTTGATCGCGGCCTCGATCTTCACCGGCGCGCCGCGGTCGAGCGCAGGCGTCGCCTTCTCGATCAGCGTGCGGTCGAGCACGGCCTCCAGATGATGGTTCTGGCGCTCGGAATGATAGATCTTCTGGCCGTTCTCTTCCTTCTGCTTGACGAACAGCTTTGAGAAGTCGAGGCCCTTGGCCTTCCAGTGTGCGACCAGCTTGGTCTGGTCGAGCAGCTGCACCTGGCCGACCATCTCGTTGAAGGTGCGGAAGCCGAGCGAAGCCATGATCTCGCGGACTTCTTCCGCGACGAAGAAGAAGTAGTTGATCACGTGCTCGGGCTGGCCGGTGAAGCGCTTGCGCAGCACCGGATCCTGCGTCGCGACTCCGACCGGGCAGGTGTTGAGATGGCACTTGCGCATCATGATGCAGCCGGCCGCGATCAAGGGCGCGGTGGCGAAGCCGAACTCGTCGGCGCCCAGCAGCGCGCCGATCACGACGTCACGGCCGGTGCGGAAGCCGCCGTCGACCTGGACCACGATGCGGCTGCGCAGCCGCTCGCGCACCAGCGTCTGATGGGTCTCGGCGAGGCCGATCTCCCAGGGCGAGCCGGCGTGCTTGATCGAGGTCAGCGGCGAAGCGCCGGTGCCGCCCTCGAAGCCCGCGATGGTGACATGGTCGGCGCGCGCCTTGGCGACGCCCGCGGCGACCGTGCCGACGCCGATCTCGGAGACGAGCTTGACCGAGACGTCGCCCGCCGGGTTGACGTTCTTGAGGTCGTAGATGAGCTGCGCCAGATCCTCGATCGAGTAGATGTCGTGGTGCGGCGGCGGCGAGATCAGGCCGACGCCCGGCGTCGAGTGCCGTACCCTGGCGATGGTCGCGTCGACCTTGTGACCGGGCAGCTGGCCGCCTTCGCCGGGCTTGGCGCCCTGTGCCATCTTGATCTGCATCATGTCGGAGTTGACGAGATACTCCGTGGTGACGCCGAAACGGCCCGAGGCGACCTGCTTGATCGCCGAGCGCATGGAATCGCCGTTCGGCATCGGCTTGAAGCGGTCGGCTTCCTCGCCGCCTTCACCGGTGTTCGACTTGCCGCCGATCCGGTTCATCGCGATCGCGAGCGTGGTATGGGCCTCGCGCGAGATCGAGCCGAAGCTCATCGCACCGGTTGCGAAACGCTTGACGATCTCCTTGGCCGGCTCGACCTGGTCGAGCGGCACCGGCTTGCGCTTCTCCTCCTCCGCGTTCTTGATCCGGAACAGGCCGCGCAGCGTCAAAAGGCGCTCCGACTGCTCGTTGAGGATTTTTGCGAAGGTGCGATAGCGCTCCTGCGAATTGCCGCGGGCGGCGTGCTGGAGCAGCGACACTGACTCGGCGGTCCATGCGTGGTCCTCGCCGCGGCTGCGATAGGCGTATTCGCCACCGACGTCGAGCGCGGTCTTGTAGACCTGCGCCTCGCCGAACGCGTCGGCATGGCGGCGCACCGCTTCTTCGGCGATCTCGGAAAGACCGACGCCCTCGATGCGGGTGTGCGTGCCGGCGAAGAACTTTGCGACGAAGTCCGCCTTAAGGCCGACTGCGTCGAAAATCTGCGCGCCGCAATAGGACTGGTAGGTCGAGATGCCCATCTTGGACATCACCTTGAGCAGGCCCTTGCCGATCGACTTGATGTAGCGCTTGACGATCTCGTAGTCGTCGAGCGAGCCGGGCAGGCGGTCCTTCATCGCGATGATGGTCTCGAACGCGAGGTAAGGATTGATCGCTTCGGCGCCGTAGCCGGCAAGGCAGGCGAAGTGATGCACTTCGCGCGGCTCGCCGGATTCGACGACGAGGCCGACCGAGGTGCGCAAGCCGGTGCGGATCAGGTGGTGATGCACGGCGGCGCAGGCCAGCAGCGACGGGATCGGCACCCGGTCGGTGCCGACCATGCGGTCGGACAGGATGATGATGTTGACGCCCTCGCGCACGGCGCTCTCAGCGCGCGCGCAGAGCTCGTCGAGCACCTGGTCCATGCCGGCCGCCCCGAGGCCAGCGTGGAAGGTGGTGTCGAGCGTGCGCGACTTGAAGTGCGACTCGGCGACGTCGGAGATCGAGCGGATCTTTTCCAGGTCCGCGTCGGTCAGGATCGGCTGGCGCACTTCGAGGCGCTTGGTCGTGGCCATGCCTTGCAGATCGAACAGGTTCGGCCGCGGCCCGATGATCGAGACGAGGCTCATCACCAGCTCTTCGCGGATCGGGTCGATCGGCGGGTTGGTGACCTGCGCAAAGTTCTGCTTGAAGTAGGTGAACAGCGGCTTGGCCTTGTCCGACAGCGCCGAGATCGGCGTATCGTTGCCCATCGATCCCGCGGCTTCCTCGCCGGTGGCCGCCATCGGCGTCATCAGGATGGTGATGTCTTCCTGGCTGTAGCCGAACGCCTGCTGGCGATCGAGCAGCGACAGGTTGGAGCGCACGCCGGTGGTCGGCACCTTCGGCAACTCCTCCAGCACGATCTGGGTCCGCTCCAGCCACTCCTTGTAGGGATGGCTCTTGGCAAGCTCGGCCTTGATCTCGTCGTCGGGAATCAAGCGGCCTTGTTCGAGGTCGACCAGCAGCATCTTGCCCGGCTGCAAGCGCCACTTGGTGATGATCTGGTCCTCGGGGATCGTCAGCACGCCCATCTCGGACGCCATCACGATGCGGTCATCCTTGGTCACCAGATAGCGCGCCGGCCGCAATCCGTTGCGGTCGAGCGTGGCGCCGATCTGGCGGCCGTCGGTGAAGGCGATCGCGGCGGGGCCATCCCACGGCTCCATCAGCGCGGCGTGATATTCGTAGAAGGCGCGGCGCTTCTCATCCATCAAGGGATTGCCGGCCCACGCCTCCGGAATCATCATCATGACGGCGTGCGGCAGTGAGTAGCCGCCCTGCACCAGGAATTCGAGCGCGTTGTCGAAGCAGGCGGTGTCCGACTGTCCCTCATAGGAGATCGGCCAGAGCCGGTTGATGTCCTTGCCGTAGAGCTCGGAGCTCACCGAGGCCTGGCGCGCCGCCATCCAGTTGACGTTGCCGCGCAGCGTGTTGATCTCGCCGTTATGCGCGATCATGCGGTAGGGATGCGCCAGCGACCAGGCCGGGAAGGTGTTGGTCGAGAAGCGCTGGTGAACGAGTGCCAGCGCGCTCTCGAAGTCCTTCTCGTGCAAATCGGGATAGTACTTGCCGAGCTGGTCGGCGAGGAACATGCCCTTGTAGATCACAGTGCGGCAGGACATCGAGCAGGGGTAATAGCCCGCAAGTCCGCGGTCGCGGCGCTGGTAGATCGCTTGCGAGATCGACTTGCGCAGGATGTAGAGCCGGCGCTCGAATTCGTCCTCGGTCTTGGCGGTGCCGTTGCGGCCGATGAACACCTGCATGCAGGCCGGCTCGGTTGGTTTCACGGTGATGCCGAGCGAGGAATTGTCGGTCGGCACGTCGCGCCAGCCGAGCAGCGTCAGGCCCTCTTCCTTGATCTGGTCGGCGATGATGCTCTTGATGACGTTGCGCCAGGCGGTGTCGCGCGGCATGAACAGCGCGCCGATGGCATATTCGCCCGGGTTCGGCAGCGCGAAGCCGAGCTCCTTCGCCTTGCGGCTGAAGAAGGCGTGCGGGATCTGCACGAGGATGCCGGCACCGTCACCGGCGCGCGGATCGGCGCCGACGGCGCCGCGATGCTCCAGGTTGCAGAGGATGCTCAGCGCGTCCGCGACGATCTCGTGCGACTTCTTGCCCTTGATGTTGGCAATGAAGCCGACGCCGCAGGAGTCCTTCTCCAGGCTCGGATCGTACAGGCCTTCGGCTTTGGGGCGCGAATTGTGTTCCTGAATCGGATCGGTCGTTTTCGAGGCGACCGTCGCCGACAGCTGTTCTGCCACGATGTTTGCGCGCCCGAATTGCGACCCGTTCATTGTCCTGTCCTCTCCATGCGGCAAGCTGCCTCACCGCCATCTTCGGCGCACCTTGGGCGTTCCGCGGCACCCGCCTCTGGGTCACCGCTCGTCCGCTAGCGAGCCGCATTTTCTTAAATTCAGGCCTAGGCGTTCTTCGTCCCCGAGAACGGCTTTGCCTGCTACCTTCCGGCGCTCGAGAGCACCGCTTTCGCTGCAATCCCCATGCCGGGACCGCAAGCAAAATTGAGACAGCTTTCCTGTCCTAACCATCACCTTGCCAAATTTTTGTCTAGCACACAAGCGCGCACAAGTCCCGATTCCCGAGGTGTCATTTCCCTCTTTCATAGGGCCGCAGCCCCGGTTTTGAAGCAGACGTGCCCCGATCCGGCCCCGCGGCCGCCGAAATCCCAAATGAAGCTTCGGATCAACCCTTCGGAAGGCGCGCCACGCCGCGCGAAGCGAAAGAGGGCCGCCGTCGGGGGGCCTGACAGGAGCGTCTCGACCATGAAGTTTTTCACAGGATGTGTGGCTGCCGCCCTGGCTCTGGCCGCAAGTGCGGGCCATGCGCAGGTTCCCCCGAACGGTATCGCGAGAGGGGCCGTTATCGCAGTGTCGGATTTCGACGGACCCTATGCGCCGCCGGAGGCCGCGCCGCCATCGCCGCCGCGTTACGGCTATGGCTACGGCTCCGAGGGGCGCGGTCCGGCCCCGGTGCTGCTGCCGTCGAGCGAGGTCTATGCGGTGCTGCGCGAAAACGGCTTCTCGCCGCTCGGCATCCCGCGCCTGCGCGGCAGCGTCTACACCATCGCAGTGATCGACCCTCGCGGCGACGATGGCCGGCTGGTGATCGACGCCCGCGACGGACGGATCATCCGCTTCATGCCCGCCAGTGACGCCTACGGCATGGCGCCCGCCTATGACGAGCGCGCGGTCGCGCCTTACGGGCCGCAAAGCGCGCTGCCGCCGCCGATCGTGATCCGCAGCGGCCCGCCGCGCCCGCCGGCTTCGATTCCGCATGTCGCCAGCCGCACCGTGCCGCTGCCCAAGGCCGCCCCGCGGCTCGGGGCGAGCCCGGTGGCCGCGGCGAAGCCGGCCGAACCCGCGCGGCAGGAGGCTCAGGCGCCGCCGCCGGCACAGGCACAGCGCGCGCAGCAGACCACTGCCGTGGCCGCAAAGCCTGCCGAGGCTGCTCCGCAGGCGGCCCCGCCAACCGCCGCTCAGGCCAAGCCGGCGCCGGCGATCATGCCGACCCAGGAGATGCCGGCCGCACAGGGTCTGGATTAGCGAGCTGCTGCTTGAGCGACGGCCCGTGTCCTCGGTGTTGTCCTGGCTTGACCAGGACGCTGCGGAGAGATGTGGGAAAAAATAAAGGCGCCCGACAATCTCGGGCGCCTTTGCATCAGGCCATCGTTCCTCAGCTATGCCCATACCCCGCCGCGTTCAGGATCAGCTTCGCCACTTCCCTCGGATGCGACACCAGCGAGAGGTGGCCGGCATCGAGCTCGATCGTGGTGGCGTTCATGCGCTTGGCGAGGAAACGTTCGAGATCGGGATTGATGGTGTAGTCGTTCTTCGACACCGCGTACCAGGTCGGCTTGCTATGCCATGCAGCTTCCGTGGTGCGGCCGGCGAAGATTGAGGCGGCGGTTGGCCATTGCACCGCGTAGAGCTCCTTGGCCTGCTCCGGCTTCACGCCATTGGCGAAATATTTCAGGAAGGCGTCTTCCGAGAGTTTTGTGTAGCCGTCGCGCTCGACAATGCCTGCGCGGGCAGGTCCCGCCGGAAACTGCTTGGACAGCGCGACGAAATCTTCGTTCGCGTCGGGAGCACGTGCAGCGACATAGACGAGGCCGGTGACCTTCGGGTCAGTGCCGACCTGGCTGATCACGGTGCCGCCCCAGGAATGCGCGACCAGCACAGTCGGTCCGTCCTGTTCAGCCAGTACGCGCTTGGTCGCCTCGACCGAGTCCGCCAGCGACGACAGCGGATTCTGCACGGCGGTCACGTGCAGGCCTGCGGCCTGGAGGATCGGGATCACCTCCGACCAGCTCGAGCCGTCGGCCCAGGCGCCGTGCACCAGCACGACGTTGTTGGCTTTCACCGTTTGCGGTGTCTGCGCGTCGGCAAGGCTGATGGGGGCCGCCAAAAGGCTCGCGGCGACGAAAAGGCTGCGCCAGAGTGTCATGATCGTTTTCCGTCTCGTTTTGGTTTCGATGATCATAGGACGGAGGGAAGGGTGGCCGCGTTACGCGACTTCACTGCTCTGTGATGCGGTGCAATAGCGGCACAGAAAACGGTGTCGTGGCGAAGGCCAGAACCCATAGGTCATCGGCCGAGGTGAGGTGTTCGTGCCGGACGGCGAGTCTTCGCCAATCGTCTCGCTGGGGTGTGGGTCGTCGCCTTCGCCAGAACGACGGCGGGAGGCGTGACCACGAACGAAAAAACGCCCCGGGGCACCGGGGCGTTTTCGTAACTTGGAAGTGACGTGCCTTTACGCGGCGGCTTGCGCGGAGCTCTCGATCACCTGCGCCTTCGGGGCGCTGGTGTTGATCGCGATCTGGCGCGGCTTCTTGGCCTCGGGAATCTCGCGTACGAGGTCGACGTGAAGCAGGCCATTCTCGAGCGAGGCGTCCTTCACCTGCACGAAATCGGCAAGCTGGAAGGCGCGCTCGAAGGCACGCGCGGCGATGCCGCGGTAGAGCACTTCGGATTGCGAGTTCTCGTTGGCGACTTTCTCGCCCTTGATCGTCAGCGTGTTTTCCTTCGCGAGGATGGAGAGCTCATCCTTGGCGAAGCCCGAGACCGCAACGGTGATGCGGTAGGCGTTCTCGCCGGTGCGCTCGATGTTGTAGGGGGGATAACCGGGGCTGCCGTCCGATGTTGCCTGGTCGAGCAGGCTGAAGAGGCGGTCGAAGCCGACGGTGGAACGATAGAACGGGGTGAGATCATAGCTACGCATGGTCAAGTCCTCCAAAGAGCGACTGTTGGGTAACCCGCCCGCCAATCGGGCCGGGCTTTCGTCTGTGTGCAGCCTGATGTTCCGGTTCCGAAACACTGGTAGCGGCCTGCACGAAAATGATATGGGTGGAACGAGACGGCGTTCAAGAGGGCGGCATTTGCGCCTTTTCGGCGCTTTAGCCCCTTGATTTGCAGTACTTCCCGCCTATGACGCTGGTCTCGATCCCGTCCAATCCCGTCCCCGAAAACGTCGTCAGCGGCACCATCAAGACCCCCGATGGTGCCGAGTTGCGCTTTGCACGCTGGGCGCCGCCGGCGGGCCGCAAGGGCACGGTCTGCATCTTCACCGGGCGCAGCGAGCAGATCGAGAAATATTTCGAGACGGTCCGGGATTTGCGCGACCGCGGCTTTGCGGTGGCGATGATCGACTGGCGCGGACAGGGCCATTCCTCGCGCCGCCTGCGCGATCCGCGCAAGGGCTATGTGCGCGACTTCACCGATTTCGAGGTCGACGTCGAGACCTTCGTGCAGCAGGTGGTGTTGCCGGATTGCCCGCCGCCGTTCTTCGCGCTCGCCCATTCCATGGGCGGCACGGTGCTGCTGCGGGTCGCGCATGCCGGCAAGCGCTGGTTCGACCGCATGGTGCTGTCGGCGCCGATGATCGACCTGCCTGGCCGCACCACGTCGTTTCCGGCCCGCGCGCTCATAAAGACGATGCGCCTGTTCGGGCAGGGCAGCCGTTATGTCCCCGGCGGCAGCAGCCGCATCACCGGGCTCGATCCCTTCATCAACAATCCCTTGACCAGCGATCCCGTGCGCTATGCGCGCAATGTCGCGATCCTGGAGGAGGATCCGACGCTGGGACTGGCGTCCCCGACGGTGGCCTGGGCCGACGCTGCCTTCAGCGCGATGCAAACCTTCAAGCGCGTGAAATATCCGTCAGAGATCCGCCAGCCAATCCTGATGCTGGCGGCCTCCAGCGACACCGTGGTCTCCACCGCTGCGATCGAGGAGTTCGCCTATCATTTGCGCGCCGGCTCGCATCTCGTCATCGCGGGCTCCAAGCACGAGATACTCCAGGAGCAGGACCGTTACCGCTCCCAGTTCTGGGCCGCCTTCGACGCCTTCGTGCCGGGCACGCCGCTGTTCAAGTGAGAGCCCTGCTTCCGCAAGAGTGGTGCGAGGTGTGGACCTGCAGAGAATCCTCATTCTCCGCCATGCGGGGAGCTCTTGCGACGAAGCAAATGGCGGTGCTCACAGCGTCTTCAAATACTCGATCAAATCGTAGCGCTCTGCATCGTCCTTGAACGCGCGGCCGATGACGCCGGGGCGTTTCGGATCGCCTTCCTTGCGCTCGAAGGAATGGCCGAGCACGCTGTTGCCCTGGATCGGCTTGCCGTCCGATCCCGTCGCAGAAAATTCCGTTTCGCCGGTCTTGCAACGCTCGTTGGCGGTGACTGCAAAACCGACGGTCTCCGGATCATAGTCGCGGCGGCCCATGCAGAATTTTTGCGGGCGCTCGCCCGCCGGCTTCAGCAACCAATACAGTGAAGGTACCGAACCGTTGTGCAGGTAAGGTGCGGTGGCCCAGATGCCGTTCAGTGGCCGCGCGCGATAGCGCGGATCAGGCGCCGGATTGAGACAGTTCTTGCGCGCGAGATTCCACAATTTCGCCCGCTCGTGCTCCGGCATCTTCTCGTCGTCCATCCATTTGCGGGCGACGAGATCGACCACCGTCATGAGGCCGAGCGCATAGACCATCTCGTTGGGCGAGGTGCTTGCGGTCGGGATGTCGCATTGCCACCATTTCTGGAGATCGGCCGTGTTCACCTTCAGGAAGCCGGGCACATCGACGGTCCTCTTGCTGAGGACAAGGGACTGTTCGGGATCCGTCTTGATCTCGTCGAGGGGGATCGTCACCGCGTTCAGGACCTTGCTGTCGCCGCTCGGCTCCCAATGCTTCGATGACCAGAAGGCCGGGCTGTCGATGGCGGGCAGATGGCATCCGGAGCACATTTCGGTGTAGATCGCACGGCCACGTTCGACGCGATCAGGCTTCAGCCTCCAGGCATCGCCGAGGATCTGCGAGGGCCATTTCGGCGCGAGCAGGCCGCCGAACTTCGGACCGGAGGAAGGATCGACGGCCTTGAACGGATCGGGGCCTCTCAGCATGTCCTCGATCCAGCCGAGTGTCGTGATGTTCACCGAGGAGCGCCACAGCCTGTCCTCTGGATAGGCATCGGACAGGTTAAGCAGGGCCGTCACGCCGAGGGCTTCGCCGGCGTTGCGGATCAGCGGCTGCTCGATCGAGGCGTCGTACTGGGCGAACTTGAACCACGGCACGGTCCAGATCGCGGGATAGCTGACCGGCGCGTCCTGGGCGTGCAGGTTCTTCTCGAATCCCTTGACGCCGCTCAGAGCGAGATCTTGCGAAAAGACCTGATTGCCGATGCGGTTGAGGGCATCGAGCCGGCCGAACCCTTCCTCGGTATCCTTCTGCTGCTTGCCGTCCCAGGTCGTCTTGCCTTCGATCGTTTGTTGCTGGGTTTTTGCCCAATCGATCAGGAAGGTGCCGATCGTGCTGAGCTTCTGCTTGAGCGCGGCGCGGTCCGTCTTGCTGGCCTCAGCGCCGAGCACGCGATCGGCGAAGCGCTGAAAGCGGAACGGAACGTGCAGCGTGTAGGCGATCGACAGGCCCGTCGCGAGCTCGAGCTTCTTCAGGTCGGTCATCGCCGGACCGCCGTCGAAGCGGACGTCGACGCCCTGATAATGGATCTGGCCGGTATGACAGGCCGCGCAGGTCAGCCCGATCTTATCCTCTTCGCGGCGGCCCGTCGCGGGATCGACGACACCGGTCATCCGCGCGAAGCCAACCGGCAGGCCGTCGACGTTCTCCGCCGGCGTCCATCTCGTCGACCAGTCCGACACCTGCGTCGTTTCGTAGACATTGGCGTAGCCGAACCGGCGCAGCGTCGCCGTGTCGGTCAGGATCGACTGCGGGCTCGGGATGAAGCCGAAGCGCTCGAGATAGGCGCTGTCCTTCATCATGCCCGGCTTCGAGAACAGATGAAGGCGCGGTTGCTCCAGCGCCACGAACCACTCATAGGGCACCGGGAAGGTGGCAGTGCCCTGGCTGGCATGATGGAACCAATGCCGGTCCTTCAACGACCAGTTCTGCTCAAGCCAGTAAGCGGCCTTGGTTTCGTGGATCGCCGGCAAGGGTGGCGGCAGAAGATTCACGAGAATGCCCTTCTGCGGCAGCATGGCACGGATCTGGTTGGGGAATTCGGCGACCGCGATGAGGGCGAGGAGACCGAGACCGATCACGACCGCTGCGAGCGCGACGGCCCAGCGAAAGCCGAGCTGGCAGGCCGACAGCAGCGGCTGCGACACGATCCGCTGGCTGATACGGTCCGGGAATTTGCGCTGCTCGAACAGTGTGCGCACGTCGGCCACGCTGAGATAATGCTCCTCGCCCTTCTTACCCTTGCCCATGATCTTCAGGAGGATGGGCCATTCGAACCTCATCAGCAGCGGGTCGTACCAGCGTGCGGCGTTGCCGGCGCGCTGGAGGTTGTCGCGCATGAAGGTCTTGATTTCGACGGCGTTGAGGCCAACCTCGCCGATGCCGGTGTTGGGATCGGTGTAGGTCCGGCCGAAGCTCGCGAGCCGCGTGATCTCGTCCTCGTTGACCTTGCCGTCAACGCCGAGGATGCGCGAGCCGGCCCCTCGCTTGTCGAGCGGACCGCCGCGCAACGCGTCGAGCTGCGCGCCCGACCAGATGGTCTTCAGGACGTGACTGATACCGTTGGCAATGAGCGCAACGCCGCGAACCTGGATGCGGGCCGAGATCTTCTTCACCCCCGTCTCGCCGCTCGCATTCGCAATGGTCTGCGATAGCGTGTTGAGCGGGACGGTCTTGCCGTCGATGAAGCCTTCGCCGACGAGGCCGCGAAGGAACGGACAGGGATTATTTGGCGAAACCTGGATCGAAGGGTCAAAGGGCGGCTTCGAAGCGGCGTGATGCATGGCCCAAATCCGAATCGTGAAAAAGCAGGCGCGCCGTTAGAGCGCGAAAGTTCTAACAAACCGACAGCACGATATACGACTTCAGCGTGTGACGAAGTGTGGCGGATTTCACTGTCTTGGAAACAAGAGCAGACGTGAGGCTGCCAATGGACTACAATGGACCCGTGGCCCTGTCAGGACTCGGCGGCGCGCTTGACGTCGCTCTGCACCAGGGTCAGCTTGCCGAGCGGCACGCCAGCCTTCAGCAGACCCTCGCGGTAATGGGCGATGTCCTCAGGCCGCTTCCAGTGGAAGTTGCGCAAGTGCCTGTCGACATTCAGGGTTGGATAGTTTGTCATCAGCACGCCGACGGCCTCGCTCGCCTCGCCGCTCCGTCCCATTTGGGCCAATGCCGCGGCGCGGATCGCCAGCGCCTGCATGTGGTTCGGGTTGATGTAGAGCTGCTCGCGCGCCCATGACAGGGTCGCGTCATATTGGCGCAACAGATAGTGACTGAAGGCGTTCAGCGCCGCCCATTGGTAGCGCGGGTCGCTGTTGTCGCGCTGCGCCGCCATCGAGAACAGCTCGATCGCCTCACGGTGTTCGCCGATAACGAAATGGCAGATGCCAAGCACGCCCCGCGCGCCGTTGTCGTAGGGGTTGAGTGCGACCGCGCGCTTGGCGGCGTCCATCGCGGCGTCGTAATGCCCCTCCATGGCGTGGGCCCAGGACAGGAGCGAGAACGCGAAGGAGGAGCGCGGGTCGAGCCGGACGCTGGTCTCGGCGAGGTCCATCGCCTCGGCCCACATCTCGCGCGTGCCCTTGACCCAGCCGAACTGGATGCTCTGGATCTGGATCGTGCCGAGATAGGCATGCGCGATCGACAGTTTGGGGTCGAGGCTGATGGCCTCGCGGAACAGCTCGACGGCGATGGCCAAATCCTCCTTGGTCTGCCGATAGTAGTGCGACAATCCCTTGAGGAAGCGGTCCCAGGCGCTCACGTCGGTCGAGAGCCGCGCCGGCGCCGAGGCTTCGGCGCGGACGATCTCGGTGGCGATGGCGGCGGACAGGTTGGTGGTGATCTCGTCCTGCATCGCGAACAGGTCGCCAATGTCGCGGTCGTAGCGGCCGGTCCAGAGCTGCTCGCCGCTCTCCGGAGCGATCAGCTCGGCGGTGACGCGGATCTTGGCACCGGCGCGCCGCACCGAGCCCTGGATCAGATAGGTGGCATCGATCTCGCGCGCGATCAGCCGGGTGCTCGTGTTCTTGCCCTTGAAGGCGAAAGTCGAGTTGCGGCTCAGCACGCGGTAGAAGGATTGCAGCGACAGCGCGTGGATCAAATCCTCAGTGAGTCCGTCGGAGAAATATTCGTCCTGGGCATCGCTGAGATTGGCGAAGGGCAGTACGCCGACGATCGCGGTGCGGTACTGCTGCGAAAGGGCGGACGCCTCCCTCAGCTCGGGCGCGAGCGGCGGCGCGCCCTCGGGCGTCCAGGTCCAAACTCCGACCGCATCCTTGATGTTCTTGAAGCGATGGTTGCCGGCGTCGGTGAGCGGCACGGTGAGATGCTTGCTCGCCTCGCGATAGGCCTTCGCCGAGATGGCGAAGCCGCCCGGGCTCGCCACCGATTCCAGGCGGACGGCAATGTTGACGTCGTCACCGAACACTTCGTCCTCATCGGCGATGACGTCGCCCATGTGGATGCCGAGCCGGAACTGCATGGCGCGGTCGGCGGGCAGATGATGGTTTCGCTCCGCCATCAGCGTCTGCATCGCGATCGCCGCCTCGGTGGCGCCGACGATCGAGGGAAACTCGAGCAGGAAGCCGTCGCCGGTGTTCTTCACGACACGGCCGCCGTGATTGAGGATGATGGGGTGGATCGCGCTGCGATGGGCCTTGAAGGCAGCATGGGTGCCGGCCTCGTCGCTGCCCATCATGCGCGAATAGCCGGCGACATCGGCGCAGACAATGGCGGCCAGACGTCTTTCCATATCCCAGGAGCTCCAAGGGACCTGCGATCGGCCACGGCGTGGCAGTCGCCCCGAATCCCGCATTTCAAGAACCCTGCCTTTATAAAGCAGATGGGGCCGCGCGAAAGTATGATCCGCATTGCAAATTCGAGTTAATTCCACGCAATTGCGGCAGTGGACGGGGAGGGGCGAACCGACTAAGCCGCTTCAAGGCCGACGGGGGGCATCACATGCTGGGCATTCACGAGATCTGGCTCTTCATCCTGTCGGGCGTGCTGCTCAACATCACGCCGGGCCCTGATACCGTCTATGTCATCGGCCGCAGCATGCAGATGGGCTGGCGGGGCGGCGCCGCCGCCGCGCTGGGCATCAGTTGCGGCTGCTTTTTCCATGTCGCGGGCGCCGCGATCGGCCTTTCGGCCCTGCTGATGGCCTCATCGACTGCGTTCTCGATCCTGAAGCTGGTCGGCGCGGCCTATCTGGTCGTCACAGGACTTCAGATGCTGTGGTCGCGCCCGGCGCTGGCGGCGGTCAGGGACGAGGGCGAACGGAGTTCGCTGCGGCGCGTCTTCCTCCAGGGCGTCTTAACCAACGCGCTCAATCCCAAGGTCGCGCTGTTCTTCCTCGCCTTCCTGCCGCAATTCGTCGCAGCCGATTCACCGCACAAGCCGCTCGCCTTCCTGACCCTCGGGTTGGTCTTCATCTGCACGGGGACGCTGTGGTGCCTGGTGCTGGCCGCCTTTGCGGCAAGGGCGGCCCATCGCTTGCGGAGCTCCGAGGGCGCGATCGCCTGGGTCAACCGCGCGCTCGGCGGCCTCTTCATCTATCTCGGCATCCGCGTCGCCATGCTGGAGACGCGGTGACTTCCGTCAGGCAAATTCCTTCGCCAGCGCGCTGCCGGCAAGATAAAGGCCGAGCAGGATCATTGCGATCAGGAACCAGCGGCGGAACGCCTCCGCTGGCATCCGCGCCCGTACCGACTGGCCGATGAACATGCCGGCAAAGGCCATGGCGAGTCCCACGGCGCCAGGCACGGCGTTGGCGGGCGTCAGCAATCCGACGGCGGTCAGGTTGAAGGCGAGCGCCAGCGTCGCCGTTGTGAAGAACACGCCGAGCGCCTGCACCAGTTCGTCCTTCTCCATGCCGATCGCCTGCATGAACGGCATCGAGGGGATCACCTGCACGCCGGTCGAGGCCGAGATCACGCCGGTGACGACACCGACCACGCCGCCGACCCATTTCTCGTTCTTAGGCGCGACGCGGAACTGGAATTTGTTCAGGCCGATCACCGCGTAGACGACGAGCAGGGCGCCGAGCACGATCGTGCCGTAGCGCGCATGCGGGCCGGTCAGCGCGCCCGCATTGAGCCAGCATCCAATCACGGTGCCGATCATCAGCGGCCAGAGCCGCCTCAGGATGTCGCGCAAATGAGGGCCGACGAAGGTCTGCCAGATGTTGGTGATAATCGCGGGCACGATGACGATGGCGATCGCGCGGCTCGGCGCCATGCTCACCGCGAGCAGGCCCATGGACACCGTCGGCAGGCCGAGCCCGACGACGCCCTTAACGAATCCGGCGATCAGGAACACGGCGGCGACGGCAATGAGAAGGGGGTCGAACATATCCGCACATTGACCTAAGCCTTGCGCCGGCACAATCTGGAGGTTACGGAGACAGCCTTCGCTGAATACGAAGGCTGAGGAGAAACCGTCATGCGCTTCGACCTTGTCGACCTCCAGCTCTTCATCGCGGTCGCCGATCAGCGCAGCATCACCCGCGGCGCGGAGCGGTCGCACCTGGCGCTTGCCTCGGCCAGCGCGCGCATCAAGGGCCTCGAAGATGCACTCGGCGTCGCGCTGCTCAAGCGCGGGCGCCGCGGCGTCGAGCTGACCGCGGCGGGCGAGAGCCTGCTTGATCACGCGCGCCTCGTCATCCACCAGATCGACGCCATGCGTGGCGATCTCGCCGGCTTTGCCAGCGGCGTGCGCGCCAGCGTGCATTTCCTCGCCAATACCTCAGGGCTCTCGGAGCACCTGCCGAAGGCGCTGGCCGGCTTCCTGCGCGAACATCCCGACGTCGCCATCGACATCGAGGAGCGCGAGAGCACCGATATCGCGGCGGCGATTACCGCGGGGGCCGCCGACCTCGGCTTTGCCGCCGAGCACGCGCTGCCAGAGCATATCGAGCGCTTCCCCTTCAGCGAGGATCGGCTGACGCTGGTGACGTCGCGCCGCGGCCCGTTCGCGGGCCGCCGCCAGATCGACTTTCAGGAAGCGGGCGCCTGTGACTTCGTCGGGTTGACCAGCGCCACTGCGCTTCAGATGCATATTTCGAAACATGCGGCGCGGCTCGGCATGCGCCCGCATTTCCGCGCGCGGCTGCGCGACTTCGATGCGATCTGCCAGATGGTCGCCGCCGATGTCGGCGTGGCGCTTGTGCCCGAAGCCGCCGCCCGCCGCTGCGCCAAGACCATGCCGCTCTCCATGGTCCGCCTGCGCGATGCTTTCGCCAACCGGAAGCTCGTGATCTGCGCGCGTAGCTTCAAGACGCTGCCAAGACCGGCGAAGATGCTGGTGGAGCATTTGCGGGCCACGGCGGCATGAGTCGGGTGTTGCCGCGGAATTGCGGTGCGCGACAAGGCGAGCTGAGTTGTCTGCATCGCGCCCGCGCCACCTATGAGGTGGCCGTCCGGAAGTCTCTCTGCGAAATGGTTCTGGCGCTTGCCGCGTAGTCGACAAGCCGAGCCTGCCAAGAGCGGGCAAAAACGATCCTTGCAGCAGATTGCATCTCCAGTGCGTGGACGACAGACGCATCGCCGCGTCGAACGTTCCTACTTCGTCGAGAAGATCGACATGGAGCAGGCGTTGGTGCCAACCAGCGTCTTGGCCGTTTAACGCAGGTTGGTCTCGATGGATTGGCTGCTTCGATGCGCAAGCCTCGCGCCGCGGAGGCGCGATCGTCATAGGAACGCTTGCGCGAGAGATGGCTTGTTTCTCGCGGCAAAAGTGCCGGTTCGCGCACGGGTCATCAATGCAAGGCATCAGATGCTGCTCGCGACAGCGCCGGCATTCAGGGTCATCTTATTCGGTCTCTTGCTGGATGATCTTCTGCAGTTGCGTTGCTCTGTGCCGATCTGACGGAGGAGGTGACCATGGTGGAGTTCAGGCTTCCAAGAAACTCCCGCATCGGGCAAGGAACGGTCTGGCCAAAGCCGCGCAGCAAAAGCTTGCGCGAGTTTCACATCTATCGCTGGAATCCCGACGATGGCCGCAATCCCCGGCTCGACACCTACTTTGTCGACACGACGGATTGCGGGCCGATGGTGCTGGACGGCCTGATCTGGATCAAAAACAACGTCGACTCGACCTTGACGTTCAGGCGATCCTGCCGCGAGGGCGTGTGCGGCTCATGCTCGATGAACATCGCCGGCCAGAACACGCTGGCCTGCACCAAATCCATGAGCGAGGATATCCGGGATGGTGAGCCGCTCCGCGTGCTGCCCTTGCCGCATCAGCCCGTGGTGAAGGATCTGGTGCCGGACCTGACGAACTTCTATGCGCAACTCGCCCTCATCGAGCCGTGGCTGCAGACCAGTTCGCCCATGCCTCAGAGGGAATGGCGGCAAAGCCTCGAGGATCGGGCAAAGCTCGATGGCCTGTACGAGTGCATTCTCTGTGCCTGCTGCTCGACGTCGTGCCCGAGCTACTGGTGGAATTCCGAGCGCTTCCTGGGCCCGGCGGCCCTGATTCAGGCCGCGCGATGGATCAACGACAGCCGGGACGAAGCCACAGGCGAGCGCCTCGACATGCTCGAGGACCCTTTCAGGATCTATCGCTGCCACACCATCCTCAATTGCGCCAAGGCATGTCCGAAAGGTCTCAACCCGGGAGAAGCCATCGCCGCCCTGCGCCTCAAGATGGTCGAGCGGAAGTTCTGATCGCTGCAGACGCCACTCCGCAGACAGGAACCATGCCTGCGGCGCTTGCTTATCAATCTCCGAACGGAGGAGTTTGATGGGAAAGAAGCAGTTCGCCGCTTTGCCGTTTCGTCTGGATAATTCCGAACTGCGCGTGATGCTGATCACGACCAGGCGCAAGCGCAGATGGAGTGTCCCCAAGGGATCGCCGATGCGCAACAAGGAGCCGCATCTCACGGCTGCGCTGGAGGCCTACGAGGAGGCGGGTCTGGTCGGCATCATTGCGACACGCGCGATGGGCAGCTTCAAGCATCGCAAACGGAAGGGCGACCGCAAGCGGACCATGGACGTTGCCGTCTTCCCCATGAAGGTCCATGGTCAGGAGCGTTGGTGGCCCGAAAAAGGGGAGCGGGAAGCGATCTGGGTCTCCCCGGAAACGGCGGCGCGTCTGGTGCACAAAGCGGAGCTCCGGCGGTTGATTGCCCGCTTCGCGGCGCGAACGGAAAAGGGTGCGTCCTCGCTGCTGAGCGGCAGGCGGGCTTTCTTGTCCAGGAACCAGCGTCCCGCGCAATCATTCAAGCTAGATGAAGCAAAGACCGACAAGGCTTGCATCTGAGGAGCGGCCGCCTCACGAAGTTCTGGCTGCGGCCATAGAACGACGTCGCGCGGTGCTGTTCGTCGGCGCCGGCGTCTCGATGGCCGTCGGATTGCCATCCTGGCAGTCCCTGATCGAGCATCTGCTCGACGATCTCGGCCTCGAACGGGACGTCCTCGAGGGAATGCACGGCGGCTATCAGATGCTTGCGGAGTATTACCGGCTGAAGCGTGGGGGCATCGGCCCGCTCCGCAGCTGGCTCGATCGCAATTGGCGCGTCGATCCAGAGAGAATCGCCACCTCGGAGCTCCACCGGATCATCGTCGAGCTCGATTTTCCGGTCATCTACACAACGAACTACGATCGCAATCTCGAGACTGCCTTCGATGTTCTGAAAAAGCCATACGCGAAGATCAGCAACGCGAAGGAGATCGCGAGCGCTGGCGCCGGCGTCACGCACATCATCAAATTCCACGGCGACTTCGACGATGATGCCTCGCTCGTTCTGACCGAGACCGACTTTCTCAACCGGCTCGCATTCAATTCCCCGCTCGATATCCGTTTTCGCGCCGATGCTTTGGGAAGCACGCTGCTCTTCGTCGGCTACAGCATGTCCGATCCAAACATACGGCTGCTGCTGCACCGGATTTGGCAGATTTGGGATGAATCCGGGCACCGACAGGACCGGCCGAAATCCTTCGTGTTCGTCGCCCAGCGCAATCCGGTGCAGGAAGCCGTATTGGCGAACTGGGGCATCACGACCATTGCGCCGCCTGAGGGAATGGCCGCCGACGATGGTCTGACCCGATTTCTCCTCGACGTGCGTCAGCGTATCGATCGAAGCTCCTAGAGCGATCGCTATCGCCGGCGCACGGTGCAGATCCCGTTCCGGATCGGAGCGACGCTTGCTGCATATTGCATATCCAGAAGGCCCGCCCGCCACCGCTGCGCCACCGCTTCCGAAAGATCAAAGGATTTTTCAGGTCCGGCCTCTTCGCGACCCTGGCGGTAGCCCTGGAGATCGACGAGGTCGTCGCAAACAAGGTCCTGCAGCTCCGCGCGAAGCTGGCGGGCTTCCAGGGCATGGCCCAGGCGCTGAAATGTCTGGTTGCCGTAGGTCAGGTCGCTTTTGCGCTCGGCTGCAGCTTCATCGCCGAGCCACCGGCCGGCAATCTGCACTGGCGCGAACTCAGGGAGGAAGCCGCAACTGGCCAGAATGTGATCCATTTCGATCCGTTACGGCGGTGAGCTGGCGCTCTGCTGTCTCGGCGCCGCTCGGCTCAGCGGCGCGGTCAGTCAAGGCGGGCCCCGGTTGTCGGTCTGATTCAGGCTGATCACCGGTATCCCCTGTGGCGGCGTGCGTAGGCATGTCGAGGGTTGATGCCGCAATAGGCCTGCGTGCCCGATGCGGTCGCCATGCACTGAGCGTAGCTGGCGAACTGGCAATTGCCCGGATAGCCCCAAATCCGGCCCTGGAGGCAGTAGCGATCCTGTGCGACCGCCGTCGCAGGGCCGAAGCTCGTCACAAACGACAGGACGGCGGCAATCATCAGCAAACGATGTTTCATTGAAATCTCCAATTTCGACAATGAACGCGGCCGGTGAGGCTGCGTTCCAAAAGGGCGCGCAGCACGCGCGTCCCAGGGATTCAAGCGTGCGATTAACCTGTATGAAGCCGCTCGCAGTGGATCGCGGCTAGGGTAATCGCTGCAACGTCTCGATCGGAAGCAGGATACCCGAACAGTCTTCGAGCCTCAGAACTTCAGCATCAATTTGGTCCTCAGCATCCGCGACCAATAGCGTGCTGCGGCTCGTGCTCGCGCTCGACAGCGAGGTCGCCGCGCGCGTCGATCCCCATATCGGATTTGCTGCGTCGAGGCAGCGAGAAGCTGATAGAGGCCAAGGCATACCTCCACGCAATTCCGTATTTCGACCGGCTCGACAAACTATTTCCGGCGTCTGTGGGCTTTACTTTGCCGTCTCCACGCCGGCGTCCTTGATCACCTTCGCCCACTTCTTGGTCTCATCCGCGATGAAGCTGCGAAAATGCTCCGGCTCATCGCCGATCAGCGTCGCGCCTTGGGCTGCGAGCTTCTCCTTCACCGCCGGATCGGCCATCGCCTTCGTCGCAAGAGCATGCAGCGCGGCGACGATCTCGTTCGGTGTGCCCTTGGGGGCGACCATGCCGTACCAGTTCTCGATACGTAGCGCGGGAAATCCCGCTTCCGCGGTGGTCGGCACGTCGGGCGCGGTCGGTGCGCGCTCGGCCGAGCCGACCGCAATGGGGCGCAAGGCGCCGGCCTTGACCTGCGGCAGCAGCACCGGCAGGTCGAGGAACGTCATCTGCACCTGCTGTCCCAGAAGATCGTTCACCGCCGGCGCGGCGCCGCGATACGGCACGTGCACGATGTCGATCTTCGCCGTCAGCTTGAACAATTCGCCGGCGAGATGCGGTAGGCTGCCGGGGCCGGAGGAGGCGAAGTTGAGCTTTCCCGGCTGCGCCCTGGCGAGCGCAATCAACTCGCCGATGTCCTTGGCGGGCACGTTGGTCGCGACCACCAGCATTTCCGGCACGGTCGCAACCAGCGTCACCGGCGTGAGATCGTTGAGCGTGTCGTAGGCGACCTTCTCCATACTCGGGCTGATCGCCAGCGCGCCGGCTGAGGAGATCGCGACGGTGTAGCCGTCGGGCGCGGCCTTGGAGACGGCGTCAGTGCCGAGCACGCCGCCCTGGCCGCCGCGATTGTCGATCAGCACCGGCTGTCCCGACAGTTTCGACATGCGCTGGCCGATCACCCGGGCGATGATATCGTTGGGACCGCCGGCCGGGAACGGCACGATCAGCTTGATCGGCTTGGCCGGAAAATTCTGCGCGGAGGCGAGCGTCGGCAGTAGAAGCAGGAACAATCCGAGGAGCAGCCTGCGTGAGACGGTCATGCAAGCCCTCCGCTCGCGTTGTTATTGGTTCAATAGCTTGAGTGCTTCTTCGTGGACCCTGGGGTCGCCAGCCGCGATGATGCGGCCGCCCCCCTGGGCCGGCTTGCCTTCCCAGGTGGTGACGATGCCGCCGGCGCCGGTCACGATCGGGATCAGCGCCGCGATGTCGTAGGGCTTCAGCTCGGTCTCGACCACGAGGTCGACATGGCCGGCCGCGAGCATGCAATAGGAATAGCAATCGCCGCCATAGCGCGACAGCCGCGCGCCCTGCTCGATGCGGCCAAAGATGGCGCGGTCGCGCTCGTTCATCAGCAGCGGGCTGGTGGTGTAGGTCGTGGCTTGCGAGAGCGAGGCGCAGCGCCGGACCTGGAGCCGCCGCTCGCCGGAGGGCCCCTTGTAATTGGCCAAGCCGTTGTCGCCGGAGAAGCGTTCGCCGATGAAGGGTTGGTGCATCATGCCGAACACTGGCGCGCCCTTGTGCAGCAGCGCGATCAGGGTGCCCCAGATCGGAAAGCCGCCGATGAAGGATTTCGTGCCGTCGATGGGGTCGAGCACCCAGACATAGTCGGCGTCGTCGCGCTCATTGCCGAACTCCTCGCCGACGATGCCGTGCTGGGGAAAGCTGGCCTTGATCAGCCGCCGCATCACTGCCTCCGCGGCGCGGTCGGCTTCCGTCACGGGATCGAAATCCTTGGTCTTGCTCTTGTCGTCGACCGACAATGAGGTGCGGAAGAACGGCAGGATGGTTTCGCCGGAGACGGTGGCGAGCCGTCCGATGAAAGCTGAGAAGTCGATCACCGTCACGGCGTATCCTCGAAAGCGAAAGTCGAATGAAGCTCGCTTCTGCCTAGCTCAAATCGGCACAATCTTGCAGCGCTGTCTTTGAATGCTCCCTGGTATTTTGAATGCCGCAAGCCGGCTGCCTCATCTCAGTCATCTCTTGGCCAAATATCGATCACAGCGTTGAAAACTTAGTTCCAATGATGCCTCGTTCGTATGCAAACACCTATCAACCCATTGAATTTCCTTATCAATGGAAGTGAATCTGGGTTTCCATAGAAGCAACTGAGCCATGTGTGTTTTGCATGGGAAATCGCTCAAAAGCCCTTGCACTTTGTGCGGCGCGGTCGCATATTGTTGCGGTGCGGTAGCGCTTTGCGTTACCGCTGCCCTCCTTGGGCGTTTCCTCCCTAGACTTGGGCCGCTTCTTCATCAGAAGCGGCCCTTTTTTCTTTCGGAGCCTGTTTTCGTTTTCAGCGCGCCGGCGATGCGAAGCGAAACGCGCCCGCCGTTGCTCACGGCCCGGATCGTTCCGGAAAAATCCAAGCTATTCCGCTGCGGCCTGGAACGGGCCGAGATCGCCGAACGGGATCGTGGCCGCCAGCACGTCGGCGAGGATGGCGAAGTCGCTTGCGACTTGCGCAAAGCGCGGACCGCGCTCGCGCCGCCGTTCGTCCATGTAGATCGCGCGATTGAGCTCGAGCTGCACGGCGTGCAAGCCGCTTGCGGGGTTGCCGTAATGCTCGGTGATGAAGCCGCCGGCATAGGGCTTGTTGCGGCCGATCGAATAGCCGAGCCCCGTCATGGTCTCCTCGACGCGGTCGGGAAGCAGCGGCGTGCAGCTCGTGCCGTAGCGGTCGCCGATCACGATATCGGGCCGGCGCGGCTCGTCGCGGGAGACGCCGACCGAGGGCATCGAGTGGCAGTCGACCAGCACCACGGTGCCGAACATCTGGTGTACCTTGTTAATCAGCCGGCGCAGCGCGCGATGGTAGGGCTTATACAGCGTCTCGATCCGCCCCAGCGCGTCGTCGACCAGGATGCGGTCGCGGTAGATCTCCTGTCCGTCACCGACCACGCGCGGAATGGTGCCGAGACCCCCGGCGACCCGCATCGAGCGGGTATTGGCAAAGCTTGGCAGACGGCCTGTGAACATGCGCGGGTCGAGCTCATAGGGCTCGCGGTTGACGTCGACATAGGAGCGGGGAAAGTTGACCCGCACGGTGGGAAAGCCGCGATCGCTCAAATGGCCGATCAGCTCGTCCATGAAGGAATCTTCGGACCGCCGCAGCGTCGGCAGATCGATTCTGGAGGCGCTGAGGAATTCGTCCGGATAGGTCGAGCCGGAATGGGGCGAGTTGAAGATGACCGGGGCACGCCATTGCGCGGGCTCCACGATCTCAAAGGCTGGCGACGTCGCGCCGTCAAACCGGGTCATCTTCTCAGGCTTCGTCCCTTCGCGCCGGGATCTGGCGTGGTCCAGATCGCATTGATTCGGCCGATCGAGCGGCTCTTATGTGTCGTCATTGTCCGGAATCGCAACCATTCTGCCAAGCGAAAAGATGCGATGGCCGTTGGAACACGTCTTAACCGTGCGGGCAGGGAGGTGGGGATGCGTCGGCGGCTCGATTGATTCGATCTGCATTCCGGTTCACAAGGGACCGGCAGTGGCAGCTGTCTCAGGGTTAAGATTTTCACCCCAAATTTACCCTCTGTCGGGCTTAGTGACCTCTGCTGATATCCTCTGGGGATTCGACGTTTCCTGCCATGCCAAAGATCCTGCTCGCCGAAGACGACAACGACATGCGCCGCTTCCTGGTCAAGGCGCTGGAAAACGCCGGTTTTCAGGTCTCGTCCCACGACAACGGCATGGCCGCCTATCAGCGGTTACGGGAAGAACCGTTCGAGATGCTGCTGACCGACATCGTGATGCCGGAGATGGACGGCATCGAGCTCGCCCGCCGCGCCTCGGAACTCGACCCCGACATAAAAATCATGTTCATCACCGGCTTCGCCGCGGTGGCCCTGAACTCGGATTCGGACGCCCCCAAGAATGCCAAGGTACTGTCCAAACCCGTCCATCTGCGCGAATTGGTCAGCGAAGTGAACAAGATGCTGGCGGCCTGAATCGGCCCCTTCCGTCCTTGCACAGGCTCCCCTGAGCCGTTATAGGGACCCCACCCGATCTAGACGACCTCTAGGGCACGTAGCTCAGCGGGAGAGCACTACCTTGACATGGTAGGGGTCACAGGTTCGATCCCTGTCGTGCCCACCATCCTTCGCTCGCGAAGCGAGAGAAGGATGCCACGCCGAAGCCCAAAGGGCGCAGGCGGGCTTATCGCCGGCAAGCCACGATTCAACGGATACTAACGCGAAGCGTAGACGGACTGGGGTGTCCCTGGAACAGTCCGATGCCATCGGTATTGGTCCGCCATGCCGAAAACCTTCAAGCGCGGCGACCACGTCAGCTGGAATTCGGAGGCCGGCCGCGTGCGCGGCCGTATCCTGCGCGTGCACACCGCGAACGTCGACTACAAGGGCTACGTCCACCACGCCACGCCGGACGATCCGCAATACGAGATCAAGAGCGATAAGACCGATCACGTCGCCCTGGACAAGGGCAAGGCGTTGCGATTGTTGCAGAGCTGACGAACGTGAGGTGGGCAAGGCATCCCCATGGCTCATCCCTTCTTCACCATCGGTCATGCCACGCGTTCGATTGGGGAATTCGTCGAGTTGCTGCGAGGCAGCTCGATCACATATCTGGCCGACGTTCGCACCGTTCCCCGCTCGCGCACCAATCCGCAGTATAATCGCGACACGCTGCCGGAGTCGCTCGCGGCCGTTTCGATCGGCTACGAGCATATCGCCTCGCTCGGCGGCCTGCGCAGCCGCAAGGGCGAGGTGCCGCGCGAGACCAATGCTTTCTGGCAGAACGGCAGCTTTCATAATTATGCCGACCACGCCATGAGCGCGGCCTTTCACGATGGTCTGGCTCATTTGCGCGATCTCGGGCAGACGCAGCGCTGCGCCATCATGTGCGCGGAAACATTATGGTGGCGATGTCACCGACGCATCATCACCGATTATCTGCTCGCCGCCGGCGAAACCGTGTTTCACATTCTGGGACCAGGGCAGGTCAAACCGGCCGAGATGAACCCGGCGGCGCGCGTTATGGCTGACGGCAGCTTGGTTTATCCTGCGGAAAGTTAGCCAATCGTCGCTATCGCGGCTATTCTTGCCGCAGTCGTAGATCCTCTGCGGTGATGGTCGTCACCGTCACTCATAAATCTACGGCCTTGATCCAAGACGCGAGGCTGCCCATGAGCGTGTCCGTCATCGAACAGGCAAAAATCCAGGCGCAGGTGCTGGTGCCGCTGGTCAAGGCATTGCAGGCCGAGCTCGGCGAGGCGCGCGCCAACGCGCTGGTGCGCAAGGCGCTCGGCGATCTCTATCGCGGCTTCGGCGAGGAATTCTGGAAATCGAAGAACCTGAACAAGAACGAGACAGACCTCGGCCAGGCGGTCGGGTCCGCCTTCACGACCTATGCCCGCGGCGACGCGCTCGCCTATGACGTCATCGAGCAGTCCAAAGACGTCTTCGCCTTCGACGTGAAACGATGCGCTTATGCCGAGTTCTACAAGGCGCTCGGCGAGCCCGAGCTCGGCTTTCTCCTGATCTGCACCGCCGACTTTGCGACAGCAGATGGCTTCGGCCCTGACATCACGCTCACGCGCACGCAGACCATCATGCAAGGCGCCGATCATTGCGACTTCCGCTACCGACGCGACTCCGGCGAGCGCCGGTGAAGGGAGCGCCTCTCACGCCGACGCGTCTTTTGCCCCAGCAGCAGGTCTTTCAGCCCGGTCGGAAACAGGCTCGGGGCACCTTCCACGTCGAGATCGGCGAGATCGAACCAGCGGGCGACGACGTGCGCGCCGTTGTCCTCCCTGAAATCGATGTGGTCGTGATCGCGGAATGCAGCATCGGGAAACTCGACCTCGGAGATGAACATCACCTCGTGCCCGGTTGCTCCCTCGTGCGCGAAGATATTCTCCAGCATCAAGGGCTCGCCTTTGAGGACGACGTCGATGCCGAGCTCTTCGTTGAATTCGCGCGCCAGGGCAGCCCGCCAGCTTTCGCCGAACTCGATCTCGCCGCCGAGCGGGCGCACGCCCTTGATCCGGCCTGCATCGTCACGAACCTCGGCCGCCAGCAGGCGTCCGTCCCGCCAATGCAGGCCGATCGCGACGACCCTGATATGGGCATGAGGACGCCATCTGGTCATGGGGCACCGTTAGTCCGCCTCCGGCCTCTGTGCAACGCGCCGTGTTGCTTTCGCTTCGTCGTTGCGAGCACACCGCAATCATCAGCCGCCTCAAGGAGGGCCTTCATCGATTGGCGCCAGAGCAGCTTGCGGGGGCCGCTGGATCTAAACGCGGCGGCTCCTTAGGTGTCGGCAACAAGCGGTTGTCTCCTCTTAAGGGGACGGCGCCATTGCGAGCATCCGATCGCGCCACTCCAGCCAGGGTTCCGTTTGCCAGTTCCGGACGAAGCAGCCGATGGGCAGGCCGTCGATGACGAGATCGCAGGCGGGCATGCGCAGGAAGCCTGTGCCTTCGAGGAGAGGCGCAAAATGATCGGGGTGGACGGAAACCACGACATAGAACCTTAGATTGCGCTCGGTCGCCCAAAGGGTGGAGTGACAAATCTGCAAGGCGTTCATCGCCGGATTCAATCCGCGTCTTTCGCCCTCCGGTATCGTAAACCTGGACATCAACGATACGGCTATCCCATCCGGATCATGAAGTCCGTCGCCCAGCACCCCGCACACGGCATCCACGACCGGATCAATCGCGGCGCTGCGGTCGTCCAGTCCGCCGAGCCGCAGCACCAAGGTCACCCCACAAACCATGCCATCGCGTTGGCGCGCCACGAGCGCGCGGGTGGCGCTGTGTCGGCTCCAATGTTCAAACAACACGCGTTCGGCGGGCGGCAGCGCACCATCACGCAAGCGTGCGATGCCGCTCGAGTCAGCTTCCGTCGCTGGACCCACTGTTATGCTACCCATCGTGGGATAGTCGAAGTAGCGCTGCATCAGCGGCGAATGGCGGCCAAGGAACTGTAATTCGACTCCGGTCCGCAAGATGTCCCGGCCGTCGCGGAGGCGCCGAATCAAATGCCGACTGATCGAATGTTGAAGTCGTCGTAAGGCCTGAGGGTCTCGCCAACGCAGTTCTTCATCAATCGCCGCCCGCACCAGTTCATGCGGCTGAAGGCCGTGGGGGCTGACTCGCACATAATTCTGCATAGCGAGCCACTCGAACAGCATGGGCGCACTTGCCGAATCCACGACGTCGGACAACAACGGGGCCGTCGTTGTCAATGCCTGTGCACAGACTTCAAGCGCTGTCCGGTGCTGCGGGGTTGGGGCTTCGGCGACGCAGCGGCGGGTTAACTCCCGGACAATATCCGGACCCAATCCTTGAGGGACATGATCCGCGCGCCGAACCTCGGCAGCGAGCATGACCAAAGCTAGCGGATGTCCGTGGCAGAGATCGAGGATCGCGGCATGCGCGTCCTCCCCGACACCGTAAGCCGTGAGCAGATGCGCCGAATCCGTGCGGGAAAGAGAATCCAGGCCGATGCATTGCATTGCTGTGCACCACAGGGGATGCGCGGTCCAATGCGAGTCAGGCGGTTGACGTCCGGCCAACACCACGGTCGTTTGCGAAGGCAAGCTTGGGAGCAACGTATCGCGCACCCAGCCGCTGGCGGGCTCAAGGTGTTCAAACGAATCGATCACCAGCACGTTGCGACCGGATACCAGCCGGCCTGAAGCAAGCACGTCGATACCGTCGGCCTTACTGTCCGGTTCAATTGCGCTTCTTGCGGCACCAATGAGCGCCTCCGGTCTCGGTGGAATACCCGCGGCATCAATCATGAAAAAGCCGACGTCGCTTGTGACCGCTTCGGCGCGCAGCCGCTCCAGCAAGGTGGTCTTTCCGATGCCGCCGGGCCCGTGGATGAAATACAGCGACGTGCTCGGTGCGCTAGGTGAAATGGATGCGCGAAGCGCGCCAAGTTCGGTCTCGCGCCCGACGAAGCGTCTCAAGGCTACGCCACGGAGGCGATCTCCCATGCTGATGACGCTTGCACCTGCGGGGTCTTGCGGAGTAGCGGCATCGGTGCCGCGCTCAACCGTGACCAGCATATATCCACGGCGCGGGAGAGTTCGCAGCGCCGTGCGGCCGAACTTCCCGAGTGCCTGGCGAACGTCTCCGATGGCCTGAACAAGCGAGTCCTCGGTAACCTCGCAGTCGGACCAGACCTCGTCCAGCAATTCGCTCTTGCCGACCAGACAACCGACGCGGAGTGAGAGGAGCTTGAGCACGAGCCAGGCCCTCGGTCGCAACGGAACAGGCTCGCCGTGGACGTCGAGCAGCAGCTCGCGTGATAAGTCCACGGTGTAGTCACCGATCACAACCGTCTGTGGAGATGGCTTCACGAGTTGTCGCCGGCAGTTTCGGAAAATTTCGTCCCATTTTCGGGACTTGGCACTACTCATACCGCATTATTACGTCGCGGATAAAGCATGGAGGCGTACATGAAACGTTCTCTCGTTGCTGCAGCCTTATTGGTTACGGCACTGCATTCGCAGGCATTTTCCCAAAAGAGCTACGGACCCGGGGTAACTGATACCGAGATCAAGATCGGGCAGACTGTGCCCTATAAGGGACCTCTATCGGCGCTCGCCATATTTGGCCGCGTCGAAGTGGCTTACTTCAGGAAGATCAACGAGACCGGCGGGATTAACGGCCGCAAGGTCACACTGATCTCACTCGATGATGCTTTCTCGCCGCCAAAGACGGTCGAGCAAACGCGGAAGCTGGTGGAGGACGACCGCGTTCTTGCGATTGTGGGGTCGACCGGCACTCCGACCAATCTTGCGACCGTCAAATATCTCAACACCAACAAGGTTCCGCAAATCCTGATCCTGGCCAGCTCGCCGAAACTTCATGATCCGGAGAACCTGCCGTGGACCACCACATTCTTCATGTCGCAGGCCGTCGAGACCAAGTTTTATGCTGACTACCTGTTGAACTCGAAGCCAGCAGCAAAGGTCGCAGTGCTCTATCAGAACGATGACCTCGGTAAAGGCAACGTCACTGCGTTTCGGACGGCACTTGGAGCCAAAGCATCCGGCATGATCGTAAGAGAAGCCGCCTATGACGTGATGGACCCGACCGTCGACTCGCAAATCGTCGCACTCAAGGCATCAGGGGCAGACACCCTGTTCCATGCCTCGTCGCCAAAGTTCGCGGCACAATCGATCCGCAAGGCACACGAGCTTGGCTGGAGCGTCGAGCACATCCTGCTCTCGGGAGTGAGCGACATTCCGACGGTCCTTCGGCCTGCGGGGCTCGAAGCATCTCGCGGTGCCGTAACGGCACGCTGGATCAAGTCGATCGACGATCCCACATGGGCCGACGATCCTGCCGTGAAGGATTACCTCGCCTTCCTGAAGCAATGGATGCCCGGGGAGACGAATGACGATCCAAGCGCGATTCTGGCCTATTCGACGGCGCAAATGATCGAGGAAGTGCTGAGGCGTTGCGGTGACGACCTCTCGCGTGAAAATCTGCTGAAGCAGGCGACAAACGTCCGAGATCTTCAGCTTCCAATGTTTCTGCCCGGCGTGAGAGTGAACATCTCACCTGGCGACCGCATCCCGTGGCGCCAAGCGCGAATGGCGCGCTTTGACGGCAGCCGCTGGGTGTTCTTCGGCGACATCGTTGGCGTCTCCACTTCCACCGACTGAGGTATGCAATGAGCAGCACTGAAGGAGACGGCCGGCAGGCCGGAGCCTGGCGCATGCCAAGACGATCCCATCGTCCCATCATTGTGGCGCTCCTCCTCGTCCCTTACATCGTCCTGTTCGCGAGCGACGCGAGATCTCAATGCACGGCACGAGATGTCTTGCACAACCAACTGACGCTGAAGAAATCGCCGCTATCAAGCGCGCGACGAGCTCCAATCCGATCCGCCGTCGATGTTCCTGTGTGGAAAACGATCGCCATAGGGACGTTTGCAGATGTGTCTGCTCTCACCAATGCGTTGAATGCAGTAGGTTGTGGCATCGGAGACTCGGCTGGGGAAATTCTCGCGCGACCAGCCTTTTCGCTTAGCGTCACGAAGCGCAGCGTAGATCTATTTGCGGTGTCGGTCACCGAATTGGGCTTTCAGGCCGATACTGTGTCGCTATCGAATATATACGCACGCGCTCAGCAGCTTGGTTTTGGACTTGCGACGGCGGAGATTGCTCCACAACTGAGACTTCAATATTTTGATCAGCCGGTCGGTGAATTTCTAACCGTCGGAATGGCGCCAATTCAGACATGGAAGGGTGAGCCTGTCATCTTGACAGTAGCCAACGGTGGAGCGGGACTCATCGTCATTGGCCAGGATGGCAATCCGGATGCACAAGTCCCGGTGACGTCACGTTTTCTCTTTGTAAGGCCCGGGTCTTCCGATTGGCCCGATGAGGCCGCGGTCACTCATCCGCCGTCGGCGGGGGCAAGTGTCCTCGTGCGTGGAGACCAGTCGGCTAGCGCCCCAAATTCCAGCGATCGAGGAAAGCGATGAGCCGACGGCTCGAAGTTGCGATCACTGGCGCGGGCATTGGCGGATTGACGGCCGCCCTCGCGTTGCGGGCCCGAGGCTTGAAAGTGAAAGTCTTTGAGCAGGCGCCCGCAATTCGGGAAGTTGGGGCCGGCCTCACGTTGGGCCGCAATGCAGTGCGCTTGCTTAGGAGGATCGGACTGGAAGACCAACTCCAGCGCATCGGTTCGGCAAATATGGGTCTCACGCTATTGAACTCTCATGGGGCGCCCATCGGCATGTCTCCACTGCCTGCAAGGGCACGGCTTCCAGGCGAGTTCGACAGTTACTCCGTCCTAAGGGCGGAATTTGTTAGTCTGCTGGCAGAGGCACAACCGCCGGGAACGCTCCATTTCGGCCATAGATGCGTCGAGGTAGATGAGACGGGCGCCGGCGTGCGACTGACATTTGCGAACGGGGCCTGCGTCGAGGCAGACTTGTTCATTGGGGCCGATGGTATCCACTCCTTTAGCCAGCGCGAGATCGGTGTCAAAACGCAGCCGACGAGCGGAGGGACCATGGCCTACCGGGGCTTGGTTCCCGTCGAATGCCTACCCTGGGCGCGCGACCTGCGTTCATTAAGGATGTGGATCGGACCAGGCCGAAGTTTCATCTGCTATCCAGTCTCGCGCGGACGCCTCATCAACATCGTAGCCTTTGTGCCTGCGGATCGGTATGGCACCGAATCCTGGTCGGCCCCCGGTGATCTTGGGAGTCTGGCGGCGGAATATGTGGGCTGGGATGCTCACGTTTTGCAGATGATTGCCGCGCTTGATGAAACATTTCTTTGGGGCATCTATGATCGGGATCCACTGCCTTATTGGTCAACGGCACGAAGGTCGCTGCTTGGCGACGCTGCTCATCCAATGCTCCCGCACCTTGGACAAGGTGCCGGACAGGCCATCGAGGATGGCTTTGCGCTTGCCGTTTTACTGGAGAATGCCGGCACTGCTCAAATTCCGGAACGGCTGAAGGCCTATGAGCGACTACGGCATGCACATACGAGCCAGGTGCAGGCAGCTTCACGCGAAGCGGGCCGATTCTTTCATTCCGAAGATGGGGACGCCCCGCGCAGAGCGCAGCAACTGGCGAGTTGGAGGGCCGCGGGCAGATGGATCAACGAGTACGACGTCGAAACAGCCGCGACAGAACTGCTACATGAGGTGGCGTAAGCTGAGTCTCGATCGGATCAAACGGTGCTTGATAGAAGGCAGATTTGGCTCATGGCTGACAAAGCGTAACGTTCGCCAATCGCGTCGCTGTTGGCGACACAGCAAACCTCGGCGAAGGGGACCCAAGGCCTCGCCCTGCCTACATCCCTCCGCGCGAGTGGAAGAAGCGAAACAAGCGACGCTGGCCTTTCGATCACCCGACCAGATACTTCCTCACTGCCGCCTCGTCCCACGCAATCCCGTTGCCGGGCTCCTCGCTCGGCAGCGCAAAACCGTCCTTGATCGCGAGTCGCGTCGACAGCACCGCGTCCGCCCAGTCGACATATTCCAGCCAATGTGCGGTCGGCGTCACGCACAAGAGGTGCGCGCTGACTTCCGAGAACAGATGCGTCGACATCTCGATGCCGGCGGCGTGCGCCAGCGAGGCAGCGCGCAGCCAGCCGGTGACGCCGCCGATGCGCTGGACATCAGGCATCACGTAGTCGCAGGCTTCCGCTGAGAGCGCCGCCTGCATCGAAAACGCGCTGTCAAAATTCTCGCCGATCTGGACCGGGGTGTGCAGCGCGTCGGCAATGCGGGCGCAGCCGGCATAGTCGTCGTGGCGGATCGGCTCCTCGATCCAGCTCAAGCCCTCGTCGTCGAGCATCTCGCCGCGGCGGATGGCTTCCGTGACCGTCAGCGCCTGATTGTAGTCGCACATCAGCGTCACCTGATCGCCGACGGCCTTGCGCACCGCGCGCACGACGGCGAGATCCTCCCGCGCATCGGGCCGACCGACGCGGATCTTTGCCGCCCGAAAACCCTCGGCCAGCAGCTTGTGCGCTTCATCCACCGCGGCGCCTGCAGGCATGAGGCCGAGCCCCTTCGAATTGTAGGCCTTGACCGGCTTCGGCGCGCTGCCGAGCAGGCGGGCCAGGGGCAGGCCGCGTATGCGCGCGAGAGCGTCCCAGGCCGCCATGTCGATGCCGGATTGCGCCAGCCGTTGCAGGCCGGCGAGGCCCAGCAGCGTGAAGCGCTGGGCCAGCTTGCGCTCGATCTCGAACGGCAGCAGTTCGTCGCCGGCGACGAGGTCTGACATCTCCGTGACCATGGTCGTCAACGGCTTCAAGGCCGACGGCGTGATCGAGAACAGATAGGCGTGGCCGCGCACGCCTTGGTCGGTCTCGCAGTCGATCAGCACCAGCGGCGCTTTTGCGATTGCCCCCGTCGAGGTCTGGAGCGGCAGGTTCATCGGCACGATGACCGGCCGCGCATGGAAGCGCCTGATGCGGATAGTCTCGGTCATGGGTCTCTCCCGGCGGAGCGGATGCAGGAAGGCGCCGATCTTAAGCATTCGCGATCAAACGAAAAGGTGCCTGCTGCGACTCTCATGCAATGAGGTTGCGCCACCGCAGTGGTAAAGTCCGGTAATCCAGCGCGGGTCCGCTCGCTGCTGGAAAGCGCGCTGGCTTCGCTGAAGCCGGCGTGAAGGTTCGATCAGGCTTGTCTGATTGAGCCCCGTTGTGGCCGCGAGGAAGGTCTGCCCCCTCTCCCGCTTGCGCTACCAGATTCACACATCTCGAAAATGGAATCATCCTCAATGACTTAGCAAAAGCCAGGTTTTGGACGCTCACGCGCTGCAGAATCGAGACAAGTGACTCGGATGACTCACTTTTTGGGCTTAATCGGCGAATGGCTCCGACAGAGATGCGTGAATACGGTAGCTCGCTTGCGGGAGAGGGTTGGGGAGAGGGTGTCTCCTCAACGGGACAATCCCCAAGCGGAGAGAGCCCTCACCCGGCGCTTCGCGCCGACCTCTCCCGCAAGCGGGAGAGGTTTTAGCCCGGGGGGCCATATGTACCTCACTCACGCCTGAGGCGCCTCACCGCGCCGCGCCTTCGGTGAAGGCGGTCTCGATCACGTCGCCAAAAGGCTGCCAGGAACGGCCGTCGAACTGGACGAGCCGCATCTGCTTGATCGGCAGATAGCTATTGGGCGAGGTATTCATCCTGATGTCGGGCAGCGCAACGGAGGGGTGATGACCCCTAATCGACGCCGCCTGACGCATGATGTTCTCGCGCGAGAAGTCGTCGCCGCATTGCTTCAGCACGAGCGTCAGCGCCTCGGCCGCGGCGTAGCCAAAGACGGCCGCGCTGTTGTTCGTGCTTTCGACTTGATGGTATTTGTCCATGAAGGCGAACCATTCCTTCATGGCGGAATCGTCCTTCCATGCGGGATCGCTCGGATCCTTCAGAAAGACCGCGGAGATCACGCCGGCGGAGTTCTCGAGGCCCGCTGGCGCCATTGCATTGGCGATCGAGGCGGCGGCATCGTTCACGATGAACACCGGATGCCAATTAAATGAGGCCGCCAGCTTGATCACCTTGGAGGCCGTCGACGGCACGCCGAGAAAGATGAAGATGTCGGCGCCCGCGCGCTTAAGAATCGAGACGTGCCCGTCGAGATGCTCGTCGGCAATGTCGAAGGCGATGTCGACGAGGACATGACGGTTCAAATCGCCAAGGCCTTCCTGGACGCCCTTGTAGAGCATGCGCCCGAACTGGTCGTTTTGCCAGAGCACCACGATCTTCTTCCGGGGATAATAGGGTTGGATGTAGTTGGCGTAGATGCGTCCCTCGGACCGGAACGACGGCTGCCAGCCCATGGTCCAGGGAAACGCGCTTGGCTGGCTCAGCTCCTCGTCGCCGGAGGCGACGAACAGTTGCGGGATCTTCTTCTCGTTGAGATACCAGCGCGTGGCGAGATTGCCGGGCGTACCGAACGACCCAAACATCAGGTGCACGTCGCCGGTCTCGACCAGGTTGCGCGTCAGCTCCAGCGCCGTCGCCGGATCGGAATTGTCGTCGCGCGAGATGAAGCGGATCTTGCGGCCGTTGATGCCGCCACGCGCGTTGATCATGTCGAAATAGGCGGCCTCCGCCTGGCCGATGGCGCCGAACTCCGACAGCGGTCCCGAATACGGCATGACATTGCCGATGCGGATTTCCTTGTCGGTCGTGGGTTGCTCCGCATGTTGCTGCGACATCGCCCCGAGGGAGGCGTAGGCGAGGATCAAAACGAACGATAGTCTGCCGGTGATGCGCATGGTCGGCACCTCAACGTTGGCCCCGGAGAGGTCGGCTCGATCCCCACCAAGGCTGGTTGGTGTAGGTCAAGCGTTTGACGATCGTATGGCTTGATCGTCCGCATCAACGCAACTTAGGGACCGAATGAAATGGCAGGCCTGCTGTCACGCCCGCTATGGCAGTCCCCGCGCCTCGAGCTGATGCACCAGCAGCAGCGTCGGCTCGGCGAGGCTGTCGCCGGAGCCGTCGAGGCCGAAGGCGCTCGCGATGCCGTCGCGGCTGCGCAGTAGCGCACTGCGCGGGCAATGGCCGGCGCCGCAGAGCGTCTTCTTCAGGGTCTCGCCCTGCGCCACAACACCGGCGGAATCGTCCGCGGCCCAGGCCAGCACGATCGGCACGTCGACATTGAGGATGCCGGGGAAGACCGAGCGCTTGTTATATTGGCTGGCGTCGCTGCCGAGATAGGCCTTCTCGCTGTCGCTGGCGTCCTTGCCCGCACGGTAGATGCCGGACACCAGGATCACGGCGGCGACGTCGGCGCGGTCGGCCTGAAGCTCGGGATGCGCCAGCAGGGTGGCGACATGGAAGGCGCCGGCGCCGTAGCCGACCGCGACGATCTCGCGGGCATCGCCGTTGAACAGGTCGATATTGCCGTGGACCCAGGACAGTGCCGCCGCCACGTCGCTCGCGCCGGCGGGCCAGGTCGCGCCGGGCGCCAGACGATAGCCCACGCGCACCCCGATCATATCGTTGCGCGCGGCAAAGCACATCGCCTGGTCCTGGATCTGGCGGGCCAGCTCCGGCGCGGCGCGGTCGCCGGTGAAGGTGTCGCCGGCCACGAACAGCAGCACCGGCCGCGGGGTATCCGCCTTCGTCGCGCTGGTCGCGACGTCGAGCACATTGGCCTCGCTCTCGCCATAGCGCAGGCCGCGCGAGAAGGTAACCTGCTCGCACAGCCGCGCGGTGCCGCCGGCGGTCGTGTCGGAATCGGTGAGGCCCACTTGGACGAGATCGGAGGGCGGCGACGGCCGCGCCGGCAAGGGTCCGTGCGCGGAGGCCGAGGTCATGGTCAGAGTTAGGAAAAATGCCAGATAATTCTTCATGGTGATGCCGGCTTTGCGTGCCTCATATTGGCTTGCCGGTTTGGCCTGTCTATTCAATTCGCCGCATTAGTTGGCTCGGCTTGAGGCGATTTCACGGCACCTCGGTCGGCACGGGACGGACATCCCGCCCGGCCTGCAGCCGCTCTTGGAACGCAAGTTGACGGGCCGGAGGACGATTTGCGCGGCGCAGCCGTTTTATCTCGATCCGTCAAGCCGTTGCCCAGCGCCGCAAAGCCTCGAGCCGGAAACGGCTTTCTACTGTGCATGGGGTTGTTTTCGCAGTTTTTGTTTTGGACGGCCTGTCAGGCCCGCTTCATGGTTCGGAAGGTGATCGAATAGCGGCGCGCCTCGACCGGCGGAATGCTGTGCTCCCATTGCGACCGTGCCTCGCCGTCCATGATGTAGAGCGAGCGCGGCATGGCTTCGAGCGCGTGGCGCTCCCATCGGTCGCCGTTGCGGCGGCGAAAGCGGAATTTGCAGGGCGCGCCGAGCGACAGGCCGAGGACCTTGTCGAAATGCGGCTTGTCGCGGTGCCAGCCGATGCCGACGCCAACCTCATATTCGGTGCAGAGCACCTGCCGGATGTCGCCCGACGGCAGTCCCGCCCATGCCTCGACCTGGCGCGCGACGGGCGCCACCCAGTCCGGGATTGGCTCCGCCTCGGCCAGACGTTGCAGGGAGTAGTCGTAGCGATAGCCGAACGAGGCCACCCGGCGATTGCCCTCGAAGGCGCCGAACTGGAAGCGCTGGAGCGGCAATGCCGCGATGCGGCCGATCAAGGCCTGCTCAACGGCCGCCTCGATAAAATTGTCCGTATAGCGAAGCCCAGCGGGCCCTACTTGTGGTTCTGCGAACAAGCCTAGCTGCGTCATTCCTCGCACGTCCGTGATGGAACCTTATGGCGGCTGATGCGACTTACATAGGACGCGGGGAGTAATGTGCGAGGCTGTCATGGCAGAGAAGCATTCCGCCGATCCGGCAGAGATCATGCGGGCGACCGGCCATCCGGAGCTGGAATATGCCGCCGGCTGGACCATCGCCGGTCTGGTCACCATCGGCACCATCGTCGCCGCCTGGGTGTTCGCCATCTAGGCTACAGGGAATAGGCGACAGGGAATTGAAGTTCGAAAGCCGCGCCCTGGTCGGCCGGCTCGAGCCGGATTGCCATGGCTCGCCATTACCGTCTGTGCCATCGCCAACCCCATCCCGGTGCCGCCCTGTTGCGGGCGGCTGGTGCAGAAGGCGTCGAAAATCCGGCCGCGGTTGCGCAAGAAGATCGGCTCGCCGCAGGTCGAGTGCGGCATAATTGAACAGCACCGGCACCTAAGCAGTTCGCGATCGTCAAGAGCGAGAACGGCCAGTCAGCCAGCGCGGCCAGCGCAGTGCGAGGAGCAGCGCGTACCGCCCCGTAGAGGGGGGCGGTTGAACTCAGTGCGCACGCGTTCGCCAGATTCCTATTCGGCCTGCTCCAGTGCGGCGGGCATCTTCGCCACCGACATCAGCGACCGCGCCACTTGATTGAGCAGGAGATCGGCATTCTCTTCTTCGGCGAGCGACTTCGAGAGCAAGGCGACGACCGCGCTGTGACGGAGCTGCTGGGCCAGATTGCGTGCCGTGGTATAGCCGGACATCTCGTAATGCTCGACGCGTTGAGCCGCTGAGATCAGCGCGAGGTCGGCGGCTGCGTCTTCCTTCTCTTCGCCTTCCTTCATGACCTCCTGGCCTTCCTCGATCAGGCCCATCATGCCTTTGCAAGGCTTGGCCCGAGCGTTCTCGCCGAGGAGCTCGAAGCATTCGTTGATGCGTTCGACCTGGTTCTCGGTCTCGGCGAGATGCTGCTCGAACAGTTCCCGCAACTGGTCGAAACGCGCGGCCTGCGCCATCTTCGGAAGCGCCTTGGTCAACTGCTTCTCGGCATGGAGAATGTCACGTAGCTCGTGAAGCAGAAGATCGGTCAGGCCGGCTTCGTCGACGGGCGGCGAGCTCTCCGTGACGATCGTTGTGGTAGCGCCGGGCTCCGCGGACTGCAGTGCCGGGGACTCGGTGAACACCCAGTCTTCGCCTTCGTTCCACGGACCGCGGGTGTCGATTTCGCCGTGGTCACCGCTGCCGGTGGAGTCGTTGAAGTACTGGTTCACGAGGCCAGGAGTCGGAGCGATCCGGCCGACACTGAAGGCCGGTTTGGACAGGCTTTCGAGTGCGCGCGCGAAGGCCTTCATATGCGTAATCTCGCGCGTCATCAGGAATTGTAGTGCGTCTTTGCTGCCGGCGTCGTCGCAGAAATTGATCAGACGCTCGTAGACGATCTTGGCTCGCGCTTCGGCGGCGATGTTGCTGCGCAGGTCGACGTCGAGCTCCCCGGTGATCTTGAGATAGTCGGCGGTCCAGGGATTCCCCTGCGAATTGAACAGATTGATGCCACCGCCGCCGGCAATGGCAATGAGCGGATCGGCTTCCGCCGCCTGACGGTCGTTCTTTGAAGGCGCAAGATGCATCCGCGCCAGGCAGCCGACGACCTCGAGATGACTGAGCTCTTCGGTGCCGATATCCATCAACAGGTCTTTGCGGTCGGGGTCCTCGCAATTCAGCCCCTGAATCGAATATTGCATCGCGGCCGCGAGTTCGCCATTGGCGCCGCCGAACTGCTCGAGGAGCATATTGCCGAAGCGCGGATCGGGTTCGTCGACGCGCACGGTGAACATCAGCTTTTTGACGTGGTGATACATGGGGGGCTCGCGCTCTGGAAGGAAAGATACGCGACAACGAGGCGTCCGGACGTTCGTTCCTAAGCCCTCTCCAAGATTCAAGCTGTAGTTGCCCGAGGCATTGCCGCAGAAGCGATCGCTCTGATCTCGCGGCGAGGAGTATTACGGCGTCACCGCGCCGCGTTCGACCGCGCGGGGGGCGGTGAGCTTCTTCCAGGTCGAATTGGCCAGATGTACCGGCGAGAATGGCGGCCGCTCGACATAACGGCCGTCGCCTGCCTTGGCGCGCAGATCGCCATCTTTCCAGACGATGCGGCCACGGGACAACGTCGCGGCCGGCCCGCCGGTGCAGGAAAAGCCCTCGAACACGTTGTAATCGATCCGACTCATCTGCCGCTTGGCACTGATGGTCCTGGTTGCCTTGGGATCCCACACCACGATGTCGGCGTCCGATCCGGCGGCGACGGCGCCTTTCCGCGGATAGATGTTGAGAATGCGGGCGATGTTCGCCGAAGTCACCGCGACGAATTCTTCTTTGGTCAGCCGCCCGGTGGCGACGCCCGCGGTCCACAGCAGCGCGAGGCGGTCTTCGAGCCCGCCGGTGCCGTTCGGAATCTTCCTGAAGTCGCCGAGGCCGAACCGTTTCTGCGCGGTGGTGAAGGCGCAATGGTCCGTCGCGACGACCTGGAGCGAGCCGGCTTGCAGGCCGGCCCACAGGCTGTCCTGATGCGATCTGTCGCGGAACGGCGGTGACATCACGCGCTGGGCGGAGTGATCCCAGTCCTTGTTCTGGTACTCGCCGGCATCGAGCAACAGGTGCTGGATCAGCGGTTCGCCATAGACGCGCTTGCCGGCCGCGCGCGCCCGCGCAATCACCTCATGCGCTTCGCGGCAGCTGGTGTGCACGATGTAGACCGGCGTGCCCGTCATGTCCGCGATCATGATGGCGCGGTTGGTGGCTTCGCCCTCGACCTCCGGCGGTCGCGAGTAAGCGTGGCCTTCGGGGCCGGTGACGCCGCGTGCGATAAGCGCCTCCTGCATCAGGGCGACGACGTCGCCGTTCTCGGCATGGACCACCGGCATGGCGCCCAGATGAGCGCAGCGCGCGAACGAGTTGTAGAGCTCGTCATCGTTCACCATCAGCGCGCCCTTGTAAGCCATGAAATGCTTGAACGTGTTGATGCCGTAGGTTTTGACCACGGTCTCCATCTCGTCATGGATTTGCTTCGACCACGATGTCACCGCCATGTGGAAACCATAGTCGGCAGCCGCCTTCTCGGATTTGCGGCGCCAGTCCTGATACGCCGCGAGCATCGACTGGCCGGGATCGGGCAGGCAGAAATCCAACACCATCGTGGTGCCGCCGGCGAGCGCCGCTTTGGTTCCCGATTCGAAATCGTCGGCGGTGACGGTGCCCATGAACGGCATTTCGAGATGGGTATGCGGGTCGATGCCGCCCGGGAGGACGTAGGCGCCGCCGGCGTCAATCACTTCAGCGCCCGCGGGTGCATCGAGTGAGGCTCCGACCGCGACGATGGTCTCGCCGTCGATCAGCACGTCAGCACGGCGCGAATAATCGTGATTGACGACGGTGCCGCCGCGGACGAGGAGGGGCATAGAGAACTCCGGGGTGGGGCGAGGGGATAGGGCTGCGTGAAGGCTAAGCGCGGCAATCGCGATGCGACAGGCGAAATTTTAGTCAGCCACCGCCAACGGTTTTCGCCGCGCTGGCTCTACTCTGCGAGGGCGACTAGCCCAACCAGCATTGCGCGTACGAGGCCTGCGATTTCCTTGCGCAGCGCCGGCAGGGGCACGGCGACCAGCTTCTGTTCCAACCCCAGCGCCACCATGCCATGGACCGCCGAGAACAGGCTGCGCGCGGTGATGCTCAGTTCTTCCGGGCTGCGTGTTGGAAGCAGCGCGGACAGCGGCTGGTAGATGTGGCGGAACAGCTGCATCTGGTCCTCGATCGACCAGTCGGGGACGATCTTGTCGGCCTCCATGCGGTGCTCGAACAGCGCGCGCCAGAGCTGGAGATTTTCCGCGGCAAAATCACAATAGGCGATCGCGATGCGGACCAGGGCTTCTTGTGGCGATGGCTCGCTCGCGCTTTCGGCGGCGCTGAGCGCCTTGTCGAGCCGAAGCAATGTGCGCGAGCCGACCCGCAGGATCAATTCGTCGACGTCGGCGACGAGATTGTAGATCGCGCCATTGGCGCAGCCGATCTCGCGGGCAAGATCCCGGGTCTTCAGGCCAGCCAATCCCCGTTCGGCGATCATTCGTTCCGCCGCCAGAATTAGGTCTGATCGCAGTTTCTCTCGACGTTCCGAGGTTTTAGACATTTGTTTACCAAATTCGTGAGCGCCGCTCATAAATATCTTGAGCAATGCTCAAGATATGCTACAAAGCACGTGTGAGCAACGCTCATAACAGGGAGCAACAAATGTTCAAGACCGTGGTGACCCTTTTCCGCGGCAGCGTAGCCGCTGCGGGCGAGGAGCTGGAAGACCGGACCGCCCTTCTCATCCTCGATCAGCAGATGCGTGATGCGGCCGCGGCCGTCGAGCGCAGCAAGCGCACGCTGGCGCTGGCGATCGCGCAGGACCAGCAGGAGGGCCGCAAGCTCGAAGCGACGAATGCCCGCATCGCCGATCTCGAGACCCGTGCCGTTGCGGCGCTCGACGGCGGCCGCGAGGACCTCGCCAAGGACGCGGCGGAAGCCATCGCGAGCCTCGAGGCCGATCGCGATGCGTCGATGACGGCACGCGCGCTGTTCGCGACCGAGATCGCGCGGTTGAAGCGCCATGTCGCGAGCGCGCAGGCCCGCATCACCGACCTCGATCGCGGCCGCCGCATTGCCCGCGCATCGGAAGCGGTGCGCTCGCTTCGTCGCAGTGGCATCGAGGCTGCGCGTCCCTACGAATCCACGCTGCCGGAGGCGGAGGGCACGTTGAGGCGTTTGCGCGAGCGGCAGATGGAGGCCCAGGCCGCCGACGATGCCCTGGTGGAGCTCGACGCGACCACCGGTCCGCTCGCCACTGCCGAGAGACTCGCCGAACAGGGCTTTGGTCCCCGGCTCAAGACGACCGCAGACGATGTGCTGGCGCGGCTGAAGTCCAAGCGCATGCCGACTGCCTGATCTCAACCCCAATCTCCCGAACCAATCATCATTCGAACGACAGGAGACCACCATGAACAAGAACGGCCAGCCGCACAGCAGTGCTTGGGTGAGCTTCACTTACGCGTCCTTCGCAGCCTCCGCTTTCCTCGTCGCCATCGGCATCTTCTTCCTGCCGATCGACCTCTGGGTGAAGGGCTATCTCACCATGGGCATCGTCATGCTGATCCAGACCTGCATCACGCTGACCAAGACCGTGCGCGACAATCACGAGAGCAGCCGCCTCGTGAACCGCATCGAGGACGCCAAGGCCGAGCGGCTGCTGATGGAGGTGTCCAAGGCGGCTTGAGGAGAGGGGCGCGGAAGAGGAGCGCTCTATGGCGGGCGGCTGATGCTGAGCATCGCCCCCGCCGTATCTCCGGTCATTTGCAACAATCGTGGCATCGCCTGCAAAATGCAGTCGAACCATGATGGCGGGGTGTTGCGCTCATATGTTGCCGAGATCCTTTACATGCTGAGGCTTGCTACCTGGTTGTCCAGGTCAGAGCAGGCTTTGCCGATTGTGATTTGAACGCAGGTGCGATATGGCTCTCGCGCTTTCCAGAGGCGGAGACGAGCATTGTCGAAACAATCGTTGCGTGAGGAGGCCGAGCGCCTGATCCGCGAATCGATGGAAAAGAGATCCATCGTCGTCAAGCAGGGCACCACCCGCATCGAGGCCGTCTGCGGCAAGTGCGGCGCGCCGAACCGGATGCAGGCGGAAAAGGGCCAGACCCGCGTCAAGTACGCCTGCAAGGATTGCGGGCACAAGCAAGAGACGCTGTAGGCGGGCTGATCTCACGGTGCTGTCGTGCTCCAGCTCCTCAGCATGAGGGTCTGATAGTCAGTCGCCCTCCACAAACGTCTTGAACGCATCCGCGTAATCCGAGTGCCACCGCGACAGCGGAGGGCGGTTCTCGATGATGTCGCCGACGGCCCACAGCATGCGCTTCTCGTCGAGTGCGCGCGGCACGTCGTTGTCCGGGCACAGGATGTAGAAGTCGCCGGCCTCGATCCGCGCCAGCATGAAGTCGACGGTCTGCTCCGGCGTCCAGGCGCCTGCGGGCTTCTCGGTGCGGCCCTTCGCGGTAAGGCCGGTGAAGACGAAACCGGGGATGAGCAGATGCGCGGTGATGTGGCAGCCCTTCGTGTTGCGCAGCTCGTGCTGGAGCGCTTCCGTAAAAGCTTTCACGCCGGCCTTGGAGACATTGTAGGCGGGATCGCCCGGCGGGGTGGTGATGCCTTGCTTCGATCCGGTGTTGATGATGAGGCCTGGTTTGCCGCGCGCGATCATGCCCGGCGCGAAGATGCGCGAGCCGTTGATGACGCCCCACATGTTGACGCCGATGATGCGCTGCCAATTGTCCGGCCCGGCGAACAATGTGCTGCCGGGCTGGATGCCGGCATTGTTCATCAGAATGTCGGTGCCCCCGAAGCGTTCGCCTACGGCGCCTTCGAGTTCCGTCACGCTCTCGGCCTTGCTGACATCGGCGGTAAACGTCATCACATTCGCAGCACCTGCGACGGATGACAGTTTTGTTGCGGCCTCGGCCAGCCGCACCTGATCGAGATCGGCGATGCACAGCTTCATGCCGATGCGCGCGAACGCCGTGGCGGCGGCAAATCCGATCCCGGACGCGCCTCCTGTGATCACGGCAACGTTGTCTTTGACGATGGCGGGATGTGACATGGCGGCCTCCGGCGAAGCTACGTTGCGTTCCGCCGCGTTATAGCACGTGTCTCGTGCCACCCTGCACAAGTCGGCATGGGAGGTCTTCGCTCCGCGCCGCCTTTACGCCTCTCCGGCGCCGCTGTATTTTGTGGGACGAACGATCCCGCCCAGATCGAACCAATCAATCACCTGACAGGGAGTGCAGCCATGGCTGTGTCGCAGGCTATTCCGATCACGCGCCATCCATTCGCCAATGGGTCCTACAAGCAGATGCTGGTCGACGGGAAGTGGGTCGACGCTGCCTCAGGCAAGCGTTTCGAAACCCGCAATCCCGCCACCGGCGAGCTGCTCGCAACCGTCGCCGAGGGAGACAAGGAAGACATCGACCGTGCAGTCGCCGCGGCCCGCCGCGCCTTCGAAGGACCCTGGAGCAAGGTCAAGCCGTTCGAGCGGCAGAACCTGCTGCTCAAGCTCGCCGATCTCGTCGAGAAGAATTTCGACGAATTGTCGCAACTCGACACGCTCGACATGGGGGCCCCCGTCAGCCGGACCCGCGCCTATCGCCTGCGCGCCATCGGCATGCTGCGTTACTACGCCGGCCAAACCACCGCTATCCATGGCGAGACCATCGAGAACTCGCTGCCTGGCGAGATCTTCTCCTACACGCTGAAGGAGCCGGTCGGTGTCGTCGGTGCCATCATCCCCTGGAACGGGCCGCTGACGGCGACCATCTGGAAGATCGGTCCGGCGATCGCGACCGGCTGCACGGTGGTGCTCAAGCCTGCCGAAGAAGCGCCGCTGACCTCGCTGCGCATCGCCGAGCTTGCGATGGAAGCGGGCGTGCCGCCCGGCGTCATCAACGTCGTTCCCGGCTATGGCGAGACCGCGGGCGCGGCGCTCGCCTCCCATCACGACGTCGACAAGGTCGCCTTCACCGGCTCGCATGTCACGGGCCAGTCGATCATCCGTGCGTCGGCCGGCAACCTCAAGCGCGTCTCGCTCGAGCTCGGCGGCAAGTCGCCGGACATCGTGTTCGCCGATGCCGATCTCGATGCTGCGGTACCGGGCGCCGCGATGGCGGTGTTCGCCAATTCGGGGCAGATCTGCAGCGCCGGAACGCGCCTGTTCGTCGAGCAGTCGATCTACGAGGAGTTCGTCGGCCGCGTTGCGGAGTTCGGCAAGAAGCTGCAAGTCGGAAACGGCCTCGATCCCAACACCCAGATCGGCCCACTGGTATCCGAGCAGCAATTGGAGCGTGTCACCGGCTATCTCGATATCGGCCAGAAGGAAGGCGCCAAGGCGCTTGCCGGCGGCGGACGTGTCACCGAAGGCGCTCTGTCGAAAGGCTTCTTCGTCTCACCCACGGTGTTCGCGGGCGTCCAGGACAACATGCGCATCGCGCAGGAGGAGATCTTCGGTCCCGTCATCTCCGCGATCGCGTTCAAGGACATGGATGAGTTGGTCAAGCGCGCCAACAACACCACTTTCGGCCTCGGCTCGGGCCTATGGACCCGCGACGTCAGCAAGGCCCATGCGGTAGCGAAGAGTCTGCGCGCCGGGTCGGTGTGGGTGAACTGCTACCAGGCGATGGACCCGGCTGTGCCCTTCGGCGGCTACAAGATGAGCGGCTACGGCCGCGAGTCGGGCAAGCAGCACGTCGAGGAATATCTCAACGTGAAGGCCGTCTGGATCAAGACGGCGTAGTTTCCCTCCTCCGTTTCGCAAGGAGGAATATTGCCTTCGTGGGGCGGCGCCCTTCCGGTAGCCGCCCCGCTATATGATCGTCAGCCATTCGTAGCCATTTGAGGCCAGCATGAAATTCGAGGCGTTGTTTCGACCGTTGCAGGTCGGTCCGTACAAGCTCGCGCACCGCGTCGCGATGGCGCCGCTGACGCGCATGCGGGCGGAGCGCGAAACTTTCGCGCCGCGGCCGCTCAACGCCGAATATTACGGCCAGCGCGCGACGCCGGGCGGCTTGATCATCGCGGAAGCCTCCCCTGTGCTCTCGCACGGCCGCGGCAATCCGGCGACGCCGGGTATCTATTCGGAGGCGCAAGTTGCGGGCTGGCGCAAGGTGGTCGACGCGGTGCACGCCAAAGGCGGCATCATCTTCCTCCAGCTTTGGCATGTCGGCCGCGTCTCGCATTCCTCCTTCCACGGTGGCGCGCTGCCGGTGTCGGCCTCGGCGATCCCGATCAAGGCCGAAGGCATGAAGGCGATGACCGCCGACGGCAAGATTTCGGACTACGAGACACCGCGCGCGCTGGAGACCGAAGAGGTCAAGGACATCGTCGAGGCATTCCGGCAGGGTGCCAAGAATGCGCTCGCCGCCGGCTTCGACGGAGTCGAGATCCACGGCGCCAACGGCTATCTGCTCGAGCAGTTCCTGCAATCGCGCAGCAACCAGCGCACTGATCAGTATGGCGGATCGGTCGAGAACCGTGCGCGGCTGCTGTTCGAAGTGACGCAGGCCGCGATCGATGTCTGGGGAGCGAACCGCGTCGCCGTCCGGCTGTCGCCTCACGGCATCGCCAATGATTCCGGCGAGCCCGATCCGATGCCGCTCTATACCCATATCGTGACGGCGCTCGACAAGCTCGGTCTTGCCTATTTGCACTTCATCGAGCCGCGTTCCAGCGGCGCGGGCCGCGCCGATGTGCATTGGGAGAACGTGCCCTCCGCGATGGTGCTGTTCCGCCCGCTCTACAGCGGCGTGCTGATGACCGCCGGCGGCTTCACCGGCGGGAGCGCGAATGCCGCGATCGCCGACGGATATGCCGACATCATCGCCTTCGGTCGCATCTTCATCTCCAACCCCGACCTGCCGCGGCGTCTTCGGCACGGCTTCCCGATCACGCCGTACAATCGTGCGACGTTCTACGGTGGGGAGGAGAAGGGGTACACGGATTATCCGGCGTATGACGAACTGACGCCGGCCTGAACTGTTTCCGTCATTCCGGGGCGACGCAACGCCTCGAGCCGGGAATCCATGTCGCATCCTGGCGTGCGCCTGATGGATTCGGGCTCGCGACTTCGCCGCGCCCCGGAATGACAATCGTGTATTCTCGTCCTCGCAATGACGACGGAGAGAATCCCCATGGCCAAAGCCGCCGCCGCCGCAGGAATTGCCACCGGGCAATGTCTCTGCGGCAAGGTCAGCTTCGAGATCGACGTGCCTGCGCGCTGGGCCTGGCATGATCATTCCGCCGCCAGCCGCCGCGCCCATGGCGCGGCCTACGCGACCTACGTCGGGAGCTGGAAGAAGCGCTTTCGCATCACCGCTGGCAAGACTGCGCTCACGCGGTACGAGGACAAGGCCACGAACACCACCCGCAGCTTCTGCTCGCATTGCGGCACGCCGATCGCCTATGAGCGCCCGCGCGGGCCGCACATGGTCAACATCCCCCGCGCGCTGTTCAACGAGCGCACCGGCCGTCAGCCGCTCTATCACATCGCGATCGAAGAGCTGCAGGAATGGGCCTATGCCGGCGAGCCGCTGGTCCCGCTGAAAGGCTTTCCGGGCGTGGTCTGGCAGCGCTCGAAAAGGAAGAAGCGGGCGAGGGGCGAGGATCCGTTCGAATTGGGCCGGGAGGAGCTGTAGCGCACCGCGCACACAGCTCTCGTGCCCTGGACGCAGCGCAGCGCCCCTTCGGCGGTGCGCTGCTGAGCCGCGGCCCATGCTACCAACCATCGTCGTGCGAGTTCTGGGTCCCGGCTCTGCGTCGCAACGTTACACGTTTGCGCCGCGTCCGAGACACGGAGTGGCGCTCGCGCAACGCAGCCATGACCGCGCTTCCTTGCACGCTTCCTCCGACTTCGGCCATCATACGCCCGTCCTTGCGGCAACGTCCGCTCCTGGAGGAAACATGAAGAACAAGATCACCGGCCGCTCCGCCTTTCTCGCGCTGCTCAAGGACGAAGGCATCACTCATCTGTTCGGCAATCCCGGCACGACCGAGTTGCCGATCATGCATGCGCTGAAGGATCACCCTGATCTCACCTATGTGATGGCGATGCAAGAGAGCCTGGTCGTCGCGATCGCCGATGGTTACAGCCGCGCCTCCGGAAAGCTCGTCGCTTGCAACGTCCATGTCGCGCCCGGCCTCGGCAACGCGATGGGCTCGCTCTACAACGCCCAGTTCACGGGCACGCCGATGATCCTCACCGCCGGCCAGCAGGAGCAGGGCCACGGCTTGATGGAGCCGGTGCTGTACGGTCCCTTGGTACGCATGGCCGAGCCGCTGGTGAAATGGGCGGTCGAGGTGACGCGGCTCGAGGACCTGCCGCGCATCGTGCGCCGCGCGGCAAAGGTCGCGACCACGCCGCCGACCGGCCCCGTGTTCATCTCGCTGCCTGGCGACATTCTCAATAGCGAGGCGGGCATCGATCTCGGCCGTTCCACCCGCATCGACGCGCGTACCAGACCATCAGATGGCGCGCTCAGGGCCTTTGCTGCCCGGCTGCTGAAAGCCGAGCGTCCTGTGATCGTCACCATGGACGAAGTGGTCAAGAGTGACGCGCTGAAGGAGGCGGCTGAATTGGCGGAGTTGCTCGGCGCCGCCGCGTTTCAATCCTCGACAGCTTATGGTGCGCACTTCCTCTCGGAGAGCCCGAGCTTCGTCGGCACGCTGGCGCGGGTTCAGAAAGCGGCGCGCGATACGCTCGCGCCCTACGATCTCCTGATTGCGCTTGGCGGCGATCCGCTGCGGATGTCGGTCCATAGCGAGCTCGATGCGCTGCCGGATGGTCTCGGCATCGTGCAGATCGGTCTCGTCGATTGGGAGATCGCCAAAAATTACGGCGCCGAGATCGCGCTGAAGGCGGATTTGAAGGAAACGCTGCGCGCGCTGATCCCGGTGCTGAAAGAGATGGGCGGCGTAACACTCGCGAGCCGCGCCAAGCAGCGCCTCGCCGAGCTCGTGCCGAAGAATTGGACTGCGCGCCGCGCCGCGCTGATCGAGCAGATCAACAAGAGCGCCGGCCGCACACCGATCGACCCGGACTTTCTGGTGCTGCAAATGATCCAGGCCATGCCCGACCATGCCATTCTCGTGGACGAAGGGCTCACCTCCAGCCGCCAGATCACCAACCTGCGCCCGCATCGCGAACGCTACGGCTATCACGGTCTCGCCTCCGGCGGCATCGGCTGGGGCCTGCCTGCCTCGGTCGGCGTCAGCATCGCCAATCCGGATCGCCCCGTCGTCTGTTTCTCTGGCGATGGCAGCGCGATGTATTCGATCCAGGCGTTGTGGACGGCGGCGCATCACAAGCTGCCGCTCAACGTCGTCATCGCCAATAATGGCGGCTACCGCATCATCAAGCAGCGCCTGCTCGCATTCCATGGCGATGACAATTACGTCGGCATGGATTTCGTCGATCCGCCGGTGGATTTTGCGGGCGTCGCCAAGGCGCTCGGCTGCGAGGCGATCAAGGTCAGCGATCCCCGCGAGCTGAAGGCGACGCTGTCGTCGGCGCTTGGCCGGCCGGGGACGAAGCTGATCGAGGTGCTGGTGGACGGGAGGGTGTAAGTGGCAGCGCTGCCTCCAAGTTCTCAGCTGTCATCGTCCGCGAAGGCGGGCGATCCAGTATTCCAGAGACGGCTGTGATTCCTCGATAGGCCGCGGCGTACTGGCTGCCCCGGTCCCGGCTGCGCTAGGCTACGCCGGGCCTGCAAACTCACTCGGCCGGCTAAGCTTCAGCGAAGAGGGCAAGCCGGGGCATGACAGTGAGGATGTGGCTCCTACCCCGTCTTCCCCACCCGATACCCCGCTGCCGGATGCGGCGCGCCTAACCGGGCACGTCCTTGGCCGAACAGCTTCTCCCGCAGCGTGCCCTTGGCATAGCCCGGCTTGTACCGTCCGCGCCGGGTCAGCTCCGGCACCAGCATGTCGGCGATGTCCTCGAAATCGCCGGGCGAGATCGCGAAGGCGACGTTGAGGCCGTCGACATCGGTCGCCTCGAACCATTGCTCGATCTTGTCCGCAACCATCTCCGGCGTGCCGATCACGACCGGGCCGGCGCCGCCGATGCCGACATGCTCGATGACGTCGCGCACGGTCCAGACCCGGTCCGGATCGGCCCGGGTGACGTTGTCCATGGCGCTGCGGCCAGCGTCGTTCTGGACGTGCCGGACCTGCTGGTCGAGGTCGTATCCGGAGAAGTCGACGCCGGTCCAGCCCGACATCAGCGCCAGCGCGCCTTCGGGGCTGATATGGCGGCGATAGTCGGCGTATTTCTCTTTCGCCTCGGCTTCCGTCCGTCCGAGGATGATCGTCATCATCGAGAACATCAGGATTTCGGCCGGGTTGCGGCCGAGCGCGGCGGCCTCTTGCCGGATTGCTGCCACGCGCGGCGCGATCACCTTGGCCGACGGTCCCGACATGAACACGCATTCGGCATGCTTCGCCGCGAATTGCCGGCCGCGCGGCGAGGTGCCGGCCTGGTACAGCACGGGCGTGCGCTGCGGCGACGGTTCGCTGAGATGAATGGTGTTGTTGATGCGGTAGTTCGCGCCCTCATGGTTGACGCGATGAACTTTCGCGGGATCGGTGAAGATGCCGCGCGTCCGGTCTCGCAGCACGGCATCGTCCTCCCAGCTTCCTTCCCAGAGCTTGTAAACGATCTCCATATATTCGTCGGCGATGTCGTAGCGGTCGTCGTGCCCGGTCTGCTTGTCCTTGCCGGCGCCGCGCGCGGCGCTGTCGAGATAGCCGGTGACGACGTTCCATCCGATCCGTCCCTCGGTGAGGTGATCGAGCGTCGACATCCGTCGCGCGAACGGGTAGGGCGGCTCGAAGGACAGGTTGCTGGTGACGCCGAACCCGAGATCTTGCGTTACTGCCGCCATCGCCGAGAGCAGCAGCAGCGGCTCGTTCGACGGCGTCTGTGCTGCGTTGCGCAAGGCTGCGTCAGGGCTGTTGCCGTAGACGTCATAAACCCCGAGCACGTCGGCGAGGAACAGCCCGTCGAATCGGCCGCGCTCCAGCGTCTTGGCGAGATCAATCCAATAGGGCAGGCGGTTATAGTTGGCGGTGCGATCACGCGGATGGGTCCACAGGCCCGGTGACTGGTGTGCGACGCAATTCATCGCAAAAGCGTTGAGCCTGATCTCTTTGGCCATGACGGTCCCTCGGCACTCTGTACTGAGCGCTCTTCGAATGGTAGACGTGCGCCCGAACTTGGCGAAGTTCTTGCATATCCTAGACTTGGATGTCTCGGCCTTGGCAAGGCCAAAATCCGCAGCGCTGCCGCACTTGGCAAGCCAGTCTCAAGAGAGCAAGAACCAAATTCCAAGAGAACTCCAACAACCATCGAAGTCCCGCCACTTTCGAAGAGCCGCCCGTCTCGGGTAATGTCCTTCGTCTCAAAATCTCGAAAAGCAAGTCATGACCAGAGCCGACGCCATCGCCCGCGCCCGCGAGGATTTCAAATCCGGTGCGTTCCTCACCGAGCTCGACCGCCGCGTCGCTTATCGGACCGAGAGCCAGAATCCCTCGCGCGGCACTGAGCTGCGCACCTATCTGGAACAGGAAATGCAACCGGCCTTTGCCGCGCTTGATTTCACCAGCCGCATCGTCGAATCCCCGAGCGGCAAGGCGCCGTTCCTGTTTGCCGAGCACCACGAGAGTGCCTCAGCGCCGACCGTGCTGATCTACGGCCATGGCGACGTCGTCGACGGCATGGAGGGCGAGTGGCGCGACGGCCGCGATCCCTGGCGCACGACGGTTGCGGGCACGCGCCTCTATGGCCGCGGCACTGCCGACAACAAGGGCCAGCACAGCATCAACATGGCGGCGCTGCGCGCCGTGCGCGAGGCGAGAGGCGGCAAGCTCGGCTTCAACGCCAAATTCATCGTCGAGATGGGCGAGGAGATCGGCTCGCCCGATCTCGGCAAGGTCTGCGACCTCAATCGCGATGCGCTCAAGGCCGATCTGTTCATGGCCTCGGACGGGCCGCGTCTGTCCGCCGACCGTCCGACGCTGTTTCTGGGCTGCCGCGGCGGCATCCGCATCCATCTCGATGTGAACTTGCGCGACGGCGGTCACCATTCCGGCAATTGGGGCGGCGTGCTCGCCAACCCCGCGACCATCCTGGTCAACGCGATCTCCACGCTGGTTGACGGCCACGGCCGTCTCCAGCTTGACGCGCTGAAGCCGCCGCGGCTCACCAACCAGATCCGCAGCTATCTCGCCGACGTGCAGGTGGTGCCGACCGCGGATGAGCCGGCGCTGGCGGAGAATTGGGGCGAGGAGAGCCTGTCGGCGGCCGAACGGCTCTACGCCTGGAACACGCTGGAAGTGCTGGCGATGGCATCGGGCAATATCGAGAAGCCGGCGAACGCCATTCCCGGACATGCCAATGCCGTGCTGCAACTGCGTTTCGTGGTCGGGACGAAGATCGAGGGTCTGATCGAGGCCATCCGCGCGCATCTGGTCGCAAAGGGTTTTCCGATGGTCGAGGTGCGGGCGGCCCAGAGTTTTGCCGCATCGCGGACCGATTTCGACAGCCCCTGGATCAATTGGGCGGCCAATTCAGTGCAGGAGACGACCGGCAAGGCGCCGGCCGTGCTGCCGAATTTCGGCGGCTCGCTGCCCAACGACGTGTTCTCCGAAATCCTGGGCCTGCCGACGATCTGGGTGCCGCACTCCTATCCCGGTTGCTCCCAGCATGCGCCCAATGAGCACATCCTGCTGCCATTGACCGAAGAGGCCTTGACGGTGATGGCCGGGCTGTTCTGGGATCTCGGCGAGTTGCCGGCGCCGTTAACCTGAGCCTTTGATCCAGCCGAAAGTTACATTCTAATCCGGCTCGATTTGTGCTTGCATCCGGGCCGCATCATCTGAAAGGGGAATAAAAAGTGAAACATTTCCGTTACATCGGGCTCGCGCTTGCCGCCACCTTCGCCGTCAGCCAGGCCGGGGCCCAGGAGCTGACCGGCACGCTGAAGAACATCAAGGACACTGGCGCGATCACGCTGGGCTTCCGCGACTCCTCGATCCCGTTCTCCTATCTCGATGACAACCAGAAGCCCATCGGGTTCGCGATGGACATCTGCTACAAGATCGTCGACGCCGTGAAGAAGGAGCTCAAGCTGGACAAGCTCGAGGTCAAGCTCAATCCGGTGACCTCGGCGACCCGCATCCCGCTGATGGCGAACGGCACCATCGATCTCGAATGCGGCTCGACCACCAACAATGCCGAGCGCCAGAAGCAGGTCGCTTTTACCAACACCCACTATCTGACGGCCAGCCGCTACGTGTTCAAGAAGTCGAGCGGCCTGAAGTCGATCGACGATCTCAAGGGCAAGACCGTGGTCTCGACCGCCGGCACCACCAACATCAAGCAGCTCACCGAGGCCAACGTTGCCAAGGGCCTCGGCGCTAACATCATTCCGGCCAAGGACCACGCCGAGGCCTTCCTGATGGTCGAGACCGACCGCGCGGTCGCCTTCGTGATGGACGACATCCTGCTGGCGAGCCTGGTGGCCGGCTCGAAGAACCCGGACGACTATGCCATCTCCAAGGATGCGTTCTCCAAGCCCGAGCCTTATGGCATCATGCTGCGCAAGGACGACCCCGCCTTCAAGAAGGTGGTCGATGCGGCGACGGCGGCGCTCTATACGTCCGGCGAAGCCCAGAAGATCTACGATAAGTGGTTCACCCAGAAGATCCCGCCGAAGGGACTGAACCTCAACACGCCGATCTCGCCAGAGCTGAAGAACGAGTTCGCCAAGCCGACGGACTCGCCGAATCCGGACGATTACAAGTAAGATCGAGCTGTTCGCCTCTCCCCGCTTGCGGGAGAGGCGGTACATTTCGGACATTCTGGAGGGAGAATGGCCGGACATTTGCATAGACGCCGGGACATCCATGATCGGCGCGTTCGCGCGGGGGACACGTGAACTACAACTGGAACTGGGGAATCTTTTTCCAGCCGAACCCGATGGGGACCGGCACCTATCTCGACATGCTGCTGTCGGGGCTGGTGCTGACCCTCAAGACCGCGGCGCTGGCGTGGGTCATCGCGCTGATCACCGGCTCCATCGTCGGCGTGATGCGCACGCTGCCGTCGAGGGGAGCGAATTGGTTCGGCTTTGCCTATGTCGAATTCTTCCGTAACATGCCGCTGCTCGTGCAGCTCTTCCTGTGGTTCTTTGTGCTGCCGGAACTGCTGCCAAGAGGCGCCGGCACTTGGCTGAAGCAGCTGCCGAACGCGCCGTTCTGGACGGCCGCGATCGGTGTCGGCTTCTTCATGTCGGCCCGCGTCGCCGTGCAATTGCAGGCCGGCATCGGTTCGCTGCCGCGCGGGCAGAAGATGGCCGCAACCGCCCTGGGTCTGACCACGGTGCAGGGCTATCGCTACGTGCTGCTGCCGATGGCGTTCCGCATCATCCTGCCACCCTTGACCTCTGAGTTTCTCAACACCATCAAGAACACGGCGGTTGCGATCACCATCGGCCTGCTCGAGTTGACCGGACAGGCGCGCTCCATGCAGGAATTCTCGTTCCAGGTGTTCGAGGCCTTCACCGCTGCGACTATCCTCTATCTCCTCGTCAACGCCGTCGTCGTGACCGCGATGCGCTTCCTCGAGCGCTGGGTTGCGATCCCCGGCTACATCACGGGGAAATAGCGATGTTCGGCAATCTCGATTTCGACGTCATCCGCCGCGCGCTGCCCTATTTGTTCTATGAGGGCATGACGTTCACGCTGACGCTAACGGGGCTCGCAGCACTCGGCGGGTTGGTCTTCGGCACGGCACTCGCGCTGATGCGGCTCTCCGGCTTCAAGATCCTTGGCCGGATCGCCGGCGTTTATGTCGACTTCATGCGCTCGCTGCCGCTGGTGCTGGTCATCTTCTGGTTCTATTTCCTGGTGCCCTATATCGGGCAGTGGCTGACCGGCGCCTCGCGCCCCATCAGCGTCGGCGCGTTCGCATCGTCGCTCATCACCTTCATCATGTTCGAGGCGGCGTACTTCTCCGAAATCATGCGCGCCGGCATCCAGTCGATCTCGCGCGGGCAGCCGGCTGCCGCCAGCGCGCTGGGGCTGACTTACGCCCAGACCATGCGCTATGTCGTGCTGCCGCAGGCCTTCCGCAACATGCTGCCGGTCCTGATCACGCAGACCATCGTGTTGTTCCAGGACACCTCGCTGGTCTACGTGCTGTCGATCACCGACTTCCTCGGCGCCGCCAGCAAGGTGGCGCAGCGCGACGGGCGCCTGGTCGAAATGTATCTGTTCGCAGCAATCGTCTACTTCACCATTTCCTGTATCGCGTCCTACGGCGTTCGCCGCCTCCAGGCGCGCATCGCCATCATCCGATAGAGCGTGTCCGTCATGATCGAAATCAGCCACGTCAACAAATGGTACACGCCGAGTTTCCAGGTGCTGACGGATTGCACCACCAGCGTCACCAAGGGCGAGGTCGTCGTGGTCTGCGGTCCCTCGGGCTCGGGCAAGTCCACGCTGATCAAATGCGTCAATGCGCTGGAGCCGTTCCAGAGCGGCGACATCCTGGTCGACGGCACCAAGGTCAACGATCCCAAGACCAATCTGCCGAAGCTGCGTTCGCGCGTTGGCATGGTTTTCCAGCACTTCGAGCTGTTTCCGCATCTCAAGATCATCGACAATCTCTGCCTCGCCCAGGAGAAGGTGCTGGGGCGCCCGCGTGACAAGGCGCAGACCAAAGGCATGCAGCTTCTGGAGCGCGTCGGGTTGATCGAGCAGGCGCAGAAATTCCCGGCGCAGCTCTCCGGCGGGCAGCAGCAGCGCGTCGCCATCGCTCGCGCGCTGGCGATGGATCCGATCGTCATGCTGTTCGACGAGCCGACCTCGGCGCTGGACCCCGAAATGGTCAGTGAAGTGCTCGACGTCATGGTCGATCTCGCCCGCGAAGGCATGACCATGATGGTCGTCACCCACGAGATGGGTTTTGCCCGCAAGGTCGCCAACCGCGTCATCTTCATGGACCGCGGCGAGATCGTCGAGGACGCAGCGAAGGACGATTTCTTCGGCAAGCCCCGCAGCGACCGCGCGCAGAAATTCCTGTCGAAGATCCTGTCGCATTAATCACCGCTGTCATTCCGGCGCGACGACTTCGCGAGCCCGGAATCCATTGTGCGGCAGTACGCGAGATGAGATCGATTCCTGGCTCATTCGCTTTGCGAATGCCCCGGAATGACGCATCGAGGGTTTATCGTCCGCGCCAAATCTCCTATACCGGTGGGCAAATCCCCTTTCCGCCAGGAGACCTGCCTTGGACTCGATTGCCTACGTCAACGGCTCATTCGTCCCGCTCTCGGACGCGAAAGTCTCGATCCTCGATCGCGGCTTTCTGTTCGCCGACGGCATCTACGAGGTCTCGGCCGTTCTCGATGGCAAGCTGGTCGACAATGCCTCGCATCTGGCGCGGCTGGAGCGCTCGGTCGGCGAGATCAAGCTGACGCTACCGGAGACGCTCGAGCGCATCACCGAGTTCCAGAAGGAACTGATCGCACGCAACAAGCTCGAGAACGGCCTCGTCTACCTCCAGGTCACGCGCGGTGCCGACAAGGGCCGCGACTTTGCGTTTCCCAAGGGTGACGTCAAGTCGAGCCTGGTGATGTTCACCTCGGAGAAGGATATCATCAACGCCGCGTCGGCGAAGACCGGCATCAGCGTGATCACCGTGCCCGACATCCGCTGGGAACGGCGCGATATCAAGAGCGTGGCACTGCTGGCGCAGGTGCTGGCGAAGCAGGCCGCGGCCGAAGCCGGCGCCGGCGAAGCCTGGATGCTGGAAGACGGCTATGTCACCGAAGGCGGCTCGTCCTCGGCATTCATCCTGACGCAGGACGATGTCATCGTGACCCGCAAGAACTCCAATGCGATCCTGCCGGGCTGCACCCGCAAGGCCGTGGTGGCGCTCGCCGAAGAGCGCCAGCTCCGCGTTGAGGAGCGTTCTTTCACGGTGGCCGAGGCGCTGGCTGCAAAGGAGGCTTTTGCGACGTCGGCCTCACTGTTCGTGCAGCCGGTGGTCGCGATCGATGGGAAAAAGATCGGCGACGGCAAGCCCGGCCCGTTGGCAACGCGGCTGCGCGAGATCTACGTGGAGTTCGCCAAGGCGACGGCGGTTTAAGCCACACCCATTGCTGTCATCGCCCGGCTTGACCCGGGCGACGACAGTTGTGGGGGTGGAGGCGACGTTGCGTCCATGACGCCACTCCTCACCCCACCGACGCCTTGACCTTCACCGGGTGAACTGCGCGGAACGAGATCGCGATCCTGTTCCAGGCGTTGATGGTCGCGATCAGCATGGTCAGGTTGACCGTTTCCTCCTCGGAGAACTGTGCGCGGACCTGCTCGTAGACGTCGTCCGGCGCGTGCGTCTGCGAGATCAAGGTCACTGCTTCGGTCCAGGCCAGCGCGGCGCGCTCGCGGTCGGAATAGAGCGGAGATTCGCGCCAGGCGTCGAGCAGATAGATGCGCTGCTCGGTCTCGCCGCTTGCGCGCGTCCTCGGTATGCATGTTGATGCAATAGGCGCAGCCGTTGATCTGCGAGGCCCGGATCTTGACGAGCTCGATCAGTGACTTCTCCAGGCCTGTCGACTGGATCTGCGTCTCCAGCGCCATCAGTGCTTTGATCGTGTCGGGCGCGGCCTGGTAGTAGTTCATGCGCGGCTTCATGGTCGTTCTCCTTGCTTGGATAGAGGTCAGTGGGCTCCGCCGGGGGAAGTCTGGCCGGGCTTCTTCAGGAACAGGGCTGCGACCAGGGCCACGATCAGCGCCGCGCCAAGCAGATAGAAGGTGTCGCTGAAGGCGAGGATATAGGCCTGCTTCTGCACGATACGGCCGATCGCGACATAGGCTCGATGCGACGCATCCGCATGGTCGAGGATGCCGTGATTGATGAAATACTGGGTGAGCTGCTCCAGCCGTGTGCGCGTCGCCTGCTCGAACACCGAGACCGACTGCATCAGCACGTTGGAGTGATACTGCTCGCGCTTGGTCAGCACGGTCTGGAGCAGCGCGATGCCGACGGCGCCGCCGAGATTGCGCATCATGTTGAACAGGCCTGACGCCGAGCCTGCGTTTTCCGGCTCGATGCCTGATGTTGCCACCGCGGACAGCGGCGCCATCACCAGCGCCTGGCCAATCGCACGGACGACGTTGGGCCAGAACAGCTGATCGGCGGCATAGTTGCTGGTCATGGTGATGTTCATGAAGTTGGAGGCCGCGAACAATACGAAACCGACGCCGATCACCAGCCGTGCGTCGAACCTCTGCATCAGGCGAGGGACGAGCGGGATCAGAACGAGCTGCGGCAACCCGGTCCAGGCCAGCACGAAACCGATCTGCTCGGCATTGTAACCTTGGATGCGAGCCAGATATTGCGGCAGGATGAACACCGAGCCGTAGAGTGCGATACCAAGCAGGAAGTTCGCGAGCATGCCGAAGCCGAAATTGCGCCGCACCAGCAGGCGCAGGTTCAAGAGCGGCTTCTTCACTGTGAGCTCGATGACGAGGAAGGCGGTGAGCGCAACGCCAGCGATTAACGACAGTTTCACGATGAACGGCGAGCCGAACCAGTCGTCCTTGTTGCCTTCCTCCAGCACGGTCTGCAGCGTGGACAGCCCGATCGCCATGGTGATGATGCCGGCCCAGTCGCCTTCCCGCAACAGCGACAGCTTCATGGGCGTTGCGTCGAGCGCGTACCAGAGCATACCGACCATGATCGCGCCGGGCACGAGGTTGACGTAGAAGATGTACTGCCAGCCGAAATTCTCGGTGAGATAGCCGCCGATGGTCGGGCCGATCGCGGGTGCGAACGTCGCCGATAGCGCGAACAGCGCAAGGCCCACGGGCTGTTTTCCGCGCGGCAATAACGTGATGATCAGCGTGAAGGCCATCGGAATCAGCACGCCGCCGGTGAAGCCTTGCACCGCGCGCAGCACGATCATCTGCGACAGATCCTGCGCCAGCGCGCAGGCCGCCGACAGAGCCAGGAACAGGATCGCGTTGGTGAGCAGATAGAGGCGGATCGAGAACACCTGCGCGAGCCAACCTGAGAGCGGGATCACCACGATCTCGGCGATCAGATAAGAGGTCGAGATCCAGCCGCCGTCGTCGATGCCGGCGCCGATCGCACCCTGGATATCGGCCAACGAAGCGTTGACGATCTGGATGTTCAGCACCGCCATGAAGGCGCCCAGGGTCGCGCCGATCACCGCGATCCATGTTCTTGCGGAAACCGCCGGGGTGGCAGGCGCAGCCGGGGCGGGGAGGCCGGCTGCGGCGTTGAGGGTGGGTTGGAGCGTGCTCATGGAAGCCTCGTCAGCTCAGCCGCCATTCGGACGGGATGTGTTGTCGGCGAGATGCCTGGCCGTCTCGCGCTCGGCCAGCACCGCCTGCTTGGTGTCGACGGTCGGCACCGCGGACATGCCGGGGCGCAGCAGGCCGGTCAGGCTGTGGTCGTCGAGCACGATCTTGACCGGCACGCGTTGCACGATCTTGGTGAAATTGCCGGTGGCGTTGTCCGGCGGCAGCAGGGCGAATTCGAGCCCGCTTGCCGGCGACAGACTGTCGACATGGCCGCGCAGGGTCCGGCTGCGGAAGCTGTCGACGCGTAGCTCGACTGGCTGGCCGGGGCGCATATGCGTGAGCTGCGTCTCCTTGAAGTTCGCGACGACATAGACGGCATCCAGCGGCACCACGGCCATCAATTGTGTGCCGGCTTGTACGTACTGGCCGACGCGTAGGCTCCGTGCGCCAACCGTGCCGTCGACCGGCGCGGTGATCTCGGTATAGGACAGGTTCAGCGCCGCCTGCTGCGCCACCGCGCGGGCGCGCTCGAGTTGGGCCGTCGCCTGGGCCCGCTGGGTGGTGAGCACGTCGACCTTGCGCTGCGCCGCCAAGAGGCCGGATTTGGCGTGCTGCAATTGCGCGGTGCTGGCGCGCAGCGCTGAATCGGTCTGCTGCGCGCGCTGGATGGTGCCGGAGCCCGACTTCATCAGGTCGTCGTAGCGGGCGCGTTCCTCCTGGGCGAATTTCAGGTTGGCCTCAGCAGCGATGACATCGGCGGTGCTCTGCGCGATGATCGGCTGTTGCAATTCGAGCTGGGCATCGATGTTGCGCACCGAGGCTTCGCCGGCCTCGACATCGGCGCGGGCCTGGTCGAGGGCTGTCTTGAAGTCACGATCGTCGATCTTGGCCAGCAGCTGGCCCGCTTTGACTTTCTCGTTGTCGCCGACCAGCACCTTCGCGATGTAGCCCGAGACCTTAGGCGCGATGATCGTGGAATCGGCCTTCACATAGGCGTCGTCGGTGGATTCGAGATAGCGGCCGGTCTTCAGGTAATCGTAGCCATAATCGGCAGCGACCACGACGCCGAGGGCCAGCGCCAGGCCGACCGCGCCCCGCTGGAGCGCCTGGCGAGACGGGCGAAGCCAGATTTTCTCATTTGTTTCAGTAACATACGAAGCGTTTGACATGACATCCTCGACATTCCCGGGCGCCTCCTAAGGGGCACCGCTGGCTCTAAGATGCGTTGTCCTCATAGCTGTGATAATCGTGGTATTAGTGGAAGAATTATCCAGTCCAGATGGATAATCGGAGCTCCGAGACATGGACCGCTTCAGCAGCCTCACGGCGTTCGTCCGGGTGGTCGATAGTGGCGGCTTTTCCGCCGCGGCCCGCCGGCTCGACATGTCGACGACAATGGTGAGCAATCATGTCCAGGCGCTCGAAGAGCGGCTGGGGGTGCGGCTGCTCAATCGGACCACGCGGAAAGTCAGCCTCACCGAAATCGGCAAGGCCTATTACGACCGTGCCACGCAGATCCTCGCCGATCTCGAACAGGCCGACGACATCGCGAGCGAATTGCAGTCGGTCCCCCGCGGCACGCTGCGCATCCACGTCGCCACGCACATGGTGCCGTTCGCCGCGCCGGTAGTCGCGCAGCTCCTGTCGACTTATCCGGAGCTCAAGATCGACCTGCGCATGGGCGAGGCCGACGTCGATCTCATCGAGGAAGGTTATGACGTCGCCTTGCGCATGACCCAGCCGCGGGATTCCAGCCTGATCGTGCGGAGTCTCGCCACGTGGCGCCATGTGCTGTGCTGTTCGCACGACTATCTCGAGAAGCACGGCCGCGTGCAGAAGCTCGATGAGCTCTCGGCGCATAATTGCGGCCGGCACCTGAATTATCCTTTCGGTGACGAGTGGCGCTTCCTCGATCGCAAGGGTGCGCCGGCATCGGTGCGCATCTCAGGCAGCTTCGTCACCAACAGCGGAGAAGCATTGCGGAAGGTGGCGCTGGAGGGCGCAGCCATCTGCCTAATGGCCGGGTTTCTCGTTCAAGACGATCTCGAATCGGGTCGGCTGGTCCGTCTGTTGCCGGAATATCGGACCGTCGAGCTGTCTATGAACGCGGTCTATCCGCATCGCCACCATCTGACGGCGAAGGTCAGGACCTTCATCGACATGCTCGTGCATCACAGCGCCGAGCAGCAGAAGCTGATCAACCCTTATTCATGAGGACGAATGCGGTCAGGCTGCCTTGGCCGCGACCGGCCGCGCCAGCAAGGATTCGACGTCGGTCTTCACCTTCGCGATCGCAGCCTCCTTCACCGGGCCATAACCGCGAATGTCCATGGGAGCCCTAGCGATGGCCGTGAGATTCGGCAGGCGTGCCGCGTCGAGCTCGCCGAGCATCCGCTCGATCAGGCCTTCGTACCAGGCGATCAGCTCCCGCTCGGCACGCCGTTCGGCCGTGTAGCCGAATGGATCGAACGGTGTTCCGCGCAGCCCCTTCAACCGCGCCAGCATGAGGAGCGGTGCCTGGATCCACGACCCGAAGGCGCGCTTGCGCGGACGCCCACGTGCATCGCGGCTTGACGGCAGGAAAGGCGGGGCAAGGTGATACTGGATGCGGAAGCCATCCTCGAACTCGCCTTTTAGCTCGTCGAGGAAGCCGCTCTGCATATGCAGCCGCGCCACCTCGTACTCGTCCTTGTAGGCCATCAGCTTGAACAGGGCGCGGGCAACCGCGCCGGTCAGAGCTTCGCTGTTCAGGACAGCCTCGGCGCGGCGGACCCTCGCGACGAGCGCCCGGTAGCCCGCCGCATAGGCTTCGTCCTGATAGGCGGTGAGGAAATCGGCGCGGCGTTCGATGAGTTGGTCGAGTGTCTCGGCCGTGGGCACGCCGTCCGTCTTCGGCAGAAAATCCGGAGCGGCAGCGGCGATGCGGCCCCAGGCGAACGCCTGCTTGTTGCGTTCGATGGCGATGCCGTTGAGCTCGATCGCGCGCAGCAGCGCTTGCAGCGAGACCGGCACCAGTCCGTGCTGCCAGGCAAAACCCAGCATGATGATGTTGGCATAGACGGCGTCGCCGAGCAGCCGTTCGGCCAGCGCATTCGCGTTGATCGTATCGAGATTGCCGTCGCCGATCACGCGGCCGATGGCGCGCAGGCGGGCAGTGGAGGCGAGGTCGGCATCGCGGAAGCGGACGACGTCGCCGGTCGGCATCTCCGCGGTATTGACCGCGGCGCGCGTGCCGCGGCGATAGGTGCCGGAGGCCTTCGACGAGGAGCTCACGACGAGATCGCAGCCGATCACCGCATCGGCCGCGCCTTGGTCGATACGAACCTGATGCAGCGCCCCGGGGGAAGCGGCAAGCCGGATGTAGCTCAGCACGGGGCCGAATTTCTGCGCAAAGCCGGTAAAATCCAGCACCGAGACGCCGCTTCGTTCGAGATGCGCGGCCATGCCGATCAGCGCGCCGACCGTAATTACGCCGGTGCCGCCGACGCCGGTCACCAGCAGGTCGTAGGGCCGGTCGAGCGTCGCGAAGGCGGGCAGAGGCAGCGTCGCGGCACGGCCGATCGCGTCGACCCGGCTCGCGGTTTTCTGGCGACGCGTGGCGCCTTCGACGGTAACAAAACTCGGACAGAAGCCGTTGAGACAGGAAAAATCCTTGTTGCAGGCCGAGAGATTGATCTGGCGTTTGCGGCCGAACGGCGTTTCCTTCGGCTCGACGCTGAGACAGTTGGACTCGACCGAGCAATCGCCGCAGCCTTCGCAGACGAGATCATTGATGTAGACATAGCGCTTCGGGTCGTTCATCTGGCCGCGCTTGCGCCGCCGGCGCTTCTCGGTGGCGCAGGTCTGCTGGTAGATCAGCACGGAGACGCCTGGCACCTCGCGCAGCTCGCGCTGCACCGCGTCCATCTCCTCGCGTGGATGGATGGTGACGCCGGTTGGCAGGTCGGGCGGAGAAAATTGCGCGGGATTGTCCGACACCAGCGCGATACGCTCAACACCTTCGGCGCGGACGCTGTGGGCGATGGCATGCACGCTGACCGGCCCGTCGACTGGCTGGCCGCCGGTCATCGCTACGGCATCGTTGAACAGGATCTTGTAGGTGATGTTGGCATTGGCCGCGATCGCCTGCCGGATCGCCATCGAGCCGGAGTGATAATAGGTGCCTTCGCCGAGATTTTGGAACACGTGCTTGTGGCCGGTGAATTTCGATGAAGCCGCCCAGTTCACGCCCTCGCCGCCCATCTGGATCAGCGAGGAGGTCTCACGGTCCATCCAGCTCGCCATGAAGTGGCAGCCGATGCCGGCCAGTGCCTTGGAGCCCTCCGGCACCTTGGTCGACGTGTTGTGCGGACATCCCGAGCAGAAATAGGGTGTGCGCGTCGCGCCTGGGACGTTGATCGTGCGCGCGGCCTCCGGCATCAAGGCAGCTGCCCGCGCGGCGAGATTGAGGCCTGGAAACATCGGGTCGAGCCGGCGCGCCAGCACGGCAGCCAGCGCGCGCGGCGACAATTCGCCGATCCACGAGATCAGCCGCGCCCCCCGCTCGTCATGCTTGCCGACCATGCGCTCGGGCTTCGCGCCCGGATAATCGTAGAAATATTCCTTGAACTGGCTCTCGATGATGCCGCGCTTCTCCTCGACGACGAGGATCTCGCGCTTGCCCTTCACGAACTCCATGGCGTCATGGAGCGCCAGGGGCCAGACCATGCCGACCTTGTAGATGTCGATGCCGATGCTGCGGCAGGCCGTTTCATCGAGGTCCATCAGCCGCAGCGCTTCCATAAGGTCGAGATGCGCCTTGCCCGTGGTGACGATGCCGTAGGTGGCACCCGGAATGTCGTAGATGTGCCTGTCGATCGGATTGGCCTTCGCAAAGGCGTAGACGGCGTGCTTCTTCGCTTCCAGCCGTTCCTCGATCTGCGGACCCGGCAGGTCTGGCCAGCGATAGTGCAGGCCTCCCGGTGGTGGCGCGAAGTCGGGCGTGCGGAAGTCGCGGGGCGGGCTTAGCGCCACGGACGCGCCAGACTCCACGATCTCCGAAATCGCCTTGAAGCCGACCCACATGCCGGAGAAGCGGCTCAGTGCGTAACCATATTCGCCGAACTCGAGATATTCGCCGACGCTTGCCGGGTGCAGCGTCGGCATGAACCAGCTCATGAAGGCGACGTCGGACTGGTGCGGCATCGAGGATGAGACGCAGCCATGATCGTCGCCGGCGACCACCAGCACGCCGCCATGCGGCGAGGAGCCATAGGCATTACCGTGCTTGAGCGCATCGCCCGAGCGATCGACGCCGGGGCCCTTGCCGTACCAGAGCCCGAACACGCCATCGACCTCGCGGTCCCCTTGCGTCTCGACTTGCTGCGATCCGAGCACGGCGGTTGCCGCAAGGTCTTCGTTGACTGCGGGGAGGAATTCGATGCGGTCGCGCTTTAATCGCTCCTGGATGCGCCAGAGCTCGAGATCGACGCCGCCAAGCGGCGAGCCGCGATAGCCGGAGATGAAGCCCGCGGTATTGAGGCCGCGGGCGCGATCGCGCCTGACCTGGTCGAGTGCGATACGGACGATCGCCTGTGTGCCCGTGAGGAAGACACGGCCTTGCTCGCGGTCATAGCGGTCGGAGAGTTCGTAGATGTCGAGGGACGGAATGGCGTCCATGCGGACCTCCCGCGGCATTTCCTGCCGGATCAGCAGAGGTTAGGCTCGGACGGCTGGTAGGTCTTACCTATCTTTCCCGGTAGGCGCGGTTATTCTGGTAGATATAACCCGATTTGGCCTATCATTCGGTCAAGTTATCCGGTTTGTGAGGATTCCATGATCGAAGAGCAGGATGCGCGGATTCTTGCGCACCTCCAGAAGGACGGCCGCGCCACCAACCAGCAGCTTGCCGACGAGGTCGGCATGTCCACCTCGGCCTGCTGGCGCCGGGTGCGCGCGCTTGAGGAAAGCCGCGTCATCCGTGGCTATGCAGCGCTGATCGATCGCGAGCGGGCGGGCTTTGCGATGTCCGCCATCCTCCACGTCTCGCTGGAGCGGCATGACGCCAAGTTCGTCGATGAATTTGTCGCGCGGGTCACCACGCGCCGCGAGGTGCTGGAGTGCTTTGCGACCACGGGCGATGCCGATTATCACTTGCGCGTCGTCGTGCAGGACATGGCCGCCTACAACAGATTCTTGGACGAATTCATGTTCCGCATCCCCGGCATCCGCTACGTCCGCAGCAATGTGGTGCTGAAGGAGATCAAGACGAGCGTGGCACTGCCGTTTTGACGCAGGTGTGCACGGATTATCCGTGGTCGTCCCGGCCCTGCTGCGCCATTGCGCAGGGAGCCGGGACCCATGATCACGAATGCCAATTGTTTGCGAAGCTGTAACAACGAGTCCCGATCATGACATCGGCTGCGGCGGTATGGCTCCCGGCTTTCGCCGAGACGACACTGTGGGTGCAGCGTGCGCTATACCTTCTCCCTGACAAACCTATTCCGCAACGTCCCGATGCCGCTGATCTCGATCTCCACGACATCGCCGTGCTTGATATCCGGCGAGGCTCCGTCCGTCCCCATCCAGATCACGTCGCCGGGCCACAGCGTGAAATACTTCGTCAGCTCGACCAGGAACGGCACCACGCCGAAGATCATGTCGTTGGTTTGGAAGCGATTGGTCTCCTTGCCGTTGACCCGGACGATCGTCTGCATCCCGGCGAGGTCCGCCTCGGTCTCGATCCACGGACCCATCGGCTTGAACGTGTCGGCGTTCTTGGAGCGCCACAGGCTGCGATCAGCCTTCTGCCAGCTGCGCTCGCTGACGTCGTTGCCGATGGTGTAGCCGAACACGCAATCCATCGCGTTCGCTTCGGTGAGATGCTTCACTTTTTTGCCGATGACGACGACGAGCTCGCCTTCATAGTGGATCTTGTCCGTTGCAAAGGAAGGGATCACGACATCCTGGTCATGTGCGATCAGCGCGTTTTGGGCGCGATAGCCGATCTCGGGACGGTCTGGCACTGCCGGCACCTCGCCGCGCTTGTCGGCGGCCTCCTTCAGGTGCTTCAGGTAGTTCAGGCCGACGCAATAGAAGGTGCGGGGAATCAGCGGCAGCTCGATGGTAACTTGTGACAGCGGATGCGTGCGCGAGCTGCGCCGCCATTCACTGAAGGGGTCGCCGTCGACGGCGATCACCTGGTCGTCTTCAACGATCCCCCAGGACGTCCTGTCCCTGGCAGTGAATTTCAGCCAGCGCATGTTATGCCCTCATTGTCATTCCGCGGCATCGCGGGCTGCGTCTTCCAGGCACCGGGTGCCGGCCGCTTGAGCCCGAGATTTTCCCGCAACGTCTTGCCGCGGTATTCTTTCTGGAACAGGCCGCGCCGCTGCAATTCCGGCACGACGTGTTGCACGAAATCCGCGTAGGAGCCGGGTACGTAAGTCGCGGCGATGACAAAACCGTCGCAGCCGCGCTCGGCGAACATCTCTTCCAGCTTGTCCGCGATCTCCTTGGGACCGCCGACCATCGCATCCTGAACCTGGCCGCGGCCGGAGTAGGTGACGAAGTCACGCGCGCTCGGATTGTTCTTGCCCGAATTCTTCAGCACGCCGTCGCGAATGCCTAAGATGCCCTGCATGCTCTTCAGCTCTGCCGTCGTCAGCGGCTCGTCGAGATCCTTGGAGGCGAAATCGTAGTTGAGCGCTTCGGCGAGCAGCGACAACGCGTCGATCTCGAGCGGAAGTTTGTTGATCAGCGCCATCTTGTCCTCGGCCTCCGCCTTGGTCGCCGCGCAGACCGGCGTCGTCAGGTTGCAGAGGAGCATCTGGTCGGGATCGCGGCCAGCCTTGGCGGCTTCGTTGCGCACGGAAGCATAGCCTTCCTTGGCGCCCGCGAGGTTGCGCGCAGCGGTGAAGATCACCTCACCCCATCGCCCGGCAAAGCGCTGGCCGCGACCGGACGCGCCGGCCTGGATGATCACGGGATGGCCCTGGTCCGAGCGCGGCACGGTGAACGGTCCGCGCGACTTGAAGGCCGGTCCATTGTGATCGAGTCGCTTGACCTTGGTGGGATCGGCAAAGCGGCCGCTCTTCTTGTCCATGATGAGCGCGCCGTCCTCCCAGGTGTCCCAATGGCCGAGCACGACCTCCATGAACTCGTCGGCGCGGTCGTAGCGGGAATCATGCTCGGGGTGCGAGTCGCGCCCCATGTTGAGCGCCTCGCCGTCGTTCAGCGAGGTGACAACGTTCCAGCCGGCGCGCCCGCCGGACATCAGGTCGAGCGTTGCGAAGCGTCGGGCGACGTCGAACGGCTCGTAATAGGTGGTCGAGCAGGTCGCGCCAAGTCCGAGCTTCTCGGTGACCATGCCCATCGTGGTCAGCACGATCAGCGGGTCCATCTTCACGCAGCGGATGCCGTATTCGACGGTGTGGGCGTGATCGTTGCCGTAGCGGTCCGGCATCGCAAGGCGATCGTCGAAGAAGGCCATGTGGAATTTGCCGGCTTCGAGGATTCTCGCGATCTCCTGATAATAATCCGCCGACATCGAATCGTTGCGCGAGTCCGGATGCCGCCAGGAGCTCGGCAAGTTCGTGCAGTTCTGCGCCTGGAGGAAGCCGACCAGTACCATCTGCCGCGTCATGCTGCTGTTCTCCTGATGCCGTCAAGCCAGATCGAGGACGGTGTCGAGCCGGTACTCGCGCGCCAGCGCGCGCAGCTTCCCCCAGGTAGTATCCTCGATCTCGATGCCGTCGCGCAGGCGTTGCCGCTCGCGCAGGCCCTCGATCTCGCCGGGATAGAACACGCCCGTGCTGCCTTCGGACGGCGGCGTCGATTTGAGGTAATGCGCAAACTCGGCGACTTCACGCTTGAACTCCTTCAGCGGACGGAAGGCCGCGACGTTGAACACCGCCATGAAGCATCCGTCATTGTGCCGCCCGGTCGGCTCGACGCCGAAGCCGAGACCGGTGAGCAGGCCGCACAGCACCTCGACCATGGCAGCAAGACCGCTGCCCTTGTAGCCCTCGGTGCCGCCGAGCGGCAGCAGCGCGCCGCCGTTGCGATATTGGGACGGATCGGTGGTGTGCCGCCCCTCGGCATCGATGATCCACCCCGCCGGAATCTCCTCGCCGCGGGCGAGCGCGAGCTGGATCTTGCCGGCCGCCACCGCCGAGGTTGCCATGTCCAGATAGAACGGCGCATCGAGGTCGGACGGCACCGCGATCGAGATCGGGTTGGTGCCGAGCCGCGCCTCCTTGCCGCCAAACGGGGCGACGTGCTTCGGCGAGCGGCCGGAGTCCGCGGTCGCGATTCCGATCATACCTTCCCGCATCGCCATCAACGGATAAGCGGCAAGGCGGCCGACATGGCTCTGCCGGAACACGGTGCAGGCGGCGACGTTCGCCGTCTTCGCCTTCTCGATGGTCAGTGCCATGGCCTTGGCGTTGACGTGGTAGCCGAACCCCCAATGGCCGTCGATCACGGTCGTGGTCGGCGATTCCTGGACAATGGTCCATTTGGCGCCGGGAACGATGTGTCCGGCCTTGATGCGGTCGATATAGGTCGGAACGGCGATCACGCCGTGCGAGTCATGGCCGGCGAGATTGGCGTTGACGCAGCCGAACGCCACCGCGTCCGCTTCTTCCTCGGACGCTCCGGCGGCGCGGAGCAGCGCTGCGCTGATGCACGTGAGACGTTCGGCCCCGACGATCGGCATGGCGTTTCCCCGGCTTGGTGCCCTTAACAGGGAGTTTGTTCGGTGCATGGTCTCAAAGCGCCGGTGCGATATCAATCTCCCGTAAACCAATACAGGGCTGCATTTTCGTAAAGAGAACGCGCCTTCGGTCGAAAGTTCATGCCATGCGGCGGTATTTTCGACAGTTTGGCGCCGGCCGTTCGCCGCTCATTCACTTTGATCGAGGGTTTGCAGCGCGCAATAACGTCCACTTAGGCGATCGCCACCCATAAAGTCACCCGGGAAAAATAGGCAGAAATGCCCGGGAGCTGAGAACGTGCCGACGACCCTCGCACGCACCTTTGCGGCGTTGAGCGCCATTAACGAAGCGATTCTCTACGCGAAATCGCCGGACGAGCTGTACCAGAAGGTCTGCGACGCCGGGTTTTCGAGCGGAGATTTTTTGGCCGTCGCAGTGTTTCTGGTGGGACCGGACGGCCGGCGGCTGCACTTTGCGGCCGGCTGCGGCGATGACGTTGCGCGCCTGCGCTCGATCGTGATCACGACGGAAGCAGGCACGCCGGAAGGATCTGGCGTCGGTGGCGAGGCGTTCCGCGATCAGAAGCTGTGCATCAGCAATGACTATCTGAACGATCCGCGTTCGCCGGCGTGGCGCGAGGGTGCGGCGAAGCCCCAAATCGGCGCGGCTGCGGCAGTCCCGCTCCTCTGTAACGGCAAGGGCGTCGGCGTGCTCTACGTGACCCGCCGCGAAGCCGGATCGCTGAACGAGCAGATGGTGTCGCTGTTCGAGCGCATGTCGGCCAATATCTCCTACGCGCTCGAGAATTTCGAGCGAGAAGGAGCGCGCCGGGACAGCGAGGCGGCAATGCGGCGGCTGAATCGCATGTTTGGCGCGCTTAGCGCGACCAACGAAGCAATCCTCAAAGCCAGTACCGAGTTGGACTTGTATCAGCGGGTCTGCGACGCAGCAGTGCACGGCGGCAAATCGCTGGCGACTTTCGTGCTGTTGCGCGAGGAGAACTCGCACTGGCTGACGCCGGTGGCCGCGACCGGACAAAATCTCGATCTAATCAGACAAGCACGCTACTCGATCAATCCCGACAATCCTCACGGTCGGGGCATCTCCGGCCAGGTCTTCCGGACGCAGAAGGCGATGGTCGAAGACGACCTCGTCGGTCGTACCAAGGGAACGACCTGGGAGCGGGCCAGCATCAATGCCGGCGCGGTCGCCTGCGTCGCCGCACCATTGATCAAGCGCGGAACCAGCGTCGGCGTGATGTTCTTCTTCGTCAGCAAGTCGTGGGCGAAGGACCATGGCATCGTCGCGCTGTTGCTGCGGATGACCGAGAACGTGTGCTTTGCGCTCCAGAATTTCGATCGCGACGAGGAGAAAGCGCAGATCGCGCGGGAGGAGGAGCGGCTCGCGCGCATGTACGCCGCGCTGAGCGCGACCAATGAAGCGATCATCCGGGCCACGTCGCGTGCCGAGCTGTTCGATCTCGTATGCGAGGCGTCCGTGCAGGGTGGAAAGTTCGGCTCGGCGACGATCGCGCTTGCCGAGCCTGCCTCCGGGTTGCTGCGGGTCGTCGCCTCCGCAGGGCCGTACTCCGATGAAGTACGCAGACTCAAATTCGCCACGACCGACAAGGTGCCGGAGGGAAGAGGCCTGACCGGCACGTGCTTCCGCACCGGGCAGCCGTGCATCTCCAATCACCTGCTCGCCGACGAGCGCCTCAAGCCCTGGCACGAGAGTGCCCGCCGCACCGGCGTCAAGTCCTCCGCCGTGTTGCCGTTGCTGAACGGCGACCGCAAGGAGGGCGTATTCCTGTTCAATTCGCTCGAGATCGGCACCTTTACGCCGGAATTGGTTGAACTGCTGGAACGACTCGCACGCAACGTGTCATTTGCGATCGCAAATCTCGACCGCGCCGAGGAGAAGGCGAAGGCCGACAAGCAGCGAGACCGGCTGAGCGGCATGTTCGCGGCGTTGAGCGCCACCAACGAAGCCATCATGCGCGCCGAGACCCGTGAGGAGCTGTTCGAAGTCGCATGTCAGGCGGCCGTGCTGGGCGGCATGTTCGCCTCTGCGACGATTGGAATCATCGACGAGAAACGTGAGTTGGTCCGGGTCGTCGCCGTGAAGGGACGGCTCCAGCAGCGAATGGTCGGGTGCACCTGCACGATTACCCCGGATCATCCCGAGGGCCAGGGCATCATTGGAACCTCGCTGCGGACGCGCCGGCCCAGTGTCGTTAACGACTATATGCACGATCCGCGCTCGGCACACTGGCACTCCAAGGCGGTTGAGGACGGAACCCGGGCCGCTGCCAGTTTCCCGCTTCTACGCTCCGGTCAGGAGCCGATCGGCATCCTGCTGTTCCTTGCTCCGGAGGAGGATACATTCACGCCCGATCTGGTCGAACTGCTGGCCCGTCTCGCAGAGAACGTCTCGTTCGCGCTCGACAATTTCGACCGCGCCGAGGAAAAGGCGCGCACCGAGGCGCAGAAGGAGCGCCTGACTCGCATGTTCGCGGCGCTGAGCGCGACCAACGAGGCGATCATGCGGGCGAAATCGTGCGCCGAATTGTTCGACCTCGTATGTCTCGCCGCATCGAACGGCGCCAAGTTCACCTCGACGACCATTGCGCTCGCCGGCGCCGACAGCGACCAGCTCAAGATCGTTTCAAGCGCAGGACCGTCGTCCGACACCACGCGCAATGTCCGCCTCTCGGTCGACCCCGAGCGCCCCGAAGGTCGGGGCATGGCCGGCACGGCGTTCCGGACCCGGCAGCCCTGCATCAGCAACGACTATCTCAACGACCAGCGCGTGAGCGCCTTCCACGACATTGTTCGTGGCGACGGCGCACGGTCGGGCGCGGCGATCCCGCTCATCGTTCATGATCTGGCCGTCGGCGTCATGATCTACATGTCGACCGACAAGGACACGTTCACCGCCGAGTTCGTCGAGCTGTTGCAGCGCCTCGCCGACAACGTCGCCTTCGCGATGGAGAATTTCGATCGCGCCGACGAGAAAAAGAAGGCCGACGAGCGGATCGAATACCTCGCCTCGCATGACAGCCTGACGGACCTGCCGAACCGCGAGACATTCAACGGATTGTTGCGCGAGGCGATCGGCGCGGCGCAGCGTCGCGATCACCGCTTTGCGGTGCTGTTCATCGATCTCGACCGCTTCAAGGTCATCAACGATTCGCTCGGCCACGAGGCCGGCGACCTGCTCTTGCTCGAAGTGGCGAGTCGGTTGCGGGGCGCGCTGCGGACTAGCGACGTGGTGGCACGGCTCGGCGGCGACGAATTCGTGGTGATCCTCGACCGGTGCGGCGAAATCGACGAGGTCCAGCGCATCGCCAGCGGGCTGCTCGCCGTGCTTGGCGAGCCCATGGAGCTGGCCGGGCACGAGTGCCACACCACGGCCTCGATCGGCATTGCGATGTATCCGACCAACGGCTCCGACGCGCAGACACTGACCAAGAATGCCGACATGGCGATGTATCTCGCCAAGGAAGACGGCAAGAACGGCTATCGCTTCTTCTCGAAGGAAGTGAAGACGCAATCGATCGAACGTCTGTCGCTGGAGAGCGCGCTGCGCCGGGCGCTGGAGCGCCAGCAATTTTCGCTGAATTACCAGCCCAAGGTGGATATGGAGACCGGCCAGATCACCGGAGTGGAAGCGCTGCTGCGCTGGACGCATCCCGATCTCGGCAACGTCTCGCCGGCGCAATTCATTCCCCTTGCCGAGGAGACCGGGCTGATCGTGCCGATCGGCCGCTGGGTGCTGAATGAAGCCTGTGCCCAAGCGATGGCTTGGCAGCGCCGCGGCCTGCTGCCCTTGTCGATGGCGGTCAACCTGTCGCCGCGGCAGTTTGCCGACGAGCATCTGTTGCAGGACGTCGATGAGGCGCTGGCTGCCAGCGGCATGTCGCCGGTGCTGCTCCAGCTTGAGGTCACCGAGAGCATGATGATGCGCAATGTCGGGCGCGCGCTCAAGGTGCTCGACGCCATCCAGAGCCGCGGCATTCGCCTCGCCATCGACGATTTCGGCACCGGATATTCATCGATGTCGCTGATGAAGCACTTCCCGATCGACACCATAAAAATCGACCGCTCCTTCGTCCGCGACCTGCCGCAGGATTCGGAAGACCAGGCCATCGCGCAGGCGATCATCAGCATGGGCAAGGCGCTCGGCATGACCGTCGTCGCCGAAGGCGTCGAGAACGCCGAGCAGGAGGCATTCTTGCGCACCCATGGCTGCGACGAGATGCAGGGCTATCTGATCTCCAAGCCGCTGCCGGCGCGGCAGATGGCCGAACTGCTGCGGCCGATAGAACTGCCCGTCGCGCCGCCGCTCCAGCCGGAGCCGGACCTTGCCGCAACCGAGGCCGCAGCGTTACGGCTGAAACGCGCTGTCGTCTGAGGGCTGCGGGTGCAGCTCGCGGACGTCATCATCCTTGCTTTCCGCCTTGCGCGGAAAATCTTCCGGCCACGGCAGTGAGGTCTGATCCTCAAACAGCGCGAGAAGCAGGCGCGCGCCATCGGCAAAGGCCGATCCTTCGCCGAGGCCGAGCGTGCGCGACCACGCACTTGGCATAGGCTGGCGCACGTCGAGCACCGCGATCGCGGGTCCCCACCACCAGGCCGGCGCCGGCGAACGTTCGTCCTCGGGCACAGCGAGCCAGCGGGCGAACTCGTCCACCACGCGCTCGAATTGCAGGCTTGCGGCCTGATGCATTCGCTCAGTGCTCCTTGGGTCCGCCTGAAAGCAGGCCGATGTGCGCACTCGGTCGTGGTCTTTACGTTGAAGAACGGCTCGCGTCGCGCAGCCACGTCTGCCGCTCCCATCGGCGGCCAGGCCTGAAACATGCGGCGGCCGGAAAAGCGGTCGACGCCGGTCGTCATAGTCTCTTTAGCCGCTGAAGGCCCCTGCCGGCAAGGTGCAGGACGGTTACCTAACGCGACCTGAAGGGATGCGCCTTCTGGTGCCAGGCCCAGGCCGTGCGGATGATCGTAGGCAGGTCGGAATGACGCGGCACGAAGTTCAGCACCTTCTTCGCAGCAGAGGGATCCGCGACCAGATAGGTGGGATCGCCGGCGCGGCGCGGCTTGACGGTGTGTGGCACCTCGCGTCCGGTCTCCTGCCTGATGGCGTTGAGGATCTCGCGCACGGAAAAGCCGGAGCCGGTGCCGAGATTGAAGCTGCCGCCGGCATGCCCTTCTTCCAGAAGCTTCAGTGCCGCCACATGCGCCGCGGCGAGATCGGTGACATGGATGTAGTCGCGGATCGCGGTGCCGTCGGGCGTGCCGTAGTCGTCGCCGAACACTGCGAAGTCGACATGACCCTGAAGCGCCATCATGGCGCGCGGAATGAGATGGGTTTCGTTGTCGCGCAGTTCTCCGATGCCGCCGGCTGGGTCGGCGCCGCTGGCGTTGAAATAGCGCAGGCAGAACGCGCCGAAGCCATAGGCCGCGCGGTAATCGGCGAGCATGCGCTCGATCATCCATTTCGATGCGCCGTAGGGGTTGATCGGCACGCAGGGAAAGTCTTCCGGCAGTTCCTTGGAATCGGCGTTGCCGTAGACGGCGCCGGTCGAGGAGAACACGATGCGATGGCAGTTCGCGTTACGCATCGCCTGCAACAGCGACAGCGTGCCTTGCACGTTGTTGATGTAATATTTCTGCGGGTCGATCATGGACTCCCCGACGAGGCTCGCCGCCGCGAAATGCATCACTGCCGTGATCTTGTGATCGGCGAAGGCGCGTGCCAGTGCTGTGCCGTCGAGCAGATCGCCCGTCACCAGCGGGCCGGTCACGAAACTGCGATGGCCCGTCGAGAGATTGTCATAGACGACGGGCTGATAGCCGGCGGCGGTCAGTGCGCGGCAGGCATGCGAGCCAATATAGCCCGCGCCCCCGGTGACGAGGACGGTCGGTCGGTCGGTCATGTCGTGTTCAGCTCTTCCCTAACGGACGGGTCGGTTACGGCTGAAGAGAAGATAGAGCGCGCGGGGGTTGGTGGTCAAATAGCGCCAGAACAGGCGGCGTGGCTCGAGCCAGGTGCGCCAGGCCCACTCGAGTCCGATCTTCTGCATCCATTGCGGCGCGCGGGAGCGGCTGCCCGACAAAAAGTTGAATAGGCCGCCGGATGTCTTGATAACGCCAACATTGGTGAGATGCGGCGTGAATTCCTCCACGAATGCCTGCTCGTTGGGCACGCCGAGCGCAACCCAGAGATAATCCGGCGCAAGCGCGTTGATTTCCTCGACCTTCGCGCGCAGCGCTTCGCCGCGCAGATAGCCATGGCTGCGGCCGACGATCCTAAGATTCGGATACATCTTCTGGACGTTCTCGACCGCTGCGATGTTCTCGGCCTCGCTGGCGCCGAGCATGTAGAAGGTGCGGCCGAGCGCTTCCGCCTTGCGCGCGACGACATGGAACAGGTCCGTGGTTGCGACGCGCTCCGGCAGCGGAAACCAGGATTGTAGCTTCGAAGCCGCGACCAGCGGCTGGCCATCGGCGTTGATCAGGTCGGCGACGCGGAACAGGCGCTCGGTCTGCGGCTCGGTCGAGCAGCGCGCCAGCACCTCGCCATTGGCCGAGGTCAGGAACAGCGGCCGGCCGATGCGCTTGTCAGGATCGGTCGCCTCGATCATGAAATCGGCGGTCGCTTCCAGGTCGATCGCGGCCATGCGAAGGCCGCCGACGGTGATCCGCGGCACGTCGGCAGTTGCCGCCCGTCCCTCGAAGTTGACGCGACGCTCAAGCATATTGCCTGCCTCGCTGGCGCGTTTGGGCTGCGGGAGTGAGCTCGTCGAGCACGACGCCGACGAGCTTGCGCTCGGCGCGACCGAGCGTGGTCAAGATCTCTTCCAGGCTGTCGTTGATGTCGAGGCTGGTCGGCAGCACCGCCACTAGCGCGTCGGTGTCGTCCAGCAGCTTACGGCCGCCAGCCGAAAGCGGCACCGCGGGGCCGTCGAGGATCACGAGATCATAGCCACCCGCGGCTCGCGCCTGTGTAATCGCCTTGCGGATGGCGTCGGCCGCCTTGCCGGCGTCGCCCTCTGCGGCCGGCAGCACCGAGATGCCGTTGACCGTCTTGATCTCGCGGGCGTCCTTGCTGCCAATCGAGAGCCAGCCGAGCCTGCTCGGCTCGTTCTTGCCGCGACGATCGACCTTGTTCGAGAGCGAACGCGCCTGATGGTCGGCATCGATCATCAGCACGCGGGTGCCGTCGCGCGCGGCCGCCAGTGCGAAATTCAATGCGGTCACGCTACGCCCGGTGGTCTCGCCTGCCCCGACGAGTGCGATGACGGGCATCGCCTTGCCACCGGCGCGCCGGGCCACGGCAGCGCGCATGTCGCGCCAGGCATTGAGCAGCGTGGTGAGGGGAAAGCCGGGGCGCAGCGTCGGCCAGCCCAGCCGGGTGAGATCGACGCCGCCGCCAGTGGCGAGAATGGCGCCGAGCGTGTGAATGACGTCGGCCTCCTGGAGGCGTGCGATCAGCGGCTTCTCGATCAGGGGCTTCTCGACGATCGAAGGCTGTAACGGAGGTGCGGCAAGTTCCGGCGGAGCTTGCTCTACTTCCGGAGCCCCTGAGACCTGCGGGGGCGGCGAGGCCTCCGAGAGCTCTGGAGCCCGCGCGCGCTGCGGAGCTCGCGTTGCATCCGGCACCGGCGTGCGCTGTGGACGGGCAGGTGTTGGCGCCGGCGCGCTCGCACGAGAGAACAGGAGCTCGGCCGCAGCGAACCAGCTTGACGCCGCGACCGCACCGAAGATGAAGCCGATCATGGCAAACAGGCTCATCGCCGGCGGAAACGAGCGCCGCTGCGGCACCGTCGCTTCGCCGATGACGCGGGCTGCGGAGGTGTTCAGGCTCTCCTGCTCCTCGGTCTCGCGAGAACGCTTGAGGAAGGACTGGTAAACGTCGCGGCTGGCGTCGGCCTCGCGTTCGAGCTCGCGCAGGCGGACTGCGGCCTGGCTAAGCTGGACGCTCTGCCGCTTCTGCGCTTCCAGCGCCCGGTTGAGCGAGGCTTCGAAGTCGCGGGCACGCGTCAGGTCGTTCTTGGCGGATTGGGCGAAGCGATCGATTTCCTCGTTGATGGTGCGCTTGAGATCCTCGACCTGCTTCTCGGTCTGGCGCAGCGCCGGGTGGCGCGGGCCGAGCTCGCCGGCTTGTTCCGCATATTTCTTGCGGGCGTCGGCATATTGCGCGCGCAGGTTCGCAATCGTCGGCGATTGCAGCGCCTCGGGGATTGCGCCCGCATCCGCCGCCGTGCGCCGGCTCGCCTCGATCTGGTCGAGCCGCGCCTGCGCATCCATCGTCGCCGCGCGGGCCGCGGCCAGCCGCTGGTTGCTGGCGGAGAGCTGCTGGTCGCTGATCAGCGTGTCCTGGGTGCCGACGAAATTGTTCTGTGCCTTGTAGGTGGCAAGCGCGGTCTCGGCGTTGCGCAGCCGCTCGCGCAGCTCCTTCAGACGGCCGGAGAGATCATTGGTGGCGCGCCGTGCGGCCGAGGCCTGCGAGTTGCGGGATTCCGCAAGGTAGGCATTGGTCAGCGTGTTGGCGAGCATCGCCGCTTTCGCGGGGTCCGTCGACCAGACCTCGATGTCGACGATGAAGCTCTTCTCGGTCTTGCGGACCGTGATGTGGCGGTTCAGCGCGTCGAGCGCCGCGAGCTGCACTTCCTTCTTTTCCGCGGCCGAGGGCGCGCGGGGCTGAAGGCCGATCAGGCCGAGCAGCGAGGACATCAGGCTGGTGCCCTCGCCACCGCCGAATTCCGGATCCTTGTCGAGGCCGGCTTGCTGGATGACCTGGAGCAGCACGCTATTGGAGGTGATCAGGCGCGCCTGGCTCTCCACCACCATGGACATGCCGGAGACGTCCTGCGCGCGCGGCGTCAGCTCGCGATCGACGAGCTGAAGCTCGCGCGGGTCGACATAGAGCTGTGCGGTGGCGGTGTAGCGGGGCGTCAGGCTCTTGCCGACGGTGACCGCGAGCGTCGCGCCGAGCAGGGCGGCGGCGGCAATCGCGACCTTTCGCCGCCAGAGCAGATTGGCGAACTCCAGCACGCTGAGACCGGCCTGAGGCTTTCCTTGCGGGGCCTCCGATCTAGCCCGATCAATCGGCTGGTTATAGTCAAGCATGATCCCCAGCTTTCATTCCAACTGCCGCGGGCTGAGGGGTTACTCTTCGGTTCACGCCACGCACCCGGGACATAGGTGCCCAATCAACGCAACAGGGAAAATTAACCATACTCATTGAGGGACTATTCACCGAAATGGCAAACAAAGCGTTTAAGCGCATGCCGTTCTTCGGTGCGTCGCCGCGACGCTGAGGTCGCTCAGAGATTAACGGTTCGTTACCGCACGCAGCGTGGCCGCGAAGCTTCGCTTGTTGTGCGATCCGCTGCGCGCGCATGGCCGTCAGCTCTTTCGCAGGATGACGTGATAATCGCCGCGGCGGACGTCGGTGCCGCGCGGCAGCACGGCGTTCAGCACCGCGGCCCCAGCGTCGACGAGGACCGCAAACAAAGGCTTGCGCCGGCGCATCTCGGGATAGCGCGGGCTCTCGACTTCACGACGATAGATCATCTCGAGACCGTTGGCGGCCGCGAACGCTTCGAGCCTCGGCAATGTCACCAGCGGATGGAAGAACGTCGGGAACGGCGGCTCGCCCGGCAGGCCGGCATCCTTGATGCCGCGGATGTTCCGGTAAAACCAGACGTGGAACCAGTGCGGCGAGTATTTGGTGACCACGCCGGACAGCGAGCGCGGGTTGGGGGCGCCGATCAGGATCAATCCGCCGCGCTTGAGCGCATCGCGGAAATTCAGCAGTGCAGCTTCGACGTCGGGAAGATGCTCGATCACGTTGTAACAGATCACGAGATCGAAGGTCTCTTGCCCGAAACGGTAGGTCTGGACGTCACCGAGGATCGCCTCGTCGGCGTAGGTATTGTTGCGGACCTGATCCTCGTCGATGTCGACGACGGTGACGTGGCTGCGGCTCGGCAATTCCGGCGGCAGAACGCTGCACGAGCCACCGCCGGCTTCATAGATGGCGAGCCGGCCCTGCGGCAGCTCGCGGCGCAGCACGTCATGAATTGCGAGCAGGCTGTCGCGGGCTTCGCCAGGGATCAGATCGTGCAGCGCCTGGGTGGGGGGAGTGGCCGCGGAGACGTTGATTGCCGTGGCTGTCGCGAACTCGATCGTCGCTGGCTTGTTCATGATTTTCTGACCGCACTTGTTCTATTCAAATTTACAGGAAAAAACTCGCTTGCCCGAAGAGCAAATCTGATGCCGCGCCGTGTCACTGATCGCAGTGCTTACGGTCGGGTTAATGCGCATAGGCGTTAACTAGGGCATTGTTCATGTTGAGCTGTTGCCGGCGCATTGGACCGCGAGTTGCACTAACACGGGTGCGAGGTTTCGCTGCAGAAGCGTGCGAAGGCGGTTAACTGCATGATGTTTGTGCCAAGATGACTGGAGATCGCCGGCGTGCGCGAGGATTTTCCGCTCGCCGGACGTTCATTTTGGGACGCATCTGTCCCGCCGCGATGTGCCGCCGCGGGACGCGGCCGATCCGCGCGATCGAAGCAGGGCTTTTTCAACATATCTCGGACATCTAGGACGTCATGACATTGATCCCGACAGACTTGTCCGCGAGGCGCTTCTCGGACCTCGTGTGCGATCCCAACCGCGAGATCGCGGCGAGCTCCAGCGTCATCGACCTGTCGGTCGGCATCGTCGTCTGCATTCCCTGCTTCCGCCGCCCGCAGCATCTGCGGCTGACGTTGGACTCGCTGGTCAGCCAGCGCACAGCTCGCTCCTTTGCGGTCGTCATGGTCGAGAACGATGCCGCGCGGCGTGAGAGCGCGCCGGTCGCCGCGGAATATCTCGCCGACGGCAGGCTCCAGGGCATCTGCCTCGTCGAGAAGCGGCAGGGCAATTGCCAGGCGATCAACGCCGCGTTCGAGACGGCCCAGGCCCTGTTTCCCGCCGCGACCCGCTTCCTGATGATCGACGACGACGAGATCGCTTCGCCCGATTGGCTCGAGCTGATGGTTCGCACCGCGGAGGCGACCGGCGCCGACGTGGTCGGCGGGCCGGTGTTGCCGGTCTTCGACGACGACAGCCAGCCCTGGCTGTCGCGTCATCCCGCGTTCTGTCCCGCCTATGATTACAGCGGCGCGGTGCCGCTGATCTATGGCTGCGGCAATTGTCTGATCACGCGCGCGGTGTTCGAGCGGTTCGAGCGTCCGGCCTTCGACCTGCGCTTCAATTTCCTCGGCGGTGGCGACTGCGATTTCTTCGTGCGGTGCCGCGATGCCGGCATGACATTCCACTGGACGGCGGAGGCGGTCATCACCGAAACCGTGCCGCAAAGCCGCACCAGCCTCGGCTGGATCGCGAAGCGAGGCTTGCGCATCGGCGCGATCAATTATCGCGTGCAGTCCAAGGCTGCGCAGAGCGCAGCGGCGCGGATGCTGGTGTTTGCGCAGATGGTTGGCCGGTTGCCGCTGTCGCTGGTGCGTGCGGCCGGTCTGCTGACATCGTCGAAGACAGTCGTCGCGATGCATCCCGTGATGGTCGCGCTCGGCTCCGTGCTTGCGGCATTCGGCATCGAGCCGAAGCCCTATGAAGCCTCGAAGATCGTGTCCTGACGTCCTGGCAGCGGAGCTAGATGCCAAAGCGGGCGAGGACGACCCGGAGCGCGGAGCGCGGCAGCGATTTGAGCGACCGCCGGCCGACCATAGCGAGATAGGCGAAGGCGTCGCGATATCTGCCGAAGCGGACCGCCTGCATCGCCGAATAGGTGACGAGATGAATCTCGGCGGCCCGGCGCAGCGCGCCGGCCGTGCCTTCGGGCAGTCTCGCCAGGATCAGCCCGTCGCCGAAGACTCGCGCGACCGCCGGGAAGAAATCCTGCGGCGTCCGCACCGCCGCATTCATCGTGTTCGCCGTGTGCAGGCGATAGTCGAGTAGGAGCTTTGGCGCGAATTCGAACTCGCCGATCGCGGCAAGTCGGCACCAGCAATGCCAATCCTCACAATATCTGAGGGAGACGTCGAAGCCGCCCACAGCGCGGAAAGCCTCCGCACGGGTGAGCACGATGCCGCCATTGACGATGAAGTTGCCGGCTGCGAGCCGCGTCAGCACGTCGCCGGTCGGCTTGCGGCGTCCCTTCAGCAGATCGCGCCGGCCGATCTGCCGTCCCTCGCTGTCGATCGTGTTGTAGTCGCCATAGACGAGAACCGCGCGCGGAGCGGCGCGCGCTGCCGCCAGCAGGGCCGCCACGCCATCGGAACGCAGGCGGTCGTCGGCATCGAGGAAGAGCAGCCAATCGCCGACCGCCTGCCGCGCGCCAAGATTGCGCGCCGCTGACACGCCCGCGGAGTCGTTTTGTATCATGCGCAGCCGTGGATCACGCATGGCGCGGACGATCGCAATCGTGTCGTCGGTCGAGCCGTCGTCTACGACGATGATTTCGGCGACATCGCGTTGCGCCAGCGCGCTGGCGATGGTTTCACCGATATAGGCCGAAGCGTTCTTGGCGGGAATGACGACAGATACCGACGCGCCCGGGTTCACCGGCAGCGGCAGGCGCGCCGCCGGCATCACGCGTGAGGCAGCCGTTAGTTCGAGAACCTCGTCGGCGGTGATCAAGCTGCGGCTCGTCTTTAATGATCCGTTAACCAGGGCGCGTCTGCCGAGCCGGCAATGCCAGCAATCGAAATCTCGGCTGCTGCGGATGATACCCGCATTATGGGCAAGTCGCTGCCGCGAGCGCCTGCGCGGCGCCGGATTCGTGGAATAACGTTAAGCCGGTGACATTGAACCTGCGGCAAACCTAGCAGGGTGCGGCAGCGCTGCCGCGCAGAATGTGCCTGTCGTCTTCGGCATGCTGGTTGACGGATGGTTAACGACGGTGAGCTAGAAGCTGAAGCTTCCCGGCCTCACCTGCCTTAAGCTATGGATCGCAGCTTGGATCGCAGCGCCGCTGACATGACTGACGTCGAGGCCCGATCGTTGGGCCACGTCCTGCGCGGCGGGCTCGCAGGGCTGAACGCGGTGCGGGCAGCGCGCTGTCTCGTCGCCGTCGCGACCTTGCTGTTGATCCTGGTGACGCTCGATCCGTTTCCGGACCTGCGGAGTGAGAATTTCGCTACTGTCGTCAGCGGGCGAATGGCGCTGACCTACATCGCCTTCGGCCTCTTGGCCGTGGTCGCCGTGCTGTTCGTCGCCGTGACCGATGCGCCAGCGGTGAAGTCCCTGCTGACGCCGCTGCATCTCTGTCTCATCGGTTGGCTCTTGATCAACATCGCCTTTTCCGAGAACCGCGGCGTTTCGTTTCAGCGGTTCGTGCTCGCGGCGAGCGTGACGTCGCTCGCCGTGCTCCTGCCGCTATTGCCGCCGACGCAGCGCAGCTTCAACCTGTGCCTCGGCGGTGCCGCGCTCGCGCTGCTCGTGCTCTGCTATCTCGGCGTCTTCCTCGCGCCGCAATATTCGATTCACACCGCGTTCGACATCACCGAGCCGCAGCTTGCCGGTGACTGGCGCGGCAGTTTCGGCCACAAGAACGTCGCCTCGCCGGTGATGACCGTCCTGGTCTATGTCGGCATCTACCTTTGCGGTGTCGGCTCGTTCATGATGGGGCCGGCGATCGCGGTGCTTGCCGGCATCTTCCTGATCTTCACCGGCGGCAAGACGTCCTCGGTGCTCTGCCTTGCGATCTACGCGCTGGCGTCGCTGGTCTACGTCACGCGGGGCCTGTGGCTGAAGCGGATCATCTGTTTCGTGCCGCTGATCGCGATGAACCTGCTGACGGTGGGCAGCGTCTTGAGTCCGGCGCTCGGCGCCATGACGCGGCTGCTTCCGCTCGACCCCACCTTCACCGGCCGCTCCGCCATCTGGGAATTCGCGCTCGCAGCCGTCGCCGAGAAGCCGATCATCGGCCACGGCTATGCGGCCTTTTGGGATGATTTGACCGAGCGGCAGACCGCGCAAGGCGCGGAATGGGCGACGAGCGCGGCGCACAGCCACAACAGCTATCTCGACCTCGCGGTCACCATCGGCCTGCCGGGGCTGCTGCTGGTGATCCTCGTCTTCGTGCTCGCACCGCTCGGCAATTTCCAGTCGGCCCAGGCGCATAACCGCAGTCGCGCGCTGGCAAAGCTGTTCCTGACCGTATGGCTGTTCGGCCTGTATTACGGAGCCACCGAGACCTTCCTGCTCGACCGACAGAGTCCGATCTGGTTCATGTTCACTGTCGCAGCGGCCGGCTTGCACTTCCTGGCTCGGTTCCAGTGCGCAGGGCAGGTGGAACCGGAGCACTGACACCTTGTCGCAGCGGGCGGCTTGATTGGCATCGCTTAACGATAAGCAGCGACGTTACTTGTCCTGCGCGGCAAAACATAATCTATCCGGAAACATTCAGTAATCCTATGTCCCGCGGATGACGTTCCTCAGCGTCGAGCAATCAGAAGGCCGGGTGTCGCGCACGTCGGGAATCGCGGTCGATTTCATACGCGACTGGCGGCCGGCCGCATTGCGCCTGAATGCAAGCCATCGCACCGCATTCCAGCACGGTTACTGGCTCGGCGCCTGGTACGAGGCGTTCCACGACCTCGCACCGCTGATCGCCGTGATCTCCGATGCCCCGACCGGCAAGGACATCGCTCTTGTGCCGATGATCAGCCATATCAGGCGCGGCATCCGCGTGGTCGAATTTGCCGATCTCGGCGTCTCCGATAACAATGCGCCGATCCTGTCGCTTGGGGTGGATGCGCCAGATGCCATCAGCAAGGCGTTAATCGATGCGCTACGCGCCTTGCCCGATGGCTTCGATCTGCTGCGCCTGAGGAAGATGCCGGCCCAAATCGGCGCCAAGCCGAACCCGCTGGTCTCGCTCGGCCGGATCGGATCCTCCTCGCTCAACGGCAATCTGGTGCTGATGGGTGACGACTATGAGGCTTACCGGGCCTCGATCAAGCGCATGCAGATGCCGCGCTGCTGGCGCGTCTTCAGCCGTCATGCCGGCGCGCGGTTCGAGATCGCTGCGGATGTCGCTCGCGCGCATGAGCTGCTGGATGTCATGGATGTTCAGCAGCAGGCGCGCATGAGAAAGCTCGGCTCGCCATTTATCCTCAACGACGAGAGCCATGCGCGATTTTACCGCGAGATCGCCCGCCAGGGTGTCGCGGAAGGCTATGCCGTCCTCTCGGCGCTGGTCTGCGACGAGGGCGTCGTCGCCACCTCGCTCGGCGTCAGGCAGGATGCGACCTACTACCTGCTGCGCATCAGCCACGCCGGTGATTCATGGTCGAGCTGCTCGCCCGGGCTGCTCGTCGCCGAGCGCACCATGGCCGCACTGCATGCACGGGGCGTGCGCCGCTTCGATCTCAGCATCGGCAATCAGGACTATAAGCGCCGCTTCGGCGCTCAGAGGGTCCCGCTGACCGATGTCAGCATCGCACTGTCCTGGCGGGGCCTGCCCTATGCATGGCGCGACCACGCCGCGCAGGGCCTGCGCCGTCACCCGAGGCTCGCCGCGCTTGCGGCGCGGGCGATGGGCAAGGGGACGCGCTAAAGCGGCATTCCCGAACGAGAATGCCGCCCCGCGATCGCGTCAGCCGTGCAGCTCAGCCATGTAGTTTCCTGGCGGTCTCCGCGATCTGGCGGCCCTGATAGCGTGCGCCGGCGAGCTCGTTGGCGCTGGGCTGGCGGCTGCCATCGCCGCCGGTGATGGTGGTGGCGCCGTAGGGTGCGCCACCCGTGACCTCGTCGAGCTTCATCTGTCCGGCGAAGCCGTAATTCATGCCGACGACGATCATGCCGAAATGCAGCAGGTTGGTGATGATCGAGAACAGTGTCGTCTCCTGGCCGCCATGCTGGGTCGCGCTCGACGTGAACGCGCCGCCGACCTTGCCATGGAGCGCGCCCTTGGCCCACAGCCCGCCGGCCTGGTCGAGGAAGTTGGCCATCTGCGAGGCCATCCGGCCGAACCGGGTGCCGGTACCGACGATGATCGCGTCGTAATTGGCGAGATCTTCGATCTTGGCGATGGGGGCGGCCTGATCGAGCTTGTAGTGCGAGGCTTTCGCGACCTCCGCCGGCACCAGCTCCGGCACGCGCTTGACGTCGACATTGGCGCCGGCCTCGCGCGCGCCTTCGGCAACGGCATTCGCCATCGCCTCGATGTGGCCATAGGCGGAATAATAGAGGACGAGAACTTTGGTCATGGGTGGTCTCCGTTGGATGACGAGGTGAGTTATTTGTTCGCCGTCGTTGCCGGGCTTGACCCGGCAACCCATCGCTTTTCAAAAAGCTCTTTACGAAGGCGATGCATCCCCGGCTCAAGGCCGGGCATGACGAGTTGCTGTGTGCTGGCGGCGCCTACGCCGCATCGACGAGCACGAGCTCCGAATCTTCCAGAGCGGTGATCTTCAGCCTGTCCTCGTCGCGGATTGCGGCACCGTCGCGGGCTTCGACGCGAACGCCATTGATCTCGACCGCGCCCGCAGCCGGCACCAGGTAGAGGTGCCGTGACTTCTGCGGCGTGTATTCTGCGCTCTCGCCGGCCTTCAGGGTGGTGGCGAGCACCCGCGCATCGGCGCGGATCGGCAGCGCGTCGGTGTCGCCGTTGAAGCCGCTCGCGATGGTGACGAGCTTGCCGGAACGGTCCGCCTTGGGGAATGGTCTCGAGCCCCAGGTCGGCTGACCGCCGCGTGCGGTCGGCTCGATCCAGATCTGGAAGATCCGCGTTCTGGTCGGCTCGAGATTGTACTCGGAGTGGCGGATGCCGCTGCCGGCGCTCATCACCTGCACGTCGCCGGCCGCGGTGCGTCCCTCGTTGCCGAGGCTGTCCTGATGGGTGATCGCGCCCTCGCGCACATAGGTGATGATTTCCATGTTGGCGTGGGGATGAGCGGGAAAGCCGGTGTTCGGCGCGATCTCGTCGTCGTTCCACACCCGCAGGGCACCGTGGCCCATGTTGTTCGGGTCGTAGTGGCTGGCGAAGGAGAAATGATGCTTGGCCTTGAGCCAGCCATGATCGGCGCCGCCGAGCTTTGCGAAGGGTCTGAGTTCGATCATGTGCGTAATTCCTTGATTTGAGCGGATGGCGCCTGAATCAGGCGCCGAATCCGCCGTCGACATTGAGCACCGTTCCGGTGACGAAGGAGGCTTCGGGGCTTGCGAGGAAGACGACGCCGGCGGCGACTTCCTCGGGGCGACCGAAGCGCTGGAGCGCGTGCTGCTTGCGCTGGGTCTCGGCGAACTCGCCGCCGTCCTTCGGATTCATGTCGGTGTCGATCGAGCCCGGCTGCACCACGTTCACGGTGATGCCGCGCGGGCCGAGATCGCGCGCCGCACCCTTGGTGTAGCCGACCACGGCCGCCTTGGTGGCGACGTAGTCGGCAAGTCCGGGGAACGAGGCGCGGTCGGCCAGCATCGAGCCGACCGTAATGATGCGACCGCCCTCATTCATCAATTGCGAGGCGGCGCGGATCGCCGCGATCACGCCATGCACGTTGACCAGATCCTGGCGGGCGAACGCTTCGATGTCGGCATTGGCATCGTCGATCGCTCCGCCCGCGGCGACGCCGGCATTGTTGACGAGGATGTCGAGATGGCCGAACTCCTTGGCCACGTCTTTGACCAGCTGCGTCACGTCATCGGCCGAAGCCTGATCGGCCTTGAAGGCGCGTGCCTTGACGCCCTTGGCTTTCAAATCGGCAACGACGGCCTCCGCCTTTTCGGGCGAGGCGACGTAGCTGATGGCGACGTCCGCGCCTTCATCTGCGAGCGCGCGGGCCGAAGCCGCGCCGATGCCGCGCGAGCCGCCGGTCACGAGAGCAACCTTGCCTGAGAGCTTCTTGGTCATTGGATGTCTCCATTGCTGGAATTGCGATTGACCCTTGGATAAGCCTCCGTCTGTGGTATAGAAATAGAAACTGTTGAAACTCATTGTTTCACTAAATGCCCCAACGACGGACTTCAGATGGCAAAACTCCCTGATTTCGAGGCGCTCGCGGTTTTCGCAAAAGTCGTGGAATTGCGGTCGTTTGCAGGGGCCGCAAGCGAGCTCGCGATGTCGAAGGCGACGGTCTCCAAGGCGGTCACCCGGCTGGAGGAGAGGCTCGGCGCCCGGCTGTTCAACCGCACCTCCCGCCGGCTCGCGTTGACCGATGCCGGCCACAAGCTCGCCGAACGCGCGACGCGCCTGCTGGCCGATGGCGAAGCCGCGGAGAACGAAGCGCTGGCGCAATCGGTGGCGCCGCGCGGCCTGGTCCGGCTCGCGGTGCCCATGACATTCGGCATCAAGGCCGTGGCGCCGCTGCTGCCGGAATTCTTTCAGGCCTATCCGGAAGTCTCGGTCGACCTGCATTTGAGCGATGCGACCGTCGACCTGATCGGGGAAGGCTTCGACATGGCGGTACGGATCGCGCGGCTGCCGGATTCCTCGCTGATCGCACGGCAGCTCTTCACCATGCCGCGCTATACCGTGGCGGCGCCGTCTTACCTCAAGCAATATGGCCGTCCGACGCATCCGATGCATCTGGCCGAGCACAAATGCTTCAGCTACGCCTATCTCTCGACGCCGAATGCTTGGCACTACACCAATTCTGCCGGTGAGCAGGCCAGCGTGCGCCCGGGCGGCCAGCTCCGCGTCAACAATGGTGAAGCGGTGATGCCGGCGCTGATCGCGGGCCTCGGTATCGCCGAGTTGCCCGAGTTCATCGTCGGCGAGGCGATCTCCTCAGGTCAGGTCGAAGTGATCCTCAAGGACTGGAAGCAGGCCGAAGGCGCCGTGCACCTGGTGACGCCGCCCGGTGGCCCGCGTCCCGCGCGCGTCGAGGCCCTTGGCGATTTCCTGGCCGCGAAGCTGCCGGGCACCTGTAAGCGGCGGACACGCGGGAAGGCAAAGACGTCGTAGAGCCACGCAGACTGACAGATCTCACGACCTCGTCATTGCGAGCGCAGCGAAGCAAACCAGAGTAAACCCGCGGAGAGACTCTGGATTGCTCGTTGCAAGAGCTCTTCGCAATGACGGGTTAAAACGAAGGCAACTTCACGCCGTCGATCGCGACAATGCGCAAGCTCGGCTTCAGCGTCTCTTCCAGCTGCGACTTCAATTCGTGAACACGAGGGTCGCTCGAGCGTCTCGCGCAAACCGCATATTGATGGACGGATTGCGCCAGTGCGCGTCGCGCTTCCGGCGTTCGCGTCATTTCGGGCGTTGAAAGTCGCAAGACGATCCCGGCGAGATTCACCAGCATCTCGTCCAAGGCGACGTCGATGGTCGCAAGTTTTCCCATGGCACACTCCTCGGAGGGAAACGGAGGCCTCAGGCATGCGTTCCGGACCCGGTCGAACATGGCTAATGCTTCGTAAACATCTTGTTCTTGCCGATCGCGACGTTAGGCTGGCAAGCGAACGAAGAAAAAATGAGGGGAGGGACCTGCCATGGACCGACGCGACGTCCTGCGCGCCGCTGCTGCACTGCCGTTGCTTCGCGCTGCGTTACCTGACAATGCCTTCGCTCAAACCTATCCCGCCCGCAACATCACCATGATCGTGCCGTTTCCCGCTGGCGGACAGGCCGATCTGGCGGCGCGTCCGGGGGCCCAGGCGCCGGAGCGGATCCTCGGCAAGCCCGTGATCGTCGACAATCGCGCCGGCGGTGGCGGCGGATCGGTGGGCAATGCCGCGGCCGCGCGCGCCGAGCCCGACGGCCACACGCTGCTGATGACACTGTCCTCGCTCGCGGTGCTCCCGGAAGCCGACCGCCTGTTCGAGCGTCCTGTTGCCTACGAGGTCTCGCAGTTCATGCCGATCGCGCGCGTGCTCGCCGATCCCACGCTGCTCGCGGTGCCAGCCTCGGCACCGTGGAAGACGGCGCAGGATTTCGTCGAGGACGCGAAGAGGCGACCGGGCCAGATCACCTATGGCTCGTCCGGGCCCTACGGCACGCTGCACGTGGCGATGGAAATGTTCGCAAGCAGCGCCGGCATCAAGCTGCTGCATGTGCCGTTCCGCGGCGCAGGTCCCGCACTGACCGCCATCCTCAGTGGTACCGTGCAGGCGATCGCCGCCGCACCCGGCACGCTGAAGCCGCAGGTCGACGGCGGCAAGCTGCGCGTGCTCGGCAATTGCGGCGCGCAGCGCATCGCGAGCTTCCCCGACGTGCCGACCTTTCAGGAGCTCGGCTACAGGGATGTCGAGATGTACATTTGGGCCGGCCTGTTCGCGCAGAGCGCGCTGCCGGCCACGATCGCGACCCGTCTGCGCGAGGCGATGGCGCAGGTGATGACGAGTCCGGACGTGCTCAAATCGTTCGAGGCCTCGGGCAGCCTCGTGGCCTATCAGGATGCCCCGGCCTTCGCGCAATTCGTCGCGGCCGACAGCGCGCGGCTGATCGCGGCGGTGAAGAAGATCGGCAAGGTGGAGTAGGTTCCAGGCGCGCTTTCACGTTTTGTTGTTGGTCCAGAACCTTCCCCCGCCTCATTGATTGAGGAGGTTTTGACGGATTCGGGAAGGATCGGGACATGCGAACAGAGCGGATTGCGCTGGGTGTGGCGCTCGCGGTCAGCGGCATCGTCGCGCAGAGCGCGGCATCCGCGCAAGAATACCGCGGCACGATGGAACAGCAGATGGCCTGCACACCTGATGTGTGGCGTCTGTGCAGCGATCAGATTCCCGACGTGAACCGTATCGTGGCCTGCTTGCAGCAGAACACGCCGCAGCTCTCCAGCGGGTGCCGTGCGGTGTTCCAGTCGAACAATCAGACCCAACCGCAGCAGCCGGTGCCGCGTAACCGCGCCGCACCGCCGCCGCCGCGCTATAACGCGGCTCCGCCTGGGGCTCAGCCCCGACCCTACGATGACGATTAAAGCGCTTTCACGCGACGTGGATACCCGGTCGCGTGGAGAGGTTCGGTTTTGATTCGATCAAAACCGATAAGGCCCTAGTCGGACCTGATTTCGCAGACGTCGACCCATTCGGCCGCGACCAACTCGGCCATCCGATCCGGGGCGATGCGCACGGCACTGTGGGTCGAGCCCGCGGCTGGCACCACGACGTCGAACGCTTTCAGCGAGACGTCGCAATAGATCGGCAGCGGTGCCTTCAGGCCGAACGGGCACACGCCGCCGACCTCGTGGCCGGTGATCTCGGCGACCTCTTCCGGTCCCAGCATTTTCGGCTTGCCCCCGAACTGCGCCTTCACCTTCTTGTTGTCCATGCGCGATGTGCCGGCGGCGACGATCAGGATCACGCGCTCGCCGACGCGCAACGAGAGCGTCTTGGCGATGCGCCCCGGCTCGACACCATAGGCTTCAGCCGCCAGCATCACCGTGGCGGAGCTAATCGGGGATTCGATGACGGTAATGTCGGGGGCTTTCTCGGCGAAGAAATCGCGAACGGATTGCAGGCTCATTCCAAACAGCTCATTCCAAACAGTTCACTCGAACTCATGGGCAGCTAGCGATCTCTAAGCGATGCTTGGCAGCTCGGAGAGCGCGCGGACACGATGATCCGGCGCGAAGCCGAGCTCGTCCATCTGGGTGCGGATCGCCTTGAACATCGTCAGCGGTGCCATGAGTTCGGTCTCGACGCAAGCCAGCGCCATGGCTTCGGGTGCCACCCGCTCGATCCAGGCAACCTTCAATCCGAATGATTTCGCGCCGGCGGCGTCCCAAGGATTGGAGGAGACGAACAGAACCTCATCCGGCGCGGTGCCGAGCACCTCGCCGATGAGTTCATAGGCCTCCGGGCTCGGCTTGAAGATGTTCTTGGCGTCGACGCTGATGGTGGCATCGAGCAGGGCATCGAGGCCGGAATTGCGCACGAGCGCGTTCAGCATGTCCGGGCTGCCGTTGGAGAGAATGGCGAGCTTGCGCGGCCTCAGGGCCGCAAGCGTTGCGGTCGCATCCGAATAGAGATCGAGATGCAGATACTTCTCGATCACGCGCTCGAACGCCTCGCTGTCATAAGCGAGCCCGAGCACGCGCAACGTATAAGCCAGGGAGTCGCGCGTGACCGCCGAAAAATCCTGGTAACGCCGCATCAGCGAACGCAACCAGGTGTATTCGAGCTGCTTGATGCGCCAGACCTGCGTGATGATCTCGCCATAGCCTGGAAATGCATCCTCGGTGATCTCAGCGACCGACTGGATGTCGTAGAGCGTTCCGTAGGCGTCGAAGACGACGGCTTTGAGGGGCAATTGACCGTCCTCCGGGCTCGATGCAGGCGCAGGACTATAGCGGGCGCGGTGATATCGATCCAAGCAGGAAATTCGGATCGGGCGCTGTTGCGCGGCCAAGCGTGTGCGAGGAATTCGATCGGGTTGCGAGGCGAACGCTGCAATCTTTCAACGAAGCGAAGCGCATCTGGCGTGAATGCGTTCCGAAGTCGATCAGGCTGATACCACCGAAGGGGAGCTCTTGCGTGCAGTTGAGAAGCTGCGCGCCGAAGCCACTAGAGAACCGGGAGTTACACCGTGATTTGGCGCGGACGATGTGACCGGAAGCAGCTTCCGTTGGCGCAGTATCCGTTGCGCCCACGAAAATCAGCCAGACTCCACCGATCCATGAGCGCGTCTAGATTCCCAGCAGCTTGCGCGCATTGGCTTTGAGCACCTTCGGCCGGATCTCGTCGCGGATGTCGATCTTGGCAAAATCCGACAGCCAGCGGTCCGGAGTGATCACCGGCCAGTCCGAGCCGAACAGCATCTTGTCCTGGAGAATCGAGTTGATGTAGCGCACCAGGATCGGCGGGAAATATTTCGGCGACCAGCCCGAGAGGTCGATATAGACGTTCGGCTTGTGGGTCGCGACCGACAGTGCCTCCTCCTGCCACGGGAAGGAGGGGTGGGCGAGAATGATCTTGAGGTCGGGGAAATCGGCCGCGACATCGTCCATGTACATCGGGTTGGAGTATTTCAGCCGCATGCCCATGCCGCCGGGCATGCCGGAGCCGACGCCGGTCTGGCCAGTGTGGAACAGCGCGATGGCGCCGCCATTGTTGATCTCTTCATAGAGTGGATAGGCCATGCGGTCGTTGGCGTAGAAGCCCTGCATGGTCGGGTGGAATTTGAAGCCGCGTACGCCGTATTCCTCGATCAGCTTGCGCGCCTCGCGGACGCCCAGCTTGCCCTTGTGCGGATCGATCGAGACGAAGGGGATGAGGACGTCGAGGTGGTCGGAGGCGACCTCCAGCATCTCGTAATTGTTGTAACGGCGGAAGCCCGTCTCGCGCTCGGCGTCGACCGGGAAGATCACGGCGGCGATGTTCTTGGCGCGGTAGTACGCCGCGGTCTCCGGCACTGTCGGCGGATGCTTGTTTGGCGACTTGAAATACTCCGCCATCTGCGCCTGGAAATCGTCATAGCCGTCGTCGGCATGGCAGCCGCAGGGCTCCTCGGCATGGGTGTGGATGTCGATGGCGACGACATCGTCGATGTTGGGCAGCTTCAGCTTCGGCATGGGTTTCCTCCCGGCGGGTTGCCGAATTGATTATATGATATAACGAATTTTGCAAGGCGCTGCCGCAGGTTATCGCTTGGCCGATCCGGCCGATCCGGCCGTTTCTACTGTGCATGGGGTTGTTTTCACGAATTTGCTGGATCGGAACGGGGCCGTTAACATTGACATCACCGCCCGCCATGCCTTAAGAACCGCCCCGTCCCGGGCGGTCCGCCAGCGGGAAAAATCTCATTTTGCCACATTCGCGCGTGCCGAAACGGTAGTGCCGAACACGGCCTTTCGAACGTTCAGGATTCTGCCATGAAGGTCCGTAACTCGCTGAAATCGCTGCGCGGTCGCCATCGCGCCAACCGCCTGGTCCGCCGCAAGGGCCGGGTCTATGTGATCAACAAGGTGCAGCGCCGCTTCAAGGCGCGCCAGGGCTGATCTCGCCCTGCCGGACGCCGCGCGCGTCCCGCAAGACCCGGTCTCACACGAGTTTGACGCCGCCTTTGCTTTGCAAGGGCGGCTTTACGCGTTTAGACTTTCACCATGGCAGTGAGATTCCCTTTCGCGCTTACGCTGTGTCTGGCCCTTGTCCTGGGAACCGCCGGCTTCGCCCCGGCGCGAGCGCAGCAGATTGAGCCGCCGCCCCCGCCCGGCAAGCAGAAGAAGCTGCCGGAAGCGCCGGCCAAGCTGCCCAAGGTCGACCGCACCAAGAACCTCGATTTCCTATTCGGCGCACTGAAGGCGGCGCCCGACGAGGCCAGCGCCAAGCATGTCGAGGCGCGGATCTGGGCGATCTGGCTCCAGACCCCGAGCGACACTGCGGCACTGTTGATGTCGCGCGCCAAGACCGCGGTCGACGCGCAGAAGATCGAGGTCGCGATCAAGCTGCTGGATTCGGTCATCAAGCTCAGGCCCGACTACATCGAGGCGTGGAACCGGCGCGCTACGCTCTATTACATGCAGAACGATTACGGCCGCTCGCTCGCGGATATCCAGCAAGTGCTGATCCGCGAACCGCGCCATTTCGGTGCGCTCGCAGGGCTCGGCATGATCATGCAGGAGGTCGGTGATGAGAAGCGCGCGCTGGACGCCTACCGCAAGGCACTCGCCGTCAATCCGCACCTCGAGAAGATTCCGGAGCAGGTCAAGGCCCTGACCGAGAAGGTCGAAGGCCGCGACATCTAGAGCACGATCCGGAAAAGTGTGCAGCGGTTTCCCGGAGAGATCGTGCTGAAGCAATAAGGCTTAACTCGATCATTTCTAGCGATCGCGGCCGGCGCGGATTAACCACGATAGCAGGCGTCGCATCGTGAGGGCTATTGCCGGGGCCGACGCCGGCCTACCTGCATGGCGGGAGCAAAGCCATGAAGCGTTTAATCTTTGCGGGTAGCTTGCTGCTCGCGTCGGGCACGGCGAGCCTCGCCGACGGATTGTTCTGGGTGGTCGGCAACCGCGCCACCGGCAAATGCAACATCGTGACCAGCAATCCTGTGATCATCGGCGATATCTGGTTCGGTGACGGCCCCTACAAATCCAAGGCCGACGCCAAGCTTGCGCGTTCGACGATCCGCGCCTGTCCCGCGCTCACGCCGGACGAGGAAAAGGACGAGGACGGGTCGAACTAGCCTGCACTCAATGCAGGACGCTGCCGCCGCGCTCGGCGAGGCCGCGATCGGCGGCCGCAGCGTAAGCTTTTGCAAGCTCCGCTTCGAGATGCTCGTTGATCAGGAGCAGCGCCCGCACGGCACCGCGCAGGTCGCCGTTACAGCTCGCGACGATCTCATCGATCGCAGTGTCGTTCGATCTGAAGCTCATCGAAAATCCTCCGGTTCAAACCAGGAAAATCCTGCCGGTCTTTCCCGCATCCCCGAGGTTGCGAGCAGGATCGGCGCCCACCCGCGCCTAGATGGCCGAACCGACCATGGCGATTATATGGATTCCGGGATAACGACCGCATGAAGCTGGGCCGAGGTGTCCGTATCGCCAAGGAATATTGTTGATTCCATTGAGTTTTTACGGTCCGAGATTGTGCACATATCCACAGCCCACCATTTCCGGTGGAAGCCTTGATGCCGGCTGAGCGAAACTGCCGTGTGCCAAGACCCGTAACTGCCCTGTGTCCAGGATCGCCCGGATTCTCTCGATGATCGTGATGTCAATCGTGACGGCGCTGGTTCTGTTGGCGCTGGTCACGCAGGCTGGAATCGTCGTCGTGCAGCGCGCCTTTCCGGCGCAGGGCCGGATGATCGAGGTCGACGGCGCTGTGCTTCACGTCGTCGATCTCGGCCCGCGCGACGCTGGCCTGCCGATCGTGATGCTGCACGGCGCGAGCTCCAATCTCGAAGCGATGCGGCGGCCGCTCGGCGATCTCCTCGCCAGGGATCGTCGCGTCATTCTGATCGACCGCCCCGGCCACGGCTGGAGCACGCGCCTGCGGCGGCAGGATTCGACGCCGCAGATCCAGGCGCGGATGATCGATGAAGCGCTTCATAGGCTCGGGATCGATCGCGCGGTGTTCGTGGTGCATTCCTGGAGCGGCGCCCTCGGCGCGCGGATCGCGCTCGATCACCCCCACCGCGTCGCCGGCCTCGTGATGCTCGCGCCCGTCACTCATCCCTGGCGCGGCGGCGTCGGCCGCTACAACGAGATCATCGCAACGCCCGTGGTCGGTCCGCTGCTCGCCTACACGATCACGCTGCCGCTCGGCTACGTCCTCGCTGAATCCGGTGCGCGCAACGTCTTCCTGCCCCAAGTCATGCCGGACGGCTTCGTCAAGGATTCCGCGACGCCGCTGCTGCTGCGTCCACGCGAGTTCATCGCCAATGCCTATGATCTGGTGACGCTGAAGGAAGCCGTGGCCGGGCAAGTCGCGCGTTACGGCGAGATATCGGCGCCGGTCACGATCATCGCCGGCGAGCCCGATAAGACCGTCTCGACCGGCATCCACGCGCGCCCGTTCGCTGCCACCGTGCCGAATGCGAAATTGATCGTGCTGCCCGATCTCGGCCACATGGTGCAGAACGCCGTGCCGGATCTCGTGAAGGCGGAGATCGAGGCGATGATCGGCAAGATCGTGCCGGCGCAGGCGGCCGCCGATTAGCGGCCGCCTTTTCCGCGCTTACTGCTTGATCTTCCCGTCCTTGTCGAATTGGGAAATGAAGGCCCAGAGATTGTTGATCTCGGTCTCGTTCTTGATGCCGGCGAACGCCATCTTGGTGCCGGGGATCTTGGCCTTGGGATCCTTGATGTATTCCTTGAACGTCGCCTCGTCCCAGGTGATGCCGGAATTCTTGTTCGCATCCGAGTAGTTGTAATCGGGAGCGGTGCCCGACTTGCGGCCGTTGAGGCCGTTGAGCTCGGGGCCGACCTTGTTCTTGGCGCCTTCGCCGATCGCGTGGCAGGCCAGGCATTTGTTGAACGACGTCTTGCCGGCCGCGACATCCTGCGCCATCGCGGCGGGTGCGGTGGCAATCACGGTGAGGATCGTCAGTGCGCCAAAAGTCAGTTTTGTCATCGGGTGCTCTTCGTCTCTTCCCTGGTGGGTCTAGTCAGTCTCTTGCCTGCGCGGCAATGGTCGGACGTGCCGGTTTTGGCAGGCCTGCCCGGCTTGGACAAGCCGCCAGACCATGACAGGTTTCACGATTTCCTACTTGTCCCAGAGCGAACTCTCGGAAAGATCGTTGATCCGACTTTCGATTGGCCTACCCAAACATCCGCGGACGTGGTTGATTTGCCGCGACAAATTATCAGGCGGCGTGAGCCGGAAACGAAATGCCGTGAAGGACTTGATATGGCCATCATGATGCCTGCGAGCGACCAGGCCGTGCTTGCACGCCGCGCGGACATCGTTGCCGCACTGCGCGCAATCGTGCCTGGCGAGGGTGTGATCGACAGCGCCGCCGAGATGCGAGCCTATGAATCCGACGGATTGACGGCCTATCGGCAGCCGCCGATGGTCGTGGTGCTGCCCGACACCACCGAGCAGGTCTCGCTGATCCTGAAATATTGTGCAGGGCAGGGCATCAAGGTCGTGCCGCGGGGGTCCGGTACCTCGTTATCCGGCGGCGCCCTGCCGCTCGAGGACGGCGTGCTGCTCGGGCTCGGCAAGTTCAAGCGCATCCGCGAGATCGATTTCGACAACCGCGTCGTCGTGACCGAGCCCGGCGTCACCAATCTCGCCATCAGTCAGGCGGTTGCGCATGCCGGCTTCTATTACGCGCCCGACCCGTCCTCGCAGATCGCCTGCTCGATCGGCGGCAACGTCGCGGAAAATTCCGGCGGCGTGCATTGCCTGAAATACGGCATGACCACCAACAACGTGCTCGGTTGCGAGATCGTGCTGATGAGCGGTGAGATCCTGCGCATCGGCGGCAAGTCGGCGGAGAATCCCGGCTACGACCTGATGGGAGTCATCACCGGTTCCGAGGGCCTGCTCGGGGTCATCACCGAGATCACCGTGCGCATCCTGCAAAAGCCTGAGACCGCGCGTGCGCTGATGGTCGGCTTCGCAGAAGTCGAAGCCGCCGGCGAATGCGTGGCACGCATCATCGGCGCCGGCATCATCCCTGGGGGCATGGAGATGATGGACAAGCCCGCGATCCACGCGGCCGAAGCCTTCGTCCACGCCGGCTATCCGCTCGACGTCGAGGCGCTGCTCATCATCGAACTCGACGGTCCCAAGATCGAGGTCGACGAGCTGATCACGCGCGTCGAGGCGATCGCGAATGGCTGCGGCTCCACCACCTGCCAGATCTCCAATTCCGAGGCCGAGCGCAATCTGTTCTGGGCGGGCCGGAAAGCCGCGTTCCCCGCGGTCGGGCGCATCTCGCCCGATTATCTCTGCATGGACGGCACCATCCCGCGCGGTGCGCTGCCGAAGGCGCTGGCGCGCATCCGCGAGCTCTCGGAAAAATACCAGCTCGGCTGTGCCAATGTGTTCCATGCCGGCGACGGCAATCTGCATCCGCTGATCCTCTACGACGCCAACAAGCCGGGCGAGATCGAGCGTGCGGAGGCCTTCGGTGCGGACATCCTGCGTGCCTGCGTCGAATTCGGCGGCGTGCTCACCGGCGAGCACGGCGTCGGCATCGAGAAGCGCGATCTGATGCCCGACATGTTCAGCGAGATCGACCTCAACCAGCAGCAGCGCCTCAAATGCGCCTTCGACGCCCAGGGCCTGCTCAATCCCGGAAAAGTGTTTCCGACCCTGCATCGCTGCGCCGAGCTTGGCCGCATGCATGTCCATGCAGGCAAGCTGGCGTTTCCGGACATCCCGCGGTTCTAGGCTCGCAATGTCGGATCTTCCTCATCCTGGACTGTCTATGTCGACGCTGTCGGGAGAAGTGCTCGCCGCAATTCACACCCGAAGATCGGTCACGTTTCAGCTCGATCGCGCGTGAGAGGCGGCGATTGGCAGGAGACACATGACCGGGCGTGGCGCGTCGCCGAACGGCGCAGCGAGGCTACACCATTCGGCTTTCCTGATGCTACCGCGGGTCTATATCAGCGCATATTGCGTACGTTCGCGCCTGGTCAGCAGAGGTAGGGCTTGACCGGCGATATGGCTCTTAAAATGTGCGCTGTCCTGATGCGCCTTGAACGCGGCCTCGTCGCGGAATAGCTCGTAGAACAGGAACTGGGCCGGATTGTCCTTGGCGCGGCTGATCAGGAATAGTTTTACGCCGGGCTCGCTTTGAGCCTGTGGCAGGAAGCTACGCAGGATCTCGGCAACCCGATCGGCTTCTTCAGCCTTCGCTTCCCATTGCGCCACGACCAGCAGACCGCCGCCGCCGACGGCCTGATGGATGGCTTGTTGGTTCATTGATTGTTCGTCCATGATGGAGCTCCGTTGTGACGAGAACCATGCGACCGGTAGCGAAGTCTCGGGTGAAGATGGTTCGATGATGATCGAAGTGCGGATGTCGCCGGGCGTAGGCCGAGGTGCACTCCATATCCTCATGGGAGACCGACAAGCTGTCGTCTCGCCCATGAAGGCCCGGCGGTTGCAGCGCGGATTTCGTCCTTGAGACGCTTGCTGCGCAAGCTGCTCAGGACGAGGGAAGGCGCGACGCTCGGGGTGGCCGCCCACGTTCGCAACCCTCGTCGTCGCCTTGGGATCGCTCACACAAAGAGCCGCCGGGTTGAGACCGCGGCGGCTCTTGTCATTGGCCTATTGGCAATTGCGAGATGGCCGTCAGTAGCTACGTTTCGTGCTCGCGCCCGTGGTTTGGCCGGGAGCGTAGCCAGAAGCGCCGGGATGACCTTTCTTAGAACCCATGGCCTGCTTCTTATGTCCCGGAGCGTAGCCGGATGCTCCCGGATGGCCTGCCTTGGAGCCCTTGGTTTGCATCTCGTGGCCCGGCGTCTTGCTTGATACGCCTTGGGCAAAGACGGTTGGTGCAGTGCCAATGAGGGCGATGGCAGAAAGTGCAATTATCATCCTCTTCATCTTCATTCCTCCTCTCAGCGAAGAACTTTGATCAACGGGTTGGAAACTGCGCCGTTCCATGAACGCCTGTTCATCAATCCATTATCGCAGGTCAGCAAACGCCCGACGTGCGCGGCTCCGATTCGCCGAAAAAGCAGTGCCGATGATCGCGACGGTTGATGCAGAACGCGGAGTCTAGCTGTGGGCGCCGAGCGATTGCGTCGCTCACGGTTTGCTCGCTCGACCTGCCGACAATGCTCTCGTCCGGGTGGGCGAGCCACGCGAACAAGATCACCACAGCGTCAAAAGCGACCTACCCGACGATCGTGCCAAGGCGCGCTTCGGCCGCCGGCACGACGGCCGATCCGGCTCCCATTTGGCCGAGAACTCAGGTGGATTTGAGCACGCCGTTCATTCCGTTCGGATAGAACCCGCCTTTGCTGACACCCTGCTTCTCGGTCAGATAAACGATATGGAGCACCTCCTGCGGCGTGCGGCGGAAGGCAATGGCATCGGGCGTGGACGGAACGACATTGGCTTTGCCGTTCATCCGGATGCCCTGGTCCTTGTCCTGACCACCGTCGACCTTGTCCCGGGCGTCGGAGATGGCGTTGGCCGCATTCCAGGCCTTTTCACCCATCAAATAGAGCTGCGAGCGCGCCATCCCCATGTGGTACGCCTCGACGGCCAGAATGCCCGCCGCAGCCTCGACGAACTCCTTGCTCTTGAGCAGCGGCGCTGCCCCGGCATATGCCGTCACGCCGACATCCTCAAACAGCATGCCGCCCAGCAAGACACTCATGTCATCAGCAAACGGATCGAAGTCGGCGGGGAGACCAGCGGCCTGGGCGGCTGCCTTGAAGCCCGCATCGAAATCGATGGCCGGGCGCGATACTGCCATCCGGCCCAGCGTCTTGCGATAGAAGCGCACGTGGGCAAGCTCGTTCTCGGCCAGCTCCTCGACAAACTCGCGGATTTCCTTCCTGTCGAATTTGGCTTCGTGTCCGCCAGCGACCCTCGCGGCGTCGGGTCCAGCGTCAGAATCATCGATCCCCTTGCCGGTCGTGGCACGCAGATAAAACTCAGCCTCCATGTATTCCAGGTTCAACGCGAACTGAAAGATGTCCTCATCCTTCACTTCGGCGGCATGTATTCCGACGCCAGTGGTTTCCTGGTGCTTCTGTTGTGCTTTGTGCTGCGCATGGGCTGTGGGGATCAACAGCCCGCTCAGGCCAAGGACCGACAAACCGGCAACGGATTGCCGTCGGGAGATACGAACTCGCTCCACGTTCATGGCAAACCTCCTCTTCGTGGTGGTTGTGACGCGCCTTACAAGAGCCGCAGATCGCCCCGCCCATTTTCGCCCGCTTCGCGCTGGCGCGCCGAATGCATGTCAAATGCGAGTGCGTGCGTCCGTTCCTATTGGGGAGCAGGCAACCCTGATCGTCCGCAATCGCCCTGTGACAGTCCGCGGCGTGCGCTGATGTCTGCCCAGCAAGGGGAGCGCGTGGCCGCCGCTCTTTCGCGTTGCACCAGAGATTGCCGGGCCGAGCGATGCGCAAGGCTTGCCAGATTTGATTTCCGGCGCGAATTTCGTTACGGCCTCTTCCCGTGGATACGCTGAAGGTCAGAGACGCCAAAGACGTCGAAGAGGTGGTGCGCGCGGCGATCGCCAACGAGCAGCCGCTCGAGATCATCGGTCATGGCTCCAAGCGCGGCATCGGCCACGCGATGGCGACCAATGCTGTACTCGACGTCTCGGCGCTCAATGCAGTCACCTCCTACGAGCCCAACGAGCTGATCGTCACGCTCCAGGCCGGTGCGCCGCTGGCCGACGTGCTGTCGCTGATCGATGCCAAGAACCAGCAATTCGCCTTCGAGCCGATGAACACGGCGCCGTTGCTCGGCGCGCCGGCGCTCGGAACCATCGGCGGCATGATCGCCGCCGGGCTCGCTGGTCCGCGGCGGATCAGGGCGGGCGGGGCGCGCGATCACCTGCTCGGGGCGCACGCCGTCTCCGGTTTCGGCGACAGCTTCAAGACCGGCGGCAAGGTGGTGAAGAACGTCACCGGCTACGACCTCTGCAAGCTTCTCGCCGGCTCCTGGGGCACGCTGTCGGTGATGACGGAGGTCACGCTCAAGGTGATGCCCAAGCCCGAGGCCGAGCGGATGTTGGTGCTGCGCGGGCTCGACGACGCCGAGGCCAACAAGGCGATGACGGCGGCACTCGGCTCGCCCTTCGACGTTTCCGGTGCCGCGCATCTGCCGAAATCGGCCTTTCGGGCCAAGTCGGAAGGACTTGGCGACATCGCGAGCCAGGACGAGGCGTTGACCGTGCTGCGGCTCGAGGGCATCACGGCCTCTGCCGCGCACCGCGCAGGCTCCTTGCGCGAATTGCTGGCGCCGTTCGGAACTGCGACGCTGGTCGAGGACGTGGCATCCGCGGCGCTGTGGGCCACGATCCGCGACGTCCTGCCGTTCGCGGCAAGCGGTGCGCTGGGCGCCTGGCCGGTCTGGCGGATCGTCTGTCCGCCGGCATCAGGGGCAGCGCTCGGCACCCAATTGGCCCGTGAGACCGGCGGGGACGTGATCTACGATTGGGGCGGCGGGCTGATCTGGGCGGCGTTGCCGCCGAAGCCGGACGCGCATGCCCCGGCCGTGCGCCAGCGCACCAACGCGTTCGGAGGACATGCCACGCTGATCCGGGCGACCGAGGGCGTCAGGCGTGACGTCGATGTCTTCCATCCGCAAGCGCCTGGCATTGCCGCGCTGAGCGAGCGGGTGCGCACCAGCTTCGATCCGAAGACCATTCTCAACCGGGGGCGGTTGACGCGGAGCGCTGCGACATGAAGACCGAATTCTCACTGGCGCAGCTCGCCGACCCCGACATCGCGGAGGCCGACAAGATCCTTCGCGCCTGCGTCCATTGCGGCTTCTGCACAGCAACCTGCCCGACCTATGTGCTGCTCGGCGACGAGCTCGATAGCCCGCGCGGCCGCATCTACCTGATCAAGGAGATGCTGGAAAAGGACCAGGCGCCGACCGCCGAGGTGGTCAAGCATGTCGACCGCTGCCTGTCGTGCCTCGCCTGCATGACGACCTGCCCCTCAGGGGTGAACTACATGCATCTCGTCGACCAGGCCCGGGTCCGGATCGAGCAGCGCTATCAGCGGCCGCTGACTGAGCGGTTGTTGCGCCAGGTGCTGGCCTTCGTCCTGCCAGACCCGCGGCGCTTTCGCGCGAGCATGGTGCTGGCGCGGCTGGCCCGCCCGCTTGCCGTCTTCCTGCCGACGCCCCGGCCCTCGGCCACGCCCGGGTTGATCCAGCGCATCAAGGCGATGCTGGCGCTGGCGCCGAACCGGCTGCCATCGCCGGGGCCCCGCGCCGGCAGCGTGTTCGCCGCGCTCGGCAAGAAGCGCGGCCGGGTCGCTCTGCTGCAAGGCTGCGCTCAGCAGGTGCTGGCGCCGCGCATCAACCAAGCCGCCGTCAGCCTTCTCACCCGCCACGGCATCGAGGTTGTCCTGGTCCGGGACGAGCAGTGCTGTGGCGCGCTGACCCATCATCTCGGCGACGACCATGACGCCTTGACGCGAGCCCGCGCCAATGTCGCGGCGTGGCGGAAGGAAGCGGCCGGCGAGGGGCTCGACGCCATCCTGGTGACGGCCTCCGGCTGCGGCACCGTGATCAAGGACTACGGCTATCTGCTGCGCGAGGACGCTGCGTTCGCCGCCGACGCGGCCAAGGTCTCCGCGATCGCCAAGGACATCACCGAATACGTCGCCGGCCTCGAACTCGCGACCACCGCGCCGCACGATGACATCGTCGTCGCCTATCACTCTGCGTGTTCGTTGCAGCATGGGCAGAAAATCACGGACCTTCCGAAAGAATTGCTTTCCAAGAATGGATTCGTGGTGAAAGATGTGCCGGAGAGCCATTTGTGTTGCGGTTCGGCGGGGACCTACAACATTCTCCAGCCCGAGCTTGCGGGCCGGTTGCGCGATCGCAAGGTCGCCAACATCGCGAGCGTCAAGCCGGACATGATTGCCGCGGGCAATATCGGCTGCATGGTGCAGATTGCCAGTGGCACGTCAGTTCCGGTCGTACACACGATTGAGCTTCTCGATTGGGCTACGGGCGGGTCGCGGCCGGCATTGAACGCGCAAGTTTGAGCTTTCAAAAGCTGAGCTTTCGTCCGGAGGTGACGGCTGAAGACGCCCGATCGACCATTGTTCGGCGGCAACAGGAGGACCACGATGGCGAAAGCGAAGAAGAAAAAAAGCAAGAAGGCCAAAAAGGCCAAGAAGGTCGTAGCGGCGAAGAAGAAGACCGCTAAGAAGGCAGCCAAGTCCGCGAAGAAGTCTGCCAAGAAGGCTACGAAGAAATCTGCCAAGAAGGCAGCCCCGAAGAAGGCCGCCAAGAAGGCGGCGACTAAGTCGGCCAAGAAGGCCGCACCCAAGAAGGCCGCGAAGAAAGCGGCACCGAAGAAGGCGAAGGCAGCTCCCGCGCCGAAGCCATCAACGCCGGCAGCTCCGGCTGCCGAGCCTGTCGCTGAGACAAGCTGGGCGATGCCTTCGTCTTCTGCGGAAGCTGCGCCGGCCGAGGGGCAAGGCTAGGCAGAGCGACCACCACCATCGACGACAGGAAGGCCGCTGCGGTGACGCGGCGGCCTTTTTGCATCGCCGCAAGCACCTTTAGAGGCCGCCCTTTTCTGCGCCTGTCTGATTCGTAGCCGGGGTGCCACGCTGCCTGGCTTTCCCGTACTTGCACGGTCCCTCTCGTGCACCTTGCAACGCAAAGAATGTGTTCGAGAAGACACACAGGCTGACAACGTTTCGTGGAATCGTCAAAACGCCTAAAAAGTCGGCAGATGCCCGCGCTTTTTGCTTCACGGCTCGCACCCCTCAATCCAAATTGCCGCAGTTACGAGATTGCAATCAAGTCGAGCGCTCCGGGGGGTACCGGGATCCGACTGGGGCTTAAGAACTGGCGATGGGGATCGAAATGAAAAAAGTGGCTTTGTTGGCAACGGCGCTGGCAATGGTGACGGGTTCGGCTTTCGCGGCAGACATGCCGGTCAAGGCATTGAAAGCCCCGCCGCCGCCCGCCTTCGATCCCTGGGACATCGCTTTTGGCGGCGCGATCATGAGCGACTACATCTTCCGCGGTATCAGCCAGTCGAACCACAAACCGTCGGTCGCCGCCTATTTCGAGCCGCGCTACAACGTCACCAAGGACCTCCAGCTCTACATCGGCGTCGCCGGTGAGAGCATTTCCTTCCCCAACCGCGCCGCGGCCGAGATCGACGTCTACGGCGGCATCCGCCCGACCTTCGGTGCATTCGCTTTCGACATCGGTGTTTGGGGTTATCTCTATCCGGGTGGCACCTGCTTTTACGGCGCGCCGACCGACACCGCCGGCAACCCGCTTAGCGCGCAGTGCGCCGCCAACGCTCTGCTCAACGGCAACGTCATGAAGAAGGACGTGAGCTTCTTCGAGGTCTACGGCAAGGTGAATTACACCATCAACGACAACTGGACCGTTGGCCTGAACGAGTACTATACGCCGAGCTTCCTGAACTCCGGTGCGTGGGGCGACTATGTGTCGATCACCGCCAAGTACACGGCGCCGAGCACCTTTTTCGGCTCCAGCGGCGTCGGGATGTACGTCTCGGGTGAGTTCGGCCGCCAATTCCTGGGCACCTCCGACTCGTTCTATGGCACCGGCTTCGCTGCGCCGGGCTTCGCTGGTCCGTTCCCGAACGGCATCAAGTACGCCGACTACAACACCTGGAATATCGGCATCGGATTCACGTACAAGGTATTCACTCTCGACCTGCGTTACTCCGACACCGACCTTTCGAAGGCGAACTGCAACGCCTTCACCAGCGACTACACGGCAGGCTTCAACGGCAGCTTCAGCAACATCAATCCGACTGGCGTCGGCTCCAATTGGTGCGGCGCCGCCGGCATCGCCAAGCTGTCCTTCGACCTGACAGCGATGACCAACCTGAAGTAAGTTTCTTCCCGAAACGACTTGATGAGGGCGGCGGAGCAATCCGCCGCCCTTTTGCTTTGGGGTCGGGTCTCTTCGCAAACGTCATGCCCGGGGCTTGTTCCGGGCATCCACGTTCTTTGGCACTGCCGCGCAATGAGCGCGTAGATGGCCGGGGCAAGCCCGGCCGTGGCGACGCAGAAACACCGGTGAAAAGCCGCTGGCGCCTTGTCGCGAGGCAGACTCGGCATCCGTTCTGACGAGAACGCAGTAGGGATTGCCCTGCGCCTCAACGCGCCGCGCTCGGCTCCGCTGCAGCCCGTTCGCCGCCGAGGACGTGGATCGCACCGTCCTTCACCAGCGCCACCTTGCGGGTGTGGAAAGCGTCGAGCGTCGAGCGGTGGCCGATCGAGACGATGGTGGTCTGCGGTAGCTTCTCAGCGAGCAGCCGGTAGAGCCGGGCCTCGGAGGGTTCGTCGAGCGAGGCGGTGGCCTCGTCCAGGAACAGATAATCCGGCACATGCAAGAGCGCGCGGGCGAGCCCGAGGCGCTGCTGCTCGCCGAGCGAGAGCATCCGATTCCAGTGACCGTTCTCGTCGAGCCGCTTTGCCAGCCGCGGCATGCCGACCGCGTTCAGCGCCTCTGCGATCTTCTCGGGTGCGATCGCGCCACGCCCTGCGGGGTAGATTACGGCGTCGCCGAGCGGGCCGATCGGAAAATACGGCCGCTGCGGCAGCATCATTAGCTTGGCCTTCTCGGGAATCGCGATGGTTCCGGTGCCGAACGGCCAGATTCCGGCGATGGCCCGGAACAGCGTGGATTTCCCGGAGCCCGACGGCCCGGTCACCAGCACGCGCTCCGCCGGCTGGATCGCGAAGGCATCGGCCGCAACAAGCGGCTCGCCGTTCGGCAGCTTTACCAGCAACTGATCGAGACCGATTGCCTTGCCGCTCGATGGTGCAACGCCGATGGTCGGCTCGCGCGTCGCCGTGTGGGCCGCCGACTTGACCGACATCTCGAAACCGTCGAGACGGGCAATCACCGAGCGCCATTCCGCGAGCGAGCGATAGGCTGTGACGAAAAAAGAGAGCGCATCTTGCACGCTGCTGAACGCCGAGCCAGTTTGCATCATGTCGCCGAGCTGAATTCTCTTGGCGAAGTAAGCCGGAGCAACGACCACATAGGGAAAGATCACTGCAGCCTGGCTGTAGCTTGCCGTGAAGGCGGTCAGGCGCTTGGTCCGGCTCATGATCGCGTACCAGTTGCCGATGACGAAACCAAAGCGCTGCAGCAAATTCCCTCGCTCCGCGCTCTCACCTTTCAAAAGTGCGATCTGCTCGGAATTTTCGCGCACGCGGATCAGGTTGAAGCGGAAGTCGGCCTCAAAGCGCTGCTGCTCGAAATTGAGGTTGATCAGCGGGCCACCGATCCAGTGCGTCAGCGCCGTACCCAGGATCGCGTAGACCAGCGCACACCAGACCAGAAAACCGGGGACGATGATGTCTGTGCCGTAAATGTGCAGCGGCGCCTTGTCCGACAGACCCCAGAGGATGACGACGAACGAGGCCAGCGTCACGATCGACGACAGCAGGCCGAGCCCGAGGGTCAAGGTCTGCTCGACGAAATTCTTGACGTCCTCGGTGATGCGCTGATCCGGGTTGTCGGCGGGGTCGCCCTTGAGCTGGATGCGGTAATGCGTCGAGCCGCTCAGCCATTCGCCGAGATAATGCTGCGTCAGCCACCGTCGCCAGCGAATCTGGAGCCACTGGTTCAGGTAGAGCTTGTAGACCGCCAGTGCGACGAAGGTGAAAGCAAGGCCGAGAAAGATCCAAATCTCTCTGACGAACCGGTCCAATTCATATCCCTGGACCGCACTGAAGAATCGGTTCTGCCACTGACTGACGAGAACATTGATCGCCACCAGCGCCAGCTCCATGGCGATGACGGCGGCGAGCAGGCCGCGGCCGGCCCATTTGTCCTCCGATCGGAAATAGGGGCCGGCGATTCGCCAGACGATCGCGAGCGTGGCGCGGATGTTATTCACAGAGCGGGGTCTCCTAGAGGGGATGTGCATAACGGCCCGGAGCCAAATGGCTGAGGCAATGGCGGAAACGGGCGCGCTTAGACTAAAGTCGCAAGATCTGCAATTTGCGTTGGCTTGTCGCAGCTTGCAACCCTAGCATGGGGCTCGACGGCGCAGGGCGGGGTGAACAGGGTTTCGCGAGCTTGTGAGCGGACGGGAACCGCCGCATTCGCGAGGAATTCGCGTCCAGCTCGGGGGTTATCGCTTCCAGCGTCAAGCAGGATCGGCTCTCCACGCGAGTCGCCTGCCGCAACATGCGTGGGGGAGGAAGACCATGTGGAATCAAATCTATGATCCGCTGCACAGCCCGGTGCTGTCGACGATCGCGGCAGCGGTGCCCGTCGTCACGCTGCTGGTCCTGATCGCGAGCGGGCGCGTCCAGGCCCACATCGCCGCAATCATCGCCGTGATCGTGACCAACCTGATCACGATTTTCGTCTTTACCATGCCCGCGAACATGTCGATCCGCGCCTCCGTGCTGGGCATCGTCACAGGGTTCTTCCCCATCGGCTGGATCGTCCTCAACGTCATCTTCCTCTACCAGGTGACGGTGACCACCGGGCGCTTCGAGCTCTTGAAGCGCGCGGTCGGCGGCGTCACCGAAGATCGGCGGCTGCAATTGTTGCTGATCGCGTTCTCGTTCGGCGCATTCTTCGAGGGCGCTTCGGGCTTCGGCACGCCGGTCGCGATCACGGGTGCGGTGCTGATCGGCCTCGGCTTCTCGCCGCTCGCGGCTTCCGGCCTGTCGCTGATCGCCAACACCGCACCGGTCGCCTATGGCGCGCTGGGCACGCCGATCCAGGGCCTTGCCTCCGTCACCGGGCTCGATCCCTATACCTTGGGTGCGATGGTCGGCCGGCAATTGCCGTTCTTCTCCCTGATCGTGCCGTTCTGGGTGGTGTGGGCGTTCGCGGGCTGGAGGGGCATGAAGGACGTCTGGCCGGCGATCCTCGTCACGGGCGTGTCGTTCGCGATCCCGCAATTCGTCATCTCCAATTACATCAATCCCTGGATCGTCGACATCGGGGCCTCGCTGATCTCGATGGGCGCGCTGATCCTGTTCCTGAAGGTGTGGCAGCCGAAGCAGCTCTGGTTATCGCCGGCGCTGCGCGGCCGCGACGAATCGGCCTCGACGATGGCGGCGGCAAAGCCGCTCGACAAGACGCCACTCACGCAGGGCGAGCTGTTTAATGCGTTGCTGCCGTGGATCATCGTCTGCATCGTGATGCTGGTCTGGGGCAGCGGCGCCTTCAAGGGCTGGGCGAACTCGATCTTCACCTGGAACTATCCCGTGCCCGAGCTGCACCAGATGATCAACAAGATGCCGCCGGTCGCGCCAGGGCCGACCAAGGAAAGCGCGGTGTTCGCCTTCACCTACCTGTCCTTCACCGGCACGGGCATGCTGATCGCGGCGATCATCTCCGGCTTCCTGATGGGCGTCGGTCCCGGCCGGCTCCTGACCGAATACGGCCGCACCATCCGGCTGTGCGCGATCTCGCTGATCACGATCTCGGCGATGCTCGCGATCGGGACGCTGACCCGGCTATCCGGTGTCGACGCGACGCTCGGTCTCGCCTTCGCGGCAACCGGCGTGCTCTATCCCTTCTTCGGCACGCTGCTCGGCTGGCTGGGCGTCGCACTGACGGGATCGGACACCGCCTCCAACGTGCTGTTCGGAAACCTGCAGAAGATCACCTCCGAGCAGCTCGGCCTGTCGCCGGTCCTGATGGCCGCGGCGAACTCCTCCGGCGGCGTGATGGGCAAGATGATCGACGCGCAGTCCATCGTGGTCGCCTCCACTGCGACCAACTGGTACGGCCACGAGGGCACCATCCTGCGCTTCGTGTTCTGGCACTCGATCGTGCTCGCCTGCCTCGTCGGTGTGCTCGTGACGTTGCAGGCCTATGTCTGGCCGTTCACGGCCCTGGTGCTGAAGTAGCCATCGGCGCCAGGCTGCGACGCAAATCCCCGCGCGGTTCGCCTCGCGGGGATTTTTGCATCTACATCCGCCTGCGCGAACTTCTCAAGGGCGTCGCCGTCTTATAGAAGGTGCGGCAAGTCAGGTGGTCGAGAGGTCTCATGGTTTCGCTCAAACGATTGACGTGTGCGGCAGTGGCAATGTTCGCGATGTCCACGCTTGCGCGTGCCGAGGAGGGGTTCCCGTTCGGCACCGAGATGACGCTGGAAGCGCTGCCGCAGCCCGGGTCGAAGCGGATACCGAACATCGAGATCGGCGACAATGGCGAGGTCGTGCTGGAGCTCTGGTGCAAGGGCGGCAAGGGCCAGTTCTCGGTCGCCGGCAACACCGTGATCTTCGTCCCCGGCCAGATCCAGGACCGGTCCTGTCCGCCTGCGAAGGCGCAGGCCGACGACGATCTCGTGGCCGCGCTCGGCAGCGTCGAGACTTGGAAGCGCCAGGGCGAGGTGCTCACGCTGGTCGGTCCCAAGCCGCTGCGCTTTCGCGTCAACGGGAATTGAGCGTGAGGCGCGCGAAACGTGAACCCGGAATCTGCAGATTGTGGCGCGAGATTCAGGGGCGCGATTGCGCACCATGGTTCGACGCTGGTGCGTCGCCCCGGAATGACTTCGTCACTTCCACACCGACTTGTCGGCGTCCCAGCGCTGACCCTTCAGCTCCCTGGCAAGCGCCTCGATCGAGCCGTTGTCGTCGGGCAGATCGCCTTCTTCGTCGGGGCTCGCGTCGTCGGACAGATTGAGCCTGGCGCCGGCGCTCTCATCGGCCGTGGTCGTCGCGGGGCTGCCGATCCAGAGCATCAGCTTGTCGGTCGTGCCGGGCTTGTCGGGCGAAACGAGCCCTGCGACCTCGATCGTGTCGGTGAGCTCTAGCGCCGGGTGATCCTGGTTCGGCCGCTTGAACACCAGCTTGAGCTTGCCGGTGGCGGGGTTGAAGCTCTGTGAGACCGGCTTTGCCGCGAGCGTCCTGCTCAGCACGCCCGCAACCGCGGTCGCGAGCTTGTCGCGGTTGATCTTGTCGCCGTCGCGCCAGTCGGCGGCGGGGAAGCGGATGGTGCGGTCCATCTCGGTCATGCCCGCGGTCCACCCGGCGGCGGTGACGCCGGGCATCGTCTTGAACTTTGCCAGCAGTGCGCCCGCGCGCTCCGGATCGACGGACATGTTGATGGTCTGCTCACCGGCGCGCAGGGCGTCGCAGCTGACATTGAGGCTGGCCAGCGTCACCTCGACCTCCTGGCCCTTCAGGCTCTTCAGGAAGTCGGTCGCGGCATCGAGCTTGACCTTGACCGCGATCGCCTCCGGCGAGACGTCGGTGAAATCCTTCGGCTGCGGCGTGATGCCGTCATCGGAGGTCTGGTTGTCCAGGAATTCCTTCTCGCTGAGATCGGAATTGTCGGACGAGGTGACCTCGGTCACGACCTGTCCGATCGTGATCTGACCGCGGAATTCGAACATGTCCCCGACCTGCTTGCGCAGCAGCTTGACACTGACGGGTGCCTTCGCGCCGAGGCTCTGCGTCGTGCCCGTCAGGTTCTGGCCTGCAACCTGAAGATTGACGACGAAGCGGTCCTTGCGGTCGGAATTCTTCGCCATCGGATAGCAGACGTCGAGCACGGCCGCCGTGACCGTCTTACCCTGACGCGTCTCCTTCAGGATCGCGTCGGCATTACCGTCCATCAGCCCGTCGATCGACGTGAAATAGCGCGTCTCGGTTCCACCCGGCGTCGTGGCCTTCGGTGATAGCTTCATCTGGGCGGAAGCGACCTCAGGCGAAACGGCGAGCAAGGCTGCCAAAAGGGCGGTCGAACAAACCAGGAGCGCGCGCATCGACGAAATCCTCGAGCCATCAGAATCGGCGCCACCGTAGTGGGTTTTGGCCGCCGGTTGAATCGGAAAGCGGAGGGGCAGGGTCGGCAAAAAAGAAGGCCGCCCGGAGGCGGCCTTCGCAACATTGTAAGGTGAGATGGGCGTTAGAAGCCGCCCATGCCGCCGCCGGCCGGCATGGCGGGCGGCGCTTCCTTCTTCGGCGTCTCGGCGACCATGGCCTCGGTGGTCACCAGCAGGCCGGCCACGGAGGAGGCGTCCTGCAGCGCGGTGCGGACCACCTTGGCGGGATCGATGATGCCCTTCTCGACCATGTCGACATAGGCCTCGGTCTGGGCGTCGAAGCCGAAGGTCTCGGACTTGTTCTCCAGGATATTGCCGACGACGATCGAGCCTTCCACGCCCGCGTTCTCGGAGATCTGGCGGATCGGGGCTTCGAGCGCCTTCAGCACGATGTTGATGCCGGCCTGGACGTCCGCATTGGCGTTGGAGAGGCGGCCGACCGCCTTCTTGGCGCGCAGCAGCGCAACGCCACCGCCGGGCACGATGCCTTCCTGCACCGCGGCGCGGGTGGCGTTGAGCGCGTCCTCAACGCGGTCCTTCTTCTCCTTGACCTCGATCTCAGTCGCGCCGCCGACGCGGATCACCGCGACGCCGCCGGCGAGCTTGGCGAGGCGCTCCTGGAGCTTCTCACGGTCGTAGTCCGAGGTGGTCTCCTCGATCTGAGCCTTGATCTGGCCGACGCGGGCCTCGATGTCGGGCTTCTTGCCGGCGCCGTTGACGATCGTGGTGTTCTCCTTGTCGATCACCACCTTCTTGGCGCGGCCGAGCATCTTCACCGTGACGTTTTCGAGCTTGATGCCGAGCTCCTCGGAGATCAGCTGGCCGCCGGTGAGGATCGCGATGTCCTCGAGCATGGCCTTGCGGCGGTCGCCGAAGCCCGGCGCCTTGACGGCTGCGACCTTGAGGCCGCCGCGCAGGCGGTTCACGACCAGGGTGGCCAATGCCTCGCCCTCGACGTCCTCGGCGATGATGACGAGCGGCTTGCCGGACTGCACCACGGCTTCGAGCACCGGCAGCATGGCCTGCAGGCCCGAGAGCTTCTTCTCGTGCAGGAGGATGTAGGCGTCCTCGAGCTCGGCGGTCATCTTCTCGGCATTGGTGACGAAGTAGGGGCTGAGATAGCCGCGGTCGAACTTCATGCCCTCGACGATGTCGACTTCGGTGTCGAGCGACTTGTTCTCCTCGACGGTGATGACGCCCTCGTTGCCGACCTTCTGCATCGCCTGGGCGATCATCTTGCCGATGGCGGCATCGCCGTTGGCCGAGATGGTGCCGACCTGGGCAACCTCGGAGGAGGCGGCGACCGGCTTGGCGCGCTTTTCGATGTCCTTGACTACCGCGGCAACCGCGATGTCGATGCCGCGCTTGAGGTCCATCGGGTTCATGCCGGCGGCAACCGCCTTGGCGCCTTCGCGCACGATGGCCTGGGCCAGCACGGTTGCGGTGGTGGTGCCGTCACCGGCGAGGTCGTTGGTCTTGGAGGCGACCTCACGCACCATCTGGGCGCCCATGTTCTCGAACTTGTCCTCGAGCTCGATCTCCTTGGCGACGGTGACGCCGTCCTTGGTGATGCGGGGTGCGCCAAAACTCTTCTCGATGACGACGTTGCGGCCCTTCGGGCCGAGCGTCACCTTGACGGCGTTGGCGAGAATGTCGACGCCGCGCAGCATGCGATCGCGCGCGTCTCCGGAAAACTTGACGTCTTTGGCAGCCATATCTGCAGTCTCTCGTGTTTGGTGTTGTGTCTGCCGCGCTTCCCTTCGTCATTACCGGGCTCGACCCGGCAATCCATCTTCAAGCGAAGAATGATGGATGCCCGGGTCAGGCCCGGGCATGACAGTAGGGATATTCAGCGGCCGTTCAGGCGGTTGGTCTTAGGCCAGCACGCCCATGATGTCCGACTCCTTCATGATCAGGAGCTCTTCGTTCTCGATCTTGACCTCGGTGCCCGACCACTTGCCGAACAGCACGCGGTCGCCGACCTTGAGGTCGATCGGGATCAGCTTGCCGGTCTCGTCGCGGCCGCCGGGTCCGACGGCGACGATTTCGCCCTGGGAGGGCTTTTCCTTGGCAGTGTCGGGAATGATGATGCCGCCCTTGGTCTTTTCCTCGGCGTCGATACGTTTAACCACGACACGGTCATGCAGCGGACGAAATTTGGATTTAGCCATGACGTTTCCCTTTGGAGGCTCGCTTCGGAAGTAGTGGAAGTGGGTTGGGGCGGCGCTTCCGCCCACCCTCTTGCCGAGGAGCGGACGGCGCGCTTAGCAATCGGGCTTTCCGAGTGCTAATAGTGCGCCCGGAAATATGGCTTGGCCGCGATCCTGTCAAGCAAAGGTGGTTAAGCGATTGGTGAGGCGGATATAGGATGGTGGCATTGGAAACTCGTTCGGGGCGCCGGCGTATCAAACGACGGCATTGCTCCGGCAGCGGTTTTGCGCTTGGCTGCGGCAGGGGTGCGGCCATGGTCTTGTTCGGGGGAATGCCATGATCAATTCAGCTCGCGCGCGCACGGTTGCCAATCTGGCCGCCGCGACTTGCCTGGCGCTATTGCTGGGCGCCTGCGGCGGCGGCATGAGCCTGCCGTCCTTCTCGTCGTCTTCGCCGCCGCCCGAGGCTGAGCCCGGCACCGGTCCGGAGATGCCCGCAACGATCCGTCCCGACGAGATCGTCGGCCGCTGGGGCCTCGCCTCGTTCCAGAATCCGGCCGACCGGGCCCGCACCGAGGCGGCCGCCCGGGCCCAGTGCAAGAATCCTTATGTGATCACCGCCGGCTCTTCCGGCGGCGTGATCATGCATCTGGCCGACCAGGCGACCCCGCAGGAGCTGCGGCTGAAGGGCTCCCCGAGCGGCAAGAATTACATCGGGCCGGCCGGCCCGACGCCGGGCGAGCAGGACCGCGAGATCATCTCCTTCGACGGCCGCGTGCTGATCACCCGTTTCATCGACAAGGACGCTGCCACCCGCTACGGCAACATGGTCTACGTCCGCTGCGCGCCGAGAGCGTGATTGACTTTTCCCCTTTCCCCTTGTGGGAGAGGTTGGCTCGCCGCGACAGCGGCGAGACGGGTGAGGGGTCTCTCTCCCCGAAATTCAACTTCATTTGAGTTCGCGGATACAGACCCCTCATCCGGCGCTTCGCGCCACCTTCTCCCACAAGGGGAGAAGGGAAGAAGGGCGCGCGATCGACGTCTCCAAAAACAAGAACGCCGGCCCCCAAGGCCGACGTCTCGTTCTTATCCTCGCGTCCGCTCAGTCGAACAGCGCGTCGATGTCGTCCTGCGAGGCGTGGCCGACGTCGCCGGCGAGCTTCGGGCCGTTGAGGAGCTTCTCGTCCTCGCTGCGGTTGTCGACATGCGCGGGCACATGGGCTTTGATCGCGTCGACGCCGCCCCAGATCTCCATCATCGCATTGATGTGCTGCTCGATGAACTTCATCGTGGTCATGACCTTGCTGATGCGCTGGCCGGTCAGGTCCTGGAAGTTGCAGGCTTCGAAGATCGAGATGACGCGTTCCTGGATGTCGTCGGCGAGCCGCTTCTGCTGATCGGCCGATTGCACCTTGGACATCGCGCTGGCCGCCTGGTCGATCGACTCGGCGGCTTCGAGGATTTGCTGGGTCGCCTGCTCGGTGCCGCCGACGACCGCGCCAAGCTCGCCATTGACCTTGGCCATTTCGCCGCCGTCGAAGCTCTTACCGTGCAGCGTCGCGATCTCGCGCTTGGTGCGGTCGATGGCGTCGTGGATGAGGTCGAGCTCGACCTTCAGCTTCTCGCACTGCTCGATCTGGGCCCGGTAGGTCTCGAGCATGGTGCGGGCCTCGGAGAGCTCGTGGGTGGTGGAGGCATCGATCGCCGCCATGGCGGCGCTGCCGGACAGCGGAATAGTGCCCTTCGCCATCTGTGCGCGGATCGCTCGCAACTCGGCCATGATCTCGCTGTGCATCGGGATTGCCTCTTCGGTTTCGTCAAGAATCGGCATCTCGCCACCGACGATGTCTTCGACACGGAAACGTTTGCGGTGAACAGCCATCACGATACTCCCCCACCTCACTCACGCGTCTTTGTAGGCAGAAGCGATTTAACACGAAGTTCACAGCAGGAACTGATGCGCGGCGTCGCGCCGCCGCGCAAGGACGCGATTAACCATGGCCTTGCTGCATTCACCGAAAATAAACGCTGATCGCCAAATTGCCCCGCGCTTGACGACGTGGTGAATCCAAACGCTGCTTCCGTTTACCAAACAAAACGGCTTTTGCTTTTTATTGACCACGCCGAGGGACGCGGATCAGCCGCCAGCTCTCCACGGCATGCGATCTAGACGAAACAGTACAGAGTACGTCGATGTTCAAGAAGATGTCCGTCGCGCTGCTCGGCAGCGCTTGCACCGTCATTGCGGGCGCAAACAGCGCCAGCGCCTTCGACAACAGGATGCCGAACGATCCGCCCGCAGTGCTCTATGCGCCGCAGATACCGCAGGCGCCAGTGCGCGTCGCCTCCAATTCAAACATGGGCGGCGGCTTCATCGAGTTTCTATTCGGTGACGGTCCCGGTCGTGGTCCGGCCTACGCGCCCGAGCGGCCGGTGTATCAGCAGCAGCCGGCCTATTACGACCAGCGCCGTCTGCCGCCGATGGGCGAGCCGCAGATGCAAGGCGCGCTTCCGCAAGGTGCGGTCCAGCAGGACGCGGTCGATCCGCGGCAGCGTCCGTTCGATCCGAAATTCGAGAAGCAACTCGTCGACTATAGCGGCAAGGAAAGTCCCGGCACGATCGTGGTCGATACGCCGAACAAGTTCCTCTATCTGGTCGAGGGCAATGGCAGGGCAATGCGTTACGGCATCGGTGTGGGTCGTCCCGGCTTCACCTGGTCGGGCGTGAAGTCGATCACGGCCAAGCGCGAATGGCCAGACTGGACGCCGCCGGCGGAAATGCTCGCGCGCCGCCCCGATCTGCCCCGGCACATGGAAGGCGGCCCGGAAAATCCGCTCGGCGCCCGCGCGATGTATCTGGGCTCTACGCTCTATCGCATTCACGGCTCCAACGAGCCCTGGACCATCGGCACCAACGTCTCCTCCGGCTGCATCCGCATGCGCAACGAGGACGTCATCGACCTCTATAGCCGCGTCAATGTCGGCACCAAGGTCGTGGTGATGTGAAGCGTCATGCGCTCGATGTGAGCCGACTACTCCGCGTGTCGCGCCAGCTCGCGATGCCCGGCATCGAAGGCGTTGCGTGCCGCCGGCGTACGCCTTCAGCTAGCGTCTATGCTCGCTGGCGGTGACGCGTCGACCCGAGACGATGGGCAAGCGAGCGGCGACGACGAGTTGACGAATGGGAATGCGGTGTGCGAGCGGAGCGGTTCAACCGCCGCGCCGACCGCTCCGCCTTCCTGACACGCTCGTGCAGTCCCTCCAACTCGTACAATTCGGTGATGAGATGTGTTGTCATGTCGGACAAGGTTGCAATGCGCTGCTGAAGTGGACTCATTTCTAAAACCCCAACTATAACCAGAGAGGCAGCCACGTCGGTGTGTGTGGCATGAGCAACGTGTTCTTCAAGTTGAACACCCATGTCCAAATTTGGAAATCCGGGAGTCTACGGCCGCGCGTGTCAGAAGGCGATTTCGTGTTTCATGGTGAACTCGGCGCGTCCGGCCGGTCAGCTCCGTGCAATGCAACAAGAGGCGCATTAGTCATATGTATCGATCGGATTCTCTGCGCGACCTGGCAGCGAGGGCGCTTGAGTTATCCGGCAAAAGAAAACGGCCGCCTAAAGGCGGCCGCTGCGCATCTATCGGGCGAATTGCTCACGCGTAATCGCTGCCGCCGTCGTCGCCGCCGTCGAAATCGCTGTCGTCGGCCAGATCCATGTTGTCGTCGCGATCGTCGTCGTAGCTCTGATCGCTGTTGTTGTCCCGGTCGTTCGACGCCTGGTCGAAGAAGCCCTGGCGGGAGTCGCGATTCGAGCCGATGTCATTGAGGCCCGCGTCGCGCGCGAGCGAGCCGCCCGACTGATCGCTGCCGCCCCAGGGGCTGCGGTCGCCCAAGGCGTTGGTGTCGCCAAAAGCCTGCTGATGCGGTCCGCCCATCATGCCGCGGATGCTGGAGAGCAGCAGCGAGCCGCCGACGACGCCGGCTGCAGCCGCCGCCGCCGTGCCGAGGAACGAGCCACCACCACCGCCGATAGGAGGCGCGCCATAGCCCTGACCCGGACCTTGGCCATAGGCTTGTCCGTAAGGCGGCTGACCATAACCCGGCTGGCCTTGCTGCATCGCCTGGCCGCTGTTCCAGACCGGCCGCGAATCGCGCGGCGGCACGTTCGGCACAGAACCGCGCGACGAGCCGCCGCCGAATAGCGTGTCACGCATGGTATCTAGGAAGCCGCCGGACTGCGCCTGCTCGGGCGCCTGCCCCGCTTCCAGCTCCTGGATGCGGCTGTGGGCGCGCTTCAGCGCTTCGTCCTGCAACAGCACGGTCTGGACCAGCGCGTAGATCGCACCGGGTGCCTTGCGCAAGCCGTCGGAGATCGCGGCGATCGCGTCGGGATCGCGCGGTGCATTTTCCAGTTTGGTAAGCCGGTCGAAAAGCTCGTCGACGAGCTGGCGTTCCTGCGGCGTCATGATCTGTCTCCTTCGCGCAAAACCAAGCGCGAGGCAGATGTAGGGTTCCATTGTGGCCCCAACAGTGCCGGCCGGATTAAATTTCGGTATGCGACAAGCTGCCTCGCACCGCCGTTTCGGCGATTTCACCCCAGCGTGACGCCACTGTCCGCTAGCAGACGTGGGAATGCGTCGCTGGCGAGATAAGCGTGCTCGCGTTCGCGCACATCCGTCATCGGGTCGAGGCCAACAAGGACTTCATCGACGAATCCGGGATGACACATCACGAGACCACCGTCGGGGAGGCCTTCCAGGAACTGCCGCATCAATGCGCCGAAATCGGCCGCCCGCGTGAAGTCGTAAGCGCCGGCGAAGCCTGGATTGAAGCTGAGGCCGGCGCTGCCGGCGCGGCGGCGGAATTGGGCACTGAGGATATCGAGCACCATGGCCTTTGGTGAGGCCAGCCGCCGCGCCAGCGGCAGGTTGCGGCCGCCCTGGCGTACCCAAGCGTTCGGTGCGGTCTCGCTAACGGCATCGACAAAGCCGTCGCGCACCTGCGGATAGAGCTGGACGTGCTGGTGGCCGTCGACGAAGTCGGGCGCACGCCCGAATGCTTCCATGAAAGCTGCGAGCTGCGCCTTCACCTCGTTGCGAAAGAATTCGCGGTCGAGCCGTCGCATCAGTGCGGCGCGCAGCAGCTTCGGAAAGGCCAAGAACATGTCGCCGTCGAGTGGACGGAAATGCATGGTGAGCGGCCGGAACGGTGCCGACAGCGTCACGTGGAGGCCGATCGCGCAATGCGGGCTCGATTTGGCTGCCGCCTCCAGCGCTTCGATCTCGCTGCGCGCGATCGCAGGTCCCACCATCATCACCGACGTGGCGTTGAGGCGGCCGCGTTCGATCAGGTCGCGGATGGCGCGATTGACGCCCGCGCTGATACCGTAATCGTCGGCGCAGAGCCAGATTCGCCGCAGACTCGCGGCCGCGCTCATTCGGCCGCCGTCCGCTTCGAAGCGTCGTCGGCGTTGTCGGTCTCGAAGCGCTTTTCGCTGTGCTCGGCGACGAAGTAGATCGGGCGCGCCTTTAGCTCGGAGAGGATCTTGCCGATATATTCGCCGACGATGCCGATCATGATGAGCTGCACGCCGCCGATGGTCATCAGGCCGACCACGAGCGAGGGATAGCCGGGCACCTGCTTGCCAGTCGTGAACACCTCCCAGAGGATCGAGAGGCCGAACAGGAAGGCGATCCCGGCGAGCACCACGCCGAGCAGGCTGGCGAAGCGCAAGGGAGCGACCGAGAATGAGGTCAGGCCCTCGATCGACAGGCCGAGCAGGCGTGCGGCGTTGAAGGTGGTGGTGCCATGGGCGCGCGGCGCCGGTTCGTAGTCGACGCGGATCTGGCGAAAGCCGATCCAGCTGGCCAGTCCCTTGAAGAAGCGGTTACGCTCCGGCAGCTGTCTCAGCGCTGCGACCGCCCGCGGCGAGAGCAGGCGGAAATCGCCGGCGTCCTCGGGAATCTTCTGCCGCGCGCCCCAATTGATCAGGGCGTAGAAGCCGTGCACGGCGAGCCGGCGCAGGAAGCTTTCGTTGTCGCGATGCGCCTTGGCGGTATAGACGACGTCGTAGCCGTCATCGATCCAGTGCCGCACCAGCTGCTCGACCAGGGCCGGCGGATGCTGGCCGTCGCCGTCCATGAACATGACGGCGCCGAGCCGGGCATGGTCGAGGCCGGCCATCAGCGCCGCCTCCTTGCCGAAATTGCGCGACAGCGAGACCACCTGGACGCCGATTGCGTCAGCCGGCAGGCTGCGGGCGATCGACAGCGTCGCATCCGCGCTGCCGTCGTCGACATAGACGACCTCGCAGGCCAGGCGATAGCGCTGCCGCAAGGTCTTCGCGAGTTCGCAGATCCGCTGGTGCAGGGCGGCGAGGCCCGCCGCCTCATTGTAGACGGGGACGACAATCGACAGTCCCTTCGCGGCGGCGCTGGCCGCGGTGGTCGTCATGCCGGAAACGTCAGAGCCCAGCGTCATCGTTCAAGGTTCCAAGGCGTTTAGGTCTTATCAACAGCATATGGTAGCTGCGGTTTGCTGTCGCTACGCTGAACGAAACTGAGGCTCACCGCCCCAGGAAGGCCTCGAGCTTGGCGAACAGCGGATTCTCCCGGTCGAACACGTAGTCGAGCGAAACCACCGAGACGGTCTCGGCGCCATGCTCGCGCAGGAAGCTCGCCAGCGCATAGAGCTGGCCCGGGGGACAGTGCAGCGTCAGCATGCCTGACGAGGTCGGTCCGCCAAACGGGGCCGCGACGCCGAACCGGCTGTGGGCCTCGCCGAGCAGGGCGGCGTCGCACTGCCGAAAGCGGGTGCGGACCTCGCGGTACTTGTTGGCGCGGGCTCGCGCCGCAATGTGATCGAGGATGACGCGCGCAGTCTCGCGTGCCTGCGACGACCAGTCGGCCTCTTTGGAGGCGACCAGATTGGCCTGGCTGCGCAGGATCACTCCATCGTCGAGCACCCGCAAGCCATTGGCGGCGAGCGTCGCACCGGTCGTCGTGATGTCGACGATCAGCTCGGCACTGCCCGCCGCGGGCGCGCCTTCGGTCGCGCCGGCGCTTTCGACGATGCGGTAGTCCGTGATGCCGTGGCTCTGGAAAAAGGCGCGGGTCAGATTGATGAACTTGGTCGCGACCCGCATCCGCATGTGATGTTGCTCGCGGAAGCCGGTGGTGACGTCGTCGAGGTCGGCCATGGTGCGGACGTCGATCCAGGCCTGCGGCACCGCGACGACGACATCGGCATAGCCGAAGCCGAGCCCCTCGATCAGCGACACGCGCTTGTCGGCGTCCGCGATGTTCTCGCGCACCAGATCTTCCCCGGTGACGCCGAGATGCGCAAAACCGCGGGAGAGTTGCGAGGCGATCTCGCTCGCCGAGAGATAGGCGACCTCGACATTGTCGAGACCCGCGATGGCGCCGCGATAGTCGCGGGCGCCGCCGGCCTTCGACAGCTTGAGCCCGGCGCGGGCGAAAAAGGCTTCGGTGTTTTCCTGAAGGCGGCCCTTGGAGGGAACGGCCAGAACGAATGGCGCGCTCATGACTTAAGCTCCCACCTTGCGGCCGATCTTGGCCAGCGCGTCTACCCAGACCGAGAAGCCGACCGCGGGAATTGGCTGCACGGAGCCGAGCTGGGTCATCAGCCCGTCATAGCGGCCGCCGGCGACCAGCGGCTCGGCGCCATTACCCCTGTGATGCAATTCGAACTCGAAACCGGTGTAATAGTCGAGCCCGCGGCCGAACGCGGTCGAGAAACGCGTCAGCTTCACGTCGATGCCGCGCGCAGCCATGAAGCCGACCCGGCTCTCGAACTGGTCGATCGCAGATGTGAGATCGAGCTTGGCATCCGCAGTCAGTGCACGCAGCTTTGCGACGGCATCGTCGGGATTGCCTGCGATCGACAGGAAGCGTTTGAGCACGGTGATCGCCTCGCGCGGCAATGCGCCACCCTTGAGGGTCGATTGCTCGAGGAAGCGGTCGGCAATCTCGGCCGTGGTACGGCCGCCGACATTGGTGGTGCCGGCGATCGACATCAAATCGGTGACGAAGGCGAGCGCCGCCTTGCGGTCCGAGCCGGCCAGCGCAGCGAGCACGCCCTCATATTCGCTGCGGGTCGCGGTGGCCGCGGCCGCCAGCCGCTCCAGATCCTGCTCCAGGCTGATCTTGCGGTTGAAATCCTTGACCAGGCGGCGGCGCCAGACCGGATAGAGATCGAGCGCGTCGAGCAGGGCATTGAACAGCGCGACGTCACCGGTGCGGATCTCGACGTCGCCGACACCGAAGGCGGCAGTTGCCTCCAGGGCCAGCGCCAGCATCTCGGCATCCGCCGCAGCGCGGTCCTGACGGCCGAAGGACTCAATGCCGGCCTGGAGAAACTCGCTGGTCTGGCCGCTGCGGTATCGAAACACCGGGCCGAGATAGCTGAACCCGGCCGCTTGGCCGGCACGGCCAGAGGCAAGGTAATCGCGCGCCACCGGAATGGTCAGGTCCGGGCGCAGACAGAGCTCCTCGCCCGAAAGGTCCGTGGTCAGGTACAGGCTCTTGCGGATGTCTTCGCCCGAGAGGTCGAGGAACGGCTCGGCCGGTTGCAGGATGGCGGGCTCGGCCCTGACATAGCCCGCCTGCGCGAACGACAACAGCAGCGTATCCGCCCAGGCGGCGGAGCCGGCAGCATTTGAGGTGGCGGTCGCGGTCATAATAGGGGTCCATCGTCCCGGTGGAACCGGGCAGGCAAGGGAAGGGACGGGAATTGCCGCAGCCCTTAGCATGGCCCGAAAGCGGTTTCGACCTCCAAAGGATCAATCGCTTAACGGGTGGGCAATTCCCGGCTCAAGTGGACTTGCCCCAATCGCCCAGCACCGCCTGCACCAGCGTCAGCGCAGCCACCGCGGCGGTGTCGGCCCGCATGATCCGCGGGCCGAGCGCCAACCGCAGGATTCTCGGCTGCCGCAGCAGCAGCGCCCGTTCCTCCTCGGCAAAGCCCCCTTCCGGGCCGATCAGCACGTCGATACCTTTGCCGGCCTCGCGCGCGTTCTGCAGGCTCTGAACGGGGTTTGCGACCGCGGCCGCCTCATCGCAGAAGATCAGCAACCGGCCTGCGGCGCGCTGGCTGAGATACCGCTCCAGCGGCACCGGCTCGGCCACCGAGGCGATGCTGAGGATACCGCATTGCTCGGCCGCCTCGACGACGTTGGCGCGCATTCGCTCGGTGTTGACCCGGGAGGCCTGGGTGAACCGGGTCAGGACCGGCTGAAGCGTGGCGGCGCCCATCTCGATGGCCTTCTGGACCATGTAATCCAGCCGGGCATGCTTGAGCGGGGCGAACACGTAGGCCACGTCAGGCAGCCCGTCCTGGGGCCGGGTCTGCTGAAGGATCACGAGGCCATCCGGGCGTTTGCGGCCTTCGATGGCAGCCTGCCACTCGCCGTCCCGGCCGTTGAACGCCAAAACCTCGGCCCCGGCGGCCAGCCGGAGCACGTTGCCCAGATAATTGCTCTGGTCGCGGTCGAGCGGCACCCTGGCGTCTTGGGCGAGGGGGGCGTCCACGAACAGGCGAGGGGCGCGAAAATCGTGGGAAGGCATAGTTCAAAGATCCAATTTGCCGCTGTTCTTAACCGAAGCCAGTATTTTTGGGGGTAAATATCGCCGAATTGGTGCGTCTCCGCGCCGCGCTCTTGCCCTATTCAGCGGGTTGTTAAGCGCCGGCGGGAATCGTAAAAACGCGAACACGCTGGTTGCGCTTCGATTGGAAGAAGCCGAACCCCGTAAGCTCCTGCCGGAGAGACTGCCTTCATGATCCGTCATCTGATGGTTCCGATCACTGCCGCCATGGTCGCCATGGGTGCTGCGGGCGCTAATGCGCAAAGCGCGTTCCCGGCACCGCTGCCAAACCAGGCCGCCACCAGCTCCGCCTTTCCGCCCGTGAACGGCTCGGCACCCGTTGCCTCCGTCGGCACGGCGCCGCAGTCATCCTTTCCCGTGAACGGCGCCGCGCCGATCGGCGGTGCCGGCGCTTTCAGCGCAGCTCCGCCGACGCAAGGCGGTCCGGGCGAGGACTGCATGAAGGCCTTCATTCCGCTCCGCGAGGAGGCCGAGAAGCGCGGCAAGCTGATCAAGGCCGCGAGCGACCGTCATGCGCCGCCGGACGAGGCCTGCAAGCTGATCGGCAATTTCAGCCAGGCTGAGCTGAAGATGATCAAGTACATCGAGTCCCACGCTGCGAAATGCGGAATCCCGCCGCAGATCGGCGAGCAGATGAAGACCGGCCACAAGAACACCGAGGCCATGCAGAAGAAGGTCTGCATGGTCGCGCAGCAGATGCAGCAGCAGCAGGCGCGCCCGGCCGGCCCATCGCTGAGCGAGGTGCTCGGTTCGGGCTCGGCGCCCGAAGCCAATGCCGGCAAGAAGGGCGGCAGCACCTTCGATACGCTCAACGGCAACGTCCTGACCCGATGAGCGATACATCCGCCCGCGTTGCCGACTCTACAGGCAACTGGGTCGATACGCTCGCGCCGCGATGGACGCGGCCTTATTTGCGCTTGTCCCGCTTCGACCGTCCGATCGGCTCCTGGCTGCTGTTGATGCCGTGCTGGTGGTCGGCGGCGCTCGCCGCCGGCATGGCGCACGAGATCCGCGGCCTGCCGCTCACCATCGTGCTGTTCTTCATCGGCGCCTTCGTGATGCGCGGAGCCGGCTGCACCTGGAACGACATCACCGACCGCGACCTCGATGAAAAGGTCGAGCGCACCCGCTCGCGGCCATTGCCGTCAGGGCAGGTGACCACGAAGCAGGCGCTGGTCTTCATGGTCGCACAGGCGCTGATCGGTCTCGTGGTGCTGTTGCAGTTCAACCGCTTCGCGGTCCTGACCGGCATCGCCTCGCTCTTGATCGTCGCGATCTACCCCTTCATGAAGCGCATCACCTGGTGGCCGCAGATCGTGCTCGGGCTGGCCTTCTCCTGGGGCGCGCTGATGGGATTTGCCGTCACCTTCGGACGCATCGACGTCACCGCACTCGTGCTCTATGCCGGCGCGATTTCATGGGTGATCGGCTATGACACGATCTACGCGCATCAGGACGCGGAGGACGACGCGCTGATCGGCATCAAATCCACCGCGCGCCTGTTCGGCGCGCATACGCACCAGGCGCTGATCCTGTTCTATGGCTTTGCGGTGATGCTGATCGGCGTCGCGCTGGCTTCAGGTGATGCGGGCTGGCCGGCCTGGCTCGGCCTTGCGGCCTTCGCCGTTCATCTGGCGTGGCAGATCGTGCGGCTGAGGATCCACGACCCCGAACTGTGCCTGCGCCTGTTCAAGTCGAACCGCGATGCGGGGCTGTTGCTATTTGCAGGATTACTCGCCGACGCTGCAATACGGGCGGCGTAGTTGCCACTCAATCCCTTGCAATGATCTCGCGTTCGCCCTGATGAACGGTGAGTTCGCGCGCGATGCCGGTGCGCCGGCGCATCAAGAATTTCGGGCGGCGGGCGCGGATCGCATTGGCGCGGCGGCGGCGCGGCGCGGGTTTGCGTGCGCCTTCGTCGAGCTGCGGAAGCGCGAAGATCTCGCTCCAGATCGCCCAGGCTTGCGCGATCTCGTCGGCATCGGCGCCGACCAGCAGCGGAATGGAGAGCGAGGGATCGCGATGCACGAGCACGAGGGTCTGCACCTCGTCACTGCCGCGCAGCGCGACGCCGGTGAAGTCGCTGACACGGACGTTGATGGCCATCTGCATGCCGCGAACGGCACGGCGCAGCACGACACGCTCGCGATGAAGCTCGATCTGCCGGACATGTCCGTCGGCGCGCGGATCGTGCGCATCGAAGCGGACGGGAAGGGAAAGAGGGTCGAGCCGCAAGGAGCGGCTCGACCCGGCGGGAGCGACCCCGCATGTTGCTGTTTGACGCCTCACGGCTTTAGTTCTCCCCGCCGGGATTATGTTCCCGGTCGATGCGAGGACCTTAGCGCGCGCCTTTCCGAAACCGCTTAAAAAGGCTGGTTAACCCACCGTCACTGCTGCTCATGATTGACAAGACCTTGGCGCGCATGATTGACGAGACGTTGCGCGAGAGCTGCGAATCTGAGCTTTTGGCGGGCTGAAAATGCTTGAAGTCCGCGCCATCAGGGCACATCTGTGGGTTCCGGTCCCGAGCCCGCCCCAACAGGATTTCGTTCGTGAACTCTTCACCATCCGCAAGCTCGACGCTTTCGACCCAAATGTCGTCGCAGGCCCATCGCGACCTGTTCGATCAGTCCGCGCTCTCCGATCTCGCGCAGCGGCTGGTCGAGGCCGCCAAGCGCGCCGGCGCTGATGCAGCCGATGCCGTCGCAGTGCGCGGCGTCTCGCAGGGCGTCGAGGTGCGCGACGGCCGCGTCGAGGAATCCGAGCGGTCCGAGGGCGACGATGTCGGCCTGCGCGTGCTGGTCGGCCAGCGCCAGGCGGTGGTCTCGACCAATGACGTCAGCGGCGATGCCGTGACCAAGCTCGCCGAACGCGCGGTGGCGATGGCGCGTGTTGCGCCCGACGACAAATATGTCGGCCTCGCCGATCCCGCGCTGCTCGCGCGCGACTTCCCCGATCTCGACCTGCTCGATCCCAACCTGCCCACGACATCTGAGCTCGAGCGCCGCGCTCTTGCGGCCGAAGCTGCGGCGCTCGGCGTGAAGGGGGTGACCAAATCCGGCGGCGCCTCGGCTTCCGCCGGCATCGGCGGCATGGTGCTCGTCACCTCTACCGGCTTCCACGGCTCTTACCTGCGCTCCAGCCAAGGCATTTCCGCCACCGCCATATCGGGCGAGGGCACCAGCATGGAGCGCGACTACGACTTCACCTCGGCGCCACACGGCGCCGATTTGTTGTCGCCGGAAACCGTCGGCCGGTCCGCCGGCGAGCGCACGGTGGCGCGCTACAATCCGCGCAAGGTCGAGACCTGCAAGGTGCCCGTCGTGTTCGATCCGCGCGTTGCGGGCTCCCTGGTCGGCCATCTCGTCGGCGCCATTAACGGCGCCTCGATCGCGCGCAAGACCAGCTTCTTGAAGGACAAGCTCGGCCAGCAGCTGTTCGCGAAGAACATTCGCATCGTCGACGATCCCTTGCGCAAGCGCGGCCTGCGCTCGCAGACGTTTGACGCCGAAGGCGTCGCGGTGAAGAAGATCGCGCTGGTCGACGAGGGCGTGCTGACGACCTGGCTGCTCGACTGCGCCACCGCGCGCGAGCTTGGCCTCACCACCACCGGCCACGCCCATCGCGGCGTCTCCTCCTCGCCGTCGCCCGGGCCGTACAACCTGCATCTCGAGCCCGGCACGCCGACGCCGGCCGAGCTGATCGCCGACATCAGCCAAGGCTTCTACGTCACCGACCTGATCGGCTCCGGCGTCAACGGCGTCACCGGCGATTACAGCCGCGGCGCCTCCGGCTTCTGGATCGAGAACGGCGAGATCACCTATCCCGTCAGCGAGGTGACGATCGCCGGGCATCTGTTCGAGATCTTCAAGTCGATGCAGCCGGCGAACAATCTCGAATTCCGCTACGGCATCAATGCGCCGACGGTGCGCATCGAGGGTTTGACGCTTGGCGGACGCTGACGCGCAATCCCCCGATGCGACCATCCTGACACGCGATGCGGCGCTGCTGAAGGACGCGGTGCGGGACGCAGGCGCGCTGGCGCAATCGATGTTCCGCACCGAGCTGAAGAAGTGGATCAAGGGGGCATCCTCGCCGGTGTCGGAAGCCGACATCGCGGTCAACGATCTGCTCGAAACGCGCTTGCGCGCTGCGACGCCCGACTATGGCTGGCTGTCCGAGGAAAGCGCCGACGATGCGGCACGGCTGTCGCGGCGACTGACCTGGATCGTCGATCCCATCGACGGCACGCGCAATTATCTGGGCGGTCATGACGATTGGTGCGTCAGCGTCGCGCTGGTCGAGGATGCCTCACCGGTGCTTGCCGCGGTGTTCGCTCCGGCGCGCGATGAATTCTTCTTCGCGGTCCGCGGCCAGGGTACAACGCTGAACGGCGAGCCGGTGCGGGCGACGTCCGGGTCCGAGCTCGACTTCGCGCGCGTCGCCGGCCCGAAGCCGCTGGTCGAGCGGCTCAATGCCACGGGCGGCGAGATCAAGCTGCATCCGCGAATCGGCTCGCTCGCGCTGCGTCTGTGCCGGGTCGCCGATGGCGCGCTGGATGCGGCTTTTGCGGGCGGCAACAGCCAAGATTGGGACCTTGCGGCGGCCGATTTGATCGTGCAGGAAGCGGGTGGTAAGATGAGTGACCTCTCCGGAGAACCCATCCTCTATAACCGCCGGGAAGTGGCGCACGGGGTGCTGGTGGCAGCGGGACGCGATCGTCATGCGGGCATTGTCGCGCATTTTCGAAACCGCCCCTTGCCCTGAGCGCTTCGTCGTGCTTGTCGAACACTGCTTTGCCGGGCAGCCCGTTAGGAAGAGAACCCATGCCAGATAGTGCCCCGCAACAACTGCTTCATCTCGTTATCGGTGGCGAGCTCGTCGATCTCGAGCACAACACTTTCAAGAACCTCGACGATGTCGACATCGTCGGCCTCTATCCGAACTACGCCACCGCGCACGCGGCCTGGCGAGCCAAGGCGCAGAGCACGGTCGACAACGCCCAGATGCGCTATTTCATCGTCCATCTCCACCGCCTGCTCGACCCCAATCAAGAACCGGCGCGTTGAAAAAACTGCTTCGCAATACGCTGCGAAGCAGCTTTATTCAGCGTGCCGTCGGGGTCCTGGCGGCTGAATATCTGCGTCTGGTCTGGCGAACCAACAAGTTCAGGTTCGATCCGCCTGACGTCTATGACCGCGTCGAGCCGCAGATCCCGGCGATCTTCGCCTTCTGGCACGGCCAGCATTTCCTCACCCCCTTCATCAAGAACAAGGATTGGTACCGGGCCAAGGTGCTGATCTCCCGTCATCGCGACGGCGAGTTCAATGCGATCGCCGCCGAGCGGCTCGGCATCGGCACCATCCGTGGTTCCGGCGATCACGGCGGCGCCTTCCACCGCAAGGGCGGGGTCGGCGCCTTCAAGGAAATGGTGCGGACGCTCCAGGACGGTTGTAATGTCGCGCTGACCGCCGATGTCCCCAAACGCTCGCGCGTGGCCGGGCTCGGCATCATCATGCTGGCACGGGAATCGGGGCGGCCGATCATGCCTTTCGCGATGGCGACCAGCCGCTTCATACGGCTCAAGAACTGGGACCGCACCACCATCAATTTGCCATTCGGACGAGGCGCATTGGTCGGCATCAAGGAAATCCACGTTCCACCGGATGCCGACGCCGCAACCATGGAAGCGCTTCGGCTGGAGCTGGAGGAGACGTTGAACGAGGCGACCCGCCGCGCCTATGCGCAACTCGGGCGCCCGGGACCGGAAGATGCCTGACCCGCTGCCGATGACGCTGCGAATGTATCAGCGCCTGGCCTCCGGCCTGGTGCCGCTCGCGCCCGCGCTGATCAAGCGGCGATTGAAGCAGGGCAAGGAGGATCCCGCGCGCGTCGGCGAGCGTCGGGGCTTGTCGCGGGACGTGCGGCCACATGGCCCGCTGGTCTGGATCCACGGCGCCAGCGTCGGCGAGGTTCTGGCTGCGGCAGCGCTGATCGAGCGGCTGCGCGATCTCAATCTGCGCATCCTGCTCACCTCCGGCACCGTCACCTCGGCGGCCGTGGTGGCGAAGCGCTTCCCGCCCGACGTCATCCATCAATACGTGCCGTATGATTCCCCGCGCTACGTCGCGCGCTTCCTCGATCATTGGAAGCCGTCGCTGGCGCTGTTCATCGAATCCGATTTGTGGCCCAACCTGATCCTCGCCTGCGCGGCGCGCCGGGTGCCGATGGTGCTGATCAACGGGCGGATGTCGCCGCGCTCGTTTCCGCGCTGGCGGCGCATGCACGGCACCATCTCGGCGCTGCTGTCCCGGTTCGACATTTGTCTGGCACAATCAAAGACGGATGCCGAGCGCTTTGCCGCGCTCGGCGGCCGCGACGTCCTCACCACCGGCAATCTCAAGCTCGACGTCCCGGCGCCGCCGGCCGATCCCGCCAGGCTCGAGCGGCTGATGGCGATGACGCGCGGGCGGCCGATCATCGTCGCGGCCTCGACCCATCCGGGCGAAGACGAGATGCTGATCGCGGCGCACCGCAGCCTCGCCGGCTTCTTCCCGCAGCTCCTGACCGTGATCGTGCCGCGCCATCCGGACCGCGGCTCCTCGATCGCGGGTCTGATCACCGCCTCGGGCCTCAAGCCGGCATTGCGCTCGCGCGAGGAGCTGCCGGCGGCGACGACCGACCTCTATGTCGCCGACACCATGGGCGAGCTCGGCCTGTTCTATCGCCTTTCGCCGATCGTCTTCATGGGCGGATCGCTGATCCATCATGGCGGCCAGAATCCGATCGAGGCGATCAAGCTCGGTGCCGCCATCATCCATGGTCCGCACGTCTTCAATTTCGCCGATGTCTACGAGACGCTCGACGGGCGCGGCGGGGCGCGCCAGGTCGACACGCAGGAAGCGCTGGTCAAGCAGCTCGGCCAATTGCTGGCCGATCCCACCGCGCGCGACAAGATGCAGCGCGCAGGCGAGGGCGTGGTCGAGCAGCTCGGCGGCGCGCTCGATCGCACCATGGCGGCACTCGAGCCCTACCTGTTGCAACTGCGGATCGAGATGGGAGCCGCCAATGCGTGAGCCGGCCTTCTGGTACCGGCCACGCTCCCCGCAGTCGCATGTCCTCAGTCCTCTGGGTGCGCTCTACGGCGCGGTCACTGCGCGTCGCATGGCGCGCCAGGGCTTTGATGCCGGCATTCCCGTGATCTGCGTCGGCAACTACCATGTTGGCGGTGCCGGCAAGACGCCGACCGTACTGGCGTTGACCAAGCTACTGCGCGAGCTCGGTGAGACCCCGGTGGTGCTCAGCCGCGGCTATGGCGGACGCCTGAAAGGTCCGATTATGGTCGACTGCGCGCGTCACACCGCGTCCGACGTCGGCGACGAGCCGCTGATGCTGGCGCGCGAAGTCCCCGTCGCGGTCGCGCGCGATCGCCTCGAGGGCGTCGCGCTGGCGAAGTCGCAAGGCGCCACAATGATCCTGATGGACGACGGCTTCCAGAACCCGCGTCTGCACAAGGACGCCTCGCTGATCGTGATCGACAGCGAGCGCGGCCTCGGCAACGGCAAGGTGTTTCCCGCCGGTCCCCTGCGCGCGCCACTGCAGGCGCAGCTCGCGCGCACCGATGCGCTGGTCCTGATCGGCGATGGCCGTGCCGCGAACGATGTCGCGGCCGAGCTTGCCAAGCGCGACAAGCCGGAGCTGCGCGCACGGCTGAAGCCGCATGCGGCTTCGCTCGCGCAGCTCCTTGGCAAGCGGGTTTTCGCCTTCGCCGGCATCGGCGATCCCGAGCGCTTCTTCCGCGGCTTGCGCGCCAGCGGCATCGACGTCGCACGCACGCGCCGGTTCGACGATCACCACATGTTCTCGGATGACGAGCTCGCCGCACTCGCGGTGCAGGCCCGGCGCGAGCAGCTCACGCTGGTGACCACGGAAAAGGATCTCGCGCGTCTGCGCGGCCGTGAGGGCGTGCCAGAGGGCATCGTGGCGTTCGCCGTGCAACTTGAGTTCGACGATCCGGCAAAGGCGCAGGAAGTGATCAGCGACCATCTGTACAGGGCGCGCGAGCGGCGGTTCAGCACGCGTTGATCTCGCACGTTAGGCCAGAGTCTCTGCCATAGCGCCAAAAGCGAAGTGTCGCGGCAGTCATGCTCACCACGCCCCGACGGCCATTAACCCGACAATCGTCAGGCATGAGGCGCAGGCTACCATGACAGTATAGCATTCGGGTGTATTCATTGCGTCCTCCCAAACTGTTGCCAAGGGCTTGGTCGCTGCACGCGGGAGAGATCGCCGGTCCTCGGCCGCTTCAATTCGGCGCGCCGCAACCGGTCTTGGGCTGCGCGTCCGTCCTCTCATCGTCACCCTGATCCGCAGGATGGTAGTGCGCTTCGAGCGCTTCAGAGCGTTCGGCTGAGATCAGAAGCTGCTTCCGCATTTCAGCGAGGCGGGCGCGGCAATATTCACGATAGAGCAGGTCCAATATGGTGGGCATGATTCAGCCCCATCATCTGACTTTGATTTACAGATATTCCACCGCGAATTTTCGAGGTGATCGTAGCCCGCCGGATGACTCTTCGATATGAGCCCGTTCACAGACTGCGCCAGTTCCAAAGCTCGATCGCCGCTTGGCTGACTTGATTGTCTGCGCGATAAAAGCAGCAGGGCTAATTACCTAACACGCAATATAGCAGCCTTTTGTTTCACCAAGACTTCGTCAAACAACTTAAGAGCGCCTATTTGCGACAAAGAATCCAACTACAGCGTGAAATGACGAACCACGGAGTGCAAGTAATCTTTGATGCAACGCGGATCGGAACGGCGGAAATCATTTCGGCTGCCAGAGTCGCGGTTCAGGTGCGCGTGCACATCGTCTCCATCCCAAGTCGCGCGAGAAGCTGCGCCCGTGTTGCAGGATGGCCGCGCTCTCCCAACGACCTCAACTCGGAAAGCATGCCCGGGCGGTCAGCGTCACTGGAGAGAGGTTGAGAATCTGCGGAAACGTGAATGCATAAGTCGCGCTGACCTCGTTGCCGCATGCTGACGCAGAAAAGGTGAATGTCTCCGCAGGGAGCGTGAGGCCGAACGCCTGCTGCGCAGCGTAGCTGGTGATGGCGCTGCTGCTTGGGCAGAGCGTGCTGTTGACGGTTGCGCAACGTGCCGCCATTTCGCTCCCATGCTGGATTCCCAGTTGAGTCCAGAACAGCAGCCCGCATTCGATGATCCCAAATATGAACAGGAAGAACGCCGGAGCGGTCAGCGCAAATTCCAGTGCCGATGCGCCTCGATTGTCTTGCCATAGTGCCGCGAGTTTCACTGCAGCCTCGCAGTGGATTGCGCGCTGTAAGTGTATGTGGCCGCCACGATCTGGTAGTCGATGATGGTATAGTACGTCGCTCGCGCCGAGACCGTCGCATACGTTCCAGCCTGCGCGCCGCCGGTGCAAACCGTCCCGCAGGTGACAGTGCTGACACCTGCACTCGTTGGGCATCCGCAAAATTGGACCGGCGGAGGTGAGGCAGTGATGTCCGTGGCGCTGGTGGCACTTCTTACGGCGTTCGAAATGCCGCTCGCGTCAAAGCCGCGCGCAATTGCGTATTGCGCTCCCGCTTGTGCGGCGTTTTCGACCTGCATCTTGCGATACAGTGCAAGCCCGATGTCCGTTACGGAAACGACCATCAGGGACAGCACCGGGATCAAGATGCCGAATTCGGCGGCCGCGACGCCGCGTTTGTCGCCGACAGCAGCGCGCACGTGCCCTGTTAGAGAATCAAGCAACCGACGACGGCGCCTGGATGAGACGCTCTGAATTTGCATTGACCCAAACCTCATTCGATGAGCTGTGCGGTTTGCGAACCTATCGTCGCGGTGCCGAGCGCGGTGCAATTGACCTGGAGGTTCGACGTGCCGCTGAACGTCAGCGTGTCCGCGATGATCTTGGTGCAGGATGTGCTCGTGCCGTTGCCGCCGCTGAAGCTGAGATTAGCCTTTGGCAGATAGATGGCGCCGCCGAAGTTCTGTGTGCTGCCACCGGTGAGATTGAAAGCAGTCCCGGCCGGCATATTGCGGTCGCCGTACATGACGATGCCTTTCGTGGGGCCGCTGGTCGGTGCCGTCAGGTTGATGGTCGCGTTGCTGCCGATCGAAGCTGTGCCCCAGTCGCTTCCCGAGCCCGTAAACACCAGGGTCACGCCGCTGCCCGCGATGGTGGCGTTTCCAGCGACACTCAAGTTGGCCCCGTCCAGATAATAGATGCCTGGACTTAGATTCAGGACTGCGCCGGCATTGACCGTAATGCTGCCCATGTAGCAGCCAGGGTCGAGCGAGTTTGTTTTTCCATTGGCGTTGACCGTAATCTTGGCGTTGGTGCAACTCGGCCTCGCCGGGGGAGACACGTTGGCGTAGGGATCGGCGACGGGCGATATGTGCGTCTTGATACCGTTGGTCGCCGTGATGCTGCTCGCGCCGGAGACGTCGCCAACCACTCCGACCTGATTTGCAGCGACGGAGGCGCTGCCGGCAACGTTGAGCGAGGGACTTGCACTCGAGTTGCTGTAAAGGTTGCACTTGATTAGATTGAGCTGGTTGCCGCCGCTGACGTTGACGGCGGGACTTGCGCTCGAGTTGAGCGCAAGGACGCAGCCTGTCCCGGAATTTGGCAGGGCGACGGAGCGTGCGGTTATGAGCACAGGATCCGAGCCGAACAAGGCTGATAGCAGCCGCTGTTGCGGCTGACTCACGATGACTTCGATGGCCTGCGAATTCGAAGCATGATTGCCTGTCTTCGGTGGCTGGTTCACGGTGACCGTGACGTTATTCGACCCGTTCGCGTAACCGTAGTTTGCCGTCACCGCCTTGGCTTCGGACAAGGGGTCGGTGCCCGCACTCGCCGCTGTCGCAGCGCTGACCGCGCCCGAATCAGCCGCGCTCTGCATATTCTTGTGTTTGTAGTACCACCAGCCGACTTCCGTGCCGAGGCCCGCGGTGCCGACCAGGACCGGCATCAGCAGCGCCGAAATGAGCACATAGCTGCCCGACTGATCTCGGGCGAATCGTCGAAGCAGGCTAATCGTTCGTCCGCGCCGACGAGCATGACCTGCTGGGCATAATCCTGCTGGGCATAATGGTGCATCGAACGAACGGCTGCAAAGTCTCCGAGGCTCCATGCGCTTCCTGCCCGCCTGCCACTTTTCCCGGCACAATGTGGTGCAGACCGACTTAAATGGGGCCCAACGGGAGCGAGACAATTTTAGACATCAGCTGACATTCAGCCGACATTCATGGCCGTGCGCCTATCGATATAGCTCCGATCAGGAGAATTCGATGAAATTGCGGTCCGCGATCTTTGTCGCCAGCCTCGTATGTCTGCCGGTTTTGCCCGCCCTTGCTCAGACCTCCTCGCCGCCGCCTGCCGCCGCTCCGGCAAATCCGACAAGTGCGGTGCCGGTTCCCGCGACCAAGCGCGTCACGTGCCTCGCCACGGCGCAAAACCTGAAGGGACAGGATAAACGCGATTAGATGCAGCTCTGCATGGCGCAGGCGCGGCTCGACTGCCTCAAGCAGGCCGTTGATCAGAAGATCGTCGGCGCGGCCCGCAAGACTTTCGTCAAGACGTGCGTGGGCGCGGATGGCCGGGACCAACAATAGACCTGCGGGCGGGGCCTTAGGCCTGCGGCTTCGGCACGCCGGGGAAATGCCGCTGGAGCACGGCAGCAGGCGTGGCGTAGGCTTCTTGCAGGTCCACACTCCAGTACTTCAGTTCGTCGAGCGGGATGCGTACGTCGGTGATGGCGCAACGCACATAGGTGCCCGGCGAGATCACGCGGAAATCGCCGTCGAGATATTGCACCTGCGCTTCGCCATGGCCCGAGGGGCCGAACTTGTTCAGCACGGTCGAAAGTCTCCGTGGAAGGCCCCTCCGTGGAAAACCTTGGAGGGCACAATGTGTCGGGCTGGATGTAGCATAGATAGGGTGGCTTGTCCGCCCGGTAAACCCACCGGTTTGTGATGTTTTGGCGCCGTTTCCGCGTGATAGTGCTTGGACGAAGGATCTTGACGCAGGGTCCGATGCGCCTTCGACTGACCGCCCTGTTCCTGACGCTCCTGATGTCGGCCGCGTACGCCGCGCCGGTGCCGCAGCAGGTCGACATCCCGCTGTCGTCGGGCGTCCTGCATGCGCAGCTCTACAAGCCGGAGGGCGAGGGGCCTTTTCCGGCCGTGATCGCGCTGCACGGCTGCGGCGGGCTCAGTGGCCATTCCGATTCCGTCCTGCCGCGCTATCGCGACTGGGCGGAGCGGCTGCTGCGGGCCGGCAATGCGGTGCTGCTGCCTGACAGCTACGGCTCGCGCGAGCTCGGGCCGCAATGTCGCGTCAAGGAGATGCACGTCAAGGCGCGCCGTGAACGCGTCACCGACATCGCGGCGTCACGCGCCTGGCTGATGAAGCAGAACTGGGTGGCGCGCGACCGCGTCAGCCTGATCGGCTGGGCCAACGGCGCCAGCGCGCTGCTCTGGGCGGTGCGGCCGCAGAGTGCGGCGCGCGATTTGGGCCCGGATTTCCGTGCCGCGGTCGCCTTCTATCCCGATTGCCGGATCTCCGCCGGCCTCGGCTGGAGCACGCGGGTGCCGACCCTGGTGCTGATCGGCGCCAATGACGACGTCTCGTCGCCGCCGGCCTGCCGCCAGATGGTGGATGGCGCGCGCGGCCGCAGCGCGCTTGCGCGCATCGTGGTCTATCCCGGCGCTTATCACGATTTCGACCGCGCCAACACGCCACTGCACGCAGCCGCCGGCGGCACCGACGTCGCCGCGCCCGAGCATGGCCATCTCGGCACCGATATGCAGGCCCGCGCGGAATCGCAGAAGGACGTCGCGGAATGGCTGGCGCGGTGATCGCGGCGCCGTAGCCCGAATGAGCGAAGCGACATCCGGGGAGAATGAGCGAAGCGACATCCGGGGAGGTCGGTCCCGCAAGCGCGGCGCTCATGCGGGCCACAAATCTGGAAGCGGGGCCGCCCGAGGAACAACATCAGGCGGACAGCCCCGCATCGACCACCGCCCTGCACGCCATGATGGCCGACCGGGAATCTACGGATCGCGCGCGCCGCCGGTTTTCAGCATATGCCATGCCATCATTCGACCACGATGTCGATTAAACGCGTGTCATAATGCGCAGCCGTATCGTCCTGTTCGCCTCCGCCCTGATCGTCTCCACCGTCGCGATCTTCCTGTTTGAAGCCCACGCCGGCGCGCCACAGCTCGCGCCGGAACATTGCGGCTTCTGGACCACGATCGACGCGGGATTGTCGTGTAGGTGAGAGCCGGCCACGGCGCCGTTGTCGGAGAGACACTCAGTGTTTCCCCGCCTTCGCCGGGACGACGGGGAGTGTGTGGGCAGATGCGTCACACACTCGCTGTCATCGCCCGGCTTGACCGGGCGATCCAGTACTCCGAGACGATTGTGATCTTCTGAGGATCCGCGGCGTACTGGATTCGCCGCTTTCGCGGGGAATGACAGTGTGGGTGAAGCGGCGTAGTCCCAACTCAGAATAAGCTACCCTGATCCACCGGCTTGGCCACGCGCTTCGGCGCGGGTTTTGCGTCTTGCGTAGCCGGCTTTGGCTGCGACGATACGCGCTTCGCCGCAGGCGCCGGGCGGTCCGCATCCGCGGTCGCGGCCACGCGGCCATCGGCAAATTCGATCTCGAGCCGCGCATTCGGCCCGACGCTGTCGGCCGCATGCAGGGGATGGCCGGCTTCATCGCGCACCAATGCAAAGCCGCGCGCGAGCACGCTGCGGTAGGACAGCGCGGAGAGCAGCTTGCCGCTGTTCGCGACACGCGCATCGAGCCGCTGCAGCAGGGTGACGAGCGCGCGTTGCGCGCGCTCGGACAGCCGATGCGTGCGCTCGCGCTGGCGCAGAATCGCGCTGCGTTGGGCCTGCGCGTTGGAGAGCTTTGAGGCGCGCAGGCGAACCTCGAGCCCGGCAAAGCGGTCGCGCCGCCGCCGCAGCAGCGAGCGCGCGGAGAGGCCGAGCCGCTCGCCGCAAACAGTGAGGCGGTGATCGGCCTGCGCGATCTGGCCGTGCAGCACCCGCAGCGTCAGCTTGGCGCTGGCGGCGGTAAACCTGCGGAAATGCGCGTGCGTGTTGGCCTTGAGGCTACGGGGCAGGGACGCGCCCGCCGAGTCCAGCCGCTGCCGCGGGATCGCGAGCAGGTCGCCGGCCGCCGGCAAGGCGCGCGCGGCCGCGCGCAGCTCGTTGCGGCGGTTTTCATGGCCGCGCTGCCAGCAGGCGCGGGTGCGGCGGGCGAGATCGGCGACCTCGACGAACAAGTCGCTGCGCACCGGCACCGCCATCTCGGCCGCCGCCGTCGGCGTCGGCGCGCGCTTGTCGGCGACGAAATCGATCAGCGTGATGTCGGTCTCGTGCCCGACCGCGGAGATCAGCGGAATCATGCTGTCGGCCGCCGCGCGCACCACGATCTCCTCGTTGAAGGACCAGAGATCCTCCAGCGAGCCGCCGCCGCGCGCGACGATCAGGACATCGGGTCGTGGAATCCTGCCGCCGGGGGCAATCGCGTTGAAGCCGCGGATCGCGGCCGCGACCTGCTCGGCCGAGCCTTCGCCCTGCACCTTGACGGGCCACACCAGCACGCGGCGGGGAAAGCGATCCTCCAGCCGATGCAGGATGTCGCGGATGACCGCGCCGGTCGGCGACGTCACGACGCCGATCACCTCCGGCAGCCAGGGCAGCAGCTGCTTGCGCGCCTCGTCGAACAAGCCTTCGGCGGCGAGCTTCTTCTTGCGCTCCTCCATCAGCGCCATCAGCGCGCCGATGCCGGCCGGCTCCAGCGCCTCGATGACGATCTGGTATTTGGAAGAGCCCGGATAGGTGGTGAGCTTGCCGGTGGCGATGACCTCGAGCCCTTCCTGGGGCTTGAACCGCATGCGGCTGTGCACGCCCTTCCAGATCACCGCCTCGATCTTGGCGCTCTCGTCCTTGAGCGCGAAATAGCAATGACCGGAGGAGTGCGCTCCGCGAAAGCCGGAGATTTCGCCGCGGACCCGGACATGGCCGAAGGCGTCCTCGACCGTCCGCTTCAGGGACAGCGAGAGCTCGGAGACGGTGAATTCGGGCGCGTTGAGCAGTTGTTCCGCAGGCGGCATCTAGCAAACGATTCGGCATTTTGGGGTCAGACCCGACGTTAAGGATTTTCGCGCCGCGGCGCCAATCCGGATATTGATCAGGAGAGTACTCTGTAATATAGAGTTCTCTATTAATTGATGAGTTTCGGGAGATGAGCCATGGCGATCCGGCTGCTGCGCGGCGTTTTGACCGGCCTGAAATGGACCTTGTGTGCGGTCGGCGGCGTGGCGCTGATCCTGGGCGCCATGATCGCAACGCCGCTGGAGCGGCCGCCCGAGATGCGATCGGTCTCGGATTCAGCCAAAGGCATGGACTGGTCCACGTTGCCACCGCTCGAACGCTTTCAGGCCCGCGATGGCACCTGGATCGGTTATCGCCATTATGCGCCGAAAGGCCAGGAGACGGGCCGCGGCGCGATTTTCATCCATGGCTCCTCCGGCTCCAGCGGCACCGTCAATCACGCGCTGACCCATGCGATCGCCGCGCGCGGAGTGGAGACCTGGGCGCTGGACATCCGCGGCCATGGCGGCTCTGGCACGCGCGGCGACATCGGCTATGTCGGCCAGCTCGAGGACGACCTCGTCGACTTCGTCGCTCATGTCCGCAGGAACGCGCCTGATCTGCCGCTCACCCTGATCGGCCATTCCGCCGGCGCCGGCTTTTCGCTGCGCGTTGCCGCGACACCGATCATGCAGGACATGTTCGTCCGCACCGTGCTGCTCGCGCCCTATCTCGGCTATGATGCGCCGACGAACAGGCCGAAGGCCGGCGGCTGGGCCAACATGGACCTCCCGCGCTTCCTCGGCCTGACCGCACTGCGTAGGCTCGGCATCGACTGCTGTGCGCAGCTTCCGGTGCTCGCCTTCGCGGTGCCGGCGAATTCGGCGAAGTATCTCACCTCGACCTATTCCGACCGCCTGATGCGCAATTTCGCGACGCGCGGCTATCGCATCGATCTTCCCGCGACGACGCGTCCGATCACGATCATCGGCGGCGCCGAGGACGAGATGATGATCTCGGACAAATATGCGGAAGCCGTGCAGGCCATCAAGCCGTCCGTCGACGTCAAGATCATCGACGGCGTCAACCACATGGGCATCGTCACCAATCCAAAGGCCGTCTCCGCGATCGCCGAAGATGTGGCGACGCGCGGGGCAGGGCAGTCATGATCGACAGCAAGGAGGCGTCCGCGGCGCTGGCCGATATCGACGACATCGTCCGGCGCGTGAAGCAATCGCAGCTCTATGACCTCGCGAGCATCGCTGCCGTGTGGTGGGGCGTGTTGGTCTTTGCAGGGAATGTCGTGACCTGGCTCTGGCCGGTCTACGCAGTCTATGCCTGGGTTGCCGTAGACGTCATGGGCGTCGGCGGTCTGGTTGCGCTTCGCTTGTTCAATCCACCACATCACCCGCATGGTGCCGCCTTCGGCATCAGGCTGCTGCTGGTGTTCGTGCTGTTCTTCGGCTTCGGTTATCTCTGCACCAACGTGATCGGCCATTTCGGGCCACGCCAGTTGGGTGCGTTCTGGCCGCTCTACTTCATGCTGTTCTACGCGCTCGCGGGTCTCTGGTTCGGTTACGCCTTCGTTGCGATTGGTCTCGGCATTTCGGCGCTAACGTTGATCGGCTTCTTCTACATCGGTGAGGCGTTCCCGCTCTGGATGGCGTTCGTCAACGGCGGCGGCCTGATCCTCGGCGGCCTCTGGATGCGGCGGAGCTAGAATTGGCCGAGCTCGACGACATCATCCATCAGCCGCTGCGGCTGAAGATCATGGCGGCGCTGAACGCGCTGCCGCAGTCGACCGGCCTGGAATTCACGCGGCTGAAGAAGCTCACCGGCGCCACCGACGGCAATCTCGGCGCACATATCGAGACCCTCGCCAAGGCCGGTTACGTCTCGGTGGACAAGGCCTTCGTCGGCAAGAAGCCGCAGACGACGGTAACGGCCACGGCTGCGGGGCGGGGGGCGTTTGCGCGGCATGTGGCGACACTGCAGGAGATCATCGCGGGGAAACAGGTGTAGCTTTCTGCGATGCAGATCATAGTGCCCTCTCTCTTGCGGGAGTGTCGGGCGACCCGAGTCAAGGACGAACGTACAACCCCTCGCTTTTCAGTGCTCTCCGAGGTAGTAAGAGATAGGGGGTACCATGCAGGAAGAAGTAAAGGTCGAAGTAAGGCCTGATTTTCTCGCGCGGCAGGCGAAAGCGCAGCCTATGCAGGCGCTCGCGGAGCTGATTTGGAATTCTCTCGATGCTGACGCGACATCTGTCAGCATTGAGTTCGAGTCAGACGGTATCGGCGGCATCTCTAAAATCGTTGTTGCGGACAATGGAGACGGCATTCCGCGCGATGAGGCTCCGCAGGTCTTCAAAAACCTTGGAGGATCTTGGAAGCAACTACGGCTGACCACACCCCGCCTGAATCGCATGCTCCACGGACGCGAGGGGCGCGGCCGGTTCAAAGCGTTTGCCCTCGGCGGGGTGGTCGATTGGAAGATCATTTATGCGAGAGATGGCACTCCGTTCCGCTATGATGTCGCCGTGCTGGAGCAACAGATTGAGCGGGCCCGTGTTGGGGAGGAAGCACCGGCTCCCGGCGCTGCCACGGGAGTAACGGTGGTGATATCCGAACTGAAAAGGCAGTTCAGTTCGTTACAGCCGGAAAACGCCGTTCAAGAGCTTTCTGAGATATTCGCTATCTATCTCAAGGATTATCGCAACGCTACGATCACGATCGCAGGCGAGCGAATCGACCCGGATCGGGCAATCGCAGGTACATGGAACTTCGAATTAGCGCCCATCGCGGACGATGATGGAGAACAGCACTCTGTCGATCTCGAAATAATCGAATGGCGCGGACAAACCCGCCGAACCCTTTATCTGTGCAACGAGCAGGGCTTCCCGTTATCGCAAGTAGAGACGCGCTTCCATGTAGGGGACTTCCATTTTTCTGCTTACCTGAAATCCAGCTTTATCAGCGAGCTGCATCAAGACGGACGGCTTGATCTCGCGGAAATGGTCCCGGCTCTGGTTGCCTCAATCGAGGAAGCGCGAGCAAAGGTCAAAGAGGTCTTCCGAAATCGCGGGGCTGAGCGGGCTCGGATCGTCGTTGACGAATGGAAGGAAAAGAAGGTCTATCCCTACGAAGGTGACCCGGTGACTCCCGTTGAGAAGGCCGAGCGCCAGATTTTCGACATCGTCGCCGTTACTGTTCAAGATGCCTCGCCAGAATTCTGCGAGACGGCCTCAAAGCAAACCGCCCTACACCTGAGGCTGTTGCGCCATGCCATCGAGCGCAGTCCGGCCGAGCTGCAGCTTATTCTCGATCAAGTTCTGAAATTACCCAAGCGAAAGCAGAAAGAGCTGGCTGAACTGCTTAACGAGACCACGCTCGCCGGAATCATTAGTGCGGCTACCCTTGTCGCTGATCGATTGAAGTTCCTCGAAGCCCTGCGGTTTATCCTGTTCGACTACGAGGCTCGCCAGAAGCTGCGCGAGCGTTCGCAGCTTCATAAGATCTTAGAGCAAAATACGTGGATTTTCGGAGAGGAGTATAATCTCTGGGCCAGCGACAAGGACCTTACTACGGTGCTGAAAGTGCATCGGGATAAGCTCGATTCCGATCTCGTCATCGACGACCCGGTCAAAGTGATCAACAAAGCGCGCGGCATAGTCGATCTCATGCTCTCGCGCGCACAACGCCGACATCGTGCGGACGACCTTGAACATCTGGTGATCGAGCTTAAGGCCCCAAAAGTCACTATCAATGCGGAACACCTGAATCAAATCGAGGGTTACGCCCTAGCCGTGGAGGAAGACCCTCGGTTCAACCGGGTTGAAGGGTTGCGTTGGCATTTCTGGATCATTTCTGATGCCTACAACAAGCAAGTCGAGGCCCGCATACGGGGCGGGCCCGATCCTCAGCGCCGTCTGATCCAGCGGACTGACAGGGTGAAGGTCGGCGTGAAGACTTGGGGCGAAATCCTCGAAGAGAACAACGCTCGACTTCAGTTCGTCAAAGAGAAGCTCGAACATAAGGTCGATGATGGCCAAGCGCTCGCGTTTTTGCAGGAGCGGCATCGCGAGTTGCTTGAAGGCGTGCTGATCAACGCCGACGAGCAGATAGAAACGACCGACGGTGCGGTTTTAGAGCGCCCGTCTGAGATGGACAAGCTGGACACCTCCGAATGAGCGCACCTCAGGAAGATGACGAAGCCGGTATTGAATTGTTCGTGGCTCACTTTGACGCGAGGGATCGCGCGCTAACGGTCCACGAGGCAGGCCACGCCATCGTTGCGAGTGTTCTCGGCGCACATGTCGTATTCGTGGAGATCGATTTGACGACCGGCAATGGCAGGTCGCACTCGCAAAACTTCGTCGAGCAGGTCAACAACCTTGCGGTTTGTGTTGCCGGCTGCAGAGCCGAGCATGCTTTCGACGCGAGATCGTCCCGAGGGACAAAGATCAGTGACTTCAGGAAGATGCGGAGACTGCTATTGGAGCTGCCTGAAGCCAAGAGACGCTCCGCGCGCGCGGAAGGCTACCGGCTTGCCGAGGAGATCCTAAGAGAGCACGCAGCCAAGGTGCAACGACTCGCTGCCGAACTGATGGTCCGACGATGGGAAGACGGGACGGATACGGTCCGCATCGACGGCGACGAATTGATGGCGCTGCTCGACGGTTCCGGGACTTGAGCAATGACAGATTCAGTTGGCGTGGCCGTGCTAGGTTGGGACTGTTTTTGTTAGTTGTGATGGTATTGGGTCTACTTATCGCGCGTCGAAGCCCGTCCACCCGCAAAAGTCCCCTCAAACTAGAACCGAATCCGCCCACTCCGGAAGAGATCGCGGACTCGCTCGTAGAATTCGAGCGCTTCTGTGAGGCCAGCAGGATCGAAGCTGCCGGGGTTGCCGAGAATCGACGATGGCTCCGACCGATTGGCTTCGTCACGAGGTTACTTACTTACGCCGCGCTGTTTCTTCTGCTGTATATCTGGGCACCGAAGGATATCTCGAACACGCCGCTGGCGACCCTCACGCTGTCGGATATTGCTGGGACCGTTTGTTTCGCTGCGATCGGCATCGTGCTGACCCGCGCCCTTTTCAATCCGAGCGATGACGACCAGACCAAAGACGTTTGGGGTTGGCTAGGCGTCGCGCTTTTGGGCGTCGCCGTTATCGCCGCGCTTTACGTCTTCAAGGCTCGCTGACTCGCGCCGGGCCACCATAGGCGCGTTCGGCTCCGGCTGGGCTTCGCCTAGCGACCTGCCGTTAGCGAACCGACGCGCTATTTCCCGCGAGTATCAGCGGAATCTACTATTTTCTAAACTGCCGATACGCTCCGACGTGGACCGACTGATGTTGCTGGGCTATTTCCCTTGTCGGCTCTCCCACAAGGGGGGAAGGGAAGAGGAGCTTCGCCGCGCCCCGGAATGACGTGGGGTCCGGAGCCCAGCCCCCTTGAGCCCCACCCCGATTCGTGCGACCTCCGCCCTCAGCAAAACCCCTCATTCTGAGCCTTCGATGCACATTCTCCTGCTCGGTTCCGGCGGCCGCGAACATGCTCTGGCGTGGAAGATCGCAGCCTCTCCCCTGGTGACCAAATTCTGGTGCGCGCCCGGCAATGCCGGCATCGCAAAGGAGGCGGAGTGCGTGGCGCTCGATGTCGCCGACCATGCCGCGGTGATCGACTTCTGCAAGACGAACGCGGTCGAGCTCGTGGTGATCGGCCCGGAGACGCCGCTGGCGGCCGGCATCGTCGACGATCTCAGCGCCGCCGGCATCAAGGCGTTCGGCCCGAGCAAGGCGGCGGCCCAGCTCGAAAGCTCCAAAGGGTTCACCAAGGCGCTGTGCACCGAGTTCGGCATTCCGACCGGCGCCTACAAGCGATTCACCAAGGCCGATGATGCGCGCGCCTATGTGCAGAGCCAGGGCGCGCCGATCGTGGTCAAGGCCGACGGCCTTGCCGCCGGCAAGGGCGTCGTGGTCGCCAAGACCGTGCGCGAGGCCGAGGACGCCATCGCCATGATGTTCGAGGGCGCCTTCGGCGAGGCCGGCACGGAGGTCGTGATCGAGGAGTTTTTGCCCGGCCGCGAGATCAGCTTCTTCGCGCTGTGCGACGGCGAGACGGCTATACCGCTGGCCTCGGCCCAGGACCACAAGCGCGTGTTCGACCATGACGTCGGCCCGAACACCGGCGGCATGGGTGCCTATTCGCCCACGCCGCTGGTCACGCCCGCCATCCACGACGCGATCATGGCGAAGATCATCCTGCCGACGGTCTCGGGCATGAAGCAGCGCGGCACGCCGTTCCGCGGCGTGCTCTATGCCGGCATCATGCTGACGACGCAGGGGCCCAAACTGTTCGAGTTCAACGTCCGCTTCGGCGATCCCGAGTGCCAGGTCTTGATGCTGCGCATGATGAGCGACATCGTGCCGGCCTTCCTTGCGGCCTGCGACGGACAGCTGAAGAATTTCGACCTGCGCTGGCATCCGGAATCCGCGCTCACGGTTGTGATTGCGGCGAAGGGCTATCCGGGCGACTACCAGAAGGGCACGCGCATCCGTGGGCTCGATGACGCCGCCAAAGTCGACACCGTCGAGATCTTCCACGCCGGCACCGTGGCGAAGGATGACGCGATCCTCGCCAATGGCGGCCGCGTGCTCAATGTCTGCGCGCTAGGCAAGACCGTGACCGAGGCGCAAGGCCGTGCCTATCAGGCCGTCGACCGTATCGACTGGCCGGAAGGCTTCTGCCGCCGCGACATCGGCTGGCAGGCGGTGGAAGCGGAGAAGGCCAAGAATTAGCAAGACTTAGCTCGTCGTTCCGGACGGCGCGCAAAAAGCGCCGATCGGCATCTCGAGGCTTTGGTGCCACCGCGCCGCCACATCGGCAATCCAGATATGTGTAATCAGCGGTTGGGGTTAGCTGCCCCGCCGATAATACCGCTACTGTGCATGGGGTTGTTTTCGACATTTTACGTTGTCGGCGCCCCCCCCCCCGGGACTGACCAATAAGGATGCAAGAAGATGTCCGATCTCGCCGATCTCTATCCGGGCTTTGCTGCCGAATGGGTCGATACCTCCTTCGGCCGCATCTTCGCCCGCGTCGGCGGCAGCGGGCCGCCGCTTCTGCTCCTGCATGGCTTCTCCGAGACCCATGTGATGTGGCACCGCGTCGCGCCGCAGCTGGCCGACAGGTTCACGCTGATCGTTGCCGACCTGCCGGGCTATGGCTGGTCCGACATGCCCGCCAGCGATGCACTGCATATTCCCTACAGCAAGCGCGCCATGGCTAAAGCTATGGTCGAGGTGATGGAGCGCCTCGGCCATGTCCATTTCGCGCTCGCCGGCCACGACCGCGGCGGCCGCGTCGCCTACCGCCTCGCGCTCGACCATCCCGGCCGGCTGTCGCGCCTGGCCGTGCTCGATATCCTGCCGACCTATAATTACTGGGAGCGAATGAACCGCGCCTACGCGCTGAAGATCTACCACTGGACCTTCCTGGCGCAGCCCTATCCGCTGCCCGAGACCCTGATCGCGAGCAATGGCGAGTTCTTCCTGCGCTTCAAGATGGCGAGCCAGACCAAGTCGAAGACGTTGGAGGCGATCGACGAGCGCGCGCTCGAGCACTACCTCGCCCCGTTCCGCGATCCCGCCCGGGTGCATGCGATGTGCGAAGACTATCGCGCCGGCGCCTATTTCGACTACGACCTCGACAAGGCTGATTTCGAGGCCGGCAAGAAGATCACCATTCCCATGCTGGCGCTGTGGGGCAATGCCGGCATCGCCCAGGCCGCCGCCACCCCGCTCGACACCTGGACGCAATGGGCCACGAATGTCGCGGGCATGCCGGTGGATTCCGGCCACTTCCTCACCGAGGAGAACCCGGACGCCACCGCGAGGGCGTTGCGCGAGTTCTTCCTCGCGGATTAGCGCCGCTCGCGAAAGAACTCCCGCAGCAGCCGCGCCGCCTCGCTCTCGCCGACGCCGGAATAGACGTCCGGCGCGTGATGGCAGGTCGGGGAAGCAAAGAACCGCACGCCGGACTCGACCGCGCCGCCCTTCGGGTCGGCGGCGCCGTAATAGAGCCGTCTCACCCTTGCAAAGGAGATCGCGCCCGCACACATGGTGCAGGGCTCCAGCGTCACGTAAAGGTCGCAGTCGACGAGGCGCTCGCTGCCGATCTTCTTCGCCGCCTCGCGCAGCGCAATGATCTCGGCATGGGCCGTCGGGTCATAATCGGTCAGCGTCCGATTGGCGGCGGTGGCGATGACCTCGTAATTGCGGACCACGACGCATCCGATCGGAACTTCGCCCGATTTTCCGGCATTTTCGGCCGTCTTGAGCGCCAAATCCATGAAAGAAGGGGCTTTCATGCCTCGTATCATCGCCAGAAACCTGCTACTAGCTCCGCCTTCAGCAAGAGTGGATACCGATTTTGCCTGAGCATGCGGCTCGGAACGAGCGCGCACAATGCTTTCTGGCTACCCCTGAGTGAGATTATTCATGCCTCGCGACAGCGACAAAGACAACGATTCCCGCGGCCGGCGTGATCGTGGCCCTTCCAAGGGCCGTACCGGCAAGCCCCGGGGACCGGACAAGAAATTCGCCAAGCGCGGCTTCGAGGGCAAGGGCGACCGCGACAGCCGTCCGCCTCGCGAGGGGCGTGAGGGCCGCCCGCTTCGCCGCCGCGAGGAGGGCGATGCGCCGCGCCGCGATTTCAGCGACCGTCCGCGCTTCAAGCGCGACGACCGCGGCACAGAGGGCCGCGGCGAGCGCAGCTTCAAGCCGCGTGGCGACCGTCCGTTTTCCGATCGCCCCTCGCGCGATGGCGAGAAGCGGTCGTCTGGGCCGCGCGGTGATCGCCCGTCCTATGGACGTGACGACCGTCCGCCGCGCGGCCGTGATCGCGACGATTCCCGCCCGGCCGGCCGGACCGGCGAGAAGAAATTTGGAGACAAGCGCCCCTACGCACCGCGCGGCGATCGTCCGGAACGCAAGTTCGAGGGCGAGCGGAAGTTTTCGCGGGGCGGACCCGAGCGCGACCGCGGCGATCGCGGCGATTCAAAGCCGTGGCAGAAGCGCGACGATCGTCCGCACGGCGATCGCCCGCGCAAGGATTTCGGCAAAAACTTCGGCGGCCGCGATCGCGGCGAAGAGAAGCCGTGGCAGAAGCGTGACGACCGCCGCGAAGGCGGCCGCGGGGATGACCGTCCGCGGTTCTCGCGATCGCGTGACGATCGTGCATCGGGCGGCGATCGTCCATTTCGTGAGCGGCCCAAATTCGACCGGCCACGCGAGGATCGCGCAAAGTTCGACCGGCCCCGCCGTGAGAGCGAGGGCGAACGTGGCGGGCGCGGTGGTGACCGCCAGAAATTCGCTCGTCCGCGCGAGCGCTCCGAGGGCCGCTCCGACTGGCACGAGCACCCGCGCAATGAAGGTCATTCCCGTGATCGTCCGCGCCGCGCGAACGAGGACGACAGCAGGATCTTTGAGAAGCGCCCCGCCTTTGGCGGCCGCGGTGCCTATCGCGAGCGCGATCGCGACTTCGAGGGGCGGCCGCGCCGTGAAGACGCGCCGAAGCCGAAGAAGGCCGGCGAGCGCATCGCAAAAGTGCTGGCGCGCGCGGGCCTCGCTTCGCGCCGCGACGCCGAGGAGATGGTCACGCAGGGCCGCGTCACGGTCAACGGGCGGGTGATCAATTCGCCCGCGCTCGACGTGACGCAGAACGACGTGGTCGCGGTCGACGGCAAGCCGTTGCCACCGCGCGAGCGGACGCGGCTGTTCCTCTACCACAAGCCGCGCGGGTTGATGACGACGCACGACGACCCCGAGGGGCGCCCGACCGTGTTCGACAATTTGCCCGAAGGTCTGCCGCGCCTGATCAGCGTCGGCCGGCTCGACTTCAATACCGAGGGCCTGTTGCTGCTGACCAATGACGGTGGCCTCGCGCGTACGCTTGAGCTGCCCGACACCGGCTGGCTGCGCCGCTACCGTGTCCGCGCCCATGGCGACGTCACCCAGGCCCAGCTCGACGAGCTCAAGCACGGTATCGAGATCGAGGGCGTCAAATACGGTCCGATCGAAGCGACGTTGGAGCGCGACCAAGGCGCCAATGTCTGGCTGGTGTTCGCGATCCGCGAGGGCAAGAACCGCGAGGTGCGCAACGTCTGCGCCCATCTCGGCCTCGAGGTGAACCGGCTGATCCGCGTCTCCTACGGCCCATTCCAGCTCGGCGAGATTCCCGAGGGCCAAGTCGAGGAGATCAAGTCGCGCGTGCTGCGCGACCAGCTCGGCGACAAGGTGATCGAGAAGTCGGGCGCCGAGTTCGACGTGCCCGCGAAATCCGCTACGCGCGACGACGACGCCCCGAAGAAGCCGATGAACCGCGCCGTGATCAACGACCGCAAGGGCCGCCGCGTGCTGGTGCAGCGTACTGGCAGCGAGGAGGCGCGCGAGCGCAACGAGTTGGAAGCAAGCGGCTATGGCCCGCCGCGCCGTCCCAAGCGCGGCTATCACGGCAAGCGCGATTTGAAGCCGCAGGAGGACTAGTTGCGCGTCGTCGGCGGTCGCTTGAAGGGGCGCAATCTCGCCTCACCGTCCTCGCGCGACATCCGCCCCACGGCGGACCGCCTGCGCGAGTCCGTGTTCAACATCCTCGTGCACGCCTATGACGATCCGATTGAGGACGCGCGTGTGCTCGATCTCTTCGCCGGCACTGGCGCGCTCGGCATCGAGGCGTCGTCGCGCGGCGCGAAGTTCACGCTGTTCGTCGACACTGGCGCCGAGGCCCGCGCGCTGCTCCGTAATAACGTCGAAGCGCTCGGCCTGGGTGGCGTGACAAAAGTCTATCGCCGCGATGCGACCGATCTGGGTCCCGCGCATCCCGTCGAGCCCTTCTCGCTGGTGTTCCTCGATCCACCCTATGGCAAGGGTTTTGCGGAGAAAGCGCTGGCGAGCTTGCGCGATGGCGGCTGGCTCACGCCGGGCGCGCTGCTCGTGGTGGAGGAGGCGAAGGCCGCGCAGTTCGTGACGCCTGAGGGTTACGAAGAATTGGAGCGGCGCGCGTACGACGACACGGAGTTCGTGTTTTTGAAGCGCAAGACGTAGGTCACCTTCGCCCGAACAGCTTCTCGACATCCGACAGCTTCAGCTCGACATAGGTCGGACGGCCGTGATTGCACTGACCGGAGTTCGGGGTGTCCTCCATCTCGCGGAGTAGGGCGTTCATCTCCTCCGGCCGCAGCCGGCGGCCGGCGCGGACCGAGCCGTGGCAGGCCATGGTGGCGGCGACATGCATCAGGCGACGCTCCAGCGGCAATGCCTCGTCCCACTCGGCCATGTGCTCGGCGAGATCGCGGAGCAGCCCGCCTGCATCGGTCTTGCCCAGCAGCGACGGCGTCTCGCGCACCGCGACCGCGCCGGGGCCGAAAGATTCGATGGCGAGACCGAACGACGCCAGCTCCTCGTTCCGATCGAGCAGGCGCTCAACCGTGGCCTCATCCATCTCGACGATCTCGGGGATCAACAGGATCTGCCGCTGCACGCCATTCGCCGAAAGCGAAGCCTTCAGCCGCTCATAGACGATGCGCTCGTGCGCGGCATGCTGGTCGACGATGATGAGGCCATCGCGGGTTTGCGAGACGATGTAGGTCTCGTGGATCTGGGTGCGCGCGGCGCCGAGCGGGCGGTCGACGAGATCGCTGACGGGGTGCGCCTCGATCCGCACGTCCGCACTGGGTGCACCGACATCGAATGCGGCTTGCGCGCGCTCGGCGAAAGCCGAAGCCGCTGAACCTTCGAAGGACGGGATCGACGCGGCTGGAGCGGATGGCGAGGCTCGCCAGTCCCAGCTTGCCGGGCGCGGCGTGAAAGCGGGCCGGAACGAAGAGAGCGCGCTCTCGCCGCCATTGGCGGCGGTGCGCCGGCCCTCCCGCGCAAGCCCTTCCTTCAACCCATGCACGATCAGTGCGCGCACCAGCCCGGCGTTACGGAAGCGGACCTCGGTCTTGGCTGGATGCACGTTGGCGTCGACCTCTCGCGGATCGAGCGTGACGAACAGCGCCACTACGGGATGGCGGTCGCGGGGCAGGTAGTCGGAATAGGCCGCGCGCACCGCGCCGAGGATCAGCTTGTCGCGAACCGGACGGCCGTTGACGAACAGATATTGCCCGAGCGCGTTGGCTTTCGTCAGTGCGGGCGCCGCGGCATAGCCGGCGACGACGACGTCCTCGCGCTCGGCATGAACCTCGACGGCATGGCTGCGAAACTCCGCGCCCAGAATATCGCCGAGCCGCGTCAATCGTCCCGCCGCGCCGGGCAGCGCCGCTGCCCAGGTCACCGGCGCGCGCTCCTCGCCCGCGAGCGTGAAGGCGATATCGGGCCGGGCCATCGCCAGCCGCCGCACCACCTCGCGAATCGCCTCGGCCTCGGTGCGGTCGGTCTTCAGGAATTTCAGCCGTGCTGGCGTCGCATAAAAGAGATCGTCGACCTCGACCCGCGTGCCATGCGCGAGCGCCGCCGGCATGATCTCGGACTTCTCGCCGCCCTCGACGGTGAGCGCCCAGGCGTGCGGCTCGCTGGCGTGCCGGGTGGTGATGGAAAGACGCGCGACCGACCCGATCGAGGGCAGCGCCTCGCCGCGGAACCCCAGCGTGCGGATCTGCAGCAGATCCTCGTCGTCGAGCTTGGAGGTGGCGTGGCGCTCGACTGCGAGGGCGAGATCCTTTGCGGTCATGCCGCCGCCGTCGTCGGTGATGCCGATCCGCCGCCGCCCGCCGCCGTCAGTGAAAACGTCGATGCGGCTGGCGCCGGCATCGATCGCGTTCTCGACGAGCTCCTTGACCACGCTCGCCGGGCGCTCGACCACCTCGCCGGCGGCGATGCGGTTAACGATCTGTTCGGGAAGTTGGCGGACGGGCATGGGTTCACTCGGCGAATGTCCCAGTCTAACGCCGCCTCGCAACAAATGCATGGGGAAGGTCGCGCTTCCCACATACCAGATGTGGGAAATCCAGCGCTTCTGGCAGTCCCGATGAATGCGGCGTGCGTGCACGAGCCGCCGCATATGAGGAGCACAATTCCGCGAAACCGCCGCGAAATCCCTAAACGATCAACACACCACGCGGCTTGCATCACGACCGCGCCGTTCGAACTCTCTTCGCGATGAACCGGTTCGGTGCAGGCGAGCGGCGCAGGAAGCAGCCGAACCGTCATCGCGAAAAATCCAGGAGAAATGGATGAAATTGGTGAAGACCTCCGTGATCGCATGCGCTCTCTCGGCCCTGATTGCGACGCCCGTTCTTGCGCAAGGTACGTCATCTGGCGCCAGGCCGGGCGGCACCGTGCAAAGCAAACCCATGCAGGGCGGCGCGTCAGGAAGCGAGGATGAGGACCTCGGCGCACAGCAGGGAGCCGCGGGCGAGAAGGTCGGCATGAAGTCGACCAAAGGCACCAAGGGCGCCGCCGGAACCACGGGCAGCGCGACGCACAAGGGCACGGCCGACGATTCCGTTTCGGGCGGTGCCGCGACCGGCAAGCGCTACTGACGCTAGCGCATGATCAGCAAAAGTGTGCAGCGGGTTTCCGCAAAGATCATGCTCAAACAATGACCTAAAGCGCGATGACGATTCACCCTGATCTCATCGCGATTTGGTCTGCGAAACGGCAAACCTTCGGTCGCTTGGCGGCCGGAGGTTTTTCGACAATCAGTCAATCGTCGAAACCGCGCCCGCGCTTCGCCTTAACGTCGCTGCGGCGCTTCTTGCCCTCGAGCCGGCGCTGCTTGGACGCGAAGGTCGGCCGTGTCGCCCGCCGCGGGATCGGGCGGACCATCGCCTCGCGCAGCATCTCGGTGAGCCGGTCGATGGCATCCTGCCGGTTGCGCTCTTGGGTGCGGAAGCGCTGGGCGTGGATCACGATCACGCCGTCCTTGGTCATGCGCTGTCCGGCGATGCGGGCAAGCCGGATGGCGGCATCCTCCGGCAGGGTCAGTTTGCGCGTGTCGAAGCGCAGTTGCGCCGAGGTCGCGACCTTGTTGACGTTCTGCCCGCCGGGCCCGGAGGCGCGGACAAAGCCGATCTCGATGTCGTCCTCGTCGATGACGAGATCGCGGGATATCCGCAGCATGATGGCACCATTCGTAATGTCCGGACATATCGCGGACGTCCAGGTTCGGCAATGGTGCATCTGGAAACGCAAATGGCCGGGACGAGCCCGGCCCATTCAGGAGACTTTTTACCCGACCGTCAGTTCGACTTGGTCGCAGGTGCTGCCGCCGGTTGTGCGGCAGCCTGCGGCGCGCGGCCGACGACGACGGTCAGAAGCCCCTGGCCCCACAGGCGCTTGGCGGCCGCCTTGGCGTCGTCCAGCGTCACGGCATCGACGATGGCGTTGCGCTTCTCGATATAGTCGATCGGCAGCTTGTCCTGCTGATACTGCAACAGCGCTTGCGCCAGCTTGGAGGACGTGTCGAGTGCCAGCATCTGCGAGCCCTTGAGGTAGGACTTGGCTTCGTCGAGCTCCTTCTGCGTCGGGCCCTCGTCGGCGATGCGGCGGACTTCCTTCTCGATGGCGTCGATGGTGTCGCCCGCGCGGTCGGCGCGCGTGCCGGTATTGCCGATGAAGAGCGCCGAATGCTCCATCCAGAGCAGCGATTCGTACACGGAATAGGCCAGCCCGCGCTTCTCGCGGACCTCGCGATAGAGCCGGGAGGACAATCCACCACCGCCGAGGATGTGGTTGACGACATAGGCTGCCATGAAGTTGGGATCGCTGCGCTTCAGCCCGGGGCCGCCGAAGGTGATCACGGTCTGCGGCACGTCGAGGGTCACGAAAGCGCGCTGCGGCGGCTTTGCGGCCTCGACGTCCGCGACCGGCGTGAGGTTGGCCTTGGCGGGGAGGGCGCCAAAGGTGTGGTCGAGCAGCTTGCCGAGCGTGGCCGGATCGACGTCGCCGACGACCGCGATCTTCAACCCATCCTTGGCAAGCACGCGGCCGACATAATCCTTCATGTCGGCGACCGTGATGGTCGGCAAGCTGTCGAGGTTGCCGTTGCTCTGCCGGCCGTAGGGATGGCCGCCGAAGGCGACCTCCAGGAACTTGCGGCTCGCCAGCGATGTCGGATTGGTGGTCTCGCGGCGCAGCCCCGAGACGACCTGCGAGCGGATGCGCTCGACGTCGGCCGCATCGAAATGCGGCGAGGTCAGTGCCATCCTGAGCAGGTCGAAAGCCTCATCCTTGTTGTCGCGCAGCATGCGCAGACTACCACGGAGGGTATCCCGGGTGGCGTTGAACGAGAGCTCGATGGCGCGGCGGTCGAGCCGTTCATGGAACGTCTTGGAGTCGAGATCGCCGGAGCCTTCGTCGAGGAGGTCGCCAACCATGTTGGCGACGCCCGACTTGTCTGGGGGGTCCTGGGCCGAGCCGCCGGCGAAGGAATATTCCATGGCGATCAGCGGCACGGTTGCGTCCTGCACGAACCAGGCTTCGATGCCGCCCGGAGAGATCAGGTGCTGGATCTTTGCGGCTGCATAGGACGGCGAGACCGCAGCCAGTGCGAGGGCCGCGCCGGTAACGAAGGACAGCGCGAAATGTCTTGTTCGCAGGAAGCGCCTTGCGCGAAGAAGGGAATAGGTCACGAACGCTTCTCCTCGCGCTTGGCGGTGGCGGTGTCCTTGATCAGATAGCCCGTCACCGAGCGCTTCTTCTCGAGCCATTTCTGCGCAACGGCGCGAACCTGCTCGGCCGTGACCGCGCGGATGCGGTCGGGCCAGCTCCTGATGTCCTCGATCGACAGGCCCGTGGTCAGCGCGCCGCCATACCAGCGCGCCAGCACCGCCTGGTTGTCCTGGGCGTAGATCGCTTCCGCGATAAGCTGGGTCTTGACCCGCTCCAGATCCTCGGCGCGGATCGGGTTCTGCGCGACATTAGCGATGACGCCATCGACCGCCTGCTCGACCTCGGCGAAGCTGACACCGGGTTTCGGCGCGGCCGAGATCGCGAACTGGGTCGGGTCGAGCGAGATGCTCGAATAGCTGGCGTTGGCGGAGACCGCGAGCGGCTTGTCGACGACGAGGGCGCGGTAGAGATAGGAATTGCTGCCGCTGCCCATCAGCTGCGCGAGCACGTCGAGGGCCGCGCTCTCGCCGGCCGCAGCGGTCGTCGCCGAGGGCACCAGGTAATAGCGCCGCATATTCGGCTGCTCGACGCGCGGGTCGGCCAGCGTGACGGTGCGCGGGGCGGCCGGCTCCGGCTCCTGCGGACGAACGCGCCGCGCCGGGATGGCGGCCTGGGCCGGGATGGAGCCGAAATTGCGCTCGACCAACGGGCGGACATCGGCGGCATCGACGTCGCCGGCGATCACCAGGATGGCGTTGTTTGGCGCGTAGAAGCGGCGGTAGAAGGCGAGCGCATCCTCGCGATC
>NZ_JADPKD010000009.1:0-1785 GCF_023073735.1 Bradyrhizobium sp. 160
TGCGCAACGACAGTCGTGGCTGCGACGAACTGAACGGAATGCCCAGCCAGGATCGCTTCGCGACCAAGAGCGACCGCAAGATGCGTCTTGCCAACGCCAGGTGGCCCAAGCAGCAACACGTTCTCGCCATTGGCAATCCAGCGGGCGCTCGCAAGCTCGCGTATCTGCTTGGGATCCAGCGAGGGCTGGGCCGAGAAGTCGAAGCCCGACAAATCGCGAACGAACGGGAAGCGAGCAAGTTTGAGCGTCATCTCGACGCGCCGCTCATCCTTGCGGGCGATCTCGCGCTCGCACAGCAGCACCAGGGTCTCGCGTAGGCTCAGCTCTTGCCGGCCGGCCTCATCCAACAGCCCATCCAGCTGGTCGCGGACAGCCGTCAGCTTTAGGCGCGTCAGCATATCACTAAGGCGGTCGGGGACAATGGCTCGCATCAGAAGCCCCCTCCCACAATCGCTTCGTACTCGCCGAGCGGCCGCAGCAGCGTCGGCGACGGCGGCGCGACAGGCGATAACGCGAGATCGCCAGCACGACTCGGTTTAAAGCCAGTCAGGCCCTCAAAGTGTTTAGGGTCGACGACGCGACGGCGACGGCCGACACAGATCGGATGAGCGGCCACCTCATGGATCCCGTGATGGATGCACACCACGCCATCGGCGATCGTCGCTCTCACCGTCTCGCCGATCAGCCGCCATGGCACAGAGTAGGCGTTGCCATCGATCTCGACCGCGCAGTCGGCCTGCACGCGACGGATCAGTTCACGTGCGGCCTGGAAGGGCGGCCTGCCGGCGATGGGCTTCAACGCATGCGCCTCAGCGCGCCTGAAGCGCTCAATCGGTACTTCGCCCGTCGTGCCATGCTGGCGTAGGTCGGCGATCTCCCGCGTCCAAGCCTCAAGGTGCGCCTCAAAGGCCTCCCAGCTCGGGAAGGTGCGGCCGGCGACCGCATTCCGCTTGACGTAGCCGACGCCATTCTCGGTCTTGCCCTTGGTGCGGGCTCGATATGGCGCGCAGGCCCGTGGCCGGAAGCCCCAGTGCTTGGCAAACGCGGTCAGCTTGTCATTAAACACGACGGTGCGCGTCGCGGCATCGTGTTCCACGACCAGCGCACGCGCATTGTCGAACAGCACCTCGTCGGGCACGCCGCCAAACTTCACGAAGGAGCTTTCCAAGCCATCGAACCAGCTCTCTTGCCGTTCGTTGCGGAATGCCCTGACATGGTGCCGGCGCGAGTAGCCCAACGTGGCGACGAACAGGTAGGCGCGAACCTTGCTACCGCCGATCTCGACCAGCCGCTCGCCAAAATCGATCTGCAGCTGTTTGCCGGGCGGTGTCTCGAACCGCACCGTCGCACGCGCCTCGGCCGCAAGCTCCTGGCGATAGCGCTGGACGGCCCGCTCGACCGTGCGCAGGCTGACGATGATGCCTTTCTCGGCTGCCAGCTCCTGGCGGATCACGTCGGCATTGCCGTGGTGCTGCCGTAGGCGCTCCTTGAGCCAGATCTCCTGGCCATCGAGTGCCTTTTTGCGGTGCGGCTGCCGATACGGCGTCCAGCCGCCAGCCGCCACGTAGTCCTTCACCGTGTTGCGGCTAATCCCAAGCTCCCCGGCAATCCGTTTACTACCCCACCCCAGCTCCTTGAGCCGGAGTATCGCCGAAACCTCGTCCGGCTCCAGCATGGCCTCCCTCCGCGGATCTTTGAACCGCAGAGGACCTGAACTGAGTCGCTGCATAAAACCCCCGTTCTGACCGTGTCGCGAGGGGGTCAATTCCTCGTGTCGTCAGGGGG
>NZ_JADPKD010000032.1:0-1748 GCF_023073735.1 Bradyrhizobium sp. 160
TGGCGTTGGCAAGACGCATCTTGCGGTCGCTCTTGGTCGCGAAGCGATCCTGGCTGGGCATTCCGTTCAGTTCGTCGCAGCCACGACTGTCGTTGCGCAGCTTGCTAAAGGTCACGGCGAAGGGCGGCTCGAGGAGCGACTCGCGCAATTTGCCAAGCCAAAGCTCTTGATCATCGACGAGCTTGGGTATCTGCCCTTTGAACCCAATGCCGCGCATCTCTTCTTTCAGCTCGTTAGCCGTCGCTATGAGAGAGGCGCGATCCTGCTGACCAGCAACCGCAGTGTCGGCGAGTGGGGCTCGGTCTTCAGCGACCCCGTGGTTGCCACCGCGATCCTTGATCGTCTGCTGCACCACAGTCACGTCATCACGATCCGCGGCGACGCTATCGCTTGAAGGAGAAGCGCCGCAGCGGACTGCTGCAGAAGCCCGCTGCACCAGAAGCCAAATCGGAGAAGAAGTCGTGAAGCAAGCCGCTCGCTCGCTACAGCGCTATGACGGGCGCGCTTCGCGAGCGGCTTGCTACAGTCCTGCAAACAACAAGGGGGTCACTTCCTCATGTCGCTGCGGGGTCAAATCCGGACGTCGCTTGACACCGGGACTAAGAGAACTCAGTTGTCAGCAGAACGCTTTCTTTCACTTACGCGCGATCTTTCGCTTCGCTCGTCATTCCAGTTGATCTCGTGGAGACGCGCTCTAAGCTAATGTGGCGACACCGATCTCGTGGAGAGCATGTGGGGCTGATCGATTCTCAACCCGCGATAGCCTTAAAGGCGCAAGCTCGTGGCCCTTCGTCGTTCGGGGTAAAGGGGTTGGCGTTCTACAATGGCCCCGTTCTTGTCATTCGGCAGTCCAGTTGCAGCTCGCTTCAGCATCTCGGTCAGACACGTCACGACGCAATTCGGCACTTTGATTGGGCGCGCGTCGACTTTTTCTATCGCCGCTTGCGGAAGCGTGACACGATGAGCCGAAGCCGGCACCGAGTGCAGCGACAACGAGGGCGGTCTGCTGATGAGCGCGAGGCCCTCCAGACGGACACCGCTAGAGCGGCTCGATCAGTGCGGGCTACCCTCAATTTCGCGTTGAGGGTTCATCGCATATTCTCCGTTCGGCAAATAGTGCCCGTGGATAGCCACTTTTGTCTATTTCCCGGCGCGAAATTGATGTTTTCCAGCCTTTGGCCAAGGCATGGACCAAAACAAACCCGGCCGGGTGGACGGCGGGGGTCTGAAGCGAGCAATGATGGGGGCGAGGTCTACGGAGCGGCTCGCCTGCTCATCGTCCGGCCGATGTTGACGAGGTTGAGATCACGACGAGGGCGACCCAGCGCTGCATTCCGGCGTCATCCTTCTGTCAGCATCGATTGAGACCGTTTCGCCGCTTAACCACGCTGATGCGTCCCTCACATCGCGTGCGCCATTTTTGGCCATCGCGGAACCAGCGCTTCTTCTGTTCGCGCTTGCGCTCAGGGCTTTTGCTCGATCGATTGGGAATGCATACCCCTTGACCCCATTGCTCTCGCAGCGGCCTCGTTCCTGGCAGAGTAGAACCCGGCGTCAGTCGCCATCAGCCGCGGCACGCGCCTCAGCTTGACCTGGTGGTTGCGATCGTGCCGAGCCGACCACGACTGCGGCTCTTCGGGCACCGCTTCGCTAGAGCGTTAGCCCATCGGACTGAATCGCTGGGGATTCACAAATCAGCGTTTTGATGATTCAAGCTTGCCGCCGGGATTGGAGGCCGGCGGGCATGG
>NZ_JADPKD010000012.1:0-1729 GCF_023073735.1 Bradyrhizobium sp. 160
GAAACACTCGCCGATCACGATCCGCCGGTGCTTACCAGCACCATCGGTCAGCGCGTCGTCTTCGCGGATGCCGCGCAGTCCGGCCGGCTCGTCTTCGAATTTGCCGACGAGAGCGCAGCTGCCCGCGAGATCGCCGCGCTCGCCTCTGAAGTTGCGAGGTTCTCACCATGAGCGAGCGCTCCATCAAGCGCGGCTCCGCCTCACGTCCCGGCGATGCCGAAAGCTGGATCAAAGCCAACGACGCGTTGCCGCGCCGCATGGAAGACGCGCCGGCATTCACCGCGCGTCTGACCATCGACGTCACGCTAGCGCTGCGCGGCCGCATCAAGGTCGCCGCGTTCCAGCGCGGCATCACCGTCGCCGACATGCTCCGCGAGTTGCTAGCGCGCGAGTTCCCACCGACACCGGAGAGCCGTCATGAACGACAATGAGGCCTTGCCGCCGCGTGCCGTGCCGTCCTCGCATCGGCGCGGCGTTGCGCTCACCCATGTCGAGCTGACCTGGATCGAGAAGCGGATCGAGCACTGGCTGCGCTTTGGCCGCCGCACCGAAGAGAAGATCCTCGACCGCCGCCGCAGCGTTTCAAGTTTTGCACCCGGCAGCATCTTCGGCTTCGTCCGCTGGGCGTCGAACGACTATGGCACGGTGGTCTCGCGCATGGACATCGTTCGTGCCGTGGAGAGTGGCCAGCGCTATCAGACGCTGCCTTTCGTGCGTCCCGGCGGCGAGATCCTGCTGCGCGTCGATAGCTGGCCGAAGGTCGAGCGCGTGTTGCAGGCGGTCGATGCCATTGAGGCACTCGCCATCGATCCGGCCGACGCCGCGCCCGAATACTGGCGCCATCTCCACAACCGCCTCGCCGCCGGCAACGTGCCACGCGCCTACACGCGCGAGCAGCACGTTGCCTGGCTCAAGCGCCGGAGCGTCACGCCATGACTCGCTTCGGTTACGTCGTGATGACCTACATTGCGGTGCTCGCCGGCTGTGGTTTGGCGTTCGTTGATCCCGCGCCGCGGCTGATCTGGAACGCCACCGCAAGCACGCCGACAGGATTTTACACGCTGCATCCCGTTGGAGAGCTGCGCGATTTGGAACTGGTCGTGGTGCGGCTCCCAGAACCGATCGCGAACTTCCTCGCCGATGGCGACTTCCTGCCAAAGAGTGTGCCGCTTCTGAAGCATGTGATGGCGCTGGCCGGGCAGACCGTGTGCCGGTCCGGCGACGCCATCACCGTGGATGCTGTCGATGTCGGCGCAGCTCACGATCGCGACCATCTCGGCCGTCCGCTGCCGCGTTGGAGCGGATGCACAACCCTTCAGCCGGGTGAGGTCTTCCTCATGAACCCGACTGTCCCGGACAGCCTGGACGGCCGCTATTTCGGCTCACTGCCTGCAAGCTCGATCGTCGCGCGCGCGGTCCCGCTTTGGACTGATGAAGCCGGCGACGGTCGTTTCGTCTGGCGTGCCGTCACCCATTGACCCGCATCCCAACCCAGCAAGCAAGGAGATTTCCCATGGCGCAAATCGGTCAGTTCACTCGCGAGAAGTCCGGTTTCACCGGACGCATTGAAACGCTGTTCTTCGAACGGATTCTCACCCTCGTCCCGGCCGAATCCTCGGATGCCGAGAACGCGCCCGACTACCGAATTCGGCTCGGCGATGGCGAAGGCCCGGAAATCGGCGCGGGCTGGAAGCGTACCGGCGAAAGGGCGGGCGACTATGTTTCGCTC
>NZ_JADPKD010000042.1:0-1723 GCF_023073735.1 Bradyrhizobium sp. 160
TACGTCATCAACGGCCGCAAATGGTGGTCGTCCGGCGTCGGCGATCCCCGCTGCAAGATCGCGATCCTGATGGGCAAGACCGATTTCAAGGCGGCCAAGCACCAGCAGCAGTCGCAGATCCTGGTTCCGCTCGACACGCAAGGCATCAAGGTCGAGAAGATGCTGCCGGTGTTCGGCTTCGACCACGCCCCGCACGGCCATGCCCAAGTGCTGCTCGAGAACGTGCGCGTGCCGAAGGAGAACATCCTGTTAGGGGAAGGCCGCGGCTTCGAGATCGCGCAGGGCCGCCTCGGTCCGGGCCGTATCCATCACTGCATGCGCACCATCGGCAAGGCCGAGGAGGCGCTGGAGAAGATGGTGAAGCGGCTCGCCTCGCGCACCGCCTTCGGCAAGAAGATCGTCGAGCACTCGGTGTGGGAGCAGCGCATTGGCGAGGCCCGCACCAATATCGAGATGACGCGTCTTCTGTGCCTCAAGGCCGCCGACATGATGGACAAGGTCGGCAACAAGACTGCGCAGGCCGAGATCGCCATGATCAAGGTCGCAGCTCCCAATATGGCGCTGAAGATCATCGACGAGGCGATCCAAGCCTTTGGCGGCGCGGGCGTGTCGGACGAGGCCGGCCTTGCCAAGGACTACGCCCACATTCGCACGCTGAGGCTCGCCGACGGTCCGGACGAGGTGCACAATCGCGCCATTGCCAGACTTGAACTTCGGAAGTATGCAAACTCTCCAAGTCGCTAAAATGAAGCGGGAGAGCCGGACGGCGCTCCCGACTTGAAGAAACGACAGGGCATGATCCGCGTCGGATGACCGCTTGACGCAAGTGCGTCAGTGGTTACCGATTAGGATCATGCTCGACCTGAAATGGTCGGGACTGAAGAGGGAGCGTCACCGTGGCTGACGGCGTCAGGAAAGACGAGGAGTTCTCGGGCACCAAGCCGGTCGAGGAGCGGCATCGTTTCGACGAGCTGCGGCTCGAGGCCTGGATGCGCGACAACGTCGAAGGCTATGAGGGCCCGCTGGTCGTGCTCCAGTTCAAGGGCGGCCAGTCCAACCCGACCTACCGGCTCGACACGCCGAACCGTTCCTATGTGATGCGCCGAAAGCCATTCGGCAAATTGCTGCCTTCGGCGCACGCCGTCGATCGCGAATACCGCGTGATTGCAGCGCTTGGAAAGCAAGGCTTTCCGGTCGCACGCGCCTATGCGCTGTGCCAGGACGATAGCGTCATTGGCGCTGCCTTCTACATCATGTCGATGGAAGAGGGCCGCGTGTTCTGGGATCCAACGCTGCCGAGCCAGAATGCCGATGTGCGCCGAAAGATCTTCACCAGCAAGATCGAGACGCTGGCGAAGCTCCACATGTTCGATCCGGTTGCGATCGGCCTCGGCGACTTCGGTAAGCCCGGCAATTATTTCGCGCGCCAGATCGATCGCTGGACCAAGCAATACCGCGCCTCCGAAACCCAGCACATTCCAGAGTTCGAGAAGGTCGCCGAATGGCTGCCCAAGACCGTGCCGGAGCAGGCGCGCGTCTCCATCGTCCACGGCGACTATCGCCTTGACAACATGATTTTCCACGCGACGGAACCGCGGGTGCAGGCGGTGCTGGACTGGGAGCTGTCGACGCTCGGCGATCCCATGGCCGACTTCACCTATCTGTTGATGCAGTGGATCATGCCGGGCCTCGAGGGCGTCGACCTCAAGGCGCTCAACATCCC